>NZ_JBXASD010000017.1:0-101625 GCF_058808955.1 Undibacterium sp. GW821-FHT11B02 | reverse complement strand
AGTGTCACCCTTACGCCTTGCACTGCATCCCGAATCGCCTTGCTCGCACTCATCCCTATTGATGAAATGAGTTCTAGTAATAGCATGGGCACCCGGGCAGACATTATCCGGGTGCAATCCATCGTGTAACCAAACTCAGATTGACAGCTTAGCTACCTCAGGAAAATCCAGTTCAGGCTTGGCTATTTGTTTGAAATAATTGGAATACACGTTCAAGGCGACATGGGCCACCATTTCAGCAACTTGCGCTTCGTTCCAGCCTTTGGCAAACATGGCCGCTTGTACATGCTCACTGACATGACCATGTCCATCCATCAAAGCAATCACGAAATTCAGTGCAGCTTGTATCTTTTCATCTTCTGACCGACCCAGGCGCGTGTCATGCAGTTCACCAGCAGACATGCCCAGCTTGGCACCGCGAAAACTGTGCGCAGCTACGCAATAATCACAGTCATTGCGCTCAGCAGTCAACAGGGCAATTCGCTCGCACATTTTGGTATCAAGTTCACCTCCTTGCAATGCTCCCCTGAAGGACAAATAAGCATTCAAGGAAATACTGCTATTGGCCATCGCACGATAGAGATTGGGAACACGTCCCAACTGTTTTTGTGTGCTATCCAATAATTCCTTAATCACGCCAGTGGCACTTTCCGGATCAATTAATTTGTACATATATTCCTCCATAAAATAAAAAACGAACTTTCTTACCTTCTGTTTTGTATATCTGGATATGAGATTATTTATGAGTAATACGCAATGATTCTCATACTGCTCATATGTCAATTCAGCACCTCGTCCAGCATCCCTCTTACCATCATTTTCTTCCAATATTTGTCGAATTTATTCAATTCCGGCAATCCATCGCTGATGTAATTGATGTACTGAGACGACACCGGCCAGCATAGCTAAAACACTAAATGCCAGCCAGACAGTGGCGAAGATGTCTGCTGGATGCATGAACAATGCAGCCAGTAATGCCAAAGCAGGTGGATGCTGTGTCAACAGGATCATGCCAAGCAAGAAACCAATCGCACAAAGCAGAACCAACTGCACTGGCATAGCTGGAATCCATAGGTTTGCTGCACCAGCCAGAAGCAGATATATTGAATAGGCAAACAAAGTCGCACGCACGACAGGCTTGACTGCCGCCCCTGCATTTGCGAGTACTGCGGCACTCGCCATCAACGGCGCAAGATAAGTCATTTGTCCACCGAGATAACAGACAAACGTTGCCAGCGTCGCCGTCACCAAAAATACAGCAATCGGCAACAACTGATTTCGTTTAAATAAAGTCAGTCCCATTTCTTCATCCCCATACCTGCGTATTGTCAAAACAGGATCCAAGTGTAAGCAGGCTGACAGAGCTATACTAGCCAGTCTATGAGAAACACTTATGAGGAAAACGCATGAATAATGGCTTATATGAACACTTGCGTGTCTTCGTGGCCATCGCCCAGGCCCGCAGCCTGACAGCGGCGTCAATTGCAACAGGCATTGGTCAGGCAACCATTAGCCGACAATTGCTGGCACTGGAAGATTATCTGGGTTGCCGCCTGTTCCATCGTTCGACCCGCAGCATCAGTTTGACGGAGCAAGGTGAAGTGTATTTACCGCATGCCTTGCAGATCCTGGACATGATGAGTGTCGCTGATACTTCAGTGCAAGATAAAAAAGCGCGTTTTCGCGGGCGTATCCGTGTTGCCTGTTCGAATGGTTTTGGTAGGAAGTTGCTGATACCTGCATTGCCCAGGTGGCAGCAGATGCACCCTGATGTCAAACTTGATTTGATATTGTCTGATCAGTTATCACCGGTCGTAGAAGAGCGAGTGGATGTAGCTTTTCGTCTTGCTGCCCTGCCCGATTCCAACCTGGTTGCACGCCCTATTGGCACGTCGCAGCGTATCGTTGTCGCTTCTGCTGCTTACCTGAATAAACATGGCAATGTGCTTGAACCTGCACACTTGCAAAAGCATCAGTGCATTTTATTTTCTGGAATAGAGCGTGCCGATGTGTGGCGTTTTAACGGCCCCCGTGGCATGAGCAGTACACATGTACAAGCCAGGTTGTCGTTATCCACTATGGACGCAATTTATGATGCTGTTCTGGCCGACCTTGGTATTGCAGTCATGCCAGCATGGTTCTGGACTCGGGAACTGCTTGATGGACTGGTCCGTCAAATTTTGCCAGATTACACGCAACCGACACAGGTAATACATGCCATCACCACTGCGCGCCAGTCATCTGGAAAAGTCAGGGCACTGACTGACTATATGCAAGCCGTGCTAAAAGAAAATGGCATGGCACAGGAATAAAATTCACTTTACTCCCGCCAGCCACAAAAATTACCGATACAAATTGATGGCGTCCCGTGTTTCCAGCGCCACGCGGCGGATGGCATCAGTTGTGCTCTCGCCAGACGCTGGCTTGGCATACAAAATGGCACGTGAAGAGTTAATCATCATGCCTGTGCCAGCTGCTGTTTTACCTGCCTGTACGGTCGCGGCAACATCACCGCCCTGAGCACCAATACCAGGCACAAGCAGAGGCATATCACCAATAATTGCACGCACCTGTGCCAATTCATTCGGGAAAGTCGCTCCCACGACCAGAGCACACTGACCATTGGTATTCCATTTGTTGGCCACCAACTGCGCCACATGCTGGTACAAGGGTTTGCCATCGACATCCAGAAATTGCAAATCAGAACCACCAGCATTGGAGGTACGGCAAAGTATGATGACGCCACGGTCTTTCCATTCCAGGTATGGCTCAACAGAATCAAAACCCATGTAAGGATTGACGGTCACCGCATCGGACGCATAGCGTTCAAATGCCTCGCGTGCATATTGGCCAGCAGTGGCACCGATATCACCGCGCTTGGCATCCAGAATGACGGGAATATGTGGATACGTCGTTTTGATATAGCGGCAAATGGCTTCCAGTTGGTCTTCTGCACGCAGGGCAGCAAAATAGGCGATCTGCGGCTTGAACGAACAGGCCAGGTCCGCCGTTGCGTCAATCACGGTTTTGCAAAATGTAAATATGGCGTCCGGTTTGCCTGCCAGTTCCGCCGGAAAGCGACTGACATCAGGATCCAGACCCACACACAACAAGGAATTGTTTGCCGTCCAGGCGGCAGAAAGTTTCTCGATAAAGCTCACATTGTCCTCTTACGGTAGACGGTGGCAAGGCCACGCGCAATGACTAACATTATACCTTGCCACCCTTGGCCAATCTCAAACCGTACCAGTCTCGGGGAACAAACATCTTGCAGCAAGTTTGCAACGGGATCAAGAAACTGATTATCATGGCTAACGAAGAAGATTTGTGGCCCTTCCTATGGCCACCCTACCACCAAGAGTGCCCCGATGAAAAAACCTGCTGATCCTCCTATCAACATGCTGGCACTGGAAAACCAATTCTGCTTTGCCCTGTATTCTTCATCCCTGGCCCTGACGAAGGCGTATAAGCCGCTACTGGATGAACTGGGACTTACCTATCCGCAATATCTGGTCATGCTGGTTTTATGGGAACAGGACAAGGTACTGGTTAAGGATATCGGCAATGCCCTGTTCCTGGATTCGGGCACGCTGACTCCCTTGCTAAAACGCCTGGAGGCAAACGGTTTGCTACAGCGCCAACGTGATGAAACAGATGAGCGCCAGGTCAGGATCACCCTGACAGTAGCTGGCAAGAATTTGAGAAAAGCGGCTCTGGACATTCCGCAAAAAATACTTTGTGCCAGTGGACAAAGCAAGGAAACCTTGATCGACTTGCGTGCCAGCCTGAGTGCCTTGCGCACGGAGTTACTCAAACCTTAAGGTTTTTCAGACGCAAGATACGCTCAACATAGGTTTTTATATTAATTTTGTAACAAGTTCTTGAATATATGCACATGCCTTCTATGATGTTCATAGAAAAAATCAATGAAAATTTAGATTGCACACAATTTAATTGCACATTATAGTTAACCCATGGCATCAACATCTGCCAATCAATCAACCCGAAACAAGGAGCAAGACAATGCAAGTACTCTACACAGCAAATGCAACAGCCACCGGTGGTCGTGATGGCCGTGCCGTTTCCAGCGACAATCAACTGGAAGTCAAATTGACCACCCCAAAAGAACTGGGTGGCGCAGGTGGTGAAGGTACCAATCCTGAGCAAATGTTTGCGGCAGGTTATTCAGCGTGTTTCATTGGTGCCATGAAATTTGTCGCCGCAGCCCAGAAGACAGCCCTGCCTGCTGACACTTCCGTCAATGGCCTGGTAGGTATAGGTCCGAACGGCAAAGGCGGCTTTGGCCTTGCCGTAACACTGAATGTCAGCCTGCCTGGACTGGACCGTGCAACAGCCGAAGCACTGGTACACAAGGCACATGAAGTCTGCCCTTATTCCAACGCCACACGCGGCAATATCGAGGTGACTTTAAACATCCTGTAAATTCCAAGGCTGTCAGCCCACATGGGGGTCAGGAGTCAGGAACAAGGCTTGCAGAAATATTCTTCTGCAAGCCTTTTTAATTTCTACCGTTCCTTCATTCTCCTCTCATTCAACTATCCCCCCGGTAATGTAAAGCATACTTGACATACTTGTTCTTTGATATATGATGACAAGCATGCTTTACACCGTCTGAATGAAAATGCTGAATGCACTTAGGTAATACTCTAACTCCATCATGAATATTTCTCATGAAGACCGGGTATTCCAAGCATTTTTGTGCAAACAGCTATCTAGCGTGCTTGACACATAGTCGTGAAAATCGGAATAGATACACACCGGCGTGCGCACAAGTCTTAACACTATTTTTTTGACTAACAATGTAAAGCAAACTTTACTTACTTTAAAAGATGGAGGCAATGATGCGAGAGAAACAAGCCAAGGCCCTTTATTTCCGCGAGCTTTTTGCGGCGCTGGCAATGTATTGCCTGTTCGTATTCGGCAGCAATTTAATTGCCGGGCCAATGCCTGCCGGCTTACTGCGCAGCCTGCTGATTGCCAGCCCCATCTTGCCCGCCCTGTTTATGGTCTGGGCCATCGTCCGGCAATTTCAACGCATGGATGAATATGTGCGTATCTGGTCACTGGAAAACCTGGGCATGGCGGCCGCAGTGACCGCAGCTTCCGCACTCAGTTATGGTTTCATGGAAAGTGCCGGCTTCCCCAAGCTCAGTATGTTTGTGACCTGGTCTCTGGTCATGGGTACCTGGGGTGTGATCACTTGTCTGCGCAGGTGGAAAGAGCGGTCACTATGAAAAACATCGTCAGGGAATTACGGACCCGGCAGGAATGGAGTCAAGCCCAGTTGGCAGACCTGCTGGAAGTATCTCGCCAGACGGTGAATGCTATAGAAACGGGACGTTATGATCCCAGCCTGCCATTGGCTTTTAGCATAGCCAAACTGTTTCAATTACCAATAGAAAAAATATTCCAGGCTGAGTAAGACAACTAGAACTCACCCCTATTGATGAAATGAGTTCTAATAAAATCTCCCGTGTTTTTATCAATGCACGGGAGATTTTCATTTAGAAACGCAATTGCATCAATGCTGATGCGCTGCTTCTGTTTTTTCCATTACTTCCAGTACTGGTGCCGGTGTTTTCAAGCCCTTGGCAGACTGACCATCTGCTGGGATTTCCACCCAGTCGAGCCTGCCTTTCTCACAAAGTTGCATCACCTTGAAAGCCAGCTTGCCAACAGCCTCTGGCAATTTCACCTGCATGGAAAATTCATCATAGTAAGCATCAGGCAGAGGGCCACCAGTCCAGCTGACTTCACGTACATCACGGCTGATGGTCTTGCCATGTGATGTGTAAGGTGTGCTTAGATTTTCAATCACGGTATCAATTTTCCAGCCTGCCTTGGGCATCGGTTTGGCACCGCTCACAGTTTCCGGCAAGATGACTTTCAGCGTGGTCGTGGCACTGCCATCACACCCATGCCCTACCTTGAATGTCAGTTTGTGATAACTGCCAGCGACTGCTTTTGCCTGATCCAGAGTAATGTGTGCGGAAGCAGTCTGCGCGAACAAGGCTGCAAGCAAAATGAAACTCGATTTTCTCATACTGCCCTCCTGAAATCTGAAGGTGTCACCTGCTGAGGCAACAAACGTAATTCATGTTCTGGTGATAAGGATTCACGAGATATGGCCTGATGCAAATAAAACGCATAGGCATACCAGACTGCCAGAGCACAGATAGCTGCTACATTGAAACAACGCAACGCAGGCAAAAGATTGCTCAGCTTAAATTTTGTCATATTCGTAGTCACCACTATCAATGTTGAATAGCCTGGTTCAAGGGTTTTGCTAATGCTTTGACTTCCAGCGTTTCACGTTTCTTGTCCTTTCCTTCAATGACCAGCGTCAGAGGTACGATGTCGCCATCTTTGATCTGGCCTTTCAAGTCAAGCAGCATGACATGAAACGCACCTGGTTTCAGTTCCACTGTTTTACCGGCAGGCAAATCGACGCCGTCAATCTGGCGCATTTTCATCACGTTGTCATTCATTTCCATTTTATGCAGCTCGGCAATACCAGCTATCGGTGAACGTACTTCCACCAATTTTGCATCTTTGGCAGAAGTGATCTGCATGAAAGCACCACTGGCTTTTTGCTGGGCCACCGTAGCACGTACCCAGGCTTCTTTCACCGTTACCTGTGCCTGAACCAGGCTTGCATTGGCAAAAAACAAAGCCGCAATAACAAGCAGTTTGTTGACGTTTTTCATCTATCTATTCCTTTTCCATTATTCCAAAATTCCTGCCATAAGCAGCTGTAAAAAAGCATACCTATAGCTGTGGGATTGCATGATTATTACTTTATTTATCTTCATATGGCAGATGGCATCAGATGACGCTTATCTTCAACATATTGCACAACCGATTATTCATGTTTTAAGACAAAGCGATTTTTTTCATCGCCATCATAAAGATTACTGACGGCCTGCCATCAACATGCGCTTAGAATCACTACAATCTTACTGCGCGTGCGCAATCGGAGTTTACGCGGGGCTCATGGGCTGCTCAAAATGCCCATGTCGTTGAGTACATTCCGCTTTTTGCGCTGCGCTTAGTTACCCTGACCCCGCTGACGCTCGTTACAGATCGTAAACAGGTTCTTAGGGAATTCAGCTATGAAAAGATGGGGGAGCACGTGGCTGTGCATGTGTCCACGCCATCAGCGTAACAGGTGCATGGTAAAACAGGGTCGGGAAAGAATCACTGAACTTGCTGTCGGCACGCTCAGGAAAAGATGGTGGCAGGAAAATGGAGTGATCATTGAGCGGCAGGCACAGCGCGCAGTGATTAACAACGTGCCCAGCTGGCAGGCCAGTTTTGTCTTCGGCAAGCTTGACGATTTTACCGGTAGTCGTATCCAGCAGCTTCTTACCGCTGGCACTGCACAACTCCACCAGGCCTGATGCCGGGCTGGCAGAGACAGATCTTGCTTCCAGGCCCATTGCCAGAGACGGCAACAACCCACTAAACAGCAATGCAGAACATGCAAGCCATATGGTGAAATGCCGGAGTCGGTAAAAAATGTGCATGGCAGGATTATAACCAAGCTGGCAGTTTAAGAGATTAAAAAAACTATTTCCAAACAGTTGAGAATTTCTGCCGACTAGTAAATAAAAGTATATGAGTTCAGCGATTGCAGCATTCCGCCATTAGAGCTCATTTCACCCACAGCAAAACCGATTCATTTACAATTACTTAATAGCCTTATATTCGCCGAGTTTTAAATGCACCGGCCCTGAAGTACACCGGCAAGTTTTGGCAAATCCCCCTTACTTCCAGGCTCACCTGATACAGTACGACCATGATTCCCCATTACAGCCAACAACAAGTCCGCGCCGCATTGCCGTATGCAAGACTGATTCCGGCTTTGCGTAAGGCTTTTACCGAAGACATGATCGTCCCCAGACGACATGCGCATACGCTGTCAGAAGCAGGCAGTTCCAGCCTCTTGCTGATGCCGGTCTGGCAAAGCCATGGACATCTGGGTGTCAAGCTGGTGACGGTCGCCCCACACAATACCGGTCTGCCTTCCGTGCATGCCATTTTCGTTTTATTTGATACGCAAACCGGCGCGCCGCTGGCCCTGATGGATGGCGAAGAACTGACCCTGCGCCGCACCGCTGCCGCGTCAGCACTGGCGTCGTCATTTGTATCAAGAAGTGATAGTCAACGTCTGCTGCTGGTCGGTAACGGTAGCCTGGCCCCGCATATTGCTGTTGCGCATTGCCATACCCGGCCTATCAGCCATATCAGTATCTGGGGACGATCCAGCGAGAAATCTGCACTGGCAGCCGGCATTCTGCGTGAGCATGCCGAGTTACCTGCGACTGTCCATATTGAAGTGGTAACCGACCTGGCTGAGGCCTGCGCCCAGGCTGACATCATCACCTGTGCAACCACCAGTAAAACACCAATCGTGCTGGGTGAACATGTGCGGGCCGGTACCCACGTGGATTTGGTCGGTGGCTTTCGCCCCGATATGCGCGAGGTGGACGATGCACTGATGCGTAAGGCCACAGTCTATGTAGATACCTATGCAGGTGCCGTGACAGAAGCAGGTGACCTGACGCAAACCCTGGCCAATGGCAGCCTGCCCAGATCAGCCATTGTTGCAGAACTGGCCGAGCTATGTGCAGGCCGGCATCCCGGACGCACGCAAGCAACAGACATCAGCGTGTTTAAATCGGTGGGAACGGCAATAGAAGATTTATGTGCTGCCAACCTGGTCTGGGAAAGTCTGGCTGCCAGCGCTTGAAGTGTCATGCAGCCATTTTCCGTTCAGGTCAGCCAGCATGGCAGAACAATGCTGACTAACTCTTGGAAAAACCGCCTAACAAGGCTGCTTTTCTCTGTGGCTTGGCCGCTGCGCCCGCCTTGCTGTCTGCTGCAGATGGCGTTTGGGTGGTAGCAGATGCACTAGGCTCGTAAGGTTTCAGGAACCAGGGGTCAATTTTTTCTCTTGGTGGCTGAAAACTGCGTGTTGGCCGGTCGCTTCTGTCGGCACGTTCAGTGCGGTCAGTACGATCGGCACCTCTATCGCTGCCTCTGTCAGCACGCTCACGCGGAGCACGGTGTTCAGGCTGATGCACAGACGTAGCAACAAAACCAGCCAGGTTCAGGCGCACGATCTTTTGTTTGATCATTTTTTCGATATCGATCAGCAAACGCTCATCCTGATCGGTATGCAGGGAAATCGCATCACCTTTAGCACCAGCACGACCAGTACGACCTATGCGATGCACGTAATCTTCAGCGTTATAAGGCAGATCGAAATTGATGACGCAAGGCAGTTCGGCGATATCCAGTCCACGCGCAGCTACGTCAGTAGCCACCAGCACTTCAACTTCGCCCTGCTTGAAGGCTTCCAGCGCTGCCATGCGTTCTTGTTGTGACTTGTCACCATGAATCGCCGATGCCTTGACACCCTGCTTGACCAGATGTACGGCCAGGCGGGACGCACCTATCTTGGTGTTGGAAAAAACGATGACTTGTTTCAAACCACGTTCGCGGATGATAAAGGACACGGCATCGCGTTTTTCTTCCGTCGCAACCTTGTACAGAATCTGCGTGACATTGTCAGCCGTGGCATTGCTGCGCGCTACTTCTATCGTCTGCGGATTGGTCAAAAAGCTGGCTGCGAGCTTTTTGATTTCCTGCGAGAAGGTAGCAGAAAACATCAGGTTCTGACGTTTTTTAGGCAACAGATTGATGATGCGTTGCAGATCAGGCAAAAAGCCCATGTCCAGCATACGATCAGCCTCATCCATGACCAGAATCTGGGTTTGGGACAGGTTGATGGTTTTTTGCTGCACATGATCGAGCAGACGTCCTGGGGTGGCAATCACGATTTCAACACCGGAACGCAGGGCCGCAACTTGCGGTGCCATGTCCATGCCGCCAAACACCACGGTAGAGCGCAATGGAGTATGACGAGAATACGCTTTCACGTTTTCAGCCACCTGATCGGCCAACTCACGGGTAGGCGTCAGTATCAATGCGCGTACAGGATGGCGTGCTGGTGAAGCACTGGTACTCGCATGGGCCAGTAACAACTGGATGATGGGCAAGGAAAAGCCAGCGGTCTTGCCAGTGCCGGTTTGTGCCGCACCCATAACGTCACGCCCTTGCAGAACAACCGGAATTGCCTGTTCTTGTATAGGTGTGGGATGGACATAGCCCTGATCAGTCAGAGCACGCAAGATTTCCGGCGACAGGCCGAAATCAGCAAACTTCACGTCTGGTGTAGTTTGCTCGGGGACAGGTATAGCTGGGGACTTGATATCAGTCATGGTATTTGGTGGGCCTCCCGTGAGTCGAACACGGTACCAACGGATTATGAGTCCGCTGCTCTAACCAACATGAGCTAGAGGCCCAATTCTTTCTGCAAGCTCTGCCTGCTTTAATCTGAGGATAATCCAGGATTGGAAAAATACTTCAGGTTTGCAGGAAAAGCCCGATGCTGCCACCTGCAAAATACTGTGCCTACATACTAAACAACTCAGCACAATATCAATTGAATGGGCACCGAAAAAACCGACGCCCATTGTACAACATTAATTACCTTCTAGGAAGCTCTTGAGCTTATCAGAACGCGAAGGATGGCGTAACTTACGCAAAGCCTTGGCTTCTATTTGACGAATCCGCTCTCTGGTCACGTCAAATTGTTTGCCCACTTCTTCCAAAGTATGGTCGGTAGACATCTCTACACCAAAACGCATGCGCAATACTTTTGCCTCGCGCGGCGTCAGCGAATCCAGCACATCCTTGACGACATTGCGCATGGATGCATGCAGGGCAGCATCAGCCGGTGCCAAGGTGTGATTATCTTCAATGAAATCACCCAGGTGCGAATCATCATCATCACCGATAGGTGTTTCCATGGAAATCGGCTCTTTCGCGATCTTCATGATCTTGCGAATTTTATCTTCCGGCATTTCCATCTTGATCGCCAGGGTAGCCGGATCAGGCTCTACACCTGTTTCCTGCAAGATCTGACGCGAGATACGATTCATTTTATTGATCGTTTCTATCATGTGCACAGGGATACGGATAGTACGTGCCTGATCAGCGATGGAACGGGTAATCGCCTGACGTATCCACCAGGTAGCATACGTCGAGAACTTGTAACCACGGCGATATTCAAACTTGTCCACGGCCTTCATCAAACCGATATTGCCTTCCTGGATCAGATCCAGGAATTGCAAACCACGATTTGTGTATTTTTTGGCGATGGAAATAACCAGACGCAAGTTAGCCTCGGTCATTTCACGCTTGGCCTTACGTGCTTTCATTTCACCGGCAGACATTTTTTTATTGATGTTGCGCAGATCAGGCAAAGGCAATACAACACGGGCCTGCAAGTCGATCAGTTTTTGCTGCAATTGCTGGACTGAAGGAATATTACGGCCCAGCACGGCACTATATGAATGCCCGGAATTCACTTCACCTTCAACCCAGCTCAGATTGGTTTCATTACCAGGGAAGACTTTGATGAAATGCGAACGCGGCATACCACAACGGTTAACGACCACTTCGAGTATCTGTTTTTCCACATGGCGTACTTCATCTACCTGTCCACGCAAGGTATCGCACAGTTTTTCAACCACTTTGGCAGTAAAGCGTATACCCAGCAATTCACCGGAAATCGCTTCCTGAGCCTTGATGTAAGACTTGGAGTTGTAACCTTCTTTTTCGAAGGATCTGCGCATTTTTTCAAAATTTGTCGCAATGATTTCGAATTTTGCCAATGAGTCACGTTTCAACTGCTCAAGCTGCTCTGCCGAGATGGCAGCAGCACCAGCGGCACCGCCATCATCGTCCTCCTCATCTTCTTCTTCGTCATCTTCTTCGTCTTCTTCTGACTCTTCTTCGACAACTGCAGCAACAACGACAGGTGCGGACTCTTCAGACGCGTTCGGATCAACCAGGCCATCGACGATTTCATCGATCTTGATTTCGTCAGCAGCAATACGGTCAGCAGCAGCCAGGATTTCAGCAATCGTGGTTGGACAGGCAGAAATCGCCTGTATCATGTCTTTCAGTCCTTCTTCGATTTTCTTCGCGATAACGATTTCGCCTTCGCGCGTCAGCAACTCAACCGAACCCATTTCACGCATATACATACGTACAGGATCAGTGGTGCGACCAAAATCGGAGTCGACAGTAGACAATGCAGCTTCAGCAGCGGCTTCCACTTCATCATCATCGGTCGTGACAGTAACGACGTTATCCGACAACAACAGGGTTTCTGCATCGGGGGCCTGTTCATACACAGCCACACCCATGTCATTGAAGGTGCCGATAATGCCTTCGATTGCTTCCGGATCGACGACGTTTTCCGGCAAGTGATCGTTGATTTCAGCAAACGTCAGGTAGCCGCGATCCTTACCCAGTTTGATCAGGGTTTTAAGTTTCTGGCGGCGACGCTCAAGTTCTTCTTCTGTAGCTTCCGGATCGGATGAGAAAGCATCTTTCAGCAAGGCTTTTTCCTTGGCTTTGCGATCTTTTGCCTTGGCCTTGTCTATCGCTTTCATCTCGGCGCGTTCTACCGCGTTCAATGCAGCGATTTCTTCATTCTCAGGCTGATATTCCTTAGGCTTGCGACCACGACGACCAGGCACCTTCACTCCAGGCAATACATAGCCGGAAGTATCAATGGCGGCAAGCACCGCAGCATCGGTAGTCTGGCTTACGGTGGGCGCAGAACCGGTCTTGATTTCCTGCACCTCTGGTGCAGCTTTTGCTGAATTCTTGGTTGGCTTAGTCACTGTCTTTGAATCGGTTTTGTTAATTGTCACAGAAGCTTTCGATGATACGGATACTGGTTCTGGCTGAGGCCTGGCTAGTGCTGCACTCTTGGCTTTTCCACTTGCCTGAGAACTGGCCGCTTCTGCAGGCAAATTCTCTTTTTTTGCCGGGGGTTTCGCATTCTTGCCGCTCACGTCCTTACCAGCCGTTTTTGTCGCAGACACGGACTCTTCAACATCCACGTCTTTGGCTTTTGCTGCCGCCTTCAATACTGCTTTACTTGCTACCTGTTTCGTTGCCTGCGGTGTCGCTGCAACCGTATTCTTTATTACTTTAGGCGCTTTAACGTCTTTCGCAACCCCTTTTTTCTCAAGCATTTTTTCCGCAGACTTCACCGGCTTGCTACCCAACTTTGATACTGGTTGCGTGGCAGCAGCAGTTTTCCCTGGCTTGCCGGCAACCACCTTCACAGATGTCTTCGATGCTGCATTATTGCTTGCACTTGCCGCTTTCGCGGTGCTGGTAACGGTCTTTGCCGTCTTTGTTACGGCCGCCGTGGCCTGCACTTTTTTCGGCGCGGTCGTCACGGTTTTTTTAGCCGTAGTGGACATCAGGGTTTTCGCGGGTTTCTTCATTGCGTTAGCCATTGAATCAAACCATCCGGTACTGAGGAAGTCGCCTGTGTCGATTTCACAAAAAAGAAAATGCGCTGCCATCAGATCTTGGGACCTGCATCGCAGAGCAAACTCTTGTTTGTTTCAGACTTCCCGAGTCTCAGCGCCAGTGTTTTGGGTTACTCGGAGGAGCATTACACTCACCTAAACAACACATTCCACGCAAATGCCAAGAGCTTTGCCCAGAATGAAACAACCTAAGACCTTGAATCGAAAGCCTTTAATTATAACACGCGAGCGTACTTTACTCCAGCCCAAGACTATGCCATATAGCTATTTCCTGAACAAAATTTAGGCAATATCAAAGCAGTTACAGACATTTCAATACCGTTTCGTCCATCAAAAATTGCCAAATAATTTAGCAAAATATGCAATTAACGCAATAATTCTTCTAATATGCACAGCAATTGATGGCGAAAGCCGCAATAACAAGGGTCAACTTAAGCAATCATCAGGCCAGCGAGTAAAAATCCCCGACAATTACCTGAAAGATAATGCAGAACAGGATAAAAAGAGTTCAAAACGCCACATCAGCGATTGGCAGCTTCAGCCTCAGCCTCTTTGCGCAATTGTGCTTGCAACAACATTATTTCGCGATAACGGGCAATATCCGCTTCCTCACGCAAGCCACGCGCGGCCAGGGTATCCAGCTCCGACCGCAATACCTGAAAACGCATCTGGCGTATGGCGCCAGCCAATTCCTGCCTGACCATATCGATCTCGGTTTCGGTCTGTTCCGCCACTTCTGCAATTAATGCATCAAAATCCGATCCACTTGTCCGCAACTGCTCTGCCAGAGCAACGAATTGGGCATGTTCACCCATGCTTTGCGCTATGGCCACCAATTGCCCCAGCATCGCTGCACCATCCGGTGCCAACATGGCCGCATCAGACAACATACTTTCATCCAGCATCATCGCCAGTGAAGGATGCGCCACCAGAATGCGGATAATTTGTCGCTCCAGCCCCACCGGCGCACTGCGCTTGGATCTGGGAGGCGCCAGCTTCTGGCGTGCCACCGGTTGACTCAATTCAAACATGGTTTCAATTTCTGCGGGACTGGTCTGCGTCACCTGCGCCAGATTACGCACCAGTTGCAAACGCAGGCCGGAAGGCTGCATTGCCTGCAACAATGGCTTGGCATCAAACTGTGTCCTGGCCCGTCCCTCAGCGGTAGTCAGGTCATTATCACCTATAGTTTCACGCATAAAGAATTGAGACAGTGGCATGGCATCATGCACCTCCTGTTCAAAAGCTCCCGCACCAAATTCACGAATGAAGCTATCGGGATCATGCTCGGTGGGCAAGAACAAGAACTTGATGATCTTGTCGTCATTCGCATGCGGCAGGCAGGCATCCAGCGCGCGCCTCGCGGCCCGTCGCCCAGCACTGTCACCATCAAAACTGAAAATTACATGATCCGTCTGGCGCAAGAGTTTTTGCACATGAGTAGGCGTACATGCAGTTCCCAAAGTGGCCACCGCTTGCGGAAAACCCATTTGCGCCAGCGCCACTACATCCATATAACCTTCCGTCACCAGCACATAACCGGCTTCACGTATCGGTTGGCGCGCTTCAAACAGGCCATATAGCTCAAAGCCTTTTTGAAACAAGGGGGTCTCGGGCGAATTCAGGTACTTAGGCTCCCCCTGCTCCATGATGCGCCCACCAAAGCCGATCACTTGCCCTTTGGTATTACGGATCGGGAACATGACGCGATCCCGAAAACGATCATAGCGCTTGCGCCCGCCGCCCTCTTCTTCGCTCTTGTCTATCACCAGACCAGCCTCAACCAGTGAGGGATCACCATAATCATTGAAGACAGAACGCAGACCATCCCAGGCATCAGGGGCAAAACCAAGCCCGAAACGCGCGGCTATCTCACCCGTCAAACCACGTTTTTTCAGATACGCTATGGCTTGCGGTGCCGTGCGCAATTGCTGCTTGTAATATTCTCCAGCCTTGGTCATGACCTCGGACAAAGCCAGGCTTTTTGCCTGCACTTCCGCCCTTTTTGCCGGCAACATGCGATCTTCTTCCGGCACGATCATGCCATTGTTTTGCGCCAGATCACGAATCGCATCAACATAACTGAGGCCCGAATACTCCATCAAAAACCCGATGGAACTGCCATGCGCACCACAACCAAAACAGTGATAAAACTGTTTGGTTGGGCTTACGGTAAAGCTGGGGGATTTTTCATTATGGAAGGGGCACAAACCCATATAGTTTGCGCCACCTTTTTTCAACTGTACGTATTTGCCCACCACGTCAACAATGTCAACGCGGGCCAGTAAATCCTGGATAAAACTTTGAGGTATCAAAGCAGGATGCCAGCAAATGAATTCAACACGCGTGGCGCAGGCAAATTATTTCGCCAATGCCGCCTTGACCAGACCAGACACCTTGCCCATATCGGCACGACCTGCCAGTTTGGCTTTCAATACGTCAATGACTTTGCGCATGTCTTGCGGACCAGCAGCACCGGTTTCAGCGACAGCAGCGGCCACAGCAGCCTGCACTTCTTCATCCGACAATGCAGCAGGCATGTACTTCGACAAAATTTCCAACTCAGCTTTTTCTATGTCTGCCAGATCCTGGCGGCCACCTGCTTCAAACTGGGTGATGGAGTCTTTGCGCTGCTTGATCATTTTTTCTATGATAGCCAATACCATGGCATCGTCCAGCTCTATGCGCTCATCCACTTCTTTTTGCTTCATGGCGGCGGTCAACAGGCGGATGGTACCCAGCTTGGCTGTTTCCTTGGCACGCATCGCGGCCTTCATGTCGTCGGTGATCTGTTCTTTTAAAGTCATGGCCAACCCCTGATATTAATTAATCAAATAGTAGTCAAATAGCAGTCAAACGACATTCAAACAATCGTCAATAACAATTCGACAAAAACAACAAAGCCCGCTGCGGCTGACCGGAGCGGGCATGCGAACCTAAGCAGATAACCGCGATGTACCCGGCAAAAACGCCGAACACAACAGCAGGATTAGTACATCTTCTTAGGCAATTGCTGACTACGAATACGTTTGTAGTGACGCTTAACAGCAGCAGCCAGCTTACGCTTGCGTTCCGCTGTTGGCTTCTCGTAGAACTCGCGAGCGCGCAATTCGGTCAACAGACCGGTCTTTTCGATAGTGCGCTTGAAGCGGCGCATGGCGACTTCGAACGGCTCGTTTTCTTTAAGGCGAATTGTGGTCATGTAAGTTCAAACCATGGAAAGATTTATAGGAAGACCGAGATATTAACAGGAAAATTAGATTAATGGAAGAAGCTTGATTAAATCTTGCGCAAATACTTGTCTGCGCCGGCAATAAAAACCTGTGCAACGCCAGATCAGCGTCCCTGTTTACCATTAATTTAAGGGAGTATAGACAAATATCCGGCGACTCCCACTCCTACAGCAACTATCTGCAATTTATACTCCCTACAGTATAAATTACATCAAGGCCTCATGCAAAAACACAACGTCAAGTGACATTACACTGATAGCGCGGCGGCGATACCAGATGCCCAGGCCCACTGGAAGTTATACCCACCAAGCCAGCCTGTCACATCGACCGCCTCACCAATAAAATACAAGCCAGGTACTTTATTACTCATCATGCTTTGCTGAGACAATTCACGGGTATCAACACCACCACGCGTTACCTCGGCCTTGCGGTAGCCTTCAGAACCATTTGGCACCAGCTCCCATCGATTCAATTTTTCACCTATCAGACGCAGGCGCTTGTCGGGCATATCGGCCACTCTGGCATCGCCGGCAAACCCGTGTGCCACCAGCAAGCCATCCACCAGCCTGGATGGCAGATATTGAGACAAATGATTGGCCAGGTTTTTCTTGATCGTGGTTTTATTTTCAACCAGATCCTGCGCCACATCAATTTCTGGCAAGAGATTAATACGCAAGGCTTTGCCCGGTTCCCAGAAGCTTGATATCTGCAAGACTGCCGGGCCAGACAAACCACGATGCGTAAACAATAAATCTTCCCTGAATACGGTACGTGCCTTTTTCTCACCGGTTTCTATATCCACTTCCAGCGAGATGCCGGACAGTGGCACAAAAGGCTCCCATGCCTTTGCATCAAAAGTCAGCGGCACCAGTGCCGGACGTGGCTCTATGATTTTCAAACCAAACTGACGGGCGATTTTATGGGCAAAATCCGTTGCCCCTATTTTAGGGATGGATAAACCACCCGTTGCAATCACCACTTGTCCGGCCCGTATTTCACCTGCACTGGTACGCAGGGTAAACCCCTGCCCGTCTTGCTGCACATCTTCCACCTTGCAACCCATGCGCCATTCCACCTTGCCCGCATCGCATTCCGCTTTCAGCATGCGTATAACATCTTCTGCACTGTCGTCACAAAATAACTGGCCTTTGTGCTTTTCATGCCATGCTATGTTATAGCGCTTCATTAATGCCAAAAAATCCTGCGGCGTATAACGTGACAAGGCGCTCTTGCAGAAATGTGGGTTTTCCGACAGGAAGTTATTCGGTGTCGCATGCAGGTTGGTGAAATTACAGCGACCTCCCCCGGATATCCGTATTTTTTCAGCCAGACGATCCGCGTGGTCAATCAGTACCACACTCTTACCACGCTGACCGGCAACTGCTGCACACATCAAACCGGCAGCACCGGCACCGATAACGGCAAGATTAAACTGTTTGCTCATGGCTTCTACTTTCACAAAAATCAGGCGAGATTGTAGCCTAGTGCGCGTTGACGGGACCGCAAATCTGGTCAGCAGACTTTAATGCGGGATGAGTTCAATAACTGACTGAAGACAATTTCATAATGCATATATTCCCGTAACATTTAGATACACAAATGCCGTACATTTTTCCAATGTCATAATTGATTTGGAAATTTTTACATCGCCTTTCACCGATATCCAAAATGAGGCACCATATTTATTGGATGTTGCACCACAACAAAGCAGACCTATTTTGCTTCCTCTCAGCAATTTTCTTGTTTGAAATACGCAACATATTTATTCCAAATAAGGAAAATCGTTTCAATCAAATAAGTAATTCTTGACTTGTCTACGGCCAAGAGAGATAACGGAACTGTGGCCACGCAAACGATTACGCAAACGATTGCGCTGGTGCCTGTAGCGAAATTTCGATTTCACCACGCCCCATTTCAGGGATGGCGCATAAGCACCATACCGGAACACTCTCGACTAATATCATTTTTGGGAACATATCTATGCGCAAAACTATTTCTCAGCAACTACATAAGGGAGCAGGGCTGAGCGTTATCGCTTTGGCTATCTCCGCAGCCTTCCCCATGCAAGCAGCCTGGGCTCAGGAAGCCAAGCCTGATACAGCAAAAAACGATGGGACGCAGCTTGAAACCGTGATTGTGACGGCCAACCGCCGCGCAGAAAACATCAAGGAAGTACCGATGTCGATTTCAGCCATCAAAGGTGAAGCGCTGGATACTTACAATGCCAGCGGTCAGGATATCCGTTTCCTGGCAGCCCGCGTACCAAGTCTTAACGTGGAATCCGACTTCGGCCGTTCTTTCCCACGTTTCTATATCCGCGGCCTGGGCAATACCGATTTCGATTTGAATGCATCTCAACCAGTAGGTCTGGTCTATGATGACGTCGTGCAGGAAAGCCCGATGCTGAAAGGCTTCCCAGTATTTGACGTGGATCAGGTTGAAATTCTGCGTGGCCCGCAAGGCACACTGTTCGGTCGTAACTCACCTGCCGGCGTATTGAAGTTTGACTCTACCAAGCCAACTCGTCGCTTTGAAGGTTATGCCAACATTGGCTTCGGTAACTACAAAGCTATCAATCTTGAAGGCGCAATCAATGTCCCTCTGAACCCAGACTGGGCAATGCGCTTCTCTGGTCAGTCACAAACCCGTGATGACCGTGTGACCAATCCACGTCCCACCGGCGAGAAAAACCTCGAAGGCTATCGCGATAATGCAGCACGCCTGCAATTCGCTTATAAAAACGGTGATTTCAGTGCTTTGATCAATTTGCATGGCCGCGACATGTCCGGCAATGCCACTCTGTTCCGCGCCAATATCATACAAAAAGGTACGAATGAACTGGTGCCTGGCTTTGACTATGGCAGCTACCCGACTGATGGCCTGAATAGCCAGACCTTGAAATCTTCCGGTGGCAGCCTGCGCCTGCGCTGGGATTTGCCTGGTATCAGCCTGCATTCCATCACGGCCTATGATCAGGCGAAGTTCTACAGCCGTGCTGACGTTGACGGCGGTTATGGCGCATCCTTCATGCCAACCATGGGTCCTGGTTTTATCCCCTTCCCGGCGGAAACAGCCGATGGCTTGCCTAGTCTGAAACAGATCACACAAGAGTTCCGTGTTGAATCCAATACCAAAGACCCACTGCAATGGATCGCCGGTCTGTACTACTTCAGCGAAGAACTGCAAGTTGACAGTTTTGACTATAACTCTTTCGCACCTGGCAATCCGCAAGATGGTTACGCCGTACAACATCAAAATGCCAAATCCTGGGCTGCTTTCGGTAGCTTGAATTATGCAGTGACCGATCAGTTCAAACTGCGTGGCGGTTTGCGTTATACCAGCGATAGAAAAGACTTTGATGCACAACGCACCTGGACACCAGGCACAGCGTTTGGCACACCAGGTACGCCTGTACTCAGAGCCAACCCATCTGCTACCAATATCAGCTGGGACATCGGTGCCAACTACACATTGGATAAGGCAACTTCCGTCTTTGCCCGTATCGCAACTGGTTATCGTGCACCGAGTATCCAGGGCCGCGTTCTGTTTGGTGACAGCATCTCGGTTGCCAATTCAGAAAAGAATCTGTCTTTCGAAACCGGTATCAAGAAAGACATTCTGGATAACACAGCACGCATCAGCGCTACTATATTCCACTACACTGCCAAAGACCTGCAGTTGACAGCAGGTAGCGGTGCCGTCAATCAAAACAAACTGGTCAATGCAGACAAAGCTGTTGGTCAAGGCTTTGAAATGGATTTGCAAGCCAACCTGAGCCGCAACTGGAAAACCACCCTTGGTGTCAGCTATAACGACACTGAAATCAGGGATAGCAAACTGTTCGTCGCCCCATGCGGTAACGGCTGTACAGTGACCAATCCTGCCGGCCCTGTCGCAGGTACGGTACTAGTCGGTGGCAATCCGTTGCCACGCGCTCCTAAATGGGTAGGCAACTTCTCGCTGCGTTATTCCACACAAGTTGGCGAAGGCACGCTGTACGCCAACACCGACTGGTCTTACAAAGACACCTACAACATGTTCTTGTATGAAGCCAAGGAATACAAAGCCAAATCCCTGCTGGAAGGCGGTTTGCGCGTAGGTTATATGTGGGCAGATGGCAAATATGAACTGGCAGCTTATGGTCGCAACATCACCAACAAGCAACAGGTCATTGCCGCCATTGACTTCAACAACCTCACAGGTATCCTGAACGAACCGCGCAGCTACGGCGTGCAATTCAAGGCCAACTTTTGATCGATTGTTAGTCTGTTAAGCAAAAAAAACGCCGGATTTACTCCGGCGTTTTTCATGTCTGCAATCAGTAATACAAATAGGTATCGTCTTCAGCAATCCACTCACTCCCGCATCCACCTTACCATAGCGGGAAAAGCCATTTTCCCTTCCTTCTCAGCCCTTACTGGCCCCAGACTCAAACCCGCCCATTCCAAAAACGGCAAGCCTATATAATTCCCTGACTCGAAGGTCTCGATCAACCAGGACGAATCATCTTTATATCCATCGCCGTGAAACACAAAATCCAGCGGTAAATCCAGTTCACGCGCAACGGCAAATGACCACAGAATGGCAGCAATTTCTTCCCCCTGTGGCGGCCAGTCCTTATCCTGCTCTGCACTACCGATCAAGGCGCGTTGAAATGCAGGCGTGACAGCCAGGTGACCCGCTTCATGTACCATATCACCAGGATATTTCAACCGGCTATAATCCACATAAATGCATCCAGGACCAAGATCAAGGCCAGGTAAAAATGTGGCTTGCAAAAGCTCACGCTCAATCACATCAACACCTATCTGATCCAGGAAATTCAGGACCGCTTGCAACCGTGGTTCATTCCGAACCGCATTGATATTTGCATCTGTATCGACCAAATCCTGCTCCATGATATGTCAGGTTTCACACATGCTTTTGCAGCGCTTTCGCCACCGTGATGCAATGCTCGACTTGTGCGGCAATATTTTCCGGCACAACAATATCCCCCGCCAGTACCGCCCTGATCCAGGCTGCGGTGGTCTCAGCATCTATACTTTCCGGTACCTGCGGCACTTCAGCCAGGGGTTCTTGCTGCACGGGTACCAGTGTCGTCAGTTGCCCCCGATGGAACCAGTCTATCTGCTGCGCACGTCCGGTACTGGCAACTGTCTCACCTTCGGTACCGCGCATCAAAAAGACATCACCTGCATCAACAGGCGCGCAGCGTGAAAAATAGTCTTTCAGCATGATCAGATATTCTGGATGCGTGTAAGAACTCAGGCGCAAGGCTGGTGAAACAAAAGGCTGCAAAATCTTCACCAGCGTATGCGTTGAGTTGCGAACACCAAGGATACGTCGCAGACTAAGTAAATGCGCCATCGCTGGGGACAAGGCATCAACAGGCATGAAGGCAGGCTGCATTTGCTGCATCTGCTCCAGCGCCTGTTCTGCCGTGGCAACCAAAGGTAAACCCAATGCCTGGAATATTTCTGCGGTGGCGATACGACCGGCGTCCGTGCGTACCCCATGCACCAGTACCGGCACCCCGCGTTTTGCCAGCAACAGCGCCAGCAGGGGCGTTAAATTGGCTTTTTTGCGCGCACCGTTATAGGTGGGAATAACTACCGGCGCATAAATACTGTTTGCCGGTGCCTGCATGGGCAACATATATGGTTGTGCCGCCTGCATGAATCCTGAAATTTCTTCTATCGATTCACCCTTGATACGCATGGACAGCAAGATCCCGCCCATTTCCAGATCAGATACCCGACCTGCCAGCATGGCAGAATACAAAGTGGCAGCATCTGCCTGCGTCATGCTGCGCGCGCCATCCTTGCCACGCCCTATTTCCTTGATAAACTTGGCTGCAGCCAGGGGCCCGGCCACTTCTGTGGTGTCGGTAGCGTTAAATGGTAAGAACTTCACACCGTTTTCTCCAAAAGTTTCTGGATGAAACGCCATTCATCCGCCGTAACCGGGGTAATCGACAAACGGCTGCCTTTTTGCAGCACAGTCATGTTTTCCAATTGCGGATAAGTCCTGAGTTCGGCCAGGCTCAGCAAACGGGTTTTAAGTTTGGCCTTGACATCTACCATCATCCAGCGCGGCGTTTCTTGCGTTGCCTTGGGGTCAAAGTATTTGCTGTCCTTTTCAAACTGTGTGTGATCCGGGTAAGCCGTGCTGACCACTTCAGCCAGACCAGCAATACCAGGCTCAGGGCAACTGGAATGATAGAACAGCACACCATCACCGACACGCATGCCATCACGCATGAAATTACGTGCCTGATAATTGCGCACTCCAAACCAGGGGATGCTGGGCAGCGCCAGCACATCATCGATGCTGATCTCATCCGGCTCAGACTTCATTAACCAATAGGCCATGGCAGAATAATTGAAAAATCAAAAGGAAATTGTCGCACATTTCTTAATGATTTTTCATTCAACGTCTTTGGATGCATGGAAATAGCCTGTGGACATTGCGTCACCGGTAACATTCCTCAGACTGGGCCAACTGACTACTTCAGCCCATACAGCCCTTCTTCGATAGAGGCAAATACAACATCCTCTTTGCATTTACCAGTTGATTCTCTTCTCTACATTCGGGGCAATGCGCCCACCCGCAAGCACATGGGTTACGAAAAAAAACGGCTGTCATCAAATGACAGCCGTTCTGGTATAAGTCCCCACCGATGCCGCTATGCCGGCATCCTGAACCTGGCGGTTCAAGTTGGCCACGGTCAGTTCAATTTCGGGTTCATCGGACTAGCGACGCTCACACCAATCGAACAATTTCCACAGCCTATGCACATAAATGGTTCAAGGAATATATGGCATTGGCGAACACGGTAGGGAACTAAAGTGTAACCCCAAACGCCTGTTTTCTGCCAGCTATTTTGATTAAATTAAATAATAATAGATGTGATCAAAATAGTTTTTCTTGTGGAGTCAATGCCTGATCCATGGTCTCGTGCATGTTATGAATTTTTTGCTTGACTTCTGCCAATGACAGACCAGAGAGTGGGCCTTCAGGTGACTTGGTTGCCAGCAGTTCGGTCGTCATGCTCAATGCTGCCATAACAGCGATCCTGTCATTGCCTTTGACCTTGGCCGCATCGCGTATAGCCGACATCTTGCCGTCAAGGTAGGCAGCGGCATCGCGTAATGCCCGGTCTTCACCTTCCTTGCAACTCAGCTTATAGCTTTGTCCCATGATGGTGACATCGACTTGTATCAGTTTGGCTTCGCTCATGCCGCTTCCTTGTCATTCAATATCTCAGCGGGCAATTGGGCCAGCAAAGCAGTAACACGATCATGTGCCTGATGCATGCGTTGTTGCAGATCCGCATTTTGCGCCGTCAGGGAAATCACATCATTCCTCAGCCCCGCGTTTTCACTGCGTAAGGCATGAGCCAGCTCGGCAAGCCGCGCTACTTTTTCTGCAAGCAATTCGAAATCGGAAATCATCATGTCTCGGTAGTAAGGATCTGGAACTCAGCCTTTAATTATACGAGTAAATTTTCCTTCAGAGCAGCTCTCGCATGCTGCCATCGCTCAAAATAAGTGCAGCGTGGACACTTTTATTGAAAAATACCGGATTTAAGGCACTGACGTAGCTCTGTAACTGGTCACGGTAGGCAGTTTCCTCTAAAGCCAATAACTGACGTTTGTAATCCAGCACCCATACCGTATCAGAAAAAACCACTACGCGGTCCAACCGCATCAATTTTTGGTCCACCAATACGTCCATTTCATTGCGTGCATAGTCAAATCTGGCCGGATCATAAAATTTCTGCAACTCTTCATTCGCAAAAATACGCTCTGCCTGCTGGCGTATGGTCTGGGCAACACTGCTGGCACAGGGCAGCCATGCGGCTATCGTCTCTGCTGCTGGCAATACCACTGGCCAGGGCTGACCCGGATTGCTCAGCCGCTCCATCAGGGTATGCAGGGCAATACCTTCGATCTGCTCGTCGCTGACCGTTTCCAGTTCCATATCCGCAACCGGCAGCGTTGGCGGATCAAACACGGCAAGGCCGAATTCTTCGCCAGACGACATGCCTGAAGTCTGTATGTTACCGGCAGGGTTTTTCAGCTCTGCCCCTTCAAGATAGCCGTACCAGCTGGGGCTGCCCTGCTTTTTACCACTGACCACACCACTGATGATCAGCAATTGCCTGGCCCTGGTCATGGCGACGTAGAGCAGATTCCAATTTTCCTGCATGGCCTGACGTTCTTCCTGCAAAAACAACTGGTCACGCGCAGCACCACGCTGGTCTTTCTTGCCAAAGACTGAGAAATGACGTGTCTCCCCCGCCTGCAACGGCCACTGGCACAAAACACCAATCTTGTCTTTCAGCGATTCGCTGTGATTGGTATCGAGCATCACCACGATATTGGCTTCCAGCCCCTTGGCGCTATGTATGGTCAGGATGCGCAAGGCGTCAGCAGCACTGTCGACCGCCGATTCATCCGGCGCATCACTGTCACCAGCACGGCGCAAGGCATGCAGCGCAGCGATAAATTTCGGCAGGCTGGGGTAACGCCCACCATCCAGATTCAATGCAAGTTCAGTAAAACTGTGGATATTGCCTGTCACCTGTGACCGTTGTGCAGCAGGCACACACTGGGCATAGCGTTGCAGCACGTCACCCTGATGCAGAATGCGGTCCAGCAAATCATGGACAGGCAGATAGCAGGACGCTTCCATCCATTGTTGCAGCAAGCTGCTGGCACGCTGCAAACGCGGATTACCGTCGTCTGCATGCCAGTCTTGCAGACGCTTCCACCAGGTTGCCCCCTCTGCCTGCGCGATCAGGATCAGGTCGGTGTCACTGGCACCTATGATGGGGGATTTCAAGACATGCGCCAGCGCCCGGTTATCCCCCGGCGTCATCAAAAAACCCAGCAGGGCGATCAGGTCCAGCACTTCCAGCACTTCCAGCAAACCACCCCGACGACTCGATACAAACGGAATACCAGCTTCACGCAATGCCTTTTCATAGGCGGAAAGATGGGTACGACGTTTGACCAGCAACATCACTTCAGACCATTGAAAACCATCCGTACCCTGCTGCGCGCGCAGCTCCAGCAGGGCTTGGGAAAGCTGACGACCTTCTTCATAGCGTTGCAGATTCTCAGCTTCTTCCAATGGCGTCGTCAGCGAATTGCGCAAAGGGAAACGTCCTTTGGTCACCACCATATCGGCGTCATCAGATGGTGCGTCATCACCAGTTGTCGTATCTACCCCAATCAGCGGCAAGCGCCAGACATCGCCGCTTTGCTCTGACGCCGTGGTCTGCGCCGCAAACAGAGGATTGCCACGCATGCTTTGATTCAACATGCTGACTATTGCCGGCGCATTTCTGCGGGTCTGATTGGTACGCAAGACCCTGGCACCCTGCTTTGCCAGCATATTGCGAGCCGCCGTAAACACCCTCGGTTCGGCCCGCCGAAAGCGATAAATCGATTGCTTGGGGTCGCCCACAATGAATACTGTCGGCCGTGATGCATCATCACCATAGGCATACAACCATGCCTGCACGATATCCCACTGCAAGGGATTGGTATCCTGAAATTCATCCAGCAAGATATGTTTGTAACGCGAATCCAGCCGGCTATGCAGATAGGCGGCATATTCATCACTGCTCAACAAGCGGTAGGCCTGCCATTCCAGATCAGCAAAGTCAAAAACACGTTGATCCGACTTCAAACCCTGATAACAGTCTACATAAGCAGCACCGACTTTGAACAAGGCTTCATTGACCTGCAACACGATTTTTTCGGCACTGCGCTTTTGCAGGGAATTCAACTCATCCATGATAGCCTGGCATTCATCTTCAAATGCCAGCACATGGTCCTGCCCCAAATGTTTGTCGATGGATGCCAGCAATGCCTTGCCTTTGGTATTGTGTGAACGTGCAGAACCACGGCTGTCAAAAAAGCCTGTACACAATAATTCAAACGCGGGCAATGACGGCCCTTCACTTATCCCCTGCTCAATCTTGACGGCATTACCCTGATTCTGTTTCGAACCTTGCCCCAGAATCAGCGCCAGCTTGCTAATGCGGTCATACAGACCTGCATCTTCCCACAGGCTGAGGCGGGCATCGCGGTAAGCATCGGCACCGCATAAATCCTGCAACCATTGCAACGGATCGCCAGCGTCGGGGGACTGGTTCGACGCCCACCATTCGGCCCGCTTGTCCAGAAATGCCTCCAGCATTTCGCGGGTGTTGAAATCGCCAATTTCCTGATACAAAAACAGCAGCGCCTCCCGGATTTCGCTATATTCTTCCTGAGCGATCATCTGCATCAACTGGCCATAGGCTTCGCGCTGTATGTCGCCACTGGCTTCAATCAGACTAAAGCCGTGCGGCACGCCGGATGCCAGTGGTGCCAGTTGCAGCAAACGTCCAAACCAGCTGTGGAAGGTATCCATGGATAAGGATTGTGGGCTGGACAAAACCTTTTCATACAGACTGCGCGCCAGCGGTATCAGTTGCGGCATTTCAGCTTCCTGCACGCCGCGCTCTGCCAGTAATTGACGCACCTGTGCAATATCAGCCAAGGCCAATTCATGCAACAGGCTCATCAGGCGTTCACGCATTTCCTGTGCAGCTTTGCGGGTAAAGGTGATGGCTAGCAGCTCGGCTGGCTCTGTCCCTGCCAGCAGCAGGCGCAACATGCGCGAGACCAGCAACCAGGTCTTGCCACTGCCGGCACAGGCTTCCACCACCACGCTATGGTGCGGGTTGCAGGCTGCTGCGGTGAACTGGGCATGGTTGACCGCAGCACCGTCAATTTCATACGCATGGATGGCTGACATGGCAGATGTGGCAGACGTCATGTCCATCATTACCATGCTCCCTTGCGGCACAAGCCACGCATTTCGCAATACTGGCAAGCCTGCTCTATCCCGTGGGCGGGCAAGGCAGCTCCCTGCTGCAGGGCGGTCATGCTGTTCCTGATCGACTGCGCCAGCTCAGACACCCAGCGTTCAAAATCATCGGCATCGGTCTGCCCGGTTTTACCCTGACTCAGCTCCAGCGCTACATAGCTGGCAGAACTGACCGGCAATTCTGTCAGCAAGCCATAAAATGGTAACTGATGGTCTTCGCCTTCCTTCAAGCGCTTGCGCAAATCATTGACATTTTTGGTCTTGTAATCCAGTACCGCCAGTTCACCACTCTGATGTTGATCGATACGGTCTATGCGCCCTTTCAGAGTCAGGCTGCCGCCCGGCCATTCCAGTGTTTTTTCCGCCTTGATTTCCCCCATATCAAACTGCCAGCCATCGTCTTCACGCACCTGTACCCAGGCGACATAAGCGGGGATCACTTTTTCCCAGCGCACGCTGTAAGCCAGCGCCGCCGGGCTTTTTTGCAGCACGTCAGCAAAAAATTCCGCGGACACTGCTCTTAGCAAGGCTTCCTTGTCCACCATGGTCTGCTCTTGCATGGCGCTTTTCAGTTGTTCATGGAAGCGTTTCAATATCGCATGCAACCAGTCGCCATAATCCCGTTTTTCTGGCATGTCGGACAATTCATCCATGGCACTTAGCCCCAGCATGCGTCCGGCAAAAAACTGATAGGGACAAACGACCAGGCTGGTATAGCCACTGGCAGACAGACTGGTTGGCAACAGTGCGGCGGCGGACGGTGCCGGCATTTGCTGTGGCAAAACCTGCAGGCGCGTGACAGGCAAGACCAGCGGCTGACTATCCAGCACCGCTTGCTGAGTTCTTTCCAGCGTCAGACCCAGCTGTTCCAGCCAGGGACTGACGGGATTATGTTCGCCATTTAAACTGCCTTGCCAGGACAGCACCACATCGGTATTGCTCAATAATAATTCAGCAAAATCGCGCAACTGTTGCTGCTGACGGGATTCGCGGGTTTCCAGCCCGCATTCACGCCGGACGGCATTAGCAAAGAACAACACTTCACTGGCCTGCGAAGGCAAATGCCGGGCATCAGCACCAACCAGCAATACCGCATCGAACGATCGCAGGCGGGCGCCATTCAAAGGCAACATCACCACCCGCTTGTCGGCATGGCTAACCACAAACGGTGTGCTTTCCATTTGCAGGCTCATCAGCGAACGCCATTCTGCAAACGTAAAACCAGCCTTCATGTCTTCACAAGACATCTGCATTTTTTGCAGTAGCTGGATAATCTGTGCACCGGCTGGGTCTGCCTGAAAAGCATTGAACATGGACAGGTCAAAAAAAGACTGCAGGCTGAGCGTGCACCATTCAGGCAGGCTACGACGGCCTGTGAACTGATTCGCCTGCCTGGCAATGGCCCTCAGCCAGCGGCGTGCTGCCACGGTATCCTGGGCAGCATCCAGTGCAGACTGCACCGACTCCCATCCACCCAGGATATTCGCACGCCGCAGCACGCTTTCTATACGCATCACTATGTCAGCCTTGTCGCGGTTTTCCACATCACCATCGGCTAATTCTGTATCTCGTTCACTGTCCTTCCAGATCACGTAAGGTGACTTCAGAAAATCCAGCAAAGCCATGGTATCGGCACGGGTCGCCACCACTTCCAGCCAGGCGGCGATGGCGGCAGCGGCACGGGTGGTTGACAGCTTCCAGCCCGTTTCATCCGCAACCATGATCTGGGCTCGTTCCAGCAGCGCGCGCATGCGGCGTGACACCACCCTGTCTTGCGCCACCACAGCCAGGTTTTGCTTGCCAGCCTGCAGCCAGTTGATGATGGTCTGTGCGCCCTGTACGGCTTCATCCTCCAGCGAAGCGGCACAGCACAGACGTATATGCGAGGTATCCACATATTCCGTCAAAGCCTGCTGATGACTGGGGCCACCGGCATCCTGCAAACCCGGCCAGGCATGGTAATACGGTTGTGGCAGGGTTTCGGCACGCCAGTCCAGCGTGCATTGCATGACCGTCTGGTTTTTTGCCCACGCCTGCAAAAACGCCAGTTCCATCGCATCCGGCGCGGTCGGGCTGATCCACAGTAAAGGTTCGGCTGCCTGCCCGGCCAGTTGCATCAGACGACCATAGCGTTGCAACATGGGGTCATTGCCATCCAATTGCCCCTGCCACACTGACCACACCAGTTGCGACTCTTCCGATAGCATGGCCTGTGCAGGTGCGGGCAACTGCGCCAGTGCAGCCTGCCATTCACGCTCCAGCTTTGCCTTGTTGGCGGTTGTTCTATTGGTGCCGCTGCCCTTGACTGCTAACGGCAACAAGGCTGCAGTCAATTCATCAGAAAGGGTTAACAGGGTCTGCGCCAGTGGCAATAAATCGGTATTGCTGCGTGCACCGAACAATTTCTTCAGCCATGGGTGTTGCCGCAATTCGGCATATAAGCCCATCAAACGCTCACTGGCATCGCTGCCCGTCTGGCCCTGGCTGTCGGGTGCCTGCATTTCGAGCAAGGCAAACAGTGTATGGATGCGCGGTGGAATAAAATTCCCCTGCAAGCTGGCACCCAATGCCCTTAGCAGTAAATTGGCGTGCTGGTAGGTTGGTACTATCACCCGCACGGCAGAATAATCGCGCCCCTGCTCCTTCCCCCAGCCTTCGGCTCTGGCCATGCGCACGAAGGCTTGCGCCAGCCGGGGCCAAAAGTCAGATGATGCAGGAATCAGTTCAGGTGGACGCAGCATAAAGAGAACAGTAATAAGTACGGTAATAAGAACAGTAATAAGCAAAGATGAATTTTGTCTGTAGAGCAAGTATACTATGCGACAGCATAGGCAATTTAGCTACGGGCATCACACTTTATTTAAAAATAGGTTATTATCACCGCATAGCTACCCACGCCCGACTCTTGTTGTAGTCATGCTGATACACTGTTCAACACCATTGAATTCGTGATTATCACCCCCAGATTCAAACCAGAATGCGGCGCTGTCCGATAACACCGACATTCAGTGGCGCTGTTACCCCTTAATTTTTCCCTCTCGTTGAGGATTCCATGAGCGAAAACATCAAATATGTAAGTGATGCTTCATTCGAAGCTGACGTAATCAATTCCAATGTACCAGTGCTGGTCGACTTCTGGGCCGAATGGTGTGGCCCTTGCAAGATGATCGCCCCTATCCTGGAAGAAGTTGCTAAAGAATACAATGGCAAAATCGTGATAGCCAAGATGGACGTTGATGCCAATCAGGCTGTTCCAGCCAAATTTGGCATTCGTGGCATCCCTACCCTGATTCTGTTTAAAAACGGCACTGCTGCAGCGCAAAAAGTTGGCGCGCTGGCAAAAGGGCAATTAATCAATTTCATTGATAGTAATATTTAAGGTATTATCACGGTCTGAAGCAAACGCCGTAAGTAAAAGAACTAAAAGAACTTTACTTACGGTGCTTGCATGTGAAATACCGCTTCGCGGTAATTACCCATTACCGGTTGCGACTAATTCAGACCCGAGTTCAAACTAAAATTTAAATCACGACAGAACTTCTTTCTATCCTGTTTATTCTGTAGTTCCTCCGTTCACTCCCCCACCTCATAATCCCATCCCGGGACACTCACCATGCATCTATCTGAATTAAAGGCCTTACACGTATCCGCTTTGCTGGAGATGGCCATCGGACTCGATATCGATAACGCTGCGCGTATGCGCAAGCAGGAATTGATGTTTGCGATCCTGAAAAAACGTGCAAAAGCCGGCGAACAAATTTTTGGCGACGGCGCCCTCGAAGTATTGCCTGACGGCTTTGGCTTCCTGCGCTCGCCTGATGCCAGCTATATGGCATCTACTGACGATATTTATATTTCTCCTTCGCAAATCCGCCGCTTCAACCTGCACACTGGCGATTCGATAGAAGGTGAAGTACGCACCCCCAAAGATGGTGAGCGCTATTTTGCACTGGTGAAAGTGGACAAGGTCAACGGCGAATCGCCAGAAGCCTCCAAGCACCGCATCCTGTTTGAAAACCTGACGCCGCTGCACCCGAACAAAGTTCTGACACTGGAACGCGAAATGCGCGGCGAAGAAAACACCACCGGCCGCATCATCGACATGATTGCTCCTATCGGTCGTGGCCAGCGCGGTTTGCTGGTGGCATCACCCAAATCCGGTAAATCCGTGATGCTGCAACATGTGGCACACGCGATCACCACCAACCACCCCGACGTTACCCTGATCGTGTTGCTGATTGATGAACGTCCGGAAGAAGTGACAGAAATGCAGCGTTCCGTACGCGGTGAAGTGGTCGCATCGACTTTCGATGAGCCAGCCACCCGTCACGTACAAGTCGCTGAAATGGTGCTGGAAAAAGCCAAGCGCCTGGTAGAAATGAAAAAAGACGTGGTTATCCTGCTCGATTCCATCACCCGTCTGGCACGTGCTTACAATACTGTCATCCCTGCTTCCGGCAAGGTCCTGACCGGTGGTGTGGACGCCAATGCGCTGCAACGTCCAAAACGCTTCTTTGGTGCCGCACGTAATATCGAAGAAGGCGGTTCCCTGACCATCATCGCCACTGCCCTGATCGAAACCGGCAGCCGCATGGATGATGTGATCTATGAAGAATTCAAAGGCACAGGCAATATGGAAGTTCATCTCGAACGCCGCCTTGCTGAAAAACGCGTCTACCCAGCCATCAACCTGAACAAATCCGGCACCCGTCGTGAAGAATTACTGATCAAGCCGGATCAGTTGCAGAAGATCTGGATCTTGCGCAAGTTGCTGTATAGCATGGACGAAATCGAAGCGATGGAATTCATCCTCGACAAGATGAAAGCCACCAAAAACAATGCAGAGTTCTTTGAAATGATGCGCAGAGGCGGATAAGCTTATTGCTTTTTCCGACCTGTTTTTCTGGCTGAAAGCCGTCACTTTGTGACGGCTTTTTTATTATTGATTCATTTGAAATATTAAAATCTATGCTGCTTTAACATGACCGTGCCAAATTGATGATTCAGAAAAGGTATCCACTCACGTTTTACACTTAAATCCTGCTGTACTTGCACTTTCAGCAACCATACAAATCTCTCCATGGGGCTATGCCCGATTTTTGGAAGGAAAAGGCGTACCAGCCAATGTCAGGCTTGAATTTTTAGCAAAACTCGGATTAGTTGTTCGAAAGGCTCAATGGTCAGGTCGGCATCCAGAGGTAGTACAAACAAGTAATTTGCGACTACAGTATTGACGAAATCTACAGACCGATAAGAAATGAGTGATATATCATGTTGCGGCAAAGCAACTTAAAAAATGGACAATATTAAGTAGGAAGTAAAATGTCGGAGACCGAAAAAGATAGAAAAAATTTCCTGATTAAAGCTTTATTTGCCAATGAAGAGAGTGGACACGCTCTTCAATTTGCATCAGGCAAGGCGGACTATTTTGTGGGTTGCATGTTTGAGGATTTAATGGAAGCAGGGATGGGATCTGCAATTGAAAATGTAATAGAAGCAGTTTTTTTGTATCACATGCCGGAACTGAAAAAATTTGTGCTATCTTAAAAAGATCTCGACTATCCTCCACATTCACCTGTTGTTCACGAAGATGCCAAAAAAGAGTCCCTGTTCAGACTCGGAGGTGGTTTTGTACCTCTTTGGGACGGAGTACCTCGAGAGATACTTATTACATCGACTAGGTTTGCATTGGAACGTAGCTGCGGTGCAAGATTTCATGTCGATTATGTAACTCCCGCTTATCAAAGAGTACTAATGAAAACACTTGAACGGCCAAGTGAAGGCTGATCAGATGAATCCATTGGAAATGGTGCAATAAAGTTAATTAAAAGGTGACTCAAATGGCTAATGTGGTTGTGCCCCCCCCGAAAAATGGTGTTATCAATTATTTGAATGCTGTAGATTCAAACGCAAATATGCTGCAAGCTCACCAAAATGATCCGATTACTACGATGACAACTTTTGGATTAAACCATGAAGAGCAAGTCGCCTTATTGTCTGGTGACAGGGTGTTCGTTGCTACGATAGTAGGCATTTCGGCTCAGGCATCGTCTGCACTGGATACTATCGAAATTAATCCATATTCTTGATTAGTGTGGTGGTCAAGTAATGTCGGACACGGTAATAGGAACATATTGAGCCAATTTCCGTTCATTATTGACTGTCACAATCGGAATGCACGATAAATACCGGCTCAGGATGCAGCTGTTCTATTGCCATTTTCAGCGCCTCACCGACCAATCCGGCTGTCATACCTCCATCGCTCAGATCAACCATTTTTCGTGGGTACAAGCTCAGGACAATCGCCAGGTAAACGGATGCGTTGTTGATCTGTGCTCAATGGCTTGACTATAACAGCAAGCTTTTTTATCGCACCATACTGAGCAATCCAGCGCCTTATCACATTGGGTCATACTCTTGTTGACATTCTGGACGCTTGGGCTCTGTTCTTTTATCATTCGCTCCCCAGTTTCAGTTTGATACTGATGAAGAATCATCGTTTTTGGGAGCGTTTTTTTAAGTGAAAGCTAAAAAAAAGACAATTCCCTACTCCCTTTGCTAATCCTGCCATAAAGACCCCGCCCATTTGCCTTCAAGCACTAGTCCACTTGGCGGATAGGCATCGCCTCTGATCGCTTCTACACTTGATCATAATCAGTTTGTCGGAGATCGGTGATGGCAAAATTAAATATGCTTGGCTTACTGGAAAATCATGCGTTATTCCATAATATTTCCGCCATTGAACTAAGCGAATTGCAAAAAGAGGTTGGCAAGGTCAAACTCGATAAAGGCCTGCTTTTATTTCGCAAAGGTGATATCGCTGATCATACCTATATCGTCGTATTCGGCCTGATCAAGCTCAGCATTCCATCCCCACAGGGAAACGACAAAGTTCTGGAATTGATACGTCCTGGCCAAAGCCTGGGTGAGGCCATGATGTTTCTCGATGAACCTTATCCGTTCCATGCTGAAGCCCTGGAAAGCACATTGCTACTTAAGATACCAAGAAGAGCTTTACTGCAGCTACTGGACAGATCCCCTGCAATATCACGTCAGATGATGGCAGGTTTATCTTTTCGCCTGCTCGGGTTCATCCGCAATGTTGAGCGCTATTCCCTGCAGAATGCGTCACAAAGAGTAATCGATTACCTGTTGCAGACATCAGCGATGCAAAGCACAAACGAAGTCCGGCTGGAATTGAAAAAACATCTGGTCGCATCCCTGCTCAACCTGACACCCGAAACATTATCCCGCGTCTTGCACCAACTGAGGGATGAAAATCTGATCCGGGTTTGTGGATCGACGATACATATAGGCTCAGCAGATGCCTTGAAGTCATACCAGCAAAACGTACCTGCAATGCATTGAGTACGTTCACAAAAGCCCTATGACGTGAGCGGGTGCAAGATGCTCCGGTATCGTGCTACCAGCAATAGAAAGAAAATGATGACAACACAAGCACCGACCGACGAGATTGAGATTTCTGAAGAGTTGATACGCCGTTTTGATAAAGCAGGCCCGCGCTACACCTCGTATCCAACTGCAGACCGTTTCAATGACAGTTTTAACGAACAAAGCTATATCCACTATCTAGAAGAACGCAAGGCAGGCAATGGCAATCCACTGCTGTCGCTGTATTTGCACCTGCCGTTCTGTGAGTCGCTCTGCTATTTTTGTGCATGTAATAAAATTATCACCAAAGACCATAGCAGGACAACGGAATATCTGCGTTATCTGGAAAAAGAAATCAAACTTGTCGCCGCCAGAATTGGTCCCGACCGTATGACCGGACAATTGCATCTGGGTGGTGGAACCCCGACTTTTTTCAGTGGCGATGAATTACGCCAATTGATGGGCATCATACGCAAACACTTCCAGTTCACAGACGATGCTGAACTGGGGGTCGAAATTGATCCCCGCACTGTCAAGCCCGCCACCCTGGCATTGCTGGCAGAATTGGGGTTTAACCGTAACAGTTTTGGCGTGCAGGATTTTGACCCCGCAGTACAGCAGGCGGTGAACCGGATACAACCGTTCGAAATGGTAGAGGCGGCGATTACTGAAAGCCGGAAAACCCATTTCAAATCGGTCAATGCAGATCTCATTTACGGCTTGCCCAAGCAAAACCTGGCAAGTTTTGAACGTACTCTGGATAGCCTGATCGCTTTGGCACCGGACCGGATTGCACTCTATAACTATGCCCATCTCCCCAGCCGCTTCAAGGCGCAACGACAAATCATTGCAAGTGACTTGCCATCGGCAGAAGATCGCTTGCAAATTTTTATGATGTCAACGCGACGCTTGCTTGATGCTGGCTACGTATATATAGGCCTGGATCATTTCGCCAAACCGGATGATGAATTAAACAAGGCACAGCTGGACCAAAGTTTACATAGGAACTTCCAGGGTTATACAACCCGTGCTGATTGTGATCTGATTGGTTTTGGTGTATCAGCGATCAGCAAAGTCGGCAATTCGTATTGCCAGTCCGTGCGGACTATCAAGGAATATTATCACCTGCTCGATCAAAACCACCTGCCAGTAGAAAGGGGCATAGATGTGGATAAAGATGATCTGTTGCGTCGTGAGATCATCATGCGGTTGATGTGCAGCATGCCACTGCATATTGCAGATATTGAGCAAAGCCATCAGATTGAATTCCCTGCCTATTTCGCTGAAGAAATTACCCAATTACGCCAATATGAAGAGGTTGGTTTCCTGACCATGACACCTGCGACTATCAGTGTGACACCCAAGGGTCGCTTATTCGTCCGTGCCATTGCCATGGTATTCGACAAGTACCTTAAAAAAGTGACGACTGCGACTTACTCCAAACTGATTTAAGGAATTACCACCTGCTTACTGCATTGCAGTTTTAAGCAGTACAATCGTCACCAGAAAAGAAGTATTGGTGACGGCCAGTACTGCATGTTGTAAATCGGCGGCAAGATACAATAGATCGCCGGCCCGCATGGTTTTGTTTCCTGCTTCCAATGTGATCTGCAGATTACCAGACAGACATTGTATGGTGATGGGGCCATTAACTTGATGTGAAGGCAAACTCTTTCCGGCTGCCAAATTCATACGTATAACTTCAAGATTCACATCCTTAAACAAGGCGTGGGCGGGTATCGTCAAGAATTGCTCATCAGGCGCAATCAAATTGGTCACTTCCCCTGAACGTAAATGTGGTGTGGCCATTTCATTTCTCCTCGTATTGCAATCAGGCACCGGGGCGTTGACTGTACAGGGATCAGCTTACATCATTGAAAGAAGGCTGATTCAAGGCTGTTGCTATCAACAGCATCCAACATCGATCAGCCTCTTCAACTCAATTTATGTTGTCACATGAAAATCAATAATTACTTCCCCTGGCTCATTGGACACATAAGCCATTTTTACACCAGCGCCATAATGATGCTCAATTTGTGCCAGCAGCGGCAAGGGGTTATGGTCATTACAAAAACGCATGGTTTCCCCCGGCTTTAATGCAGACAAGGCACCAAAGATTGCCGCATGGCGAAAACGCTTGGCAACACCACGCGCATCAAATTCATAGACACCTTCGGCGACAACAGGAATGGAACAATCGTGAGCCATGGTAGGACTCCTTTTCAATATAGATCAAATTAATAAAAAATAAAGGGAGGGCCATTTCTGCCCTCCCAAGAATGAACGACTAAGCTTTGTTAGATGCTTTGGCGTAGGCAATATCGGCAAGGCCGGTTTGTGTACGTTTCTTGCCAGTCAGCAGACGCAATGCAAATACAGCCAGGCAAACGATACCAATCGAGAATACGATGTCACCAGGAACCCGCATCCAGACCAGGGTTTCCATGAAATGCGAATGGATAAGCTCTGGTGAACGTGCATACCACATGCCTTTGGTGATGCTTGCCACAGTCTGATAAATACCTGCTGGTACCAGCGATATAAACACCATCATTGCCAGCCCTATATTAAGGAGCCAGAACATCGCTTGCAATAACTTGTCTGACCAGGCTGCACGATCAGACAAACCTCGTAAGCAGAACAGCAACAGCCCAATTCCAAGCATGCCATAGACGCCAAACAGCGCAGCGTGACCATGTGCAGCAGTCATATTCAAACCTTGCATGTAATACAGGGCGATCGGCGTATTTATGGAAAAGCCAAGCAAACCTGCACCAACGGTATTCCAGAACCCTACCGCGATAAAGCACAATATTGACCACTTGTACGCTTGCACCCAGGGTGCGGCTTTCGAGCGTTGATAGTTGCGGAAAGCTTCAACACCTATCATCGCCAGTGGTACCACCTCCAGCGCAGAGAACATGGCACCAATCGCGATAACAAAAGTTGGTGTGCCTGTGAAATAAAGGTGATGCAATGTCCCCAGAATGCCGCCGAACAGGAAAACAATCGTTTCCAGAATAATCGCACTATTCGCCGTTGCTGCACGTATCAAACCAAGGCGGGTAAACAACAAGGCGATGACGGCTGTGGCGAACACTTCAAAGAAGCCCTCTACCCACAGATGCACCAACCACCAACGCCAGTACTCAATCATCGAATAATGCGTGTGTGGTCCCCAGGTCAAGGATGTAGCATAGAAAGCACCTATACACATCGCTGCCAGAAATACCATCGCAATCAATCCACGGCTCTCAGATGGTTTCTTCAATGCGGGCAATAAACCACGCCCCAACAAGGTCACCCAAAACAACAAGCCGATGAACAAAAGTATTTGCCAGATACGGCCCATACTGGTGTATTCCAGGCCCTGATTACCTATCCAGAAACTGAATTCGTTGCCTTCGTGTTGCAGACTACCCAGCCAGCCAAACGCAGTAGAACCGACAACGATAAAGAGCAAGGCATAAAACAGAACATTCACACCAAGCTTTTGAAATTTCGGCTCATGACCTGAAATTGCAGGCGCTATATACAGGCCAGTCGCCAACCAGGCAGTGGCAATCCATAACACAGCAAATTGGGTATGTATCGTGCGACTGACTGTGAACGGTAATATCTCCGCTAGTGGGAAACCAAAGAAACTATGTCCTTCAACAGCATAATGGGCAGTAATCACACCCATGCCTACCTGTGCCAGAATCAGGCCAATGACAACATAAAAGTACTTCCTGGTTGCCAGCATGGATGGCGTTGGTTTCAGGTCAAATAGCGGATCAGCTTTGGGTGGCACTGGGTCACCCTCTTCCTTATGGATGGAATGATAAAAAATCATGCCCGCAATAGCAGCGATCATCAGTATGACACTGGCAACAGACCAAATACCTGCACCGGCAGTCGGCGTATTATCTACCAGCGGCTCATGTGGCCAATTGCTGGTATAACTCAGATCTGCAGCACCCGGCCTGTCAGTAGCCGCAGCCCATGCGGACCAAAAAAAGAATGCAGGCAGTGCTTGCAAATCCTTAGGCTCAGGCAAAGTTCCGCGATTCATCGCATATTGCTCACGCAATTTTTCCAATGAAGGATCGTTACCGAACAGGGCAATATAATGCTGGGCGACCTGCTGGATTGCCTTTGCACGTTCTGGACTGACAGTAATCGCATCGGTAGCGGAATTATAAGTATTGCGCCGCATTTCCTCCTTCAATCGCGCTTTCAACTCTGCCTGACGTCCCACGCTAAGTTGCTCATACGATGTCTGCGATTCTTTTTGTGCCCATATTTCCAGTAAAGCCAGCGATTCGCGATGCAGCCAATCGGCAGACCAGTCTGGAGCGACATAGCTGCCGTGCCCCCATACCGTACCCAATTGCTGCCCACCAGCAGACAGCCATGATTCCTGGCCGCGCTGAACCTGCCCTTCTGAAAATAAGACAGTACCTTCGACACTGACGACTTGTTTGGGGATAGGCGGCGCAGTCAGATAAATTTCTGTACCTACCCAGCCCAAAACGGCAAAAGATAAGACGCAGATGACAGCGAGCCAAGTCCAGAGTTTACGCGTGGCATGCATGGCGTGTTTCCTTATTGGTGAATTGAAAGAATTTGCTGAATCAGGAAATCATTTCATTTGTGATGAAGCCCGAATAAAACATTCCTGATGTCATTGAAGGTTCATTTTATATATAGGTTTTTAAAGATACAAACAAAATGAATGTTTAATTCCAATCCCTTGATAAAGATCAATCCCACGTCGTAATTCAAGAAAACCTTATAAACATCTATACTATATGTATCTTAATAGATCATTGCGATGTCAAGCTTGTGTTTTACCCACCTTATCAGGAGCAATTGCCTTGATATTGCTGCAGCTTTTCAACGACAAAACGCAGTGCCCTTTGAGCATGCTTTCTCAAGTAATAATTTGAATTTGGAATCAAAATGAGATTAACCGCATTTACCGACTATACATTGCGCACCCTGATTTATCTGGCACAACATAACGATAGACTGGTCACCATCCAGGAAATTGCTGAGCTGCACAATATTTCAAAGAGCCATTTGACCAAGGTTGTCCATCAATTGGGAATCTCAAGCAAAGTAGAAACCATACGTGGTCGCCATGGCGGTTTGAAACTGAATCTGCCCCCCGAAAAAATCAATATAGGGGATGTGGTACGAAATACTGAATCTGATTTTTATATGGCCGAGTGTTTTGACCGCAACAGCAATACTTGCACCTATGCTGGCGCATGCATTTTAAAAGGTGTGCTAAGTAAAGCAACCGCATCCTATCTTTCAGTACTTGATGCGGTAACGCTGGCTGATCTGGTCTCACAAAAAAGTAATATCGGCAAAATGCTGATTTATCCTGCAAATAAAGAAAAACGAAAATAGAGCGCTAAGCGACGAAATTAGCGCTCACCAGATTTTCAGTGAGTCCCCTCACTTGCAGTTGTTGAATCCTTGATCGATTTGAACTGAGACGAATGCTTTGAATGGTTTGCTGTCGGTGTTCCATCGGCTCCCAATGAAAAGGTAATGACATGGCCATTCCTTGTCTTGTAAGATGCCGTTTTTGCCTCCGAGATATCAAGATTTTTCCAGTCACCAGGACTTGCATCAGAGCTGCGCTGCAACATTCCTTCGGGGCTTAGCCTGAAATAATGGGTGGTGTTTTCGTATTGGGTAGTGAAACGCCAAGGAGAGCCGTTCACCAGTTTCTCAGCCAGTCCCCCACTTGCTACAGCCATTTTCTGCGAATCCTCAGACTGGTCCGTGGCATATGCAGGGATAACAAAGACAAGAAATGAAGCGTACGCGAAATTCTTTAATTTCATTAATTTCTCCATGAGTTGAGTGCAGTAGATGAGCCTTGACCTATATGACAAAGCCAAACTCCCTTATCAACCCGCAGGCACCTTTTAGTCTTGACATCACTATGTCTTACAACCAGAAAACATAGTCAAAGAACGCCGTCGGGCTGAAGTTAGTCCGCAGACTAAAATGACCATTTTTGTCAATAAGAGGCTGTTGCGAAATTAACCTGGCGTTGTTGCGTCGCCTTGTTATGCCGAAGTATTGTCTGCGGCGACGGTACCTGGCCGGGGACGCAGCCTTATCTTAATTCGCAACAACCTCTAAGTTACAGAATAAACCTATCCAGGTTCAAACACAAACGGCTCAAAACAAAAAAGACTTTACATAAAAATCTATTTGCAAAACGCGCCTCATCACAGGCGGTCCGATCACCCGGAACTCATAAATTGGACTGTCAATAGTCGTGCCGCTGAAAACAAACCCAGGGTAATCCGGCGTAAGTTATGTCCCCTTCGTTCGCACTCACGTCTGTTTATGAAACGAGCACTGAGAAAGTGATCACTTTCAGGGAATACTGCTGGCTTCTTATTACAAATCAAGGATTTTTGAGAAATACACCAGTATTGTGAGTATCGACGATATTTTCTTGCCGCAAGTTTCCGATTTTCACAAAAAAAGGTGCTCATATGAAACACATGTTCAGAGGATTCTCTGCTTCCGTAGCCTCACGGATATTATTCGCGTCCTTATTCCTGGCCTTGTCAGCCCACGCAGCAGAGACTAAAGCCAGCAAAAGCTCCAGTGATTTTGGTCCACCACAGGGACAACCCATCCATGCCGTACTAACCAGCCCACCCAATGTGCCGCCACCTATACACCGTAGCTATCCGGCGAAAGTCATTGTTGAACTGGAAGTCGTGGAAAAGGAAATGGCCATTTCTGAAGGTGTGAAGTACATGTTCTGGACCTTTGGTGGCACTGTTCCTGGTAGTTTCATCCGTGTGCGCCAGGGTGACACCGTAGAATTTCACTTAAAAAATCACCCCAGTAGCAAAATGCCGCATAACATCGACTTGCACGGCGTAACCGGCCCTGGCGGTGGTGCAGCATCCAGTTTCACTGCACCGGGCCATGAATCACAATTCACATTTAAAGCACTCAATGAAGGTATCTACGTCTATCACTGTGCAACTGCGCCAGTCGGCATGCATGTTGCCAACGGGATGTATGGCCTGATCCTGGTTGAACCGCCACAAGGCTTGACACCGGTAGACCATGAATACTATGTCATGCAAGGTGATTTCTACACTACAGGAAAATACCGTGAAAAAGGCTTCCAGCCTTTCGACATGGAAAAAGCCATTGATGAAAAACCTACCTATGTCTTGTTCAACGGTGCAGAAGGCTCCATGACAGGTGACAAGGCATTGACCGCAAAGACAGATGAAAAAATTCGCCTGTTTGTTGGTAATGGTGGCCCTAACCTGGTATCCAGTTTCCACGTAATTGGCGCTATCTTCGATAAAGTACGTTTTGAGGGCGGCAGTAACTTCCAAAAAAATGTACAAACCACGCTCATTCCCGCTGGTGGTGCTGCTGTGGTTGAATACCAGACCAAAGTACCAGGCAGCTATGTGCTGGTTGATCATTCGATTTTCCGTGCCTTCAATAAAGGTGCGCTGGCCATCATGAAAGTGGATGGTCCTGCCAAGAAAGATATCTATTCCGGTAAAGAACTGGATTCAGTCTATCTGGGTGATCGTGCACAAGCCAATCTGGCGGCAGTCAGTACAGCAACAAAAGCTGCTGAAAGCGGTACGTTGACAGTACAGGATCAAGTTAATGCAGGCGGGCAATTGTTCGCAGGTACTTGTTCTGTCTGTCACCAGGCAAACGGCGCTGGTCTGCCCGGTGTGTTCCCGCCCCTGGCACAGTCCGACTATCTGAATGCTGATCCACAAAGGGCCGTCGGCGTGCTGTTACGTGGGCTGACTGGCAAGGTCAGCGTCAATGGAAAAGAGTTTGACTCTGTCATGCCTGCCATGAATCAATTGAATGACGATGAAGTCGCCAATATCCTGACATATGTATTGAACAGCTGGGGTAACAAAGGTGGGCATGTGCAAGCCAGCGAAGTCAAGGCGGAACGCGCCAAGGCCGTGCAGGTGAAAGCAGCGGCACATTAATCACATAATCAATACGATCAACTGAGCGATACATTCATGGCGAATTGGTGCAGGTGCGAAAGCAAATCAAAATACAGGCTGGTTTTGTTGAGTGCAATTTTTTTGCTCTTTTCACCTGCCACCAATGCCGCTGCTTCTGTCAGTGATTATGTTGCAGATTATGTTGCTATTCCCGGTGGTCGGCTCGCCAGCGTATTGTCAGGGCCAGACGTTAAAGACAAGGCAAAGGTCATGCCCTTCTCAATGCGTGTCAGTCCCGTCACCAACGGTGAATACCAGCAATTTCTGCAAACACACCCCGAATGGCAGAGAGATCAGGTTCCTTCCATTTTTGCTGATGCCAGCTACCTGCACTCATGGGCATCGCCAAGTGAAACAGGTGATGCGCACAAATTGACACAGGCAGTCACCAGTGTCAGCTGGCATGCGGCGCAAGCCTATTGCGAGTCTGAAAATGCGCGTTTGCCCAACTGGTATGAATGGGAACTGGTCGCCGCAGCAGATGAGCAGCACGCCGATGCCCGTAGTGATCCTGCATGGCGTGCACACATACTTTCCTGGTATGCGGAATCGTCAAATCAGTCGTCAACCAAAATCAGCCACGCCCCCAATTATTATGGTGTCAAAGATATACACGGCGTGATATGGGAATGGGTCAGCGACTTTAATGCCTTGCTGATCAGCCCTGACAGCCGTACTCAGGGTGATCCGGACAAATTGCAGTTCTGTGGCGCAGGTGCCATCAGCCTGCAAAACAAAGAAAACTATGCCATCTTGATGCGGGTCGCATTGCTGTCATCGCTGACTGGTGCAAGCACCACCGACAATCTTGGATTCCGGTGCGCCCGGGATGCAGTGGAAGAAAGAAAATGAAAATGAAGTTACCGTTGAACGTAAGACTGACTGCATGCAGAACAATTGCTGCCGCATCCCTCCTCTTCCTGAGTACGCTTACTACGTATGCAAATGCCACCGAGCCACCAAAACCCGCTAAGCAAGCACAGATTCTTCCGGGTGATTCGGTTTACCAATTACCGATCACACTTGAAAATCAGCAGGGCAATAAGTTCAAGCTGGCAAGCCAGGCAGGGAATATTGTGATTACGAGCATGTTCTATAACTCATGTGAGTATGTATGCCCCATGCTGATAGACACCGTCAGAATGCTGGAGAAAAAACTGGATGAGGAAGAAAAATCCCATCTATCCATCTTGCTGGTAACACTCGATCCAGCCAGGGATGATGTCGCCACATTGCAATCCATTGCAAAAGCCCGTGAGCTGGACAAACAGCGCTGGGTACTGGCACGCACTAACGAAAAATCTGTCCGTCAATTGGCTGCTGTATTAAATATCCAGTATCGTAAAATGGAGAGCGGTGAATTTAACCATACCAGTGCCCTGATTTTACTGGATAAAGATGGCCGCATTCTTGCACGTAGTGGTACCTTGGGAACAGTTGACGATGAATTTTTGAAGACTATCAAATTGGCCCTCAAAAACCTCGATGTAAATTCTACCCGTTAAATTCCCCTCTGATACAAAGTAAAAAGCCGGACCTGATTAAGGTCCGGCTTTTTTATATTGCCTGTTTTTCGTATCAGCCACGTACCTGTTCATCCGTTTTTTCTTTATGGATTTTCCTGGATTGATGATTTTCAGCATGCTGTATCGCATGTTGTTCAGCCTCACCGACGTGTCCATTTTTAGCGGCGGCAGCTTCTTTATGCTCCACTTTTGCCTGACCTTTTTCCAGCTTTGCAACTTCGTGATTGGTCAGTGCACCAGTCTTGACACCGTTTTCTATGCGCTGTTGCTGATTCACGTTTCTTTGCACATCAGCCTGCATGCGTTTGCTTGATACAGAATTCGGGTTGCCGACTTGTCCATCATGTTTTTCTGCATAAATATCGGCACTGGCTTTATTCTGCATCCTGTCAATTTTTGCTTTTTCGCCAGTACTCAGTTTGCCATTTTTCAGCGCTTTATGTTCTTCACGCGATATGGCAGCCTGTTCGCGTTCCAGCTTGCCAGCTTCTCTGGTCGTCAACTGACCTGTTTTCAAGCCATCTTCTATCCGTGTTTGCTGGTTAACGTCACGCTGTACATCGCTGCTAACGCTTTGTGCAAATACCGGACCAGCCAGCAAACCAGCCAACAATAAAGGGATAAATTTCTTGTTCATGATGATGTCCTTGTAGAGTGTTAAGATAATTTTCGTGCCAGTCACGTGCATATAACGACTCATCAGAATACGTCGATGACAAAAAACCTGTAAGAGAGCGTAACAAGCGTAAGTAGCAAAATGTAACGCAGCGACCAAGTGCGGGCAAAAAAAAGACCGATCTTGCAATCGGCCCTTTTTTTACTGATAACTAACTGGTGTTAGCCAGTTAATCTTACTTGCTAGCCAAACTCTCGGGCTTGGTCCAACCACCACCCACGGCTTTATAGATACTGACAATGGAAGACAAGTGCGCGCGTTTGCTGTCGATCAGGCTGGATTGTGCCTGGAACAAATCCCTTTGCGCATTCAAGACTTCCAGATAGCTGCTATAACCATTTTTGTAGCGCAAATCTGCCAGGCGCAGCGAATCCTTCAAAGCCACGACACGACGTTCACTGGCGACATTCACCTGCTCATTCGCCTCTGTATTATTCAGGGCATCATGAACATCATGGAAAGCGCCCTGCACTGCCTGTACATATTGCGCCAAAGCCTGGGTCTTGCGCGCTTCGGCACCAGCCACCACCGCACCAATCGCACCGGCGCGGAATACTGGTTGCGCCAGGCTGCTACCCAGGTTCCACAGCAGCGAAGCCGGGTTCAGCAAATCCTGAAACACGCGAGATTCGTATCCAGCTGTAGTTGTCAATTTCACGCTAGGGAAATATTGGGATTTCGCCTGGCCGATATCAGCATTGGCTGCCACCAGGTTTTGCTCTGCCACCAGGATATCCGGACGACGATTCAGCAAATCAGAAGGCAAGTCAGATGGTACCGTCAATTGCTGGTACAAACCGTCAATCGAATTGCCACGGGCGATGACGGGTTGCGCAACACCAGTGGCAGAACGACCCAGCAACACGGCCAATGCTGATTCGGTATTCGATACAGCCTGTTTGGCCTGGGCATAACTGATTTCTGCAGCGGCAGTCTCTGATTCAGCAACATGCAAGTCCAGTTCACCCACAGCGCCTGCGGTATAACGTTTCTGTTGCAGGCGTAAATTTTCTTGCCGGGTTTTCAGCGTTGAATCGGCCAGGGCCAGTTGAGCATCCCCTGCACGCAGGCTGAAATAAGTCTGCGCAACGTTTGCATACAGGCTGCTTTGTACCAGACCACGATTGGCTTCCTGCGCAAACAAACGGGCACGCGCTGCTTCATCAGCACGCGCCAGCTTGCCCCAGAAATCCACTTCATAGGAAGCCGTCAAACCGACCTGAAAATCCTTGCTGATCGGGTTGACACCCGTACCCAACTTGCCAGCGTTTTCACTGGTACGACTGCGGGAAGCACTCAAATTCGCATCCACCGTGGGATAACGGTTGGAATTGGTACCCACCGCCACCGCGCGCGCTTCTTCAATGCGGCCTGCTGCCAGCACCAGGTCCTGGTTATTTTTTGCCGCTTCATCCAGCAAGCTATCCAAAACCGGGTCCTGAAAGCTTTTCCACCACGACATATAGTCAGCAGCTGCCAGCTTGTTTTGTGTGGTGATGCTACCCAGGTTGGCTGGTGTTTCCAGGGCCGGACGTTGATAGTCAGGCCCGACCGATGCGCATCCTGCCAGCACCAGGCTGGCGACCAGCGTCGTTAATATTAATTTTGTTCCAGACATCATTATTCCTTCACATCTGCTTGTGACTCATTGTGCAAAATATGGACAGGGTGTTCAAAGTCCGCATCTGTCGTTTTCAAGCGTTTGTCATTGATCAGTTTGAAGAACAAAGGTACGAAGAAGATCGCCAGGAAAGTTGCCCCCAACATGCCCCCCAATACACCTGTTCCCAAAGACTGACGGGCTGCCGCGCCGGCACCATGAGAGAACGCCAGTGGCACCACACCCAAAATAAAAGCCAGCGAGGTCATCAGAATTGGGCGGAAACGCAAACGTGCCGCTTCCAGTGCTGCCGCAACCGGTGCATAACCTTCATGTACTTTCATTACCGCAAATTCCACAATCAGAATCGCATTTTTCGCCGACAAGCCCAGCAGGGTCACCAGACCGATCTGGAAATACACGTCATTGTTGAACTTACGCAAGTACACTGCCAGCAGGGCTCCAAAGATACCGAACGGCATGGCCAGCAAGACCGAGAACGGCAAAGACCATTTTTCATATTGTGCAGCCAGGATCAGGAAAATCATCAGCACGCCAGCACCCAGTGCCAGACCAGCCGCATTGCTGCTGCGTTTTTCCTGGAAGGATGCGCCACCCCAGTCATACACAACATCACTAGGCAGGACATTCTTCGCAGCACGTTCCATCGCTGCAATCGCCTGGCCAGAGCTGAAGCCCGGCTTGGCGTCACCCAGCAATTTAATCGCAGGCAAGGCATTGAAACGCTGTACAGAATCAGGACCGGTGATGAACTTGATGGTCGTGAAAGCACGTACAGGGATCATCTGGCCAGTGGCAGAACGCACATACATACTGCCGATGTCATCCGGCTTGGCGCGATACCGCCCCTCTGCCTGCAACTGAACGGTATAGATACGACCGTTTTTGTTGAAGTCATTCACGTAATAACTGCCCAGGGTCGCTGCCAGGGTGTTATACACGTCAGACAAAGCCACACCCATGGAGCGTGCTTTTTCATTATCAACGTCCACATACAGCTGTGGTGAATTGGCTTGCCACAAGGTTTTAACACCAGCCAGCTCAGGCTGCTTGTTAGCCTCTGCAATCAACAAAGGCAACAGTTGCGCCAGACGTTTGACGCCGCCCTCACCCGCGTTTTGCAGATAGAATTCAAAGCCACCGGTTTGCCCCAGCCCTTGAATCGCAGGAGGTGCAAAGAACAAAGGTAAACCTTCCTTGATACGGCCGGTTTTCATATAGCTTTCGCCCACCAGTTGCTGTGCAGACTGATGACGGTCTTCCCATGGTTTCAGAGGGAAGAACATAGTCGCCGCAGATGATTTCAAACCGCCACCACCCAGAAAATCCAGACCAACCAGTGCAAAGGTGGTATCGATATTTTTGTTGGTTTTCATGATGGTTTCAACCTGACGCACCATGGCATCGGTACGATCCAGTGAGGCACCATCCGGCATGATCGCTGCGCCAATGAAGTAACCCTGATCTTCATCCGGCACCAGACCGCCCGGTACATTTTTCCATAACAGGCCGGTCAATGCCACCATACCCAGTACCAGTGCCACACCCAGCGTTGCACGTTTCATGAAGAAACTTACGCCATTGGTATAACGCTTGGTCAGACGCAGAAAGGCCGCGTTAAACCAGGTGAAGAAACGATTATGATTTTCTGAACCAGGCTTGAGCAAGATCGAGCACAAGGCAGGTGTCAACGTCAAAGCAACGATACCGGACAAAACCACAGCAATAGAAATGGTGACCGAGAACTGACGATACAACTCACCCGCCAGACCGCCAAGGAAAGCAATTGGACCAAAGGCCGCTACCAACACAAGTACAATCGCAACAACCGGGCCAGTCACTTCATGCATCGCTTCAATCGCTGCATCTTTTGGCGTCATGCCTTCTTCATTGATCAGACGTTCGACGTTTTCCAGCACCACAATCGCATCATCAACCACAATACCAATCGCGAGTACCATACCGAACAGGGTCAGGGTATTGATGCTATAACCCAGCAAATGCAGGCCAGCCATGGTACCAATCAGCGATACCGGCACCGCCAGTGTCGGGATGATGGTTGCACGCCAGCTTTGCAAGAACAGGTATACGACGATAAACACCAGCACCATGGCTTCTGCCAGGGTTTTCAACACTTCGGCGATGGACTCTGTCACGAAAGGCGTGGTGTCATAAGGCGTTGTATATTCCATGCCTTCAGGGAACTTGGCTTTCAGGTCTTGCAGGGTTTTTTCTACCGCCTTACGCGTTTCCAGCGCATTTGCACCGGTCTGCAAGAACACACCAATATTCGCGGATGGATGACCATTAACACGACCATACAAGTTGTAATCCTTGGAGCCCAACTCTACCCTTGCCACATCACTGATACGAATGGCAGAACCACCTTTGTCCGACTTGACGATGATATTGGCAAATTCAGAAGGTTCGAGCAAACGTCCCTTGGCTGTGACTGTCATCGTCAGCTCTTCGGTGTTGTTGGGCGGCGCACCGACCTTACCGGCAGCATACTGCGCGTTTTGCTCAGTAATTGCATTCGAAATATCAGCAACCGTCACACCCAGTTGCGCCATGCGATCAGGGCGCATCCAGATACGCATCGCGTAATCTTTCGCACCGAAAATCTGGACGTTAGTCGTACCAGGCACACGCTTCAATGCATCCAGCACATTCTGGGTTGCATAGTTGGACAAGAACAAGGCGTCATAACGGTTGTCTGGCGAGAACAGCGCAGCCACTACCAGGAAGTTGGCAGAGCTCTTGGACACTGTCACACCCTGACGCCTTACCTCTTGCGGCAGCTTGGCATCAGCCTGGCGCACCCGGTTGTTGACGTTAACGGCTGCAATATCCAGATCGGTACCAACTTCAAAAGTGACGTTGATCGAAACCCGGCCATCAGCAGAAGAAACCGAATCCATATACAGCATGTGTTCCACGCCGTTGATCTGTTCTTCGATAGGGCCGGCAACGGTGCGTTCAATCACCTCTGCAGATGCACCTGGGTATACCGCAGTCACATTGACCACTGGTGGCGATATCTCCGGGTAACGCGAAATCGGCAGGACGCGCAAGGCGGCCAGACCGGCCAGCACGATGATCAGCGACAAGACTGTCGCGAAGATCGGCCGGTTAATAAAAAATTTTGAGAACATGAATAATTCCTTGTAGCCTTAGCTTCGTTATGCAGCGGATAGATCAGCTTGATGTGAGCATATTGCTGGCTTTTTATTGCTTATTGTTACTTGGCAGCGCTGGCAGCCGGTGCAGAAGCAGATGCGCTGGATGCCGCACCAGCCGATGCTTCCGGTTTGCCTTCAGGCTTACCGGCAGGTGCTCCACCAGGTGCGCCTGCTGGAGCAGCCGGTGTAGTCGCTGCCTTGGCTGTAATCGCTACCGGCGTCACTGTCATACCTGGCTCATGTGCCTTGATGAAACCATCCACCAATACGCGGTCACCACCTTGCAAGCCTTTGGTGACTATCCATTCGCCATGCGACCAACCGTCCAGTTCAACTGGTTTCGGTACCAGCTTGTTGTCAGGTGAAACGACAAACACCATCTTGCCCATAGGGCTATCGATCACAGCACGCTGTGGCACTGCCAGTGCACCGTTACGTGTCGCACCGCTGAGTATCACACGGACAAACTGGCCAGGACGCAAGGTCCCGTCAGGATTAGGGACTTGCGCACGCGCGTCAAAACCACCCGTGGCCGGGTTCACCTTTTCGCTGACAAAATTCATCTTGCCAGTGGTGGGAAACATGCTGCCATCAGCCAGCTTCATCTGCACATCAAATGCCAGACTGCCGTTATTGGTTTTCTTGCCAGGCAAAGCCACTTTACCGGCACCGACTTCCTTGCTCAGTTTCAGGTAATCCGCTTCTGGTACGCTGAAATTGATATACACAGGATCAGTTTGCACGATCGTGGTCAACAAACTGTCAGTCGCAGTCACCAGACTACCGTTGGATTTGGCAGCAACACCAGTCACACCGTCAATAGGAGCCACGACACGGGTATAACCCAAATTCAGTTTGGCTTCATTGACTTGTGCCTGCACTTGCTTGTAGCTGGCTTCCGCTGTTTCCAGCGCAGACTTGGCATCGTCAAATTCTTTCTGGCTGATGGCTTTTTCTGCAGCCAGCGGTGCCAGGCGGGCAAATTCGCGTTTTGACTGGTTCAGCTTGGCCTCGGCTACACCGGCTGCGGCTTCTGCAGACGCCAGTTGCGTGCGGTACGCCCCCTGGTCAATCTGAAACAAGACTGTACCTGCTTTGACGCGAGAACCTTCTTCATACAGACGGTTTTCCAAAATGCCGGCGACACGGGCGCGCACTTCAGTCTCACGTGAGCCTGCAGTCTGTGCAGCATATTCAAAATCCATAGCCAGACTACGGTTCTCTACAGTCACCACATTCACTTCAGGTGGCGGCATATTGCCTGGTGCCGCATTGGCGCCCTGCTTGCCGCAAGCAGCCAATACCAGCAAAGGCAAACTGACCGCAGCGATACGCAAGGCCGGCAATGCCTGCGCCATGTGACTGCTAATAGATGAAAGCTTAAAAAACGGAGTAGATAATTGTGCAGGGGAGCGCATGGGAGATTCTTTCTTCTAAATTGAAAGGCGGTGTGCTATTATATACATTCACGAATGTTTGTAAATAAGGTTTTTGAACAACCCTACGGTAATACAGGGATTTGGAAGAGACCTGGCTCTAACAGACTCTCAACAGAGTCCAATAAGAGAATTAGTAAATAAACATTAGCACTATAGTCAGCGCAGCAAGCATTGCAAGCGCGACGTAAAGTGCGGCACTGATATGAAAGACGCCAAATGACAGCCTGATCTCATGGGCTGACAAAGGATTGGTACCAAAGCAAGAAAACAAGTATAAAGCAGGCAAGAAATTTCTGCTGCGAGACAACAAATTTGATCTGGAACAGGTCGTTTTTTAAAATCTGCACCAGTATCAATGCGTAACAAAGCAGGCGTTAAAAGCAAAAAAACGATATAAACATTTACCAAAACTCATTTCATTAATAGGGGTGAGTTTTATTGTGAAGTCTCACGGACAAGCGCTCTATCAGTAAAGCTAACCTACAATAACGAAGAGACATAAAAATAGTGTGTCACATGAAAAAAACGTGGCACGCACAAAGGGAACAAGATGGCAAGAAAGACGAAAGAAGAAGCACAGGAAACCTATAATACCCTTCTCGATGCAGCTGAAAAAGTGTTCGCCGAAAAAGGTGTGACCAGCACAACGCTCAACGATGTTGCGAATGCAGCAGGCATGACGCGCGGTGCGATTTACTGGCACTTCAAAGACAAAAACGCCCTCTTTCAAGCCATGTGTGATCGCGCCTTCCTGCCCATGGAAGCGCTGCTCAATGAAATTGCAGCCACCCCGCACAAAGATCCGTTGGCAGGTATCAGGCAACTGAATGTCCACTTTCTCAACCTGGTCACCGGTAGCGAGCACCAGCAAAGAGTGTTCGACATCATTTTCCACCGCTGTGAGAAAAACAGTGAGCTGATCTTCTTTTCTGCCGAAAGCGAAAAACGCATTGAATGCCTTGCCAAAGTCGAAGCCATCATCAAACAAGCTGTTGACCAAGGCCTGCTGCATGCCGATACCGATACCTGGATCGCCATGCAAGCCATACATGCTTACGTCATTGGCATCGTCCACGAATGGTTGGAAGACACCTCTGCATATTGCCTGATGCAACACGCCGAAGACATGGTGGACATGTTCATCGCTGGCCTGGTCGCCCGTCCACCATTAAAAAAACCAAAGCTTGTGGAAGCAACTTGCAACATGCGCCTGGTCGCCAATCAAAACTAGAACTCATTTCCTCAATAGAGATGAGATGCGGTCTAAAAAACTCTAGACCGGCAGCTTCCAGTCAAACCGCACTGCCAGCATGCGCAGTGCGAAGCAAATACCGACACCAAAGCCCAGCGCCACCGCTTCGTTGACATGCAGCCAGTTCAACAGCAGATAAGTCCAGCAACCGGCAAAGGCGCAAGTCGCATATAAATGACTGCGCCGGAATACCAAGGGTATTTCATTACAAATAATGTCGCGCAAGACCCCACCAAAAATGCCTGTGATGACCCCCATCATCACGCAGATAAACATGGGCATATCTGCCTCCAGCGCCAGCGAAGCCCCGGTCACACTGAACAAACCCAGCCCCAATGCATCGGCCAGCACGATTGCGTTTTCTGTCACTATATTGCGTAAATGCCGCATAAACGGAATCGCAATAAGCGACAGCACAAAGATGATGATAGGGTATTCCTGGTTTTCGACCCAAAACAGTGGCCGCCTGTCCAGCAGCAAATCACGCAGCGTGCCACCACCAAAGGCAGTAATAAACGCCACCGTAAACACGCCCACCACATCCATGCGCTTACGTCTGGCTTCAATAAATCCTGAACTGGCAAAAGCCAGTATCCCGGCGACTTCAATGGTATGCAACATCGAACTCATACCCAGATAGCTAGTCGTCATGGTTTTCCTTCAGGGCTTTGTGTACAAATAGAGATTTTAGCAAGTTGGAAGGCGAATGGGGATGGAATGTATTTGCGTTTGAAGTTCGAGACCTCTCAACACAGAGGCACAGAGGGAGAAATGATCTTTTGGAAAAGATCATCGTTCCGCAAGCAAGCAACATGTTGCTTGAATTCCTTACTGCACCACAGAGAAATGCAATGAGGAGGCAAAAAACCTGAAGGCAATTAGAACAGCCAGGCTCTCAAATTCGTCGCTCCTGCGGAGGCAGGAGCCCAGCGACTTTCTTTGCACACTGACAAAAGTTATAACAAAAAGAACAGAAAAAGCACGCAACAAGCAACATCCTATGGCTGAAGCCCACAAAACTCCATCGCAAAAACCCTAATTTTCATTGTATAATCATGGGCTTGGCATTTTGGGCATCCAGAATCCAGACTATTAGTTAACTAATTAACCTTTGGCAAGTGATAATGCAATCGGGTCAAGAAGCTGGGCGACCGACGAAGTGCTTATTGGCTACCTAACTTATTTTGAGGCAAGCATGAAAGACGGCATCCACCCAAATTATCGTGAAGTATTGTTCCACGACGTTTCTAACGATTTCAAATTCGTCACACGTTCGACAATCAACACAAAAGACAAAGCTGAATTCGAAGGCAAAGAATACCCACTGGTAAAGATCGAGGTTTCTGCAGAATCCCATCCTTTCTACACTGGTAAACATAAAATCGTTGATACTGCTGGCCGCGTTGAAAAATTCCGCCAAAAATTCGGCAAAGTCGGCTCCAAGACTTCTATCGCCGAAGGCTAATCAGCACAGGAATACACTGTTTAAGCGTGGCAAATGTAATGCTCCGTTCACTTTTTTTGCAGGGCAGCACATGCCTGCAAAAAAAGCTGTCACGTGGACCATGCGCAAACCCGATTTGCGTCATGCCTTGGCTTAAAGCGCGCTTATGTATGCTTTTATGTGTGTATTCCCCAGGATTTAAGTAAAAAAAGGCAGCCCTGGCTGCCTTTTTTACTAACGCTTTACCCTACAATAAGCATCCTTTCCTTCCATCATTAAGATATGAAGCCAGTCCGACTTCCTGCTGCTGCAACAGTTGCGCTACCGCGCTGGGGAATCTTCGCCCTGTGTCTCTTGTATATCTTACCGGGTCTGATCGGCCGCGACCCGTGGAAAGGTGACGATGCAGCCGGTTTTGGCATCATGTGGACCATGGCCCATGGCACTCTGGCCGACTGGTTGTGGCCACACATAGTCGGCCTGCCCATGCCTGAAGAAGGCCCGCTGGCATTCTGGCTTGGTGCCATATGTATTAAATTATTTGGCTGGCTGGTGGGTGAACCCATGGCTGCCCGCCTCAGTACAGGATTCTTTTTTCTGCTCGGTTGCCTGTCGGTCTGGTACGCCACTTATTTGCTGGGCCGCAGGTCAGAAGCACAGCCACTGAAACTGGCCTTTGGTGGCCAGCCTGAGCCAAAAGATTTTGGCCGCACCCTGGCCGATGGCGCCCTGCTGATCTACCTCGGCTGCCTGGGCCTGCTGGTGCGCAGCCACGAAACCAGCGCAGAAACCCTGCAAATATCCCTGGTCGCCTGCACCCTGTATTTTTGTGTACGCCTGCTGGACGAACCTGGCAAACTCACTGCCCTCAAAATCGGTGTCGTCTTTGGCTTGCTGGTTCTAACCAGGGGCTGGGTATTACCCATCGCCTTATGGATCAGCCTGCTGGCCGCCTGCGCTTACCGTCAGCAACGCCAACCCCTTCAATACCTGGCCTTGATCAGCCTGCCAGTTGCCTGCGTGGTTGCAGCCACCTGGCTGACGGCCATCAACCTGCTGCACCCCTATGACAGCTCACCTTACCAGGCCTGGATGTTATGGAATTATCGGCAATTCAATATCCCCAATGCAGAAAGCATAGGCTACCTGTTCAGCAACGGCATCTGGTTTAGCTGGCCAGCATGGCCGTTTGCCGCATGGGCCATTTATGCCTGGCGCAAACAAGAAAAAGCCCTGCACATTTCAGTACCTGTCAGTTTCCTGGCCTGCTTTGCCCTACTCGCCATCATCAACACCCAGTCTGAAGAAGCCCTGCTACTACCCATATTGCCACCGCTGGCCATATTGGCAGCATTTGGTTTGCCCACCATGAAGCGCAGCGCAATTAATGCCGTGGACTGGTTCTCTGTGATTATCTTCACCGCTGCCGCTGGTGCCATCTGGATCTACTGGATAGCAGACCAGACTGGCTGGCCGGTTGCATGGGCAGGCAGAGCCAGCGCGCTGGCCCCCGGTTACAAAAGCAGCCTCAACATTTTTGTCATGCTCATCGCCCTGGTCGCCACTGTGGCCTGGTTCCGTCTGGTGTACTGGCGCATATCGCGCCAACCCGCCGTCTTGTGGCGTGCCGTGGTATTGTCCAGCGGTGGTGTAATTTTGTGCTGGCTGCTGTTGCTGAGCTTGTGGCTGCCATGGGCCAACCAGAAAATCAGTTATGCGCCACTGTCGCAAGAACTGGCTAAAAACCTGCCGGCCAACTATGACTGTATACAGGCACTGATAGGTCCTTCACAACGCGCTTCATTTGCCTATTTTGGCAAAATGAAATTTGCCGGTTTCTCTGACAACGACTGCCGCTTGCTGCTGATACAAAACAGCAAACGTGCGCATCAAGCTCAGACTGAAGGCCAGGATCAGGAACTGGTGCTGCCAGCAGAATACAAGTCAAAAGAATGGACCGCTATCTGGTTTGGTCACCGTGCCGCAGACAACGATGAAGTATTTACCCTGTACCAGCGTAAATAGTCATGAAATTCGAACACCCCAGCACCCTCAGCGGCAATATCAAACGCATCGCCTCACTGTCATGGCCCATGATGGTGGGCCAGATGGCCGTGGTGGGCAACGGGGTGATCGACACCGCCATGACCTCGCGCTTTTCTGCGACTGACCTGGCGGCCCTGTCCATAGGCATCTCGATTTACGTCAGCATCTTTGTTGGCCTGAATGGCATACTGCAATCCATCTCCCCCGTGGTGGGCCAATTGTTTGGCGCACGCAAATTCAAGCAGATAGGTGCAGAAATCAAACAAGGCGTGTGGCTGGGCCTTTTTCTGGCCTGCATAGGTTGCCTGATATTGATCTTCCCGCAGGGCTTGTTATCCATCGCCAAGGCTTCGCCGACATTGAATGACAAGGCAGCACAATACTTGCAGATATTGGCCATTGCCCTACCCGCCACATTGGGTTTTCGTATTTATGGCGCACTCAACAATGCAGTGGGCCGCCCCAAAATGGTCATGGCCATACAACTGGCAGCACTGGCGATTAAAATCCCGCTCAACACCCTGTTCATTTTTGGTGGTCTGGGCATACCCGCCATGGGCGGCCCCGGCTGCGCTGCCGCCACTGCCGTCAATGCCTGGCTGATGCTGATCACCGGCTGGCTCATGCTCAAGCACGTCAAATATTATGAATTGTTTGCCCTGTTTGGCAGCGGCTTTGTCAAACCCAACTGGAAAGCCCTGCGCAGCCTGCTTAACCTTGGCATACCCATGGGCTTAAGCTATTTAATCGAAGTCACCGCCTTTGCCTTCATGGCCCTGTTTATCGCCAGGCTGGGTGAGATAGCCGTATCTGGCCACCAGTTGACCGCCAACTTCGGCACCATTTTATACATGCTGCCACTATCCATCGCCAGCGCCACCGGCACCCTGGTGGCACAAGCCATCGGTGCCAAACAAATGCAGGCAGCCCGCGTTACCGGCAATGCCGGCATCATCCTGGCGGCCATGCTGGCCGTGCCAATCGGCATCACCATCTGGTTCAGCCGTGGCCTGATCCTGCACGCCTATACATCCAACCCCCTGATCATTGCAGCCGCCCTGCCCCTGTTCACCTTTATATCGGTGTACCAGATTTTTGATGCGATACAAGTCACCACCGCTTTCATCCTGCGTGCCTACAAAATTGCCATCGTCCCCACCATCTTGTATGCCTTTGCATTGTGGGGCTGCGGCCTCGGCGGCGGCTTCATCCTGGGCCTGGACCCTTACCATATCAGCCCCACCTTCCTCCACGGTGCAGCCGGTTTCTGGATGGCCAACAGCACCAGCCTGGCCATCGTCGCCTTCAGCCTGTGGTATTACCTGCGCATCGTACAAAAACGCTTCCCTACCCCCGCCATGTGGCGCAGGAACGTGAAATTTGAACGACCAGACATCAGCCCATAATACGGGCATAAACACAAACCGAAAGCCGCAGATTGAGCACCCGCTTGCAAAAATCTGACAGCTCTGTCATAATTTCGGTCTGCGTTGCCGAGATGGCGGAATAGGTAGACGCACGGGACTCAAAATCCCGCGCCGCAAGGCGTGCCGGTTCGATTCCGGCTCTCGGCACCAAATAGATGTTTTAAGACATCCAGTAACATACAAAGCAACCCGTGTTTCTCTATGAAGAACGCGGGTTTTTTGTTTATTAGCGTCCAAGTAGATTTATTACCAGCCAATTTTTTTGCGTCCATAATTGAATCCAGCAATTCTATGGACTCAAAATACCAAAATTAGCACACCAAACCAAAAGATAAAATTAATACTTTATCCGTTGGTGGTGGCATGTATTTGAACATTGCACCGACTTGCGCAAAGAACTGCAGTTTTTGTTTTACTCGTGGCGTTGCTGCTCTTGCATGACGGAATTCTGTATGCCTTCTATGATTTTTTCTTTTTGCATTTTTTGTAAAACGGCTGTCAGTGCTGGTACCAGCGCCTCATGTTTTTTGTTGAGATAATGGAATACAGGGAAGGTGGCAAGTGGTGGCGTGAGTACTGTGATGTCTGTTTGCTTCATTTCAGCCAATGCTGCGAGGCCAGATATGCGGTTTGCAACGACAATATCAGAACGTCCTAGCAACATCTTTTGAAATGCCTGGCGTACCGTAGGGGCTGGTTCCAGTTTCATGCCTACGGTGTTTTGCTCGATGATTTTAATGCCTTTGACAAAACCTATCGTGTAAGGACGCAAGCTGTCCCAGTTATTGACGACAAAATTAGTGCCATTGGTGAAAATAACAATTTCATAGCTAAGCAAGGGTACTGGCACGATGACCAGGTTGGGATAGGTCCTTTCCATACCCAGCTTACGGTATAGCTCGCCATCCATTTCGCCATTGTTGGCACTCCGCAAGGAACGTTCACCGGGCAAATAGTGGACAACTAAATGCCAGCCCAACCTGTGGTATGCGGCTTCGACAATCTTTTCTGCGATGCGGGTTGCGGGATCTTTTTCTATGAGTGTCGATATTTGCAGGGTCTTGCTGTCTTGCGCCAGAACACTGAAAGGTGCCAGCCCTGACAAGGAAGCAAGTTGTAATAAAGTTCGTCGCTGCATGCCCAGTTCCTGATAAGCAATTGAATGATGCTTAATTGAATGATGCTTACATGGTACAGGATAGGACGAATTTTGAACAAAGGCACGTATGTTTCATTTCGCCAAACATGTAATTTGTCTTACCTCAAGCACTATCGTCATTCAGATAATCTACGGCACTGTTTCGCAAGCGCAAGTGTGTAAAATCGGTTCAAAACAATGACATGTCACTCATCTATTTCACTCAAAAATGAAATAAAATTAATACCTTCTATGTAGTGAGCTGGTTTCAAGCGAGGTCGATGATGAGCGCGCCGGTACCTTTACAGCAAGCTAAAGCAGAGCCACAGCAAAGAACGCCATTAGCACCACAAACCGGGGCTGAACTCGCCACCGGGTTTGTCGACGCCCGCCCTCAAGCTATTGCGCAACGGCAACGTCAGGAAATGGCGAATAATAGCCCTCAGGCGAAGCAACTGCTTGCCTACCAGCATATGATGCAAAACGGTCCGCGATCACTGCAACTCAAATCCATGCAGGCATTTATCTCGCAAAGATATGAAGACGAAGATTCGGTACAAAACAAACCGATCACGGTACAAAAACAAGAAGAAGAAAAACAACCACTGCAAGCGAAACTGGCAAGTGAAGGTACCCTGCAATCCGTTGACGAAACTACTCCAGAACGAAATAACACAGGCCTGCCAAATCAACTCAAGGCAGGTATAGAATCTCTTTCAGGCATGAGCATGGATCATGTCAAAGTCAACTTTAACTCTGACAAACCGGCACAGCTCAACGCGCACGCTTATGCTCAGGGCAGTGACATTCACATCGCCCCTGGGCAAGAGCGGCATTTACCGCATGAAGCCTGGCATGTAGTACAACAGGCACAAGGCAGGGTCAGACCGACCATGCAAATGAAAGAAGGCACACCGCTCAATGATGACCAAGGTCTGGAAGCAGAAGCCGATGTGATGGGTGCCCAAGCGCAGGCAATAGGTGGCCCTTTGGTGCAAGCTGCGAATATTGATCGCATCCAATCTGCACCTATTCCATCACCTGCGAATAACACCTCCAATGCTATCCAGATGGCAACAGCTGAGACTATCGACAAGATCAGTTACGAGACCGAAGATTTTTCCTATGAAGATGAAAAAACAGACCGGGAACGCGTATCCAAAGTAGTCATTATGGGAAGAAACAAGCGCGATGAAACAGCACCAGCTACCGCTCACAGTTTCTATAATTTTGACGAAGGACAATATGAAGATATGGAGGGCTATCACAGTGGACATGTAGCTGCCCGACAGTTTGGTGGCACTTACCGCGACATCAATATGGTTCCCATGTTGCCTAACTTTAATACGGGTGAGTGGAAAAATGTTGAAAACAAGCTCGATACGTATATAGGCAGCAAGAAGATCACGATTAAACCTGAATACGACGATGACGATGATGGCCGCGTACCGAATCAAATCGCAGTTGACATTGATGGTGTCGAATCATTTACCGTCGATCACGCGGTAGTAGAGCGTGAAAAATTTGATAAAAAGACGACTGACTTCATTGGCAAAGAAAGCAAAGTCAAGAAAAACAAAGATTACGCATTAGAATTCCTGGAAGAGGCGCACGGCAAGGGCTGGATTCCAGATAACTATAAGGATTCGCCTTACCTCCCTCTGGATATTTTATGGCTCAACGGTATCAACGGGGAAGGAAATCCTGGTTCCCGGGTTGGCTTTAAATCATGGCAAATTGACTGGCTCATCAGATACAATCGCAACCTCAACGGCGGCGATATGGAATCAGATGCCTGGGTCCCACATTCAACCGAGCCACATCAGAAATTGTGGGAAGCTGGCCGCCTGAGCAGGCCAGAAGCAGACCATATTGTTCCGAACTTAAGCGGCGGCTCCAATCTATTCACCAATGCCCGCATGGTCAGTTGGGAGCTAAACAATAAGCTGGAACGCAATGTTGATCCGAACTCGAAATATTTGAAATGGTGAACTTCATCTGAAAAAAATCTGTGTAAGGTCCACGCTACAGCTAGTTCACGATATATCAGCTACAAGATTCGTCCATATCAGCAAAAACAGCTTCAGCGTCACGGAATTGGTCATGTTTAATTTCAAGGTGTCCGATTGCGATTATTTTTGGAAAATCGATTCTTCCTTGAAGTTCTGCGGAGGATATAACATCTGTCAAATTCCGTATGCCTCCGCCAGCCTCAAAGGTCGTCATCAGGGATCGCCATTCTGCAGTCGTTTTATACCTATGCTCATCCACCAAATGCTTATTCAAGCTACGGTGCCATCTTTGCTGCATATCCCGTAGGGATCTTATCCAATTTCATTATGGCTCGCAATTGCCGTCTGCGCCCTAACTATGTCAGCGGCAATCAATGGTCGATGTTCAACAGGAATTGCATTGTGCAACGGCATCAACTGGACTCTTTGTCCTTCAAATTCAGCCGTACCCACGTGGGTTTCCAAGGTGGTGACTGCGGCTCTAAAATCATTGACTTGCTGATGTAAGGTATTGGCAGTAACAATTCTTTCCATATCTACAGCGATTGGGCCTCGATTACCTACTGGTATGGCATTACGTAATCCTCTAAGGATTTCGAATTGTGCGTCGTATCCATCTTGCCCAGCAAGCGCTTCCAGTTGCGGGATAGCTGCACGGAATGTACTAATTTGCTGATGCACGGCTTGGGCTGCACGAAAGCGTATGACATGTGCATTGACCAAATTACGCCTGCCTTCAGGTATGGCATTGAACAAACCTGTCAAACGTTCATTTTCAGCCTGATAACCATCCGCACCAATCACGGCTTCCAAATCAGGAACAGCTAGACGGAATGCATTGATCTGTTGATGCACGGTATTGGAAGTAGCAATTCTTTCCAGGTCTACAGTGATTAAACCTCGATTATCTACTGGTATGGCATCGCGTAATCCTCTAAGGATTGCCACTTGCGCATCATATCCATCCTGCCCGGCCAGCACTTCAAGTTGTGGAATGGCCGCACGAAATGCAATGACTTGCTGATGCACAGCTTGCGCGGCACGGAAACGTACGGCATGTGCATTAACCAAATTACGCCGACCTTCAGGTATGGCATTGAACAAACCTGTCAAACGTTCGTTTCCAGCCTGATAACCGTCATTGCCAATCACGGCTTCCAGTTCAGGAACAGCTACACGGAATGCATTGATTTGTTGATGCAGGGTATTGGCATTACCAGCCCTTACCATGTCAGCCACAATTAAACCCCTGCTGAGCTGTGGTATGGCATTCCGTAATCTTCTGAGAACTTCGACTTGTGCATCATATCCATCTTGTCCTGCCAGTGTTTCCAATTGTGGGATCGCTGCACGGAATGTCATGATTTGCCGATGCACAGTCCGGGCAGCCTGGAGGCGTATGTCATGCGCATTGACCAAATTGCGTCGTGCTTCGGGTATGGCATTGAACAAAACTGTCAAACGTTCATTTTCTGCCTGATAAGCATCCGTGCCAATCACGGCTTCCAGTTCAGGGACAGCAGCCCGGAATGCATTGATTTGTTGATGCAGGGTATTGGCATTACCAGCCCTTACCATGTCAGCCACAATTAAACCCCTGCTGAGCTGTGGTATGGCATTGCGCAATCTTCTGAGGACTTCGACTTGTGCATCATATCCATCTTGTCCTGCCAGTGCTTCCAATTGTGGGATTGCTGCACGGAATGTCATGATTTGCCGATGTAGCGTCCGTGCGGCCTGGAGGCGTATGTCATGCGCATTGACCAAATTACGCCGGTCTTCAGGTATGGCATTGAACAAAACTGTCAAACGTTCATTTTCAGCCCGATAACCATCCGCACCAATCACGGCTTCCAAATCAGGAACAGCTAGACGGAATGCATTGATCTGTTGATGCACGGTATTGGCAGCTTCCACTCTTTTCATCGGTGTGCGAATCAACTCTCTGTATTCTGCACCAATGCTGGCAAGAAGCAGATTCAATGCCGTTGCCCTGTCTCCAAAATCTGCTGCGCCAATTGCTGCAACAAATTGCCCTGCCAATCGACAGTATCTATTTAAACGTGTTGCCGCCTGAATTTCTGCAACGCCTTGCGTAAATACTGCGGAGTGGTGTGCAGCAGGTGCGGGTTGAGCCCCGGCCCCATATATGGGAGCTAATCTCTGGCGTTCAGTCCTGACCGCTAGCCGTTTTGCAGCAAAACCAGCATTGCCTATCAGGCGCTGCAATTCAGCCAGCGACGCGATGAAGGCACGTAATTCTCCAGGCGTGTTCGCATTCTGCACGTGCAAGGTTGTACCAATCGTTCCGTGCAGGTCGCTAGCCATATGTCGGCGATGAAATGTCTGCGCCGGAAGTCTGGTTCCATACATTTCAAATTGCCAGTTACGATTCGTCGCGTTTTCGTCGCCAACAGAATAGTTTTCCAGGGCAAGAATATCTTCACCATCTTTTAAAATGACGCCGCCCCAATGAAAAGTCCAGGCGTCAATATCTGCGCCATCGGCACGCTCCGCGCCATCATCATCGCGCGCCCGACGATTCCGGAAGCCTGGTAATCTATATTCAGTAACGGTAGTATAACTATCACCAACTTCTGGGCTGGCTGATTCATTGATGCGCGCAAACGCAGCAAATTGCCGTTTGCCTTCAGGGGTCAACGCTGTATAAGCTTTCCAGGCAAAATCGGGGCGCGCAGAAAAATGGTTCTCAGGCGTGCCGACAACTCCCACCAACCCCCTAAAACGTGCGTCATTAAAGATGTCGGCATTCAACATATTTGCTCGCGCATTACCCAAAAGAAACGGGCCAATACTACTGACATACACCTGCATGCTCAATCGATGTGTAGTGGTATCACCTCTGACTCCTTCACCCGGCACTTCCAAGGCAGACCCTCCACGCAATGCGGGCGCCGCACCGGGCGGTGCGACATTCACTCGTCGCTCATCGTATCCCATAGCCGTCTGGGTACCAGTAATCGCTTCTGCTGCACGCCGGCAATCAGCTGGCAATGCAATTCGCCCATCAGGACTGACGCTTGGCTCCTGTATCTCATCTCCGACTACAATCTGACCTTGTTCAACTCCACTTGATCGCAAAGCTCGCTGCAAGTTACGCGTCTCAATTTCTGTGGGCGCTGGAATCGCCGCATATACCCTCAAAATCGCTTGTAATTCTGCTTCTGAAGTTGTTTGCTCGCGCGCGTCGCCTGTCCGATTTGGTCCAAGCATACGCTCATGGAAACCGACGCCACGTTGTGTCACTCTACGGCGATTGTAAGCATCAAGATTAAACTCCGGGCTCACTTTAACCAAGCCGATGCCGCCAACTACCCGACGGTCACCTGTACCCAAGGTAATCATGCTGCCATGCCCACCAGACGATTGAAGTTGCTGATTTGCATTCCGGACCAGATCAGGTGATGCCAGTAAGTCTTGGCGTCCCCGGTACACAATGCGCCCGTGTTCAGATGTTTTTCTTCCATCTTCTCCAGCTACATAACGTTGCACCACATATGCTGGTTCCGCAAACGACGCTGTATTGCTGACACTTGATCTTGGTTGTAAAAGGCCACGCTCCCCCATGGACATGGACGCTGCTTTCGCGCCCATGGCATCGGCTTCTGCTTCCAGGCCAGTGTTGTCATTCACCGCCAGGCCATCTTTCATCTGCATGGTCGGGTTAACTCTACCTTGTGCCTGTTGCACTACATGCCAGGCTTCATGTGGCAAATGTTTTTCCTGGCCGGGGCTGACATGGATGTCACTGCCTTGCGCATAGGCAAACGCATTCAATTGCGCAGGTTGTGAAGAGTTGTAATGCACTTTCACATGATCCAGGCTCACGCCGGAAAGTGATTCGATACCTGATTTAAGTTGGTCTGGCAGACCGGTACGGTTAGGTGACTTAGCGTCACCCTTCAACTGGGTTTGTGCACCCATCATCTGCGTTGTGTCATTTTCTGAAAGCGGTGACGTAATTTCTTTTTCGTCACGGCGCATCATTTGGGCCATGGCCCGCATCTGCATGGCCTGCGGGCTGGCAGCCATCACCGACAAGTGCGCTTTGAGCTGTGTCGCCTGCCTGCTATTGTTCGCCATATGCTGGCGCTTTTGCTGTGCAAGGACCGATGATCTGCGGTCTGTTAATGCAGTATCAGATTCAGTAGTTGACTTTGTCTGTACCAATTGCGTACGGGCTGATTCAGCCCGTAATTCGCTTTTCGCAGTTGGCACGGCAGTTTTCATTTGCTCTCTCTTGCGAGGTTATCCTACTACTTGAATTAGTATCTGCGTCGTCGGTCTGTCTCTGTACTATCGCCGTCTCATGTTGTCATTTTCTGGTGTAAGGGAGTACACACGAATGTTTGTCTGGTAGGCAGCGTGTCATTATTTTATGCTACTTTAGCAATTTTTCGCATAAATTCTAATCTGTGTCAACCACTGGCTCCTTCAACCATTCGATCACAATGCGGCAATCTGCGCTGGCGTCAACGCACCGTAATAAATGCGCAGCTCGTCGATTAAGCCATTGAAATACGGGTCCGCCGCATATTGCGAGCGACCAAGCCAGTTCTGATTTGTGCTACTCATGCGGAATGGCGCGGTCGTCATCGCTGTGTTGGTACCAACGACAACGCCGTTCACGTACAAGATGCCAGTATCCCCTTTCAAGCTTACGGCGACATGTGTCCATATGCCAACCGGCAAAGCTGTTTTGCCGACTATAGTTTGCTCGCCTACACCGCCGTTAGTGGTTATAGAAAAACGCACCGTGCCAGCACTGCTTTTCGGTGTCAAAAACAAGTAACGTCCAATACCCGAGCCGAAATCAAAAATGCGCTGCCAGTTATCACCACCGTTCCAATAAATCCAGGCGGCAATAGTGCAATCGGCGACATCAGATAGCAAATCATTCGGCAAGCTAAGGTAAGCGCTTTTACCTTCCAGGGAAACTGCATTGCCAAGTTTCCCTTTAGCCCAGGTCGCACCATGTAAGGTCCCATTACGCGCATTGCCACTGATATCTGCCGCAATGGTTCCGCTGTCGGCATCGAAATTCAAATAGGTATGCAACTGTACGGCTGTAATTGCCTTCACTTCGTTCGACTTGACGGTTTCACCTGTTGCGGTCGCGGCAGTCACTACATAGAAATAGGTTCCGGCTGCCAAGCCGTTGTCAGTAAAAGTCAATGGATCAGCAATGTTGCCCGCGACCAGGGTATAAGGTCCACCTGCCGTCGTGCTGCGCATAACACTATAGCTAGTTGCAGAGACCGTACCCCACCAGGACAAAATGACTTTCCCATTTGTTACATATGCCGTCAAACCACTCGGCGCGACATTGGCGGCAATCGGGTCGCGCGTACAAGTCAGTGTGGTGTAGCCCAATTGATCGTAACCACCGCTGTTGGGTCCATAATTACCGCCCCCACCTTCGGGGGACACCAGGTTCATGAATTTTTTCGTATAAGGTGCAGACAAGCCTCTACGATTGGCGTAATGGTGATAAATCAACGCCCACCCGGGCCGCTGCGTTCCTATCGATGCTACCGAAAATTCGGTGTTGTAGACGCTACCGTTGGTATAGGGAGAAAACGGCACACTGTAATACGTCGTACCACTCTCGATCAGGTTGCCCTTGGCTACATATTCGGCAGCGGCCAGCACACGGTTATTATCGTAACCATACAAATCTACGCCTTGATTCCATGCCATTTCACAAATAGTGGCCAGCAATATCATGCTCAGGGTATTGTGCCCCTGATCTCGCCCGGATTCCTGAGTCTGACCAAGGTAGCCAGGATGGATATAATTTACCGTATTGGCTACACCTCCATTGCCCAGACCATTTTTGAAATAATTAATCCCGGCATCGAACATCGCCTGGTTATCACAAAGTACGGCTATAGCGAGGATAGATGCAAGCCCACACAGGTCCCAGTTAGAGTAGACCAACAAGCTAGACGGCGTAGTCAACATGCCGCTATTCATCGAATAAAAAACGTTCGTCATCATGCCCTGGAAACGCGTAAAGTCTGCAGTTGCCCAACCAGAGTAGTTACGCATGATTTCACCTGCATTGGCAAACTGGTAGCCTTGCAGACCCGCCGCCAAAAAACCATCGAAGTAACCATCGCGCCAACTGATACTGGTCAGCGTCGATGACCATGCGTTCATAATCTGCACCGCCTTTTCAGCGTAGGCTGCATTGCCAGTAACTTTCCAACGCAAGGCACATGCATAGGCCGCAGCGACGTCGTTAAACAGTAACGCGGAATTATCGGCATTCGGTGGATTATTCCGGTAAATTATCGCCTGGGGCCTGGGGTTATAACTCAGGCTTGCATGACTGTTTGAGATCAGGATATTCCAGCTATCGATCCAAGGCGACGCATTCGCTGCAACCTTTGCTGCCATGCGATCAAAATCGGGCTGTGTATGCAATAAGCCCGGATGGTGAAACGCTGATGTTGTTGATGTTGTTGATGTTGTTGATGTTGTTGATGTTGTTGATGTTGTTGCAGTTGTCGATGTCGGAAGTGTCGACGCAGACCCCGCCCCGCCTCCGCCACCACAAGCCGACAAAGCCAGCCCCGCAAATGCAAGCATGAAAGCACGACGCGATGCATCGTCAATATTTGCACCAGTCAAATCAAACCCTGTCGACGGAGAAACCGGAATTTCACTCAACGGCGACTCGAATTCAATTTTATGCTGCATGCTATATCCTCGCTCTTGCTTCATTTAATAATTTCGTTTATTTATGGCGGATTTAATAATCCGATATTTCCAGTCTCAACAATCGCACCACTCACCCGGAACATTGATGTCCATCGCATGAACATGTATCAAATTGCGCATGTCTCTGTTAATGTTTGACATACTCATCGGAAATCGCTCGTCCGTAATCTTTCAATACCTGTGCTCATCCACCAAATGCTTATTAAAGCTGTACTTGCTACCGCCTTGCAATACGTCAGTCAGGCGTTTGGGGTTACCGGCTGAGATGAAGATGTCAGCGATGCCGTCTTTGACGCGGAACTTGGTGGCGGGGCTGAGGATGTTGTTGGCCTTGATCATCAAGTGACGGATAATTTTGGCTTTTTCGCTACAGATAAGGAAGTGGTTTTCTTTTCTGAAGTTGGTCAGCGGGATGTTGAGCCACCAGCCTTCGTCATTACCATAACGTACAACTTGTGAGAATTGGGTGTTGCCATCGTTCAGGACGTTGGCTTGCAGGGAATCGTTGGCAATCTGTATAGCTTCGGTTTTGTTCATTTTTTGTCTTCGGTGGGTATTTGGGCGAGGTAATGAGCAGAATTACTGCTTGGGTATGCAATGGAAACCCATCCCCATCCCTGCCTTCCCCTTGAAGAGGAAGGAGTATATGGCGGTATTTTAACCGCTGGACCTTCAATACAGACGGAAATGCTCGCGGTTCTCGTTTACCCTACATGCCACATTGCGTTAAACTGTATGCATATACAGTTATTTAAACGCCCCCCCCTGCCTCATGCTTGCCAATCTGGATAATCCTTTTTACTACCTTGAAAACTTCCAGACAGTGCTGGATTGGGTAGCTGGTCGCTATGCGGATTTGCTGGTGCAAGATGAGCAAGACTTTATCGCCCGGTTTGCCGGTTTGCCGCAGACATCACGTGCCTTGTATGTGCGTATGGTGATGCGCAAGGGCTGCGTGTTCAGGGCCAGCAAGCTCAATTATGCAGAGATTGGTGATACCCGTGCAGCCATGCAAGCGCTGGTAGATATGGGCTGGGTGCAGGCTGATCCTGCGATTGATATTGTTGGCTTGTTTGATTTGCTGCAAAAGCCAGAACTGGCACTGGTATTAGCGATGACGCCTGCTGAAAAGAAATTGCAAAAGGCAGATCAACTGGCTTTGCTGGGCCAGCAGCATACCGGCAGCAAGGCATTTTCTGACTGGTGTGCGGGTATGGATGATGTGGCTTACCAGGTGTTGAACAAGGATTTGTGTGACCGGCTGCGGCTGCTGTTTTTTGGTAATCTGTATCAGGACTGGTCAGAATTTGTGTTGTCTGACCTGGGTATTTTTCAGTATGAGAAGGTGGAGTTTTCTGCGGCGTCGCGTGGCTTTGGCAGCCGTGCTGATATCGACGCTTACCTGGCCCTGCATGCCTGCCGCGAGGCTTTCCATGCGGAGCAACCTGTGCCTGATGTCTTGGCGCAATTGGCTGCCACTGGTCTGCATGCACAGGGCAATGCCTGGCTGGCCAGCCGACGTAACCGTTTGCTGTATCAAATTGGTGAGCATTTAGAAAAGCAAAAAGACTGGGCGCTGGCGCAGCAAGTATATGCGGACTGTACTTACCCAGGTGCGCGTTTGCGTGCCATACGTGTGCTGGAAAAAAGCGGGCAAACCCGGGCGGCTTTTGATTTGCTGACGCTGGCGCAGCAAGCGCCTGAAAGCGAGGCAGAACACCAGCAGATGTTGCGCATAGCCCCGCGCCTTGCGCGCAAGCTGGGTCTGGCTAAAATGGCTGCAACAACCAGCACACTACCAACAGAACTAGCTTTGCGCCTGCCGTTTCCACAAGAAGATTATGTGGTTGAATATGTGGTGCGTGATCATTTAAGCTGTGATGAGGCACCAGTGTTTTATGTAGAGAATGCGCTGATCAATTCATTGTTTGGCTTGTTGTGCTGGCCAGCGATTTTCAAGGCAATACCGGGGGCTTTTTTTCATCCATTTCATCGCGGGCCTGCAGATTTATTGAATGCAGATTTTCAGGTGCGGCGGGCAGATGATTTTGCTGCCTGTTTTGCGCAGCTGGATACCGGCGCCTACCGCCAGACCATACGCGCAACCTATGCCGCCAAATTTGGCCTGCAATCACCCTTTGTGTTTTGGAATACCTTGTCTGAAGACTTGCTGGATATGGCGCTGGCATGCATACCGCCGCAACACTTAAAGCATAGTTTCGAGCGCATCTTGCTCGACATCAGGACCAACCGTAATGGATTCCCAGACCTGATACAGTTTTGGCCGCGAGAGCAACGTTACCAGATGATAGAGGTCAAAGGCCCTGGAGATAAGCTGCAAGATAACCAGAAGCGCTGGCTGGATTTTTGTGCCATGCATGGTATGCCCGTCACGGTTTGTTATCTGGAATGGCAAGAGGCTGATCAGTGAGTGCTGACGGCTATACCGTAGCCGTGCGTGCGCTGTGTGAATTCACGGCCAAGCAGGGTGACCTTGATTTACGCTTTACCCCCTCACCCACTGCCGAGCAAGGCATGGCCGGACATACGACGGTGGCCTTGCGCAGAAACAGTAGTTACCAGCGCGAAGTCAGACTTGAAGGCCAGCATGGCAGCTTGCAGGTACGTGGCCGTGCCGATGGTTATGACCCTGACTTGCAACAGGTGGAAGAAATCAAAACCTATCTGGGTGACTTGCACACCATGCCAGACAATCACCGCCATTTGCATTGGGCGCAGGCCAAGGTGTATGGGCATTTGTTATGCCAAAAATTGGGTTTGCAAAAGATCAGTGTGGCACTGGTGTATTTCAATATACAAAGCCAGAAAGAAACGGTATTGCAGCAGGCACTTGATGCTGCGGAGTTGGCGACTTTTTTTGCCCTGCTGTGTAGCCGTTTTATTGCGTGGGCAGAGCAGGAAGTGACTCACCGTGCAGCGCGTGATGTGGCATTAGCGAACATGGTTTTTCCGCACGCGACATTCAGGCCAGGGCAAAGGCAACTGGCTGAAGCCATGTACAAGGCCAGCAAACGCGGTTGTTGCCTGCTGGCGCAAGCGCCCACCGGTATAGGCAAGACGATAGGCAGTTTGTTTCCACTGTTAAAAGCCACGGCAGAACATAAGCTGGACAAGATATTTTATCTGGCAGCAAAAACCTCAGGCCGGCAACTGGCTTTGCATGCGCTGGCCAACATACAAAACAGCACCCCATCGTTGAACCTGCGCACGCTGGAGCTAGTGGCAAAAACCAAAGCCTGCGAATACCCGGAAGCCGCCTGCCATGGCGATGCCTGCCCACTGGCCAAAGGCTTTTATGATCGCCTGCCTGCGGCCCGCGCTGCTGCTGTTGAACAGCAATTACTGGACAAGGAAGGCTTGCGCCATGTCGCCCTGGCGCACCAGGTGTGCCCCTATTACCTGGGCATAGAAATGGCTCGCTGGGCCGATGTCATCATTGGTGACTACAACTATTATTTTGACATCTACGCTTTACTGTATGGTTTAAGCGTGGTGAATGACTGGCGCGTGGCCGTGCTGGTGGATGAAGCACACAATATGGTGACACGGGCGCGCCAGATGTATAGCGCAGAGTTGCAGCGTGATAGCCTGAAACGCTTGCGCAAGACACCACCGCCTGCTCTCAAAAAACCTTTGGATCGCTTGTATCGCGCGTGGCTGCAACTGGAAAAAGAGCAGGATTCTGATTACCAGGCCTATGCCGAAATACCAGAAAAATTGCTGGCCGCATTAACCCGTCTGTGCACAGACATTGGCCTTTACTTTGCCGACAATCCCAGCCAGTTAGCACCTGATCTGCAGCAGTTTTATCTGGATGCCTTGTTGTTTAACCGCCTGGCAGAAAGCTTTGCTGACCATTCATTGTTTGATATCAGCAAAGAACATGGCACATCGACGCTATGCATACGCAATATCGTGCCGGCAACATTTTTAACACCGCGCTTTGCGGCCAGTCATACGACCGCCTTATTCTCGGCCACGCTCAGTCCCTGGAATTATTATTGCGATACCTTGGGTTTGCCAGATACTACCGCCTGGGTGGATGTGGAATCGCCTTTCTCTGCGGATCAATTAACCGTACATATCGTCGACAAGGTATCCACCCGCTATGCCGACCGTAGCCATTCTGTTGCCCCCATCGTGGCTTTGATGGCGCAACAATATCATGCACAACCCGGCAATTATCTGGCGTTTTTCAGCAGCTTTGATTATCTGGCCCAGGTCAGTAGCAGCTTCATAGATCTGCATCCAGATATCCCCGTACGTTTGCAAACCCGGCGTATGAATGAATCTGATCGTGAAGATTTCCTGGCGCAATTCACTGAAGACAGCCAGGGCATTGCCTTTGCGGTGCTGGGCGGCTCTTTTGGCGAAGGCATAGATTTGCCAGGTGCTCGTCTGATTGGTGCCTTCATCGCCACACTGGGCCTGCCGCAGCTTAACCCCATCAACGAACAGATCAAACTGCGCATGGACAAGATTTTTGGCGCGGGTTATGACTATGCTTATCTTTACCCTGGTCTGCAAAAGGTGGTGCAAGCTGCCGGGCGCGTGATACGGCAGACGGATGATAAGGGCGTAGTGTATTTGATTGATGACCGGTTTGGGCGTGGAGATGTGCGGGCTTTGTTGCCGGGGTGGTGGGCGGTGGAACTCTAGTGTTTATAGGTTGGGTATCATGTAGGTTGGGCCGGGCCTCGCTAGGCCGGGCCTCGCTAGGCTACAGTTTACCAGCCCAACACTGGGCGATTGAAGGACGATGTACGTTATTACAAGCCGAGTGTTGGGCTGGTAAAGCGTAGCCCAACCTACGTCTACCTTCCAATTCACACCCCTCAATCAATACAAACTCCCCATTAAACAAGTAAACCTTGTTATTTAACGAAACTATGTATATATTAATGGAACTCAAACACCATTTTTATAGAAGTTCGTCTCGATTATGAAAACTTCCAAGTCTCAGCAAGAGCAAACCCGGCGTAATCTGATCCGTACTGCCGTCGACCTGATTACTGAAAAAGGCTATGACGCTGCCACCATGAAGCAGATTGCCCGTGAGGCGGGCATCGGTGATGCGACGATTTATAAGTACTTCCCCAGCAAAGAGAAAATCCTGCTGGCCTATTATGAATTGTGCATAGAAATCACCCTGGAAGTGGTGCAAGAAACGCCAGGCTGGGAAGAATTTACCCTGCAAGAAAAACTGCAAAGGCTGGTGGATGCTTTGCTGGAACTCTTGCTGGGTGACCGCGAATTTGTAGAAATCACACGCGATATCTTTGGCAAATCACCACTGCTGATGATGCGCGACAATATGCCCGGCCAGCAAACCCTGAAGCAGGAAATCATAAGTCTGCTGGAAGAAGCTGAACAACGCGGCGAAATTTCCCCTTGCGATTTCAAGAACCTGATCGGTGGCTTGTTTGGTGATTATCTGTTCGCCGTCATCGCGTATTGGCTCAAGGATGAGTCGGAAGAATTTTCCAACACCACGCAACTGGTAGACATGACATTGGCGATACTGGTCATGGCTTTGAAGAGCGGCATCGTCAATAAGGTATCAGAGTTGGCCAGTTTCATGCTGCGTAACCAGTTGTCGCGCATTATGCAAAATGGTTCTGGCTTGCTGGAGATGGTCAAGCTCGTGCAGAATGGATTGGGACGTGGCCTGGGGGATGCGCGATGAACAAGGCACCGCCCGCCAGTAAGCTGGGCAGAACCGCCATCACGGGGCTGGCACTAGCCAAGGCAGGTGCCAGCAAGCTTGGGCACAAGGCAAGGCAGATGCTGCGCAGCGACGATGACAAGCAGGTGGCGCAAGAACAGCATGAGGCTGAACTGGGTCGCATACTTTTCAAGGCATTAAATCAGTTAAAAGGCAGCGCCCTCAAGGTATCGCAATTGCTGAGTATGGAAGCCGATTTTTTACCTGAAGGCATTCGCCGTGAACTGGCCAAAGGCTGCCATCAGGTTACACCGTTGAATCGCGCGCTGATCCACAAAGTTTTTCAAAGTGAATTTGGGCAGGCACCTGAACATCTGTACGCACAGTTTGACTCTCACGCCTTTGCTGCGGCCAGCCTGGGCCAGGTACATCATGCTCAATTGGCAGATGGCCAGCAACTGGCGGTCAAGGTGCAATACCCCGGCATTGCATCTGCCATAGGCAGTGATTTGCGCATGCTGCGCGGCATCTTCCAAACAATGGCGATGGGCACCACCATCCTGCCACGCAAAGAAGTCATAGACCGTTTCATGAGCGAGCTGGAAGTCAAGCTGGGTGAAGAGCTTGATTATGAACATGAAGCGACACAGCTCAACTGGTTTCATGAGCATGTGAACTTGCCCGGTATTGTCATTCCCAAATGTATAGACGAGATGTCTAGCAAGCGGATATTGACAATGGAAAAACTCGACGGTCTGCACCTTGACGCCTGGCTGGTGACGGCACCTGATCAGGCACAGCGCAATCATTTTGGGCAATTGCTGTTTGACTGGTTCTGGTTCAGCGTTTGTGATCTGGGCCGTGTGCATGCAGACCCACACCCCGGCAATTTTTTGTTCATGCCTGACGGGCGCTTGGCCGTACTGGATTTCGGTTGCACAAATAAAATGTCATCCCATTTTTGCAATGCCATGGCCAGCAGTTGGCGTGCCTTGTTAATGACGGATGAAGTTGAGCGTAACCGTCTCTTGCGTCTTGCCTATATTGATTTGGGTTTGTTTTCTGAAACGGTCAGGCAAGAAGAATTTGACAGCAGCGTCATGTATGCACTGGCAGACCTGCATGCCTGGAAGATGGAAGCATTTCAAAGCAGCAGCTTTGACTTTAGCAATAAATCGCCCTACCCCAAAACCATCAATGCCGAACATAGCAGGCTGCTGTCGGGCATCCTGGCGGGTTGGCATGAAGATGTGCCCTATTTTGATCGTGCCTACCTGGGACTGATGAATATGCTCAAAAAAATGGGCGCGGTCGTTAATACAGAAATAGCCTGGACCAAACAAGGAGCATCTCATGTCAGCACAAATTAAACCCCGCAAAATCTGGATAGGCCGCTACCTGATAGCCGTCGCAGCTCTGCATACGGTAGCCGCCATCTTTTTATATGGTCCCGTCTTTCTGGGCATGCTGGAACGCGGTGTATTCAATACCGTCAATCGTGATCCTTTACGGTCAGCAGCCATCTGGTTTTTACTGTTTGGCGGCCCGCTTTTCTTGCTGGGTGTCATCATCAACAGCCTGGAACACAAACACGATTTTACGGAAGCCGGCAAGCTGGGTCTGGGCATATTGATTACTTGCATATTGGGAGTGATATTGATGCCAGCGTCTGGATTTTGGCTAGCGATGCCAGCAGCACTGGCCTTGTTGAGTATTCGTTCTAACCAAAGGCAGCATTCATGAAAGCCTTCGTGACAGAAACTGCAGTCCCGGCCCATAGCAAAATCGCCGCAGACTTGCCAGGTGCGTATTTTTACGATTGCTATCAGTTACCCTTTGATCATAAAGGGCTCAGCGCCATGCAAATCTATATCAATACTTTTTCCAGGACACCAGCCTGGGTCAATTGCCTGATGGGCATACGCAATCGCGTTGTTGGCCTGTTTGGTTTAAAGAACGTAGGTGGGATGAAGTCGCTGAACAAAAACAAGTCTGCAGAAGACTATCAGGTAGGTGACAGAGCGGGGATATTTTCTTTGGTGTACAAGTCAGAAGAAGAAGTCATCTTCTGCGATTCCGACAAACATCTGGATGTCAAAGTCTCTGTCTCCAAGCAAGTCACGGACTCTCACCCAAGCATTGCTATCACCACGGTTGTGCACGTACACAATAACCTGGGGCGTGCCTATATGCTGTTCGTTGGCCCGGCACATAAGGTGATAGCACCAGCTGTATTGGCGAGGGCATAAGCTTCCATCATCTCTGAAATAACGGCTACAGCATATACGTATTTTCCACCATCTTTTTTGTCACGGAATTGTCATAAATCTCTTCTAAGATGAAATCACCAAAACAAAAGAGAAAAGGAGATTAAAGACTATGTTAAGTAAATTAAAACAAAAATATCAGATGATGCGTGCAAAAAATATCACCGAGTGTTCGGACTACAGGCGTCAATTGATGGATATTCCCAATGCGGTGTTTTTGCAATGGCAAACAAAGGCAAAATATGAATTCCCCGGCGTCCCCAGTGATGCCATTTTTTTTGCCCGCGCGGCAGAAGGACTGATGAAATTTTTCGATTATGTCCGCCGCAGCAATAAGCCCTGTGCCCTGCCCTCCAGGGCAGCTGACTCAGTCTGGCATGCCTGGAACAGTTGGTCATCCATCAGTCTGGATAACTTCTGCCTGAAGCACTTCGGTCGCAGCATACCGCACGTTGAAGCAGAACAAATGGCAAGCGAGATGGATGCAGCGCTGGCCACCTGCCTGATCACGGCACAACTGGCAGAAGGTCGCGTACCGGGCAGCTCATCCTTGCCGCGCTTGTTTGCACTGGACCGCAAATTGCACATGCCAGATGGGTATTCCTACTTTGCTACCTACTCACGCATCGGTTTCCAGAATATGAATGCGCATGGTGTCGGTGCAGGTAAATCAAGCTACCCGGAAAGCTTTGGTGCGGATCAGTTGCTGGCTACCGGGCTCATATCCAACCTGGCATATGAAGAAATGATGAAGAAACAAGCCCGGGCAACCAGCTCCGGCGCATCTTGCGGCGGCAGTAGTTGCGGCAGCACTAGCTGCGATGCGGGCAGCGGCGGTTGCGACGGCGGCGGATCAAGCTGTGGCAGCAGCTGCGGTGGTGGTTGTGGCGGCGGGTGTGGTAGTTAAGCCAACTGTCAAGCCGGAGGCAATCATCTTCATGACAAAAGTCATGCTACAAATATAAGCGCAGCACAATTTCCACATGAAATTCCACTCGAAATCATAGGGCAAGGTACACTGATAGTTTTTTTGCACTATCCACAACATGCCGTCACATTTCACTGCTCTATTCCATCGTACCACCAGACTGACGGTCAGCCTGATTTTTGGTTTTGCCGTCTTGCCAGCGCTGGCAGGCATCAACCTCAGCGACCCGATTCCTATCAGTCCAGTCCTTACTTTGGGTAAGCTGGACAACGGCCTGACCTACTATATCCAAAAAAATGACACGCCACGCAAAAAGGTGGAACTGCGCCTGGTCGTTAAAGCTGGTTCAGTGCTGGAAGATGATGATCAGCAGGGTCTTGCCCATTTCACCGAACATATGGCTTTTAATGGATCCACCCATTTCAAGAGAACCCAGCTTATTTCCTACCTGCAATCCATAGGCGTGAAATTTGGTGCCGACCTGAATGCCTTTACCAGTTTTGATGAAACCATCTACGTACTGCCGATACCGACAGACAAAAAAGCCAATCTGAAAACCGGTTTCCAGGTGCTTGCTGACTGGGCTCAGGGCGTCAAGATGAAGGATGCTGATATCGATAAGGAACGCGACATCATCCTGGAAGAAGCACGTCTGGGTAAAGGTGCGGATGACCGCATGAGCAAACAATTGCTGCCTGAAGTATTTAATGGCTCCAGGTACGCCGATCGCCTGCCCATAGGTAAGGAAGACATTATCAAAACCTTCAAATACGATGCCCTGCGCCGTTTTTACCGCGACTGGTATCGCCCTGACCTGATGGCCGTGGTCGTGGTAGGTGATATAGATCCGGCAGAAGGTGAGCAATTAGTGCGTGAATATTTCTCAGGCTTGAAAAACCCGGTACCATCCCGTCCCCGCCTGCCCACCGTCATCCCTAAAAACCTTGATTCCAAGGCACTGGTCATCACCGATAAGGAAGCAACCAGCAACTTGCTGATGATACGTTACCCCTTGCAGCCCGTCGCCCCGCGTCTGACCATAGGCGATTACCGGCAGGATATTATCAAAAGCATTTACAAATCCATGCTGAACAGGCGCCTGAGTGCATTGACAGAACAGGCACAACCACCGTTCCTGACGGCGTCAGCCGGTACTGAGCAAGTGGTCGAAGGTTATGAATCGTTCATGTCTGCCGCAGTCTTGTCACAATCAGGCATACCTGCAGCAATGAATGCGTTGATGCAGGAAAAAAACAAAATCCGCTTGTTCGGCTTCACCATTGCCGAATTTGAAAGGGCCAAGAAAATAGAGGCGCGCGACTACGAAACCATGTACAACGAGCGCAATAATTCCCCATCTTCCAGCTTTGCCAGTGAATACATACGAAATTTTCTGCATGCAGAACCTATCCCTGGGCTGAAAAACGAATATGCCTATTTCAAGGAGTTTTATGAAGGCATCACATTGGAAGAACTTGAGCAGTACGCAAAAAATGTGACGCCAGACAATATCAGCAAACTGGTGTTTTACATGGGTTCCAATAAGGCGGGTGAAGTCGTTCCCAATAGCGCCGATCTGTTGAAATATGCCAGCCAGGCAGAAAATCGTCCTATACAGGCATATAAAGAAAAGGAATCCAGAAGCGCGCTGATGAATACCCCACCCAAGGCTGGCCAGATTGTGGCAGAAAAAGAAAACAAGCTACTGGGTTTAACTGAATTAAGTCTGTCAAACGGTGTCAAGGTCATACTCAAAAAAACTGACTTCAAGAGTGACCAGATTTTAATGAGTGCCCGACGCTTTGGGGGCACGTCTGTGTACAGCGACCAAGATTTCTACAATGCCTGGTACGCCGATTTCATCGTCTGGGAAATGGGCGTGAGCAATTTCAGCGCCAAGGATGTACAGGAAACACTGGCTGGTAAATATGTCACAGTCAGAACCACCATCGACAATTACACTGAAAATTTCGGTGGCACATCCAGCAATGACGACATTGAATCCATGCTGCAACTGCTGTACCTGCGCATGACCAGTCCGCGCAAGGATAAGGTCATGTACCAATCCTTCATCAACTCACAGAAAGAACTGGCACGCAATTCCTGGGCTCGTCCGGAAACTATTTTTGCAGATCAGGTTGTCGCCACGCTTTATCAAAACCACCCCCGTGTCATGCGCCAGGCCAAGGTCGAAGACTTTGACAAACTGGATATGACCCGCAGCATGGAAATCTTCCAGGACAGGTATGGCAGCGCCAAAGACCTGACTTTCATTTTTGTCGGTAGTTTCGATCCCGACAAGATCAAACCGCTGATCGCCACTTACCTGGCCAGCCTGCCGACGACAGATATCAAGATTGGTTATCAGGATCTGAACATTCAGCCGGTACGTGGCATTGTCAAAAAAGATGTGAAGGTAGGTAGCGAAGCGAAAAGCATTATCTCCATCAGTTTTACCGGACCAACCATCTATTCAAGAGAAGAAAACACCCGCTTCCATGCCATGCTGGATGTATTGAACCTGAAAATCATTGATGTTTTACGCGAAAAGCAGGGGCTGATTTATAGCGGCGGCATCAACGGTTCCATACAAAGAATCCCGCAGATGCAATATGGTATAGACATCGATTTGCCCTGCAGCCCGGACAACGTGAACAAGGTCATCGCAGCCATGTTTGCTGAGATACAAAAACTGCAGACAGCAGGCCCATCAGCAGAAGATGTGAACAAGGTGAAACAGGCATGGTTGCAAGACCACCAGGTTGACCTGCGCAGCAATGAAAGCTGGCTTGATCATCTGCAAACGGCAACCCTGTACCAGACTGATCCAGAATCCATTTTATCAACAGAAAAACGCATCAAGGCAGTGACCGCCAACCAGATCAAGGACGCAGCCAACCGCTATTTCAACATGCAAAACTATGTGCAGGTTGTCTTGTATCCTGAAGATAAAAAAGGCAAATAAGCGTTCGTAAAGTGTTCTTAATTGGGCCTATACAAAGAGCTGAAAGATGTCAAGGACGCTGCGGCTGGTAAACCCAGTCGACTGTGTCCGACAATATTCCTGCGACCACGTTGATATGATTGCGCCCCGGTGTCAACTTGATGTGCCAGATGGCGATATGGTCAGTCACCACATGCTCGCCCTGATCGGCACCGTTGAGACGCAGGCTAACGGACGGCTGGTTGCTGTATATCTTGACCTCAACATCTGCCACGCTGCGTACCGTATCACGGCGCGAAGTAATGTAGAGCATGGGCTTGGCTGACCAGTTGGCCTGGTACCAAAAATAAGCATCCTTCCGGACTTTGCGGTCGAAAGAGATCAATCCTTTGTCGTTGATGCCCTCATGATCGCCTTCATTTCGACCGGCAGAGGGAAAATCGAAACCGACCCAGATAAAGCTCGCCCACAACCATGGCCTCGCCTCAAGCTGTTTCCACGCCGCCTCGTGATATAGCGTCTGATATTGTTCCGGATGCCACTGGCTGGCAGGCTTCGGCCGCAACGGTGGATCTTGCTGATGCGGAACGCTGGCACCCGCTCCGTATTCGCTGACAGCTTCTGCTGTCACCGGGCGACGGGCATGGTTCTTGTCCAGCCAAGGACCGAGGTCGAAGAAGTCGCCGTCATACCAGCCGAAATAAACGTTCGAACCGATCACGTCGGTATGCGACGCCTGCGGACCGTCGATCTCGCTGCAACAATTGGCGTAAGTGGTCGGACGCAGGACATCTTCTTCGTGCGCCAACTTCTGCATGGCTTGGAGCGACCGGGCACTGGTGCCGTCGACTTTATAGATTTCATTACCCAGACCCCATACAAACACGGAAGGATGGTTGTAATTTTGCCGGATCAGTTCGCGTAATTGTTGCGCGATATTGGTTTGAAACGCGTTCGAGTCGTTGACCTCCGACGACATTGGCAATTCCGTCCAGACAAGATAGCCGTTACGGTCGGCCAGATCGTATTCATGGGCTGCATGCTGATAGTGGGCGAAGCGCAGCCCTGTCACACCGAGATCGCCAAGCATCTGATAATCGGTATCGATGTCAGCGTCAGAAACTGCAGAGCCTTTGCCCGGAAGAATAGTCTGATGAATGTTGACACCGTGGACGCTATAAGCCTGACCATTTAGCAGCAGCCCCTTGTCCGCATCGAGACGAATGTCGCGAATACCAACAGGAAATGCAAGGTGATCAAGCATCATCGGTTTAGTCTCATCCGTGACGATATCGACCTCACTGGCATAAAGGTAGGGATCGGCGCGCCCGTGCCACAAATGCGGCGTCTCAAACAGAGTGTCGAGCGACACCAGCATTATCTCATGCGGCGGCAAATTCACTGCCTTGCTCAAGGTCGCCACGGCCTTGTGTCTCACATCATACAGATGCACGACGACATCAACCTGGATCGCTCTGTCACGATCATTTGCCAAGCGCGCTACCCAGTTCAACTCGGCACTTTTGGCCGTCACGTTCTTTGCTTTGAAATAGATCCCGGACGATCCGTAATCCTGCATATCGAAATGCACGTCCTGTGTCGTCACCAGACGAACATTGCGGTATACGCCTCCAAACACAGTGTAATCGCCACCAAGCGGTGCCACATCTGCCAGTTTGGAATTGTCGACACGCACCGCCACGACATTGGAGCCAGACCTGACATAGGGAGTGATATCGAAACGAAAACGCGCAAACCCGCCATTGTGACTGCCGACTTTCGTGTCGTTGATCCACACTTCAGTCGCCAGTGCGGCACCATCGAATTCGATATAAATGCGTTGATTGGCGGTGGGTTTGGCCAGGGCCACTAGCTTGCGATACCAGGCGGGACCGCGATAGGTTTTGGGGTCTGTGCCGTCGCCAGCATTATAACTGTGCGGTAGACTGATTTTTTCCCAACCACTGTCATCAAGGTTCGTCGCACCACCGTGGGTGACATCGCTGCGCATGAATCGCCAATCCTGATCTATCGTCAACGTATTTCGTACCTCTGGCACCTGAATTACGTCAGCACACTGACCTGCAGATACAAAAAAAGCGACAATCGCGCCGAGAACAAAGACTGGCCGCATACTTAATATTGGCATCTCGTGTGTCTCCTATTGAATACCATGCTTTAAGGGATTGTTTGAGGCATGTTGCCGATTGTCGGCACACTGAGAAATATCTGGTGCATCGACATGGCGTTGGCAGAATTTACTATATCACTCCGAAAATTATGACTTCAGATTAATTCACAACCCACGCCAGAATCATTCCTCTGTTTGGTGATTTTCGCAATGGCGAACAGATCCCGAAGGCTGCAAAAAAAACTGGGTTATCACTAAACCTGTTTTTTGTCCTGCGCATGTTCAATCACATGTTCAATTAATTGAACGAGAATGTGTAGTTCACATCCACCGCCGATTCGGTACCGGTGCGACCAACAATGCTGACCCTGCGCGTCAGTTGCCAACTGAGTTTGATACCGCCACTGGCATCTGCCAGACCACGCTCTATTGACAAGACCAGGCCAGGCATCAGGCGCTTGCCTACACTGACCACCTGGTCTGTACTGGTCGTCGTATTACCGATAGAACCAGCCACAGTCTGCCCGGGCAAACGGGACGTATTATTGGCTGACGACGAACCGATGGAAAATTCATCAAACCCCAGCCCTTGCACAATATCACGCGGCACATTGCGGCTACCGTCGCCACCAAATATGGCCGACGCGGCCGACATCAGCAAAGACGCATCGCTACCAGCCAGTTGATCAGCGCCCCGACCCAATACCAGCCAGGACAGTTTTTCTGCATCGGGCACCGCAGGCTCAGACACCAGCCGGACTTGTGGTGCGGCCACTGTACCAACAATTTCCACCCCAGCCTCAACTGCCAGGCCACGGCGCAAGGCGCGGATATTCAAACCGGGATTGGACGGTGGCCCCTGAAAATTCAAAATGCCGCGCTCTATCGCCAGCTGTTGTCCATATCCTTCATACACACCTTTGACGGTACGGATGGAACCCGTCGCCTGCAACGGGCTGCCATCGACAGAACGCAATCTCAAACTACCTTCCAGCCCGGTATCCAAGCCACGCCCGACGAATACAAAGCGCGGGCCCATATCGAAGCTGACATCGACGCGGGTTTTTAAACCTTTTTTCGGTGCATCGTTGTCATTACCTTTGACCGCCAGTTTGTCGCTTTTACGGATAATCACCACATCGCTGGACAAGCTTGGTGGCGGCATTTTAGGCAACCTGAAATACGCGCCATCAGTATCAATCTTGCCGGTCAGGCTCCAGATATTATTGGCTTCAACGATGTCAGCCTTGCCTGATACAACCAGCCATCTGTCCTTGCGTTGCAATAAAGGGAAATGCTGCCACTGCGCCTGTATGCTGCCGGTTTCCTTGCCTATGTCGACATCACCACTGGCCTTGAATTCACCCTTTTGCCCAACCAGGTCCATGCCTTGCAACAGCGCATGGCGCGGTACATTGGTGATGGTATTGGAAAACTGTAGATTACTGACCTTCAAGTGGGTATTTTCAATTTGCGCATCCAGGCTGCCATTTGGCAGCAACAAACCTTCAGAGGCGAAGGCCACTTCCAGTTCACGTCCGGTCAGGTCAGCACGGTAACCGGGTTTGCCAACGGTACCCGTCAGGCGTGCATCGACATTCAGTTTTCCTTTGAGTACCAGGCCAGGGTTGATCCACGGCCCCAGCCATTGCAGATCAGGAATCGCAGCATTAACCTGGCCATTCAGGGTAGATGATGGTGCGACGGTCCAGGCGCCATCCTGCTTGCTCAGCAAGGTGTTGGCCTTGATTTTCCAACTCCCCAGGCGTGCCCCTTCGGCATTCACGCTCAACGCCAGGTCTTCCCCATCGGTACCTGCTACCAGGCCACCCAGCTTCATCTGCCATTGCAGTTCACGTATGCCAAGGGCGACAGAATTGCCCGTGCCATCCGGATCATTGAAGCGCAAATCACCACTTTGACGCTGGATTTTAATCTCGCCCTGCGCATGTTCGCGCAACTGCACATCCCATTGCGCGTTCAGCTTCAGGTTGCCACTGACTGCATATTGCGGCCTGACCAGGTTGGCAATATCAATCACCCGGACATCAGTGATGTGACCCTTGGTTTTCAGGGCGGCGGGTGTCCATTCCAGCTCTTCCAGTACCAGGTTACCCAATCCACTTTGCAATGACAAAGCTCCCAGGCGCACAGACTGTGATGACAATTGCAGGGGCGCGCTGCCTTGCAGTTTTACATCGGGCTTGCCATTCAGGCTCAGTGCCTGTAACTGGCCGTTCCAGTTCCAGCCTTGCGTGTTTTTTGAATCTGCCTGCATGCTACCGTTGGCACTGAGACCGAAGGTCTGGTGATTCGGGAAAGTGCTTTCCAGCGTGATGGTATGGGCGTCACGCCTTCCCTTCAGTTGCAGATGTAACTCACTTAGCTTGTCTGCCGCAGCTTGTACTTTTACTTGCGTTGGTGTTGGCGCAGGTGCTACGTTGCTGCCAGCCTGGCCAGTACTAAAGTCCGGCAAATCACCTCCAATGTGACTCGCCAGTATGTCACCATCAAAATTCCCTTTGCTGCCATTGTCCAGATTCAGTTTGGATTTCAACTGGTCGATAGTCCATTCCCGGTTCTTGTATTTGATGCGCAGTTGCTGTGCTTGCGCATCCATGCTGCCAGCAGGTTCGGTAAACCGGCCACGCAGACTGACATCGGCTTTCAAGGCACCACTCAATGCCAGTTGCCAGTTACTCAGCAAAGGATTGAGATTATTCAGCTCTGGCGCATCCACCTTCAGTTTCAGCACATCGTTAACACCACCCCAGTTCCCCTGCCCATTCAGGGTATTTTTACCCCAACGTAAATCAAGAGATTTGACGCGCACTTGCTGGTCTTGCAGCCATTGCAGATCAAGACTGGATTGTACGTCTTGCCCCGCATATTGCCCTTGCAGTTGCGGCATGCTGACTTGCAGATTAAGGTGGGGGATGAATTCGCCCTGAAGGTTGAAGGCAGCCTGCAGTTTGCCAGCCGGTGTCGCTATCCAGCGTGCCGGGTCAAAATTCGTCAAACTGGCTTTGAGCTTGAATGCCTGCTTGCCAGAAAAAACGATATCTCCCGTCCCCTGCAGATGAGCGTCTTCGGCCTGTAAATCAAACTTGTCGAGGCTGAACAACTGTGTCACGCCATGGTAAGTCGCGTCCGCCTTCAGGCTGGCCTTTGCATCAGTTAGCTGTGCCTGCAAATGGATGACTTTGTCTTTATCAGTCTGAGCAGAAAGCTTGCCCCTGATCTGGCTGGCATGCAAACGCTGGTCTATCTGGGCGAGGTCAACATTCATCAACGCCAATTGCATGTCTGCGGCCAGATCTGCATTGGCCCAGCTCAGTCTGGCATCCCCCTGCAGTTTGCCATTGCCATTCAATTGCACCGCCAAGTCCTGCAAAGCGAGGCGATCTGCTTCCAGTTGCAGTCTGGCTGTCATTGACTGTACCGGCAAGCCCTGTTTGTTGATAGGTGCTGCCTGTGTATTGCCAGCGCTGACATCGCCCGACAATACAAAACGGGATACATTTTTGTCGTCAACAGGTTTTAGTTTTGCGAGTAAACGCAAATCGGCCTGCGGCGCTGTTGCCTGCCAGGCAGCCGGATTAAAATGCTGGATATCCAGGTTCAGCAAACGCAAATACGGTGCAGTAAAAGGTGTCAGGCTAGCCTGTGCATGTCCCTGCAATTGTGCATTGTGCTGATTCTGTTCAGCTGCCTGGGCTTGCAATGTCAGTTGCAAATCCTGCAGGCTACCCGATACACCGCCCTTCAGGCTTAGTGCCGGTATGTCTTGCTGTACCTGACCTTGCAGGCTGAACTGCCCATCCAGCTTATAGGGACGCAAACTGGCCAGCGAAGATTGCATTTCTGCCCGTCCCCATGGGCTGGTCACTCCTGCCACCAGCCGGTACTGCCTGTCCTGAAAATGCAGGCTGCCACTAAGTGCACTCAGCGCCAGAGTTTCATGTTGTTTACCATCTTCTGACAGGGTCGCGATATACAAATGCCCAAGCGCCAGTTTGTGTGCATCCAGGGCAAACGGCAGGCTGAGGTCAGTCGGTAGTTTTGCTGCATCCTTACCCGGCAAACTGGCAATGCGCAGGGAAGTAGCCTGCAAACGCGGGATATCGACCTGTTGGCGCAACAAGGCAGCAGGTCGCCATTGCAGGTTCACAGCAGTCGCTTCAATGACTAGCGTCTTACTTTTATAAACGAACTTATCAATGGCCAGGTCATCACCCAGCGCACCTTTGATGCCTTCAAATTGCAGACTGTCACTGCTGAATTTTTCTGCGATGGTTAACAGGGCTCTGGTACCGGATTCCGTCTTGCTGACCCAGGCTATCAAAATAACTGATGCAACACCTGTCAATAGCAAGAAGACACAGAAAGACAACAGCAGGCGTGCTATCGCCGAGCGATTTTTTTTGCTCTTGAGTTCCGGTATTTTTGCTTCAGGTGTCGTCATGTCAAAAAGCGATTGCGATGGAAAAATCCAGTCTGAATTTTTTGGATTGGCGGCCATAAGCCAAGTCCAGAGCTATCGGCCCAGCTGGTGTTTTATACCGCGCCCCGACACCCATGCCCTGACGTAAATTCAATTCACGCCAGGTATCTGCTGCATTGCCTACATCAATAAAGGTGGCCGCCCCCCATTCAGGATAAAGCCAATGTACATATTCCGCACTGGCCGTCGCCATGACACGCCCACCACGCGTACTGGTGGCATTTTGTATCCCCAGACTTTGATAGGCATAACCGCGCACGGTAGTGCTGCCGCCGGTACGGAACAGATAGTCTTCAGGAATACCATCGCTACTGGTAGAAAACACCTCACCCAGTTCGGCACGCAATATGACGCTGTCAGTTTTGCGTACTGGTATCCAGCGCTGGTATTTGCCATAGGTCCGCACAAAACGCTGATCTGACCACAATGCTTTTTCTGATGCAGCCAGATCGAGTTGATAAATCTCTCCCTTGCGTGGATCAAACGGTTGGTCGACATCACGCCAGGTCCACCCCACACTGGCAACCAGCGCCCGGTGGAATTCATCTGGTGTATCGGCAACAGTCAGTTTTTCACGGACAAGGTTCAGGCCCAGACGCTGTTCTAGATGCCCGCGTGTGCTGGTGCGCTTGACACCCAAAGACTGGCGATTGGTCAACACACCGGAAATATCTTCACGCTCTATCAGCACACCGAAAGAATCCAGATAATTGTTTTCACGCGGAGGCAAATAGATGTCGGCATAGCCTAATTGCCGACGTTGCTCCAGCCGTATTGCGCTACGTAAATCCCATGCTTTGCCAAGGATGTCACGGTCACGATAGGCGACCTCGCTACGATAACCCGTGTTGGTACTGTAACCCAGACCAAAACTGAGGTCGCGCGCTTGCCGTTCAACCACATTCACGTCCACTGGTACAGCATCAGCTTTCTCTGGATCTGGGTCTATACCTACGGTGACGGTGGCAAAATACGGTGAGTTTTGCAAGGCGCGCTGAAAATCCAGCAGGCGTGACCGAGAATAGGGTTCGCCTTTTTTGGGCGCCTGATAGCGGTCTATCAGCCATGAAGGATAACGCTGCATGCCAGTCACGTGTATCTCACCCAGTGTAAATACCGGACCGCTATCCAATTCTACCTGCAAGACGCCCCTGTGTTCATCGGCATCGATTTTTGCTTCGCTGGAGGTCATCCTGGCTGCAGCATAGGCATCTGCCCGCAGGCTTTCCAGCAATTGTGTTTTGGCGTCGGTCCAGTCTGCTTCGCGAAAAGGCTGCCCGACTGCCAGGCCCCAGTCTTCTTGCAAGGCACGTCTGCGCTTGAAGGTCGGTTTATCCCCGGCGTCTATGGTGTCAGCCATGGGGCCAAGTATTTTTATTGAGACATTTTCAATCACCGTACGCACACCAGCATCTACCGTCACATGGATCAGTTTGACAGTGCCTGCAGGAGTGTTGGTATTGTCGAGATTATCAAACTGTATCTGCGGTGAAAAATAACCTTCGGTGGCCAGGATGCCGCTGATATCCTGACGCAGTTTTCGTATCAGTGCAGGCGTAATGTTTTGTGCATCGGCGCTGGCGGCAAATTCGGGGATGTGTTGTCTCAGCAAATCTGCCCACGGGGCTTTGGGAGCCTGCAATTGCAAACGTCCACTGCTGGCCCTGACCACGGTGTCAGAATCGTTATCCGTATTGTCCTGAGCGGGACTAACTGCAGGTGCAATCGTAGCCGGAGGTGCTGGCGCAACAACCGGTGTTGCTGCCTGCTGCGCCCTGACCTGCCCTGTGCCGATTAACCCAAGGGCACAACATATCGCAAGAGAGGTACGCAGTGTCATCTGCATCAGTAATAACTCACTTGGTTGCCAGCCCAACGCGATTGATGCCAAGTTTTTTCGCTTCCGAAATCACTTGTATGACCTCATCATAAATCATGCCCTTGTCGGCAGATACCAGCACCGACAATTCTGGCTTGGCGTCATGAAACTCCCGCAGCTTTTGCATCAGTTGCTTGTGGTCTTTTGCTTCTTCCTTGCTGTCCTGGCGGTTATTGCCATTGTTGCCAGCCTTGCTGTTGATGCTGATGGTGGAAGGTGCATCTGGGCGCAAGGTGATTTCTATGTAGTCGGACGGTGGTTGTGTCGATTGTCCGGCTGTCGGCAGATTGATGACACTGGGATTGGTCATTGGTGCACACACCATGAAAATTACCAGCAACACCAGCATCACGTCGATATATGGAACGACATTGATTTCTGCCTTGAATTTGCGTTTACGTTCGCCTCGCAGGGTACTCATGCTGACCTCTTTCCTCTTAGCGTGACTGACGCTGGAGAATGTTCGAGAATTCCTCGATGAAGGTTTCAAAACGAATCGCCAGCCTGTCTATGTCATGCGAGTAGCGGTTATACGCCAGCACCGCCGGAATCGCCGCAAACAAACCAATTGCCGTTGCGATCAAGGCTTCGGCAATACCCGGTGCCACCGCAGCCAGCGTTGCCTGTTGCACATTCGCCAGGCCACGGAAAGAATTCATGATGCCCCAGACGGTACCAAACAAACCGATATAAGGTGAAACCGAACCGACCGACGCCAGGAAAGATAAATGCGATTCCAGCAAATCCATTTCACGCTGGTAAGAAGCACGCATGGCACGACGCGCGCCATCCAGCATGGCACCAGCATCCAGCGACGCCTTGTTGGCAGTTTTTACCTTGTGGTATTCGCTCATGCCAGCTTCAAAAATACGTTCCAGCGCGCCTGTACTGTCACGGCCAGTGCGGCGGTTATTGGTGGCAGCCGCGTACAAGTCCACCAGATTGCCACCAGACCAGAAATTGCGTTCAAACTCTTCAGTCTGCCCACGGGCTTTTTTGATGGCAAACATTTTGCTGAAGATATAGGTCCAACTGGTCAGGGATACACCCAACAGCAACAACATGACCAGTTGCACCAGGACGGAAGCATTGGTAATCAGGCTTAAGAATGAGAGATCTTGGGTAACAGTCATATTGAATCAAATAAAAAAACAAAAAACGTAAGCCTGGTGATGTGCTGCGTTCAGCCAGACGAGTATTCAGCAGTATCAAATAATTTCAGGCAATTTTTGCCAGGACCTCGACAGGAATAGCTGCTGGACGCACATTCGCCTTATCCACACACCCCACCTTGATCTTGCCGCTGGCCAGCAAACGTTCGCCGCACCAGGCCTGCTGCTCGAACTGTACTGATGCCCTGCCCAACTTTTCGACCACTACCGTCAGTCTTAGTTCATCATCCAGTCTGGCAGGTGCATGATACTCGACTGCCGTGGCTTTGACGACAAACATCAATCCTAGCTGATCGGCCATATGCTGCTGGTTCACCCCGGCAGCCCTCAGCCATTCGGTACGTGCACGCTCAAAAAACTTCAGGTAATTGGCATAAAAAACGATACCACCGGCATCGGTATCTTCATAGTAGACCCGTACTTGCCACTCAAACGGTTTGCTCATATGGTAAAACTTTAGCGGGGATGTGAAAAAATTGGCATTGAATTCATTATTGTAAGCTGCTTCTGCCGGGAATGACTGAAACCATGCTGATCTGGCATCTGATCAGCATGTTGAGTCTCTACGACAGCAATCTGGACATCAGAAACGCTTATGTGTGCGCTTATGTCGTACGCTTGATGGTCAATGGTCCATACCCTTGGCAAGTCGGCATCATTTCTATGTGATTGATGTTCACATGCGCTGGCAAAGTCGCAATCCAGTAGGCCGTTTCAGCAATATCTGTTGCAGTCAGCGGTACAGTCCCTTCATATACCTTGGCTGCGGCATCGTCATTTCCACGATAGCGGACGTTCGAAAACTCGGTACCACCGCATAGACCAGGGGCAATATTCGTTGCGCGTACCCCGGTTCCTACCAGGTCAGCGCGCAAATTTTTGGTAAATTGATCAACAAAAGCCTTGGTTGCCCCATACACATTACCGCCTGGGTATGCAGTGGACCCGGCAACCGAGCCGATATTGATGACCAGGCCACTGCCACGTACCACCATGGCAGGCAAAATGGCACGGGTCACCGTCACCAGCCCCTTGGTGTTGGTGTCTATCATGGTATCCCATTCATCCTGTGAAGCCAGGTGGGCAGGTTCAGTGCCCAGAGCAAGACCGGCATTATTAACCAGCACATCGATCTGCTTCCAGTCTTGTGGCAGGCCATCCAGTGCCTGCCGAATGGAATCTTTACTGGTGACATCCAGCGTCACTGGCAATAATGCGGCTCCGAGCTCTGCTTGCAATGCGGCAAGTCGTTCTGCACGACGGGCGGCGGCAATGACTTTATGGCCCTGGCTGACAAATTTACGTGCCATTTCTTCGCCAAAACCGGAGCTTGCGCCTGTAATCAATACGATCATGCTGATTTCCTTCAATGTGATGGATGAATACAGGCATTTTAATGCACATGCAGCATTTCCGATGGACAGGCACATATTTGCCTAGCCTGCACTTGCCCATTCAAACGCCATCACGTAGAATTCATGCACCATTTCGTCTCACGTGACTGGCGAAACGGCCGAACCTGCATCAGCAGGGTATGCAGAACACGCATCACACCGGCCAAAGATGGATATCCATCGGGAAGCGTGAGATTTCGGAGTCGATCTGACTCCAGCCGTGCGCCTGGGTAGCCTGATGGTAAAAGCAATGAGGCTGCCCCCTATCCGTTTCAGACACCTCATTGACATTAATCAATTGCTTATTGATTACTTATTAATTAACAGGAATAATCAGGAACCGCCATGTTTGCAAAAAATCAAACTCTCGCCAACGTAGATCCAGAACTGTTTGCTACGATACAAAAGGAAAACGTCCGTCAACAAGAACATATCGAGTTGATCGCATCTGAAAACTATTGCTCACCAGCCGTCATGGAAGCCCAGGGCTCCCAATTGACGAACAAATATGCCGAAGGCTATCCAGGCAAGCGCTACTACGGTGGTTGCGAGCACGTGGATGTGGTTGAACAACTGGCGATTGATCGCCTGAAACAATTGTTCAATGCCAATTTTGCCAACGTGCAACCCAATTCCGGCTCCCAGGCAAACCAGGGCGTATTTTTTGCCTTGTTGAATCCAGGTGATACCATCATGGGTATGAGTCTGGCTGAAGGTGGTCACCTGACCCATGGCATGCCTTTGAATATGTCCGGTAAATGGTTCAACGTCGTTTCTTACGGCCTGAACGCAGCAGAAGACATCGATTACGATGCCATGGAAAAGCTGGCACGTGAAACCAAACCAAAACTGATCATCGCCGGTGCTTCTGCATTTGCGTTGCGTATCGACTTTGAACGTTTCTCAAAAATCGCCAAAGAAGTCGGTGCCTACTTCATGGTTGACATGGCTCACTATGCTGGTCTGGTTGCAGCGGGCGTCTACCCTAATCCAGTGCCGTTTGCCGACGTGGTGACATCCACTACCCACAAGAGCCTGCGCGGCCCACGTGGCGGCATTATCCTCAGCAATGACGAAGCGATTGCCAAGAAAATCAACTCTGCAATCTTCCCTGGCATCCAGGGTGGCCCGCTGATGCACGTCATCGCTGGTAAAGCAGTGGCGTTCAAAGAAGCCCTGTCTCCAGAATTCAAGGCTTACCAGGAGCAAGTCGTTAAAAATGCAGCTGCGCTGGCAACTACCCTGACTGAACGTGGTCTGCGTATTGTTTCTGGTCGTACTGAATCGCACGTCATGCTGGTTGATCTGCGCCCTAAAGGTTTGACAGGCAAGGAAGCGGAAGCCATTCTTGGTTCTGCCCATATCACCTGCAACAAAAATGGTATCCCGAATGATCCGCAAAAACCGATGATCACTTCCGGTATACGTCTGGGCAGCCCGGCCATGACGACACGCGGTTTCAAAGAAGCCGAAGCAGTAAAAGTCGGTAATCTGATTGCAGATGTGCTTGAAAACCCGCATGATGCCGCCACTATTGAGCGGGCGAAGGCAGGTGTCAAAGCGCTGACAGATGCTTTCCCGGTCTACGAAGCATAATTCAGCAAAATAAAACGCCACTCATTGAGTGGCGTTTTTTAAATTTTAGGCGAACTCTATGAAATGCCCTTTCTGCCACCATGACGATACCCAGGTTATCGATACCCGTGTTTCAGAAGAAGGCAATGTGATCCGCCGCCGCCGTCGCTGCGCCGATTGCGATAAACGATTTACAACCTATGAACGGGTTGAACTGGTGATGCCTGTCATCGTCAAGAAAAACGGCAGCCGTACAGAATATGAAACCGCCAAACTGCGCGCCAGCCTGATGCTGGCCTTGCGCAAGCGCCCAGTCTCTGCCGAAGCCGTTGAAACCGCCATCCAGCGCATAGAAGAAAAATTGCTCTCCAGCGGCGAACGTGAAGTCATGTCTGGCCATGTTGGTGAACTGGTTATGCGTGAATTAAAACGCCTCGACAAAATTGCTTACATCCGCTTTGCCTCCGTCTACAAAAGCTTTGAAGACGTATCTGAATTTGCCGAAGCGATACAGGAAGTCAGGAAGAATTAAGCTGCAAAACAAACCGGACTCATTTCGCCATGAGAATGAATTCTACTTTTACTTAATAAAATAGAGCTTACGCAAAGTTGTCCCAGCAGCGCCGGCGGGCAACATGTTGCCTGAAACCCCGACTACACCTTAGCGAGGAAGACAGTACTTTAGTACAAGGTCTTTGCCAAATGCGGGAGCTGCAACGCAGCTGGGACGGTGTTGCGCAAGTCCTATAAAAATGGAATGTCGTGCCGCTTAACTACCGAAGCACTTTCCTTGACACTTCAATAAATTCAGATGGGCGCACTGCAGCGCTCAGTGATACCTCGATCACAAATTGGCTCTTCACGGCAAATTCATCAATCATGCCAGGTGTAAATTTCATTTTCAAGAATTGTTCTTTCACCATTCGTGTGGCTTCTGCTGAAAGCTTGCTCTCTTCAATTTCGATATCATCAACGTCGCCGTTTTCATTGACCAGCAAACGCAATTGCAGGGGGTTCTCTGGAACTTCATCCATGCTCAATGTAAGGCCCGCACTTGGCTCTACGTTATCCTGCACGACAGGAAGTGTAGTCAATTCTTCAACATGGTGATAATAAGTCAGCAAATTGACGGTCTGCAGCAAAGCCGGGAAGCTCTTGCGCTGGACTTGGGCCGCCCTGGGTTTATCTGCTTTATTGTTGTGTTGTGAATTGTTCCCAGCTTGCGGGTTGAAAACAGCCTGGCTGGCGTCAGGCTGTGTTGTGTCAGATACGACGAAGTGAACTTGCAGGATTTTGGAAGTATCAGCCGTTGCAACGATACTATCTACACTGCCATCCTGCGCGCTTTTACATGTGATGAACACCACCAGTAAGCCGTGCATCACCAATGAAAAAGTTAATGCAAAGATGGAGCGAGAAAAGTCTTTTTTTGTAATAAGTTGAAGCACGGAATTGAATTGCTGCGACATTTCCCTACCTCTTGTTGACTCCCTCCAGGCAAGAACACATCCGTTCGCGACCTCTATTTATTCCAGCAAGCTGCAGCACCGCCACTACCACTTGCATCACGCACACCGGCGCTGGTAAGGGTCAAGGTAGAACAGGTAGTATCGTTGACCTGATCATTTACTGGCACCGCTTGCAATGTATAGGCCGTTGCAGTGGGATCAGCGGTAAAAGACAAGTTGTACTTTGTTTTCGATGAACGCGGCGATGTGTTGAACGGCAGCTGCGCGTTCTTCAAGGCTGTTGTCCCATCTGGCAACACTGCATAGCTGTTCGTCAGCGAATAATTCCGCTCCATCCACTGCTGCAATTCCATCAAATCGCCTTTGGCTGTATTTCGATTACCAGTCAAGATATAGTTCCGGTAACTAGGGATAGCGACAGCAGCAATTAACCCAATAACGACAACCACGACCATCAACTCTATCAGGGTAAAACCACTTGAGGTTTTGCGCATAATCTATTCCAAATTTAAATGCCCCTGGCAGACCCAGGGGCTCGTCACAATGTATAAGATTTAACGAATTTGCCGCCAGGAAAACCTTACTCCTGTCACTACACTTTTATTTACGTCAACCTCTGATTTACTGTTAGCACTTGCAGTATAACCAACCCTCACGCCACCGACTTTTACCACCGTTTTCTTGCCGCTGGATACCACGGAACTGAAATAAGGTATCCCCATTCCCATTGCGCCCCAACTGCTGAGTTGGACAGGCGTGCCCGAAGTATTGTCCACCACTGCAGCGCCACTGTAGGCGTTAAAGATATTCACATACCCAGTACCCGGCAAACACGCAGTGGCAGGTGTGAACGAACTGACCAGGACAATACCCGTATCTGCCGGCATAATCGAATTCACGATACTGCGTTCACCGTTAACGTTCGGCATATCCATATACCAGCCCTTCTTGGTCGCAAAGTCGACGGCATTGGAAGAAGTGGTTCTGGAAAAATCCCCGGTCGACGTATCTGGAGTAGTTGTTGACGTGATGGTTTGCGCTACCAAATCCGCTTTTGTAATGGGTGTCGCTGAGAACGTATCCGCGAATCCAAAGATTGTTTGCTGTACGGTGGTATTGTAATCAGCCCTTTCTATATATTTTCCTGTACCAAAAACAACGGCCCATGCGCTAGGCACCAAGGCATGCGGTGCTACTGCAGGTGCTGATGTGATAGGTTGAGTTGCACTACCGGCAAAGGCTTTGGAGACAACCCATGTACTGCTTGCGGTATCCCATCTGATACGCCACATATTGCCCTGCAAGTCACCAGCCCAGATCGTGTCTATCCAGCCATTGCCCTGAGTCGCAATTGGTAACGGAGTAGCAAGACCATTGCTTCCTAACGTGCCTTCAACTACGATTTTATTGATGACGCTACCGTCATCAGGGTTAAGCATATACAAGACGGCTTTTCCGTTGGTACTGCCAAAGCCGTTACCAACGATGACTGCCCACTTACCAGTGGTTGTTCCATCCGGAATTTTTGTGATCTGCAACACCTGGCCAGAGATAGGACTTTGTGTGGGTTGATTGAAACTGTAGCCCATATCCGCATCATTGGTTTCAGAGAATTCCCATTTGGAAATCAAAGAGGCATTTGCTTCTGTAAATTTCGTCGGGTCTGTCACATCAAGCCCAAAATAACCCTTACCACCAGCACCGTAACTACCCACCAGCAAGGTCGCCCAACCGTTGGTCAATTTCACGTCACCTATCATCGGTGTCGAATCGACATAGAACTCGTGCGTATAGGTGAGTGTTGTCAAGGCAGAGATTTTTGGCGCAGAAGTGGTCGGATCTATCTGCATGAACTTACTAGGCACATAGGCAAACAATTCCTTGCCTTTGCCCGCAGTAGAAGCGTCAAAGGCGTGCAACATACCATCGTTTGCACCTACATAGATGACAGGTTTTCTATTTAGGTTGTTAGCAATAAATGTCGAATATCCTGGGAAAGCATCACCCGAATACAGCGCGTTTGGTGCAGCAACATAGACAGGTCCGGAACCGACAATATCGCCTAATTGGGTTTTCAAACGGGTTCTGAATATACCACCTGTTCTGGACGACTCTTTGGAAGAGTCACCACGTATGTAGTTAACTCTGTCAACACCTAACAAAGTTGGCGTATCAGTCAGCCCAGTCGCTGGATTGGTATCCATTAAGGCTTTATCCGTCGCTGAAAGGTTGGCATACTTAAACGCAACGCCTGCACCACCAGAACGGGTAATAATCTGACGTGCAGTACTGGTTTGGTAGGTCGAATAGGTGGTCGATGCAGTCGGGTCCAGCCATACAGAGGCGTCCCAGTCAGGACTGGCATCACAGGTAGCAACAGGAACATTAAAGCCACAAGCTTTTACTGCGCCGCGACCACCATTGATCAAAGAATAGCTTGCATAGTAAATTTCTTTGGCTGTGGCGATTGACACACCAGACGTCGCAGGTGCGGCACCATCACCCAGGCTGCCAGCGGCAACGATTTGTTGAAACACATTACTCAAGCCATTTTTTAAACCGACAGGATCGTTACCTGCATACCAGTTGTCTGGAGTGCCGTTACCATCTTTATCCCATGATTTGATCAAACTACCTGTCGCTGTCAGGTTAGGGTCAGTGTACGGTGCTTGTGTCAGGGCAGGATTAAAACCACCATATTTGGCAGCGGTGAACATAGGTGTCACAGTTGCACCTGTCTGTACCGGGTTTTGACCGTTAAAAGGCTCCATAACGTCAACAAAGAAGCTGGTGACAGTCTGTTTCTGACCCGTAATCCGCTGTGCGGCCTTGTCTGGTCGTATATCGTTAACATGCGCCCAATAAGCCTGACCGCCCAGGTACCAACCCGCACTTCGTCCTGGTGAAGAGGAAGCAGTAATACCATTATTATTTTCCATCGTCGCCACTGCGTTGGTCCAGGTAGCAAAATTGACCGCAGAACCTGGGCTGGGAGGATTATCAGTTGGAACGACACCCGAACAGTTTCCACTACCACCGGGCACCCTGGTATCGCACCAATTGTTGACGTCGCCGATGGTAACAATAAAATTCTGTTGGCAAGAACTGGTTATCGGGTCATTGGCGGCAACTGTTGCATCAAAATTAATCACGGGAAAACCGTCTGCCATTGCCGAGGTTTGATTCGAGATGGCCTGTGGTGTCGGACTCATCTTTCTTAGGTAGCGCAGCGACTCATAATACAACTCCGCCATTGGGTCATACCCTTTGTAACCACTGGCATAACCAAACTGGTTCAGGTAATTGATGACCCCACTGTTAGTGGCGCCATTTGTTGCAGTCTGGTCGGTACTATCTGGGTTAAGAGTGAACACACCTGTGGTACCACTCCACTCCAATCGTGGGTTGGCTATTGAAAAGTTAATCGGGTCGGCAATCGTTGGGCCGACCGATTTCATGCGAGCCCGGAGTACCCCCCCTTGCCTTGATGTTGTCCCATCATTCAAAAATCCAAATGCAGAAAAGCGCATATTTTGGTTATATTGCTGCATCAGCCCTTCAGGCTTGTACGTCCCGCCTGTAGCAGTGTAATTGGTACAGTTTGACTCCAGCCCAGCCGTACTGTCACACACTTTGACCCTGACGTGGTAACAAGTCCAGGAGGGGTTATTGTTATTATTAGCTGCTTTATAGTGTGTTACCAATTGGGCACAAGTGTCAGTAGTCAATTGTGCAGTCGTCAAACCTGATACCGAGACACTCCCCCCCCCCTGCACCAGCATCTTGTCGCCCATGTTAACGCTGCGATAAGTCTGTTGTGTAGCAATGTTGGCATCTGTCGTAGTTGCCGAGCGGTCCGGGAAGTAACCTGATCCACTCTGCGCATCGTTATAAGCGCGCTGCAATACCGTGGTCCCCGGGAGGTCGATAATGCGATTACCACCCGTCATAATTTGGCGAAATTGATCCAAATTGGCCATTGATACCCAATTCAGTAAATTGCCTTTGAAGGTCCCATTTGCGCAAGTTGTCGGTGAAAAATACAGGTTGGTTGTACTGTATGAATAACACTTCGCACTATCAAAATAACCATAGTAGGTCGTTGCAGGAACATAGGTTCCTGACGATGACGCCGCATTTGCTGCTGCATAACTAGCCGCATCACCAGTAGGAAATTCCACTGACAGATCCAACACTACGTTGGATAATGCGCGGTCAATGTTTTCCAGAGGCATCTTGGATGGGATCACATTCGCGGCACCTGCAACAGCGGTCAAAGCAGCAATAAAACAGCCGAGCACTAATTTTTTCAGAAGTGAACCAGGCAAATAGTGGGTAATCATCATTTTTCCAGACAATATTTAAGTCAATGAGGAGCAACGACGCTCTGTAACATCACAACTGTGTTGGGGTTTTGTCCGACAGCGCGTACGGTAATCCGGACCGCGACACGCGCAGAACCTGAAGTTCCTGCAAAATCAGGAGTGAGCCCGCCAGGGGGGAAAATTTCCATAATATATCTTGGCTGCGCAGCAACTTTTGGTATTGCCGTTGCCCCCGTATAAGTACCATATTGCACGGTAGGATTAGTGCCGGTAGAACCGGTTTGTGGAGACCAGTTCGCAGCAGTGTCATCCCATACTGGTACTGGTGCCGTCGCATTATCTAAAGGCAGGCATTGCCCAAGAACACAATCTGGTGTCCAGGTTTGACGCATGGTACTTGTCCACACCCAAAAGCCATCTCTAAGGGCAACGTCATCCGGTCGCGCTGAAGCAGGACGGCAAGTCACGGTACCGGCAGCGCCCCCACCTGGGCAAAATGTTACATTATCCGCAAGTAAACTGGCAAGATCGCGCTCTGCATCACGCAATGTCAGTTCGGCCGCTTGCAGGGCAATATTGCGATCACGCAAGTTATTCGACATACGTTCTTGCAAAGTGCTATTTTGCATTGCGGACAGGCCCAGCAAGGATAAGGCCATTAGCAATACCACAGTCAATATCAGGGAGTTACCCCGTTCGCGATACATTGCGATTTGACGTGGCCTTGGACGCGGTTTGAGACTTAATGAGCTCATGGCAGCACATCCGGAGAGGTAAGAATATTATTTCGCAAAGAAAAGGTGGAACGCGTAATCTGACGATAAAGCAAGTCGGATGCTGACGCGGTCGTTCCCTGACAGTTAGTGTAATTTGTCCCAGTAAGCGCTACGTTCTTTGCTGTTGCCACCGTTTGCAGGCACACACGAATAGATAAGACGCGTGACCAGTCTGTCACATTGTCTGCCGTCACATATTGGGCGACAGCACTGTCCCCTGGAACGGTAGTGCTGACAGTAGCTGGTGCAACACCATACAGGATATACATATCCTCCACACCTTCTGCAATCGCTTTGGGTTTAGTAGGATCGCCGTTACCAATACACATTAAACGCTTGCTTGCCACGTCAACATAGAAACGATTGATTGCCAAAGGCCCTGCAGGGCTTGCGGTAGCCCCATTCACATTATTGCCGCCACAATCCGATCCCCGGCCAGTATTGGCGTCGTATGTCGACATCGTGTCAATCGCACCGGCTGCAGCCTGAACCGTGCCCGCATTAGCACCTACATCACTATTGAGTACCTGATACGCGACCGTCAGGGAACTTGGACCAGCCGTTGTACAAGTCCAGTTAGCCAATTTCAAAGGATCACTTGATGCGGTAAAAAGTCCTTTGCAACCCATGACACCGTGTATCTTGTTTGTTCCACTGCTATACTGTGGAGACAGTCCAAAATACATCGCCAGCAAATCTAAATTGGTTCTGGTTGGATCTGTTTTTGACAACCAGGCCTTGTTGGCGGGTTGCAGCAAATTTTGCCGTGTCCCAGGATTGTTCACAGAATCAACAAATCCGGCCAGACGAATGTGGTAACCGAGCACATCCATCGCAGCCCTCATGGTCTCTTGCTGACGTGCGTCACTATCCTGATATTTAAATGATTGTGTATTCGCGATATACAGGCTTACCACCGCAGCCGACATCACAAGCCCGATCGACATTGCAATCATCAACTCCAATATACTGAAGCCGCTTTCCCGGGAGATGACAGGACGAGTCATTTCTTCAACCTTTAATCATGGAATGAATGGTGTGCTCAAACAACGCACACCAACAACTGCTGGAGTTGGACACGTGGAGTCAGTCGAATTTGCGTCCACCAACGCTTTTTCCTTCCACATGACAACAATACTAAAAGCTTCGAAGTTATTAGCTGTTGGTATCAAAGCACCAGCGCCGCCAGGCAAAGTATTGGCGATGGAGTTGGTCCAATCAGACAGATCAAGCGTGGCCATGTTGGCTGGACTGCATTCAGTTCCATTGTTTCCACAACCAGGAGCAGCCGGTTTATCACCCACCGCTGCTGTATAGCCCTCATTTCTGGTGTAATTACCAGCCTTTACGGCAGTCATATTTGCACGCATACGATCCGATAACTCTAGCGAGAGCAAGGTTGCCTTTGAACGTACCGCAGAGTCTTTATTGTATTTCAAGGATGTTATTTGCATGGCAGCCAAGCCTAAGGCACCTATGGCAAAAACAACCATGGTTACCAAAACCTCTATCATGGCAATACCAGATTGCCGTTTATGCATAGCTTTGCGACGCAATATTGTGCCAGTTAACATCTTGATCCTCTAGTTTCCGCAATAACTGTCAGTAGTTAACTCTTTCGGCGTATCGATCCGCGGCCGCCCTTGTGAATTGACACAGACAATCCTGCAATTTGATTGATCATCGCCTGACGGAGGACATATAGTAATTTTGCCACCAGTAAATGTTGGCAACGGTCGCCCCAATCCTGTAAAAACCAAGTTTTGTGTACTACCACCAGAGGCCACAGCAGTACTATTACCGCTCAGACTTGGATAAGCCCGGATTACCGTTTCACCAGCATTAACTACACCATTGTAATTAGGGTCAGCAAAAACTAACCAGCCAACAGCCCAGTTATTACCCGCGGCCTGACAAGTGGCACCGTCTGCACTTCTGCAAATCGTCACGCCACTATTCCTTTTGACCGCTTCCGAACGAGCCAAATTGATTGCGCCAACGATATCACTGGATTGCGTTCTCATGCGTGCACCGATCATAAACGCCTTCAGACCTGGCACAGCAATCGCAGATAAAATGGCAAATATTACAATAGTAACCATCAGCTCAATGAGAGTGAATCCGCGCTCTTTGCCATTGAAGTGCTTGATCTCTGACTTGCTCATTAGAGACTTCATAATATTCTTTTGTTGGAATAATACATATCGACAATTCAATAGGCGAATAATACTTGATATTAGGCACTATTGGGTCTGCAAAAATTGTGCCTACAAATAAAATTTGTAAGCAATTCCAACAGAGTAACCCCCTAATGAGGGAAAGTCAAAATGAGGATAAACGTAATCCCCCCCACAACAAGCTATATCTGCAACGCCCTTCCAAGCTGATCCATATACAGCTGCCCCATCTTGGTGCATCAATAATTTAGGTCAACTGAATTCGGGTCTAGCTCACCCGGACATTTGCAGAATAGGTCCAAAAAACCGCTACAAGATCACTCACAACAGAGAAATTAAGAGAATTTCATGATTTTAAGCGTCGCTATCTTCAAAGCATATGCCGTCAATTGAGTGAACCCTATCCCCAATTTGCCCCTCCCTGAAGGGAAGCAGCGTGGCCTGGTCTGCGAAAAAACTGTTGCAGTACGGCTACAAATGCTGTGTGAAAAGTTCAACACACAGAGCAAACAGAGCTTGTACTCTTCCGTTTGTACCTTTCTTACTTCCCACTGATACACCGAAGGCAGGGTCACAGAGTAAAAGCAGAGATGCCTTTGCACTTGCTTTGTTTTTCTCAGAGCATCTCTCTGTGGATCTCTGTGGTATAGCAGGGAATTCGTGCAGCATGCTGCGCGCCTGCGAAACGAAGGCTGCTTGCAAGCGGCCCTTCCTAACTCTGTGCCGCTGGAGCCTGTAAAAATAACTGTGTAAGTTCTCCCGGAACTATTGGTGGGTGTTGATGTTGATCGTGTTTTTGCTGGAATGATTTTCTGTTCGCGCAAAGCAAAACCCCCAGTCACTGTAAAGTAACTGGGGGTATGCGGAATAAAAGCCTGACGATAACCTACTTTCACAC
>NZ_JBXASD010000016.1:0-109674 GCF_058808955.1 Undibacterium sp. GW821-FHT11B02 | reverse complement strand
GTTCATCATTTGTTTTTCCAAAGTTACGTTTATTTTACGTCACCTTTGGGGAACTAAATTTCAGGGGAAGCTCAGTTGTAGTTCCGGTCAGAGCACATATCCCAATCTGTTAGACTTTCTCGCGCCACAGCAAGCGCACCAGTCTTGTTCCGGTCAGAGCACATATCCCAATCTGTTAGACTGGAGCAGGGCGCCACGCGTAGCGTTCAGCGGTTCCGGTCAGAGCACATATCCCAATCTGTTAGACTGAAGGGGTTGACTGGTCAAGCGCTGACCGAGTTCCGGTCAGAGCACATATCCCAATCTGTTAGACTGCTACCGCCAGCAATAAAGGCAATGACTTTGTTCCGGTCAGAGCACATATCCCAATCTGTTAGACTGCCCCAGATGGCATTGCCACCATTATTGGAGTTCCGGTCAGAGCACATATCCCAATCTGTTAGACTACTCATGTCTGACTTGGTGGAAGCACTGGGGTTCCGGTCAGAGCACATATCCCAATCTGTTAGACTGCCGCCCCCTGCTTAAACGTCGTCGCTGGCGTTCCGGTCAGAGCACATATCCCAATCTGTTAGACTCAGCGGCGAAGATACCGGCCTGGGTGAATGGTTCCGGTCAGAGCACATATCCCAATCTGTTAGACTCGGAGGAACTTGTATCAACCGGTGCTGTGGGTTCCGGTCAGAGCACATATCCCAATCTGTTAGACTCCGCAGCGCTCCATACTTCACCCACTACAAGTTCCGGTCAGAGCACATATCCCAATCTGTTAGACTATATGCGCTTGTTAGCTGCCCTAGGAATCTGTTCCGGTCAGAGCACATATCCCAATCTGTTAGACTTATTTCGTTTGAAAGTCCACAGCTAAAGCGGTTCCGGTCAGAGCACATATCCCAATCTGTTAGACTACTTTATAAAATATTGTGCTGCGTCGATGTGTTCCGGTCAGAGCACATATCCCAATCTGTTAGACTTGATTGGGAAAATTGGGGTCAAGATGGCGGGTTCCGGTCAGAGCACATATCCCAATCTGTTAGACTATTCGGGCGGGGCGTCGGTGAAATTGATCAGTTCCGGTCAGAGCACATATCCCAATCTGTTAGACTTACTCCGTTTGGGTGTCGATGGCTGCTTGGGTTCCGGTCAGAGCACATATCCCAATCTGTTAGACTACTGGCGGGGTAATGTCATGCGCGAATTACGTTCCGGTCAGAGCACATATCCCAATCTGTTAGACTGCATTCGCTGTTTGTGGTAGCCGTAGGATTGTTCCGGTCAGAGCACATATCCCAATCTGTTAGACTATTAAGACCATTACCTTGTGTCTGCATTAGGTTCCGGTCAGAGCACATATCCCAATCTGTTAGACTCAAAGCCAGCCGATTTAAGCAGCGCTGTCAGTTCCGGTCAGAGCACATATCCCAATCTGTTAGACTAGTCGCCGCTGCTGGCATTCCGGGTGGAGTGTTCCGGTCAGAGCACATATCCCAATCTGTTAGACTCTAGCAAGCCGACACCGGTTGCTTTATTTTGTTCCGGTCAGAGCACATATCCCAATCTGTTAGACTCGACTCTTTTTTCAAATAGCTCTTGAACAGGTTCCGGTCAGAGCACATATCCCAATCTGTTAGACTAGAAATGCAATAAACCCCTGATTCTTCAGGGGTTTATTGTTTTTTGGCTCAAGAAAAATAGAGAAATTCATCAAAATAAATCAAATTGATCCGGCGTTTTATTCGCGGGTTGTTTGGCTTTTCCACGAAAAGTGATGATGCGTTCATATTGTTTGTCTGTAAATTGTAGGATATTCACCTTGCCACCGCTAGGTAGATTTTGCTCCACCCGCCTGCAATAGGTTTCCACTTGTGTCTGGCTGGTGCAAAAACGCATGTAAACAGAAAACTGGGACATCTCAAATCCCATGTCAAGGAGGGAATTACGGAATTCTGTTGCCGCTTTGCGCTCAGTCTTCTCTATCACAGGTAAGTCAAACATCACTATCATCCACATGATACGATATCCACTGAGCATGATGAATCATTCGTCTTGTATAGATGCTGCCAGGTTTAGAGGCAATCCAGGCAACGGTAAATCAAGTTTTTCTTTTTCACCAATAAAGATTTGTGCAAGGGACGTTGCCAGTTTTTGTGCACATACAATGACAGGGGTGACACCAGCGCTTGTTTGCATATCGTCATACATCGTACGCACCAGAGAGCGTTTGGTTTCTGGCGTCATGGTGTCTTCTCCCTGTTTGTGCAATTGCCATACTTTCAGGTCTACCATGGGTCTAAAGGGTTCCATCAAGTCATCTACAAGACGCATAGCATTTCCTTGGTTGCTATGATGCAACCCCAAGGTAGGGTGTAACCCAGCGGACACGACGGCACGTGCTGTAGCAGCGCGTAACACGGTGTAGCCATAGTTGAGCATGGAATTCAGGCCGCCTGCTTGTTGGTCGCGTCTGAAATCATCCCCGAATAAGAGGCTCCAATATCGCCTTGCCCCTTGTGCTTCAAAATTGTCAGGATCACCTGAGCGTACTTTGCGTATCAAAGATGATAGGGGAATGCTAGGCGCGTTGGCGGCTTCCAGTGCTGCGGCTTGCTGCTGCAATTTGGATTTAACGATGTCTGCCCACAAGCGCTTGATAGTCGGTTGCGACGCTGCAATTTGTGCATCAAAACGCTTGGCTTGCTGATAATTGCCTTCTATCGGCAATAACATGCCAGCAGCATTGTGATTCGCCGCACAGAGAACAAAAGGCGCACACCGTTCTGCTAAGGCAATCAAAAGATTGTTGGTATAACTGAGGCCATGTGCGTTTGCAATGACTGCCGCGATATCATCCAAGGGAACCTGCCCTAATTCTTTGCGTTGCCCCTCAGTATCTTGCACCACCATGAAGCCGCGTGATAGAAAGAGGTGTCTGCAGTCATCAGCTATTTCTACTATGCGGCCTATCATGGTGACTACTCCTTAAACCTAGGATCGCGAAGTTTTCCGATTTCAGAAACTGTACAACGCCTTCCTTTTGCCTTTTGAAGAGAACCAGGATATTTGGAGACATAAGCGAATGCATCATATTTATCACGATTCCTAGCATCTACATTTGCTTCGTTGTGATCAGCCATAAAAATCTGGCCATTTCCGCTTATCGTTGCAACACGAGTTGTTTTTACGCTTTCATCGATTTCTAACCTGACTATGTCATCAATCATTAAACGCATCACAAGAGTTTTACCAGAAAAACTTTGTGTTGGATGCTGTAGGCGTTGAATACCTTCAGATCGAACTAGCTGATAGGCCTCGAATGTTGAAATTACTTCACCTTCCCATTTACCTTTTTCGTTTCGCACAATTTCAATACAATAATTGCTGTCTCCTTTGTAGCCCTTATAAGGTTTAGGTTCTCCATTTTCTAATACTCCGTGTCTATCCAATGCTTTTGCACTAGCAAATGGAATGACTTTCAGACTTTCTTCAATTTTTGTGCGTTTCCCGTCGATAAATTTATGTACACTGACTTTGCCGTTGCTTTGTAGCGAATAGGCTGTGTCATTGTGCATGGCACCTTCGTGACTGTGATCAGGTTTGTGACTAACCCAAATGTTATTCACAGCTCGTACAACGTGATCGTAATAAGTGGGCCATGGCAAAGGCATGTCCTCAACCAGCCGATTCAGTTGTTTTTCGCGCGTGCTTGCACTGGCTTGTGCAAAGCGCTGCAGCAGTCCTTGATCAGTTACGGCAATTACACAAGCATCTACAGCATGGTGACGGTGGTCGTTGCGGTTCTTTTCTCCGTTTAAGCCCAATACTTTATTTAAACCAAATTTCTGCCTTAGCATTGCCGTCATCTGACCTGGTATTACTCTTGTATCTGGGCAGATTAATTGCACGTATTCGCGTGCAATTCTACTCATGTAACGTGTATCGTTTAGTGCGCGAGCAAGGAAACCTGCATCGTCTTTTAACCAGCGTTCATAGCCATCTTTTGCAAAGCGATAGCGCTTTGCTTTAGGCATTTGCTGTGCTCGGCCAAGTATGTCGTCATACTCAAATCCGGCGATATGCTTTTCCCCGAATGCATCCCATGGGGTGCGATTTCCTTTGACCCTGTTTGCCTGTCTCATAGCCACTGTTTTGTTGTTGAGACTGTCATCCAGCGTCAAGGAAAATGGCAAAATATGCTCAACCTCAACTTCATCACTAAGTAGAGTGTGCACGTTGATTTTTAATCCGGAATAAGGGCAATGTCTGTCTGCAGGATCAAAACTCAGTTCTTTCCAAAGTATCATTTTCTGAATGTCGGCGTGTCTTACTCTTTCTTCGCTGATGTTCAAAATTCCGGCAATTTCAGTTTTAATTTGACTGTTACGCTTCTGATTTTCCGCTTGACGCTTACTTTCATTGTCACGCTGCTCTTTACTTTGTTTAAGATCTCTGGCAACTTCGACTATGACCTCTCTTGGATGACCATATTGCTTTATGAGTGCGTTGACGACCAGACGAATTTGATTTAATCCTATATGTACTGTTGGGTTGGCGATACGGCCATAGCGCTTTTCATTTGTGTCGGTCGTTTTACCCGTGCCGAATCCGACGTGGCGTTGTAATGCTTGTCCGTAATACGGCAATTCAGGAAAAATTTCACCAGTTGCGGAAAGACTAATATTGCTATGATGTTCAAAACCGGCTGCGATAACTGCCTTGTCATAAGTGATCACATCACGTCTGAGTTCAGGAAGAATTCGTGCCAGCGCTTTTATGGAAAGACTGCAATATCCTTCTGGCAGTGCTGTATTTGCGATGGTTTCTGCTCGTTCTTCGTCTACCCCTGTTTCTTCGGTCAACCAGCGAATGAGTTTTGCAAGGTTCTCTTCTGTGATTAATTGCAGCACGATGGCATCTTGCTTTTCTTCGCTAAAAGAAAACCAGGTTTTTCCAAAACAATCATTGGAACTCAGCTTTACGGTTGTAATATTGCCTTTGAGTTCTTGGCGTTTTGGATCTTCAAAATTGAAATTGACGTTGCCAATACCAGGCAAGTTCTTTATTTGCGTAAATGTGCGCTTGCTGTTTTCTTCTAGAGCCTTAACCAGTACATCTCTTTGTTCCAAAGTCAGTGCATCCTCTCGCATGTACTCCCTGAGTATCCGTAAATTATTCACTTCCTGATAGATGCGAAATCTTTGTGTGCTGGGTAGTGCCAGAGGTGCACGTTCTTCATCTGGTAAAAAGGTACAACGACCAGGTTTGACAGGTTTGAGTGGACGTTGATGTAGCAGAACGTCTTTGAGATCTTGATATGCTACCTCAGTGAAAAGTTGCGGTTTGAATTCAGCTTGTTTTTTCCAAAGCGCGTCGAATTCTGCTTCTATCATTGCTCTGTTTATGTAAAGATCATAGCTCTTATCAAGACGTGTCTTCCCATCATCTTTGATGATTTTGGCTTCGCGATATCTGGCGCGGACGGTTTTTCCTGCCAGGTCACGTTTGTACAGCCATTCGCCAACGGTTCGACAATTTTCCTCGACCATCGCAGTGCGTAGTTTACTAATAGCAATTTTTAATGCTCCGCTATCATTGTCTTTCTTATCGGTTTTACGGTTACTTTTAAAGCCACGCCTTTGGTTGATGTGGAACAATGCTCTGCCAAATTCTTCGGGTGTCAGTTCTTCATCCAGTCCCGTACCTCTCAAATGGTAGGGGTTTAGAGTTTCTAACGCTTTTCTTTCTTCCTCGTCAGAAGGAAAAAAACTATGTTCAATCAGTGAGCGCATCATGCGTGCTTTACGTTTAAGCAGCCTGTCGCGCCGTCTGCGCATTGCACGCGCTTCTCTACGAGTTACGGCAAGAGAGGAGCCATCTTTTGGATTTCGCCCATTTGAAAATATCCGAACTCCCGCCTTAATAATGGCACAGGGTAGGTTTTGAGCGCTCAGACGTACCATTGCCCAACCCAAAGAAGTTGATCCTAAGTCCAAAGCCAGTCGATACCTCATTTTGCCAAGCATGCTCCACTCCATGTTATTTTACTAATGTGTTGACTTTACAATAATATCGACATAACATACAAGTATTATCAGATTGGGATATGTGCTCTGAACGCTAACAAGCTGAAAGATGCACCAAATGAAAAGGCCGCTATATGCGGCCTTTTGCTTTTTTTGCTGTAAAGCTCAATCCATTAAAGAGTGCAGACTGGCTTCTTCAGAGCATTTGATTGAAGCAAATGTTGCTGATGAGTAAATTGCTGACATTCACTTGCCGCTGTTCATCCTCCTGCCATCACGATAAATTTAGAAATTTAATTGTGCGAAGATAAAGATAAGGTACTATTTATTTGATTGATGGTGGTGTTCAGGCCGGGGTGTCCGGGCTTGTACATGTTGCCATCGCGAGAGCTAACTTTCGACCATTACGGCCTATGTTACTTGATCTTAAAACCGTCTTTCATAGCAAGCTATTATCCATTCGCCATGGTATTGCGCGACCGTCGCCTGATGGTGTCAGCAATATTGAGTGCGAGTCGGCAGATTTGATTTTGTTGCCTATCAAGGGGGTCTTTGCCAAACACGATGGCCCCAGGCAGCATTTCATTGCTAATCCCAACCATGGCATTTTTCTTGGCGCTGGCAAGCCGTATCGCATCAGTTTTCTTGATCAGGTCGGGGATGAATCGCTGGTGCTGGATTTTTCTAAAGAGGTGCTGGCAAAAATGCTGACAGAGATGGTTGCTGGCGACGATTTCCGTTCGTCGTCTCTGTGCTCGCATTGTTTGCTTCCCCCTGCCAGTGTGCTTAACCGTGAACTGTTATGGCGTCATTTAAGGCAGGCGGTTGTAGACCCGTTGGCGATTGAAGAGATCAGTATCGCCATGCTGGCCGGGTCATTGCAGGCGGCAAGTTTGAATAGTCGTCTTTCTGACCGGGCCAAACAGACGGTGACCACGGCTCGCCGGCGTCAGCAAGTTGAGGCAGTCAAGGAATTGATTTCTCTTCAACCAAACCAAGATTGGACACTTACCAGTCTTGCTCATCAGGCTAATACATCGCCTTTTCATTTGGCCAGGGTATTCAGGGAAGAAGTGGGGGTGCCTGTGCATCGCTATCTGATACGCACGCGCCTGGGCAAGGCGCTGCAAGCAATGCAATCAGCGGGCCTGGACTTCACCACCATCGCGCATGCAAATGGTTTTGCCAGTCACAGCCATTTTACGTCCAGTTTTCGATCGCTGTTTGGTATGACGCCCTCGCAGTTACGTTATCGTATGGATTGCCATTGAAGTTTTGACCTCTGCGGTGTTACAACTACTTTTAGATGCGATTTGAGCAAGATTATGGTAGCGGCTGGTTTTTCTGGGGCTTAAGATAGGTGGAATTTATCTATGTCTGAAAGTTACCATGCGTTTTTCTGCGAAAACCGGATTGGCAAGCTTGCCTCAGACAGCTGATCTGGCATCTTATTTTTGGGGGAGTCATGCCGTCAACACTTAGTGGGAATGCCTTGCCTGGTTATTTCGCTGCAAAGACAAATGTTGCCCGGGCTTATATGCCTGTGCTGGTATTGGCTGTTGCCATCGTTTTTCCTTTTTTCGCTGCCCAATTTGGCAATTCATGGGTGCGTATCATGGATCTGGCCTTGTTGTATGTGATGCTGGCGCTGGGGCTTAATATTGTGGTTGGTTTTGCTGGCTTGCTTGACCTGGGGTATATCGCTTTTTATGCGCTGGGTGCGTATATGACGGCCTTGCTGGCATCGCCGCAATTTGCATATGTACTGGAATCTTTCCTCAACACTTTCCCCGTGATCGGGAATGCTTTGTTGTGGTTATGTGGGCCTGATGTGGCGGCACACGGCATTCATTTGTCGGTATGGGTGATCGTTCCGCTGGGGGCAGCGCTGGCAGCTATGTTGGGTATGTTGCTTGGTGCGCCTACTTTAAAGTTGCGTGGTGATTACCTGGCGGTGGTGACCTTGGGCTTTGGTGAAATTGTGCGTATCTTCATTATCAACCTGAATTCGCCGATCAATATTACCGATGGCCCGAAAGGGATTATTGCGATCGACCCTATACGTCTGTTCGGTGTGTCGCTCAGTGGTGAAATTGGCTCACATGCGACGGTACAGGTGGGTAGCTTTTCCATGCCTTCGGTGAATGCCTATTATTTTTTATTTTTGACGCTGTGCGTTGCGATTATTTTTGTCACGCTGCGCTTGCATGATTCCCGCCTGGGGCGCGCTTTTGTTGCGATACGTGAAGATGAAGTGGCAGCCCAGGCCATGGGCATCAACACGCGCAATATCAAGCTGCTTGCCTTTGCGATGGGGGCGTCATTTGGTGGTGTGGCGGGGGCGATGTTTGCGGCGTTCCAGGGTTTTATTTCGCCAGAATCTTTCTCGCTCAACGAATCGATTACCGTGCTGTCAATGGTGATTATTGGTGGCATAGGGCATATCCCCGGCGTCATTCTTGGCGCGCTGACTCTGGCGATATTGCCAGAAGTTTTGCGATACGTAGTCTTGCCAGTGCAGCAGTATCTGTTTGGACAGGTTTTGATTGAACCTGAAATATTGCGCCAGTTACTGATAGGCTTGTCCATGGTGACGATCATGCTCAAGCGCCCTAAAGGTTTATGGCCCAAACCCTGAGTAGAACTCATTCACCGCTATTTATGAAATGAGTTCTAGCGTTTGGATTTGATTGGATTAGCCGAAGAAGAGTTTTCCTCATTACCAAGTGCAACGGCACTTGCCCATTCACCTGATTTGCACAACTGTTGAGCAATCTCATTGATCAAACTGGTGATGGCAATGCTTGCTTTTGTCGGACTGTAGTTTGGTGAGCGGTAAATCGAAATTTTTTGAAACAGTCCTGGATCAGGGATTTCCTGAATCACTAGTTCGCCCCTTTGCATTTCGGCGACTATAGTAGAAAGCGGCAAAATTGAAGCCCCAACACCGGCGAGTATCGCTCCCTTGATCATTTCAAGAGAATTCATCTCAGTTACTACTCGTCCTAATTGATACCCACTGTCATGGACGTGTTGTTCGATCATTTTTCTGACCCTGCATTCCCGGCTCGGCAAAATGAGTGGAATATCTTTGAGGTCGTTAATAGAAATGGGGGCCACAATCCCTTTTGGCATTTGCAGTTTTGACCAGACGAGATACATTTGCTCTTCCACGAGCGGGCTTATCTTAAATTCTTCAAATTGCCCATGGTCATATAGCAGCGCGACATCGACTTTATTACTTTGTGGCTTATCGAGAGAGTGGTACGTAAAGTCTGCAGTCATTTGAAGAAATACATCCGGCAGTTCTCGCTTTGCGGCAAGCAGCAGCGGTACTGCAAGCACCATTGACACGGCGGAGGGCATTCCTACAACAACAGTTTCTTTGTGACTGTTCCTGAGAAATTTGGACATTACGTTACGGGTGTCGCGCACTTGTCCCAAAATGCTTTGTGCTTTTTCAAGAAATACTTCACCACTTTCAGTGAGTCTGACTCCTTTTGCTGATCGATGAAAGAGTATCGTCTCGAACTCCTGTTCGAGCCGTGAGATTTGATAGCTTAGTGCCGATTGTGCAATAAACAGTCGCGATGCGGCTTTCGACATGTTGCGATCTTCGGCAATTGCCAAGAAATATGCAAGTTGGCGTAATTCCATTTGAAGATAAAAGCGTCCATTTTCATTGGTTTATCGAACATATAAAGCGACGAATTCCCATTGTCTCCTTGTACATTTTCTTAGTTCAAATACTGGATATATCGAGGTCCTCATGTAAGAGATTGCAGAGCGATCACAGATCAAACGCATTTGGCAATACGGTAATTGACTCAGCCGCGGAAATTTACGCCGCGCAATGATGTTGCTCGCAAATCATTTTAGATAGAACTACCCAAATGTTATTTGAATATAAAGTCACCAAGCAGAATTTTATTGTTTTTGAATGCTATTGTATTAATTAGTTACAATTTTGAGCATGTTCTGGGGGCATCTACGGATTAGATCGCTGCCATCTAAATTCTGTATTGGATATCAATCAGCTAATTAGTTGATACTCTGCTTGCGAAAAAATCACGCAAAAGTCATACAAAAACAGCTATTACCGACTTAGTCAGTGAAGGTTGGCGTATGAACCGACTTTGTTTGTCAATAAGTTATTTTTGAAATCATGGGAATGAGCGCAGCCGGAACCAGGCAGCCTCTGAGGATATTTTTTTGAAAATTCGTGCATTTAATAGCCAGGTACAGATTGAATATATTGCAAGACAAGCATTTTTCATTCTGCCTTTGCAGTAATGCTAATTACTTAAATTATTATTAATAAGGTAATTTCTATCATTCTTATGTGAGCGGATTGGGGAAAAGCCGAAGTTTTTTCCTGATTTGGAGAGGGGTGGTTTTTGTGAATTGCAAAGACATGATGCAAACGGTTTAGTTGTAAATACATTTGACTGCAACAAAGTGCACTACTTTTATAAATTGGAAAAGGAAACATATGCTGACACCGGTCAATCTTTTCAAACAAGCGCTATCACGTGGAGAGCTGCAAATAGGTTTGTGGCTTGCCCTGGCTGATCCATATGCTGCCGAGATTTGCGCTGCCAGCGGCTTTGACTGGCTGTCGCTTGATGGGGAACACGCACCAAACGATCTACGTACGCTGCTGCATACACTACAAAGTATCGCGCCATATCCATCCAAGGCGACAGTGCGCTTGCCGCATGGCGACCCTGCTTTAATTAAACAAGCGCTGGAGCTGGGTGCCACTACCTTGATTATTCCAATGGTGGAATCTGCTGAGCAGGCGCGCGCGCTGGTGAAGGCAATGCGATATCCACCCCACGGAATCCGGGGCGTTGGCAGTGCCATAGGCCGCTCGTCACGCTGGACCCGCTACGAAGACTACGCCAAGCAAGCCAACGACAATGTTTGCTTGATCGTCCAGGCGGAAACGGTTGCCGGCTTCCAGCAATTGGATGAAATCGCGGCAGTTGAGGGTGTCGACGGCGTACTCATCGGTCCTGGAGATCTGTCTGCTTCCATGGGGCACTTAGGTAAGCCCGGACATCCGGACGTGATTGAATTGATTAATTCCGGCATCGACAAAATACGGAAGGCTGGCAAAGCAGCCGGCATACTCTGCCTTGACGAGAAACTGGCGCGTCACTATATCGCGAAGGGTGTCACTTTCATCGCTGTCGGCGTAGACACTTCACTTCTCGTGAATGCCACCAAGGTATTGGTAGAGAAATTCCGGACTCCATCTGAAACTGACATCTCCACCACTGCGGCAGTAAGCAACGCCAGCAGCGGGTACTGATCGAAATCCGCAGAAAAATATCGTGCAATATTGAAACGGTAGTTCTTGAGCTACCTCTGTCTTGAGCGACCCTGTCCAATTGATAAGCATCGATTCGACAATTATCTAGATAAAACCAAAATTGGAGTGAAATTATGTGTGGAATAGCCGGAACGGTTGGAACTACCGATGAGTCGATTACAGCGGCAATGATTGCCGCACTTAATCATAGAGGACCCGATCACAATGGCACTGCTGCGCTTGGCCCCATTACGCTAGGTTCAGCTCGATTGTCTATCGTCGATCCTCTCGGTGGTAATCAACCTATTTTTAATGAGGACGGAACATTGTGTCTTGTCTTCAACGGGGAAATCTATAACCACGTAGAGCTTCGCAAGAAGCTTCAGGACGCAGGACATAAATTTTCGACTACCTCAGATACAGAAGTAATCATACATTTGTACGAGGAATATGGTGAGCAATGCGTCAGTTATCTACGGGGCATGTTCAGCTTTGCTATAGCAGACGGTAAAAAATTATTTATTGCACGCGACCGAGTTGGAATTAAACCGTTATTCTTTACTCAGATCAAAGATTCAAACCTCTTTCTTTTTAGCTCAGAGATTAAATCCCTGCTGGCAATCCCAAGTGTACCTGCCAAGCTGGACGAAACGGCTGTTACTGATTGGGCCATCCTGGGTCACCCCGTCGGTAACAGAACCATGTTTGAGGGAATTAGCCTGTTAGGGCCAGGCGAAAAAATCGTTGTTGACGTTTCAAATCCGACGAAAGAGCTCATTCCACAAAAATATTTCAGTTTTACCTATCAACGCGATGACTCCATGAGCATGGAGACGGCAGAGGAGCTAACCTTATCGGCACTGACAGATGCGGTAAATCTCCACAGTCAAACTACTGATGGAAACCTTGGGCTAGTTTTGTCTGGCGGGCTCGATTCGACGTTACTTGCATTGATCGCCAAATCAACCCAGCAAGCCCCGTTGAGAACATATACCGTGGCTGACCATTGGCAACATCCAGATGTTGGACAAGCCAAATATGTTGCTGATTTCATAGGCTCAAATCATCGCACCCTGGTCATCGACAGCAAAGAATATCTCAACTGCATTCCCCAGTTTATTGCTGCTGAAGAATTTCCAAGTGATCTAAGTGATATGTCGCATTATCTGATGAATAAAGAAATCGGCATGGAAACGAAAGTTTGCCTTAACGGGGAAGGGGCAGATGAGGTATTTGGTGGATATCTGGAATACGTTGACAGATGGCACAAAGTGGCCAGCATCTCTGCACGCATTAAATCGGCTGGATCTGCCGGGATCAAGCTATCCAATGAGGCCGCGGCGTATGTTGAGCCAATCATCAGTGCGCCATCTTACGAAAAATATTTGGACAAGTTATTTAAATTCAGCTGCGAAGACCAGCTCGACCGCTCACATTTGCATCGCGTAGACAAATTTGGGATGGCATTCAGTTTGGAAGTGCGCGTTCCATTTCTCGACAATGACGTGATTGATATAGGAACGTCGATTCCCATCAGACATTTAGTCAATACAGAACTGGGAATACGAAAGCATGTACTGCGAAGAATTCTGATCAGAAAATTCGGCGCGGACATGCTCGATATTGCGCTAAGAGAAAAACTGACTTTCCCTTCTGCAGGCAGCAAGTTTTCAAATGAATTGAATGAGCTGTGCAAAAAATACGTGCCAGCAGATTTTGTGAGAAATCACAGATTAGGCGTATTTACAGACAATTTGGTTCGTTTAGTTAATTTCGATTTATTTGAAGAGATTTTTATCAAGCAAAGGGGCGATGCGTCTAAGGTTCCTTCGTTCCAGGAATTCCTGGAATCGAAATATAAGAAGCGTGTTGAAGAGAATATTCATTAATAACGGATGGCGTCCATCTGAAAATAAAGAGATCCGGGTGACATGTTTTTCATTTTCAGGTGTGTCCGGACAGTCAGCAAGATGTCCTCGAAACTCGATTTTTCGGGATTTCTTGCACTTGTTCGGGACCGATTTATGAGACCAGCTATGCAATAAGAACATGTTTCCGATCTTACTGCGCGTACGCAATCGGAGTCGACGCGAGGCTCATGTGCTGCTCAAAATGCTCATGTACCAGAGTACATTCCGCTTTTTGCGCTGCGCTTAGTTACCCTTACCCCGCTAACGCACGCTCGCTACAGATCGTAAACAGGTTCCAAGGACTCGTCACTAGCATTCGATAATATGAAGATTTCTATTAAACGAACCTTTCTTACTCCACAACGTTCCGGTGAAACTTCAATGATGAAAAACCTTACCCTTGACAGGTTGGGCGGGCAAAAAATTTATATTTATTTGCTGCTGATAGCTTTAGTTGCCTTCCCCTTCATTGCCGCTAATTTCGGTAATGCCTGGGTGCGTATAATGGATTTCACTTTGCTTTACATCATGATGGCATTGGGGCTGAACATTGTCGTTGGCTTTACAGGTTTGCTTGACCTGGGATATATCGCATTCTACGCATTGGGCGCCTACCTGACCGCATTGCTTGCATCCCCGCAATTTGCAGTCTTTCTGGAATCGGTCGTGAATTATTATCCTGCGCTCGGTAATTTGTTAATTTGGCTCTTTGGTCCAGAAATAGCAACGAACGGAATTCATCTTTCTGTCTGGTTTCTTGTTCCTCTTAGTGCGGCGCTGGCAGGTTGCTTTGGTGTTCTGCTTGGTGCCCCGACACTCAAACTACGCGGCGATTATCTTGCAGTGGTAACGCTGGGATTCGGTGAAATTATTCGTCTCTTAATTGTTAACCTTACTGATCCTATCAACATTACTGATGGTCCCCGGGGCATCAACCTGATCGACCCCATCCGGATTTTTGGTGTATCGCTGCACGGTGAGGCCAACTCCAATGCCACGCTACATCTTGCGGGATATTCAATGCCTTCAGTCAATGCCTATTATTTTCTGTTTCTGCTGTTGTGCATTGTGATCGTCTTTGTCACGCTGCGTCTTCAAGACTCACGTTTGGGCCGGGCGTTTGTTGCGATCCGCGAAGATGAAGTTGCCGCAAAAGCGATGGGAGTAAATACGCGCAATATCAAACTGATTGCCTTCGCGATGGGGGCCTCTTTTGGCGGCGTGGCAGGTTCCATGTTTGCTGCATTCCAGGGATTCATCTCTCCAGAGTCATTTTCGTTAACAGAATCTATCGCAGTTTTATCCATGGTCGTTCTTGGCGGCATGGGATATGTCCCTGGAGTGATACTGGGTGCCATTACCCTTGCAACACTGCCAGAATTATTGCGTTACGTGGTGGTGCCAGTGCAGCAGATTTGGTTTGGCGAAGTGTTGCTTGCTCCAGAGATTCTGAAGCAGCTTTTAGTAGGTTTAGCAATGGTCGTCATTATGCTTACCCGACCCGCTGGTATGTGGGCGAGCCCTAAATCAGAAAATCGTTTAATTAAAGATGTCCTACCTCAACATGATCCGGCCTTGGGATAGATAAAACATCCGCTTGGGAGTTTGCGGGATAAGCCTCCCCTTATCCGCACGAGGCGTAACAAATCTTCGTTGCGGCTAATTTTCTATCATTAGAGTACAGCGCAGGTTTCTCAAGGAAATCATGGATTGTTGCGCGCATATTTTTGATTTTTTCAACTGAAATAATGAACAGCAATACTTTGGAGAACTAGATGGATACAGTAAAAAAGCTTTGCCAGGTAATTTCCGGAGGACAGTTTGCAATTCTCGATAACAATAAGGATGAGAACAAAAAAAGCAGTTATGTATTTTCTCAGCTCAGAACGTTTTACACCGCATCTTCTCCGGGTGAAGTCCAGACACAACTGGATGAAATAGAAAAACAAATAGAGTCAGGTCGCTATGCTGTTGGCTATTTTTCCTACGAGTTGGGTTATGTGTTAAATCAGCGTATTAGTGAGCACTTGCCGGAAAATCGAAATGTTCCTTTATTTTGTGTTGGAATTTACGACGACAGAATGGAGGTCGACAGCGGGAGCCTGGATGCTGCATTTGCCCAAGCTGCGGGCCAAGACGACGTATGCATAACAAATTGCCGACTAAATATGAGCAAGGAAGATTACCTTGACAGAATTGGCTCGGTAAAACGTCATATTTATAACGGCGATACGTATCAGGTAAATTACACGTTGAAATATAAATTCAACTATGCCGGCTCCACAAAAAAATTGTATGCCGAGCTTCGCAAGCGGCAGCGGGTTGAATACGGGGCGTATCTGGACTTCCCTGATTTGACTATTTTGTCGAGATCTCCTGAACTCTTTTTCAAAAAAGATAAAGAAGATATCTACACAAAGCCAATGAAAGGAACAAGCAAGCGCGGGAAAAGCCCTGAAGAAGACAAGGCTAATTTCCAGTTCCTGTCGAGCGATGACAAGTCCCGGGCGGAAAACGTCATGATTGTTGATTTGTTGCGCAACGATCTTTCTCGCATCTCTCACCGTGGAACTGTGAAGACAAAAGGGCTCTTCGAGGTAGAGACTTATGAAACACTGCATCAAATGGTTTCAACCGTATCGGCAAAAATCGACGATGACATTTCTCTGACTCATCTCTTAAAGCAAATATTTCCGTGCGGGTCCATTACAGGCGCCCCAAAAATGCGCACGATGGAATTAATCCGAAATCTGGAAGCCGAGCCGAGGGGTATCTATACAGGTTCAATTGGCTACATAAATCCAGACAAATCCATGTGCTTCAATGTGGCGATCCGGACCCTTGTCTTAAATAAAGAAGGCGACGGCGAAATGGGTGTCGGCAGTGGAGTAGTTCATGACTCCAATGCGGAAGCCGAATACGATGAGTGTCGTTTAAAAGGTAACTTTTTTACCCAAGGTTTTTCAGATTTCAACATCATCGAATCTCTCCTCTACGAGGATGGTTACAAGAACCTTGATAAGCACATTGAGCGCCTGACCAAGAGCACATTAAAGCTTGGATTCCCTGTAGATATCGATCAAATCAAAAAAGAATTGCTGGAATTTTCCAATGTTGTGACTGTGCCATCCAAGGTTCGGGTATCGGTATACAGAACTGGAGACTATAAGTTTGAACATTTTCCAGTTGAGGCTTCAAAATTTGAAGAAAAGAAAATAGCTATTTCGCGGATACCGGTCTCTCTTGAACAGAGAGAATTGCTTGCTCACAAAATATCTCTTCGAACGTTCTATAAAAAACAATATGAGCAATTTTGTCGTGATGGATATTACGACGTGATTTTTATGAACGAAAACGAAGAGATTACTGAAGGCAGTTTTCACAACATATTCGTCCGCATAGGGGAAAAATGGTACACACCGCCTGTTTCCTGTGGCTTGTTACCGGGAATCCAGCGTCAATGCTTGCTTGAATCGAAGCAGCTCGACGTGACAGAGAAAGTTCTCAAAGTCGACGACCTGAAGAAGGCCGACGAAATAATTCTTACCAATGCTGTCCGGGGTATTGTGAAGGTCGAGCTTGACCTCGGCCTTGGCTTAATTGAGGAGGGTAAAAAATGCTTTGCTTAATCGATAATTATGATTCCTTCACTTACAACATCGTTCACTATTTACACGAATTGTCTATCGACGTCAGAGTTATTCTGAATGATGAAATGTCAGTTTCCGAAGTTATGGCACTAAATCCGACTCATCTGGTGTTGTCGCCAGGGCCGGGCACACCAGATGATTCTGGCATTTCGAAAGAATTACTGATCGAAGCCGCAAAAAGGAAAATTCCTACACTTGGGATTTGCCTGGGGCACGAAATAATTGGTGAAGTTTTCGGTGCCCGCGTCAAACATGCCAAATCGGTGATGCACGGCAAAGCCAGCCGCATCCGTCATCATGGCGACGGTATTTTCGCGAATACTCCAAAGCATTTTCTCGCTGCGCGCTATCACTCACTTATCGTAGAGCATGATCAATTCCCAGCCTGTTTAAATATAACAGCCTGGACAAATTCAGCTAACAATGAGTTTGAAGAAATCATGGCGCTCTCGCATAGAGACCTCCCGATTTTCGGCGTCCAATTTCATCCGGAATCCATCATGACAGAGCACGGTCACCAACTGCTCTCAAATTTTATCCGGATAACTTCGGAAGTCAAACACGATGAATTTTCCAGTGTTGCTTAACGAAGCGTAATCGAAAGGTATATATGTATAGCGTAATCTCTGACAATACTGCCGGCACCAGTGTTCAAGATCGGGCAAGAGCGGTGCTCGCAGATTCTTGGTCTTCAAGAACTGCGGTAAGAACGGGTGATCTGGATGTCGATAGTTACTATGACAAAAACATTCCCGATTACCCTCCTTATCTTGTACCGTTCAAAGACGACGTTCGCTATAAATCTCTTAGTGTAGCAATTCGTCAAAAAATTCTGGCTGGCGCATGGGTCGCGTACAACGAAAAAACCATGGATGTGGAAATGTCTGTGACGGCCCCTGCTTGTGCGCTACTTTTGAAAGGTGCATTTCCTGGCCTGGATACGGCTTCGTCAAAGCGCTTGATTGCACAGACGCAAATTGACGAACAGTTTCACGTGCTCATGAGCCTGGACGCGTGCCTCCTTGCCAGAAAAATGCACGGTATTGAAAATTTGCCTATTCCAAAATCTTACGTTGCACTCGAATTAGACAGGGCATTGAGCGAAGCAGAAACCACTCGTGATGCTGAACTGATTCAGATTGCATTCGCTGCGGTGGCTGAAGTGACTGTCAACGAATATTTAAATATTCTTGCAAGCGACGAGTCTATTCAACCCTTCAATCGGGAAACAACAGCCTTACATCGTAAAGATGAATTGGATCACCGCAGCATCTATGAAGAAATGGTCGTACGCATCTTTGAACACTTCAATCAACGTGATCGCTCAATCTTTGTGAAAGCCTTAACGCAAGGTCTGGATGCGTTTGTCAAAATTGATTTTGGTGCATGGGAATCAATATTGAATTTCGTTGGCGTGAACGAAGCTGATCAGATTATTGGGGAGTGTCAAGCGGCGAATAAGTCGAAAAGAATCGTGAGGGAATATACGGGCTTTAGGGGACTCTTGTCAAAAATAGGTATCCCTGAAAAAGAAATCGCATTTGAATTTTCTTGAGCCTATAAAACTACATTGTCCATTTGTCGAATTACCCTGCCAACTTAAAGAAATATTCCGGTTTCCATAACAAAAAAATGTTCAATCGTCTCTCACTCAATTTTCCGGTCATTGTAAGACTAACGACGCTAAGGTGTTATGTGGCAGTTTCTGTTTCGACGGTTTTGTCTGTGGCATGCGCGAATTTTAATGGAATAGGTAGCACGGCACAGATCAAATCTGCCAGTGATTATGCCTCCGAAAACTCTTTTTCTTCAAGCGGTGAATGGCCTCAACGGACATGGGTTGCGGATATCGGTGGAGAGCCGCTGGCAGCGTTAGTGGACGAGGCACTCGCAGGGAATCCCGATATACAAATCGCGAAAGCACGCTTGAAAGCCGCGCTGGCAATTTCTGAAGAAGTCATTGCTGAAAGCTCCCCTAGTGTTGGCGGGGAGCTTAATAATACATATCAAAGATACTCGGAAAATGGTTCGGTTTCATCACCATTGGCAGGGCATTATCGGCTCGACAATGAGTTGAAACTCAATTTTTCATATGATTTTGATTTTTGGGGAAAGCATGCTGCGGCGCTACGTGCTGCGGTATCACAGGCAAAAGCAGTTGAAGCAGATAGACATTCCGCTGAACTGATTTTAACTGCTGCCGTTGCGCATACCTGGGTAAAAATGGCACAGCAATATGACCGTTTGGACCTGGTCGAACAGGAACTACGAGTACAGGATAAGGTTCTTCAGTTGACCCAGCAGCGCATTTTGATTGGGCTGGATGTACAAACTGATTATCAAAAAGCACAAATTCAATTGGTCGATTTTCGTTCAGAGATGATTGGATTGCGAGATGCTATTCATGTCACCAGGATTCAACTAGCAGCACTTCTCGGGGCCGGCCCTGACCGGGCCCAGCAAATCAAACGGGCAGCTCTACCCATCTCAAGCAAAGGTGGGTTGCCCGCCGAGCTGACATTAAACCTGCTTGGGCGGCGACCAGATGTGGTCTCGGCCAGATGGCGTATTGAGTCGGCATTGGCAGATGTAGACCATACCAAATCAGAATTCTATCCCGATGTTAAATTGCTTGCTTTTTCAGGCTTATCCAGTCTTGGTTTAGAAAATTTTCTTAATACTGGCAGCCGGATCGTCGGCATCGGTCCGGCTATCAGCCTTCCAATATTTGATGGTGGAAGACTGCGGGCGAAGCTAAAAACCCGGGTGGCTGACTTTGATGCGGCTGTGGCCAGTTATAACCAGGCACTCGGGACGGCCGTGCGTGATGTAGTGGAAAAAGCCCACTCGCTACAATCGGCGCATGATCAAATCGAAGCGCAAAAAATCGCGACTACAGCAGCATCTAAGTCATTTGATCTGGCCAAACGGCGTCAGCGTGCAGGCACCTACAATTCGCTACAAGTCCTGGCGGCAGAGGCGTCGTGGTTAGTTCGCAGAAAATTTGAACTCGATACGAAGACGCGTGCAGTGGATGTGCAAATAGATTTAATAAAAGCTTTAGGTGGTGGATTCCAGGAAAGTGGGCCCCATGCCCCTACGATATCTATGCCAGTTGGTGAACGAACAAGCTATTTTCAACGCTCCACTTTTTCAGAGTATGTATCATGACGCCCCCCAATTCTGAAGCAGGCAATACGCCTGACAATTCGGGTAAGCGCGGCCGGATACTAATTACCATATCGATGGTGATATTGATTGGATCGCTTGCTTATGGTGTCTTGTGGTTAATTTATTTCAAGAATTTTGAAAGCACCGACGATGCCTATGTGTCTGGCAGTATCGTGCAAGTGACATCTCGCATTGATGGAACAGTGCTATCCATCAATGCGGACGACACCGATATGGTCGATGCTGGAAAACCCCTGGTTGAACTTGATCAGACAGACGAGAAATTAGCGCTCGACGAAGCAAAAAACAAATTGGCAGAGACTGTGCGCGATGTCTACACCTTGTACGTCAACACTCGTACACTTGCTGCCAACGTAAAAATGCGTAGCGTGGATGTTGAACGTGAACGTGACGATCTGAGGCGCCGTCAGGAATTAATCGAGACCGGAGCTGTTTCCAAGGAAGATGTCGAGCATTCCCGTAGTGCCCTGCAAAGTGCAGAGTCCGCGCTAGAGGCAACGCGTGGCTCACTTTCTTCCAATCTTGCGCTGATAGAAAATACTTCAGTCGCCGAACACCCCCGCGTGCTTCGTTCTGCCAGCCAGGTGAGATCTGCTTATCTGGCGTACGAGCGCACGAAAGTGTTGGCTCCCGTTGCTGGTTCTGTCGCCAGGCGGACTGTGCAGGTTGGGCAACGTATCGTATCTGGCACACCCTTGATGTCCATCATTCCCTTGGATTCGTTGTGGGTAGATGCCAATTTTAAAGAAGTGCAAGTTGCTCATATGCATATTAATCAGCCCGTGACCTTGCACGCGGATTTGTATGGCACGAGCACCACTTATCATGGAAAGGTGAGCGGTCTCCTGGCAGGAACGGGTGCAGCCTTCGCGTTACTACCGGTTCAAAACGCGAGCGGTAATTGGATAAAGGTTACCCAGCGACTGCCTGTGCGCATTGCACTTGATCCCAAAGAGCTTCAGATGCGGCCATTGCGCATCGGAATGTCCATGCAAGTAAAAGTCCAGATTAACGGCGATGGTAGCGATTCTTTACCAATCAAAACGTTAGCAAATACAGCCTATAAGACAACGGCATTCGACTTCGACATGAAAGAGGCTGACAAGGTCATTGCTCAAATTATTGCCAAGAATTGCAGTTCAATACGTGCTAATCCATGAGTGCAATTGACCACCCTCATTTCCCGCCTTTACAAGGAGCCAAGCTTGTTTGGGGAACAATCGCATTGTCGCTCGCGGTGTTCATGATCATTTTAGACTCATCGATCGCCAACGTCTCTATTCCGGCCATTTCGGGAGATGTTGGCGTTTCTCCGACCCAGGGCACCTGGATTGTGACCTCGTTTGCCGTCGCCAATGCGATTGCCATACCTCTTACAGGGTGGTTGACGCTACGTATTGGGCAAGTCAGATTGTTTGTGGGAGCAGTTTTGTTGTTTGCGGCGTCGTCCTGGCTATGTGGTCTGGCACCCAATATTGAAACCTTGATCGCCGCACGAATACTGCAAGGGGCTGTGGCGGGGCCGATTGTGCCGCTGTCGCACGCGCTTTTATTACCAAGTTATAGACCAGATAAAACCGGTATGGCGCTAGCTTTCTGGGGGACGACAACGCTTGTAGCCCCAATTTTGGGGCCAGTGCTTGGCGGTTGGATCTCGGATAACTATACGTGGCCCTGGATTTTTTATATCAATATTCCTATTGGCCTGCTTACCGCGAGCGTGACATGGTCGATTTACCGCAATAGAGAGTCGCGCATCCGACAGGTACGAATGGATAAAATTGGCTTGGTGCTGCTTATAGCCTGGGTCGGCTCCTTGCAGATATTGTTGGACAGGGGGCAGGAGCTCGATTGGTTCAATTCTTCTATATGTATTGTGTTGCTCGCAGTTGCATTATTGGGATTCATCTATTTTGTCGTTTGGGAATTGTATGATCCTCACCCAGTAATTAATTTAGCGTTATTTAAAAACAAAAATTTTAGTAGCGGCGTTGTTGCGCTGTCGATCACATTCGGGTTGTTTTTTGCGAGCCTGGTCATTCTTCCCGTGTGGCTACAGACTCAAATCTCCTATACAGCAACTGAGGCTGGCAAAGTGATGGCTCCCGTAGGAATTCTCGCTATTTTAATGACGCCCTTGGTTGGGATGCTATTGCCAAAAATCGATGCGCGCTGGCTTGCGACCTTTGGATTACTAACGTTTTCATTGGTATTTCAACTAAGAGCCAGATTCACCCCGGAGATCGATAGTTTTTCTTTGATGATTCCGACTTTGATTCAGGGTGCTGCGATGGCAATGTTTTTCACCCCGGTAAATTCCATCATCTTATCTGGTCTCAGTCCGGACAAAATCGCCACTGCGGCCAGCCTGTTCATTTTTGCCAGGACCATTTTTGGCGGATTGGCAACTTCAATTGTGTCGACGTTATGGGAAAACCGCACCATATTCCATCATGCCAGGCTGGTAGAAAATCTAAGCACATCTCATCTGCCGTTCAATCAATCTGCGCAAGTTTTAATTGCTCAAGGAATGTCCGGTGTCAGTGCCCGATTGGAAATTGATCAACTCATTACGATTCAGGCAAGCACGATGGGGGCGACAGACGTATTCACGATGTCATCTATTCTGTTCATTGTCTCAATTGGCTTAGTGTGGCTAACAAAGCCCATGAAATTGGTCAATAAAGTTGAAAAATCAAGTTGAAAAATTTTGAACGGCTTTATTTATGAAATGAGTTCAGGAAATTTGGTCTGATACACGAAAAGAAGTTAATTTTGGTTGACACTTTTTAGGGGGTAGATGTTGCGAAATTACGGTGAGAAATTATTTTTAAATCTGCTAGTTGAGCAGTGGATTGATATCAGCCAAAAATTCGCATCATTTCTTTTATGAATATAGATTACATCGAAAAAATCTTGAAATCTCGGGTCTACGACGTTGCTGTTGAGTCGTCACTTGAGTTGGCCAACTTGCTTTCACAGCGGACGAGAAATCGCATCTATTTTAAACGCGAGGATATGCAAAGGAACTTCAGTTTTAAGATAAGAGGTGCTTACAATAAGATGGCAAATTTGACCTCTGAACAGTTAAGGCGCGGAGTAATCTGTGCGTCAGCAGGCAATCATGCACAAGGTGTGGCGTTCTCAGCAGCGAAACTCCGATGCAGAGCAGTCATCGTGATGCCGACAACTACGCCGCGAGTCAAAATAGATGCTGTCGCGGCTAATGACTGTGAATTAATCCTTTTTGGTAATTCTTACACGGAAGCCTATCAACATGCTCTGGTGCTTGAGAAAGAACGGGGCCTGACCTTTGTTCATCCTTTCGATGACCCTGATGTGATTGCCGGACAGGGAACCGTTGGAATGGAAATTTTACGTCAACACCCAGACACGATTCACGCTATTTTCGTCCCCGTTGGAGGCGGTGGTTTGATAGCTGGTGTAGCCACCTATGTTAAGGCCATACGACCCGAAATAAAAATCATAGGTGTGCAGTCAATAGAGTCTGACGCGATGGCTCGTAGTTTTAGGGTGGGGCGGCGAGTGGCCTTGTTTGACGTAGGACTATTTTGTGACGGGACCGCGGTAAAAGAAGTGGGAGAGGAAACATTTCGCCTATCAAGATTATATGTTGACGACATTATTTTGGTCGACACGGATGCAATTTGTGACGCGGTGAAAGACGTATTTTTAGATACACGCAGTATTTTGGAACCCGCAGGGGCACTGGCGGTCGCTGGTGTCAAAGAATATATAAAACAAAAAGTAAATTCTCCAAATCCGATAATAAATGAAACCTTGATCGCAATAGGATCTGGAGCAAACATGAACTTTGAAGGTTTGCGTTTTATCGCCGATCGCACACAAATCGACAAGTCTGGTGAGCGTTTATTTTCAAACATGGTCGAGACTAATCTGGAAAATGTTTTTATTGAATAGGCTTCCGTTTCTGGATTTCATGGAAATTGTTTTCTGGCGACATCTCTTGAAACGAGTTCTAGTCAAACCAGGAAGTTTGGAGATGTAAATTTTTGCCGTGCTTTTTATGTAATTTGTAGTGTGATCAATCAAATCTACTATCACTAAAGAAATCAGGACTATTGAATGAACTCTCATATTTTGTACAACGATGGCGGGACTTTTATGTCGCCACTACCGACTCCAATCGATATCCATAACCGATGCGTGGCAACGTTTACAGCGATGCGGAATGTTAGGACGGCGCGAGAAACAATACGCAATATTCTTGAGCGAAAGGATCCTCGAATGTTAATGATTTGCGGACCATGCTCCATTCATGATGATGCTGCCGCGAGAGATTATGCTGATCTTCTTGCTACCGCCGCAAGAAAATATTCTGACACAATGTTTTTTGTGATGAGAACGTATTTTGAGAAACCAAGAACGATAGCGGGTTGGAAAGGCTGGATTAATGATCCTTATCTTGATCAAAGCCATAGGCTTGATGAAGGCGTATTTCGCGCAAGGGATTTATTACTTCACCTTGCGAACATCAATATGCCAACCGCGACAGAATTGCTTGATCCGCTCAGCTATCCATACTTTGGCGATTTAATAAGTTGGACCTCGGTAGGTGCGCGCACGGTAGAGTCTCAAATTCACAGGGAATTTGCATCTTCAATCGATGGACCTGTAGCTTTCAAAAATTCGACGGAGGGTGTAATTGATGTGGCGATCAACGCCATCCTGACAGCGCGCCAACCGCATTCTTTCATGGGCATAGACAGTCACGGTAAAAATTGCGTTATCAGAAGTCCGGGAAACAAGCTCGCGCATCTTGTTCTTCGAGGAGGACGAATTCGCCCTAACTATGAACGGTTTGATGTCGGTTTGGCTGAAGAGGCACTGCTGCGTGAAGACTTACCCGTGAATATAGTCATAGATTGCTCGCACGGAAATTCCCGGAAAAATCACTTCGCGCAGCAAGATGTTATTAAAAATATTGCTTCTCAACTGGAGCATGGAAATACGTCAATCGTCGGCGTGATGCTGGAGAGTTTTATTGAGTCTGGAAATCAGGCGATTCCGGAAGATCTGTCCAAACTTAAATATGGGAGTTCCATTACTGACGCTTGTCTGGATTGGCGTACCACAGAGAAGCTTCTCGAACAGCTGGCAAATCGTGTTGGCCCTGCATTAATGAATAGATTTAAGAAATCGCAGTAAAGAATTTTGGTGGGCACATTTTAGTTTGCAACTTAGTTTTCGTTTACATCCCAGTTGCTTAATTTTAGCAAAACCCAATTTTAAGGAAAAAATTATGTCAATGTCAGATCGTGATGGGACAATATGGAAAGACGGAAAATTGATTCCGTGGCGCGATGCCACCGTTCATGTATTGACCCATTCACTGCACTATGGAATGGCTGTCTTTGAAGGTGTCCGGGCGTATCAGACTCCGCAAGGAGTCGCCATATTTCGACTGAAAGAGCATACGCAGCGTTTGATCAACTCAGCCAAAATTTTCCAGATGACTGTGCCTTTTGATCTGGAGAGCCTGATGGAGGCTCAAAAGCAAGTTGTTCGTGAAAACGATCTGAAGTCCTGTTACTTGCGTCCGTTGATTTGGATCGGCTCAGAGAAACTTGGAATTTCGGCCAGGGGCAATAGCATACATGTCGCCATCTCAGCCTGGGCCAGAAACGCGTACATGTTCGAAGAAGGTATCACCAAAGGTATTCGCGTAAAGACATCGTCATTTTCACGACATCATGTGAATTCGTCTATGGTAAGAGCCAAGGCCAGTGGCTATTACATTAATTCGATCCTGGCAAATCAAGAGGCATTGAACGACGGTTATGATGAGGCATTATTGCTTGATACCGACGGCTATGTATCGGAGGGTGCTGGAGAAAATATTTTTATTGTGAAGAATGGCAAGATATATACCCCGGATCTTGCATCCTGTCTTGACGGCATTACTCGCGACACTATTTTAACCATCGCACGTGACATGAATATTGAAGTCATCGAAAAACGCATCACGCGAGACGAAGTATATTGCAGCGACGAAGCTTTTTTCACTGGAACAGCTGCAGAGGTGACACCTATCCGCGAATTGGATAATCGAACAATAGGTGATGGAAAGCTTGGTTTGATAACTGAGAAACTGCAATCAAAATTTTTTGCGGCTGTGACAGGTGAAGATTCAACATATCGACATTGGTTGACTATAGTTTAAGAATAGTCGTCAAGACTAAGAACCTGTCTGCGATCACCCACGCGCAGTAAGATCGTAGACGGGTTCTAAGCAACTCAGTATTGGCCAGAACTCCTGGCAGCAGCTACCCAACCAACTAAAGCCCCCTCGGCATAGCAATCCGAAATGCCGCATCCTCCAGCGTCAGCCTTGCACCAAAGCAAGCTATACGAGGTCTTCCCGCAATTCTGGTGTATACGGCCTTTTGTGCTTCATAATTTTTCCTGATTGTTTATTTTTACAAACAGGAGTATCCGGTAAGTCAGGTTGCCTCACTGAGGCATGAAGACAAATTCTCATGATATATTGCTTTAAGGCAGTCATTGCGGTTGACTGGCAATATTAATACTAAAGGCGTGGAACCTGTGTATGAGCAATTTACTGGATAACATCGTTTGGCACACCTTGCTGGGGCCGCATGCGGCGTATGCGGAAGGGCAGGGAACGGTGCGGCGCTATAGGGCGGGCTTTCCAGCCTTTGCTGCCTTTGAGGATATTGATAATCCTGATCTTGCCACGCTGGCGCAATATGTGGCACCTGGCGAACAGATTTATTGTGATGGCTGGGCTGGTACCGTGCCGCAGGGCTGGCGCGTCGAATCCGAATCTGATTTGCAAAAAATGGTGTGGAATGCTGCCATGCCGATTGCTGAAACCTCATTGGAAACTGTCTTGCTTGGTTCACAGCATATTCCTGCCATATTGGACCTGGTAAAACAGAGTAATCCTGGCCCCTTTGCTGTTGGAAGTTTGGTACTGGGTGAGTATTTGGGTATTTTTGACGGCCCGCGTTTGATGGCAATGGGTGGCGGGCGCTTATGTGCAGGGGGGTATCGGGAAATCAGCGGTGTATGCACCCATCCAGATTTTCAGGGGCAAGGTCTGGGCAGACGACTGACATCTGTATTGCTGCGACGGTATATGCAAAATAATGAGCCAATATTTTTGCGTGTGATACGCGCCAATGAAGTGGCCTGTCAGTTATACCAGAAGATGGGTTTTCAACACTATAGCGTGTCTGCTGCAAGAGTCATTTCGCATTATTAACAAAACAGACACTTCTGCAATGTAGACGGGCGATGCCTCCAGGCATCATTAAGCCCGTTTTATCTTGGTTGCGATGGGGCAACGTACTATAATCACACCAGTACTGGCGAATAAACAAATTGTGCGGACTGCGTGAAACAAGTGGACGGAGGCCCAACGCTTCAGTATTCTTGCATTATTCCTATGAATAAGGGCAGCTTGTCCTGTGGTGGGATGTGCCGTTGTTTTTCTTGTGCATGTCTGGCACGCTCGCTACAGATGATAAACGGTTCTTAGGGTGAAACCATGCTAATCACTGGTTCGACATTGCACGGTACCGGAGGAGGGCTCGTTGGCCGACATAAAGTTCCTGATGCCAAGCTTGTCTTGTTCAGAATGACGGCTTCTGATGACCCCGGGCGTGCTCATGTCGTGCCACCATCTGGTAGGAACCAGTGACAAGATTGTGAATGGATTGCCAGTTGGTCGCCAGTAGCAAGTGAATTGAGATAATTGTTGTATAAAAAAATAGGAGTTGGCCATGGCCTTGGACGAAACTAGTGTCGTGTATGGAACGGAAGACTTGTTGACCAGTTTGTGTAACTCGGTCATACGGGTGTTGAATGTAGCCACACAAAGCAAGGTGCATTATTCGGCAATGGTGCAGCGTATCACCAAGATAGGCTTGAAGCCGGACATCGGTTGCTTCGTGCTGTTTGATGGCGGTTTCTCAGGTTTGGTGGTGCTGAACTTTGATGGTGATACGGCGCTGGAAATTTATGAAAAATACATGCTCAACATGGGTATGCCCAAGTCTGAGCTGGCCACGTCGTTCACCTCGGATGAGGTGGCGAATATCCTGGGTGAACTGATGAATCAGATCGTTGGTGATTTCACCGGCAAGATACGCAGGGAACTACAAACCAATATCACGCAGAACCAACCCAAGATGCTGGTGTTGACCAAACAGGTCATGCTGAGTGTGGATACCCCACTGGACAGGCCAGAATTGCGCCGCGTATCTTTCTTCACAGAAAAGAATAATATTTTTTACCTGGAACTGGCCATCGACCGGACAGAATTCATCAAGTTGCACGACTTTGAAACACATGAAGTGCCTGATCCTGACGCTTTGCTTGATATGCAGCAAGCCAGTCAAAAAGCGGAAGCTACCCCGCCTGCGGCAGCAGAAGATGACAATGCTGAACTGTTGAAGTCTTTGGGGATGTAAATCACCTTGACCTTGTATCAATAGTTTTGATGCAGACATTACAAACAGCTAGGCAAGAAAAGGCCGCATTAACTTTGCTTAAGCGGCCTTTAGCTGTGGTAGCTCAGACTTGACCTGCCAGTGAGCGTCCGATAAGCGGCAGCTTCCACCCCATCCCGGACCTTCGTTTGCTTATTCTCTTTCGAATTTGGACGAGAGCTCTACTCAGAGTCAGATGGCTTGTCATCCTTTGCAGGCTTTAAAAGTGTGCGAACGATCGCGTCACGCAAAGGGAACAAATGGGCATTGCCGTTAAACTCGGCATTAGGTCCGTTGCCAGTATGGACAATGACGACTCGCGCGATTGGATCGATAAAAATGTTTTGCCCGTTTACTCCCCAAAACATTGCACGCCCACCTGCTGCCTGAGGAATCCATATGTGCAGTCCATAAAACGGGGGATGGCTCGGCTGAGGTTTGTCGGCCCGCAGTTGTGTCATTTGCGCAATCCAGTCGGCGGGTATAAGCTGCTGACCGTTGATGCGTCCTTGATTCATGACCAGGATACCGAGGCGCGCATAATCGCGCAGCGTGGCTGAGAATTGTCCAGCTACACCTTCGTCGCCATTCTGATTAATTATCCAATAACCAGCCGATTCGGCCCCCATTGGCTGCCATACTTTCTCTTCAAGGTAAGCGGTCGCGCTGCGCCCCGTTCGCCGCTTCATTATGAGTCCCAATACCGCAGTCTGCGCACCGTTGTAATCGAATACTGAGCCAGGGGCGGAAGATCGCCTCGTCTTTTTCCGCAAGTAGCCTGTTACATCGCGTTGTGGCCAGATCATTGGATTAATCGCACGATTGTCTGAGTCGACGCCACGCTCGAATGAGTTGGTTAGCGCTGCGCCAGATGACATCCTCAAGAGATCTTCGACTGTGTCGTCAGCGAATGCGCTGGCACTAAACTTAGGTAGCAAGACAGACACCCGATCACTCAGCAACAGTTTGCCATCACCAATAGCAATGCCAGTCAATAACGCAAGAATGGTCTTTGACATAGAAGCTGACAGCAGATGATCAGTTGGTTTTCGCCCCTGCAGGTAGCGCTCAAAAACGATTTTCTCGTCTTTTATGACTAACAAGCCTGTAGTGCAAAATTTACCAAGATACTCCTCAAGCGTGTGAACAACTGGATCGCCGGCAACCTTGTAATGAACGGTGCCCAATCTCGGTCCCTGCTGGAATTCAAGAGGTGAGGCCGAGGGCAGCGCAGTGTTATGCGAATATGATTCCTGCGGATTCAGAAATTCGCTCGCGCACCCCACTTGGCCAAATACCGTTGCCGGAAAAAGGAAACTAAGGACAACCATTAATCTGCGGACACCGATGCAGATCGCATCAGTCGCACTGGCTTGCGTTAATCCGCATTGGATTTTGCGTCTTGCCCAACCGTTCGTACAAGGAGCCGTGATGTTACTGAGCATATCTTCCCCGGGTCATGCTTCCTCCGTCTTTGCGTTTTTCGGCGACTATTGGCCGCTCTTGGCCGGTGGCGGCCATGGCCATAGAACACTAACTCATCTGATCGCCTGTGTCAGATGAAGTTTGAGCTAGTACACTTTAGCTTTGCGTGGATAACCTGTTCAGTTTTTTAGCTCAGCTTTTTCACCACTACGCAGCCTATGGAATAACCAGCACCAAATGAACAGATCACCCCTACTGTGCCAGGTGCCAGGTCTTCCTGGTATTTATGGAAGGCGATGATAGAGCCGGCCGATGAAGTATTGGCGTAGGTGTCGAGGATGGTGGGTGATTCTTCTGCTGCGGCATCACGGCCCAAAATCATGCGGGTAATCAACAAGTTCATGTTGAGATTGGCCTGGTGCAACCAGAAGCGTTTTACATCAGGAATGCTGATGCCAGCTGCTTGTACCGTTGAGGTGATGACGGCAGCGGCCATGGGGCAGACTTCTTTAAACACTTTACGGCCTTGCTGGCGAAACAGTTTGTCGGCTTTGCCGATGCCACTTTCATCGGCGCGGTTCAAAAAGCCGAAGTTGTTGCGGATATTGTTCGAGAATTGTGTTTTCAGTTTCAGGCCGACAATTTCAAACTGGTGTTTGGATGTTGCCAGGTCAGCGCGTTCTATGATGATGGCAGTACAGGCATCACCAAAAATGAAATGGCTGTCGCGGTCACGCCAGTTCAGGTGGCCGCTGGTGATTTCCGGGTTGACCACCAGAATGGCACGGGCCTGGCCACTTTGTATCGCGGTGACGGCGGCCTGTATGCCAAATGTGGCAGATGAACAGGCAACATTGATATCGTATCCATAGCCGTCGATGCCCAGGGCAGCCTGAATTTCAACTGCCATCGCAGGGTAGCCGCGTTGCATATTGCTGGCGGCACAAATGACACCGTCAATATCGGCTGCTGTGCGGCCAGCGCGTTCCAGCGCCTGGGTGGCCGCTGCCACGGCCATTTCGCACATGATGGATGGTTCGTCGTCGCTACGTTCTGGTAAACGCGGCACCATGCGGTTGATGTCAAGTATGCCGTCCTTGTTCATCACGTAACGCGATTTGATGCCGGAGGCTTTTTCTATGAAGGCAACGCTGGATTCTTCCAGTGCCACCACGTCGCCGCTGGCGATGGCAGCAGCATTTTGCGCATTGTATTGCTGGACATAACCATTGAAGCTGGCGATCAGTTCTTCATTGGAAATGGACTGGGGTGGCGTATACAGGCCGGTGCCGCTGATGACTACTTTACTCATCTCTTGCTTTCTTGTTATGTCGTTCTTGAATGATGCGCAAAAATGCGCGACGATGTCGCTCGATTTTACACAATAAAGATGACAGTTAAACGAGAAACGCACAGAAATAGAGTGCTTGTTCCAGTTTGGTGCATATTAAAACCGGAACAAGCCTGTATGACTGAATTGGCGGCTTTTTGGCCTTCAGCCAGTCAATTGCTGCTTATGATGCAGCAAATGTTCTTCAACAAAGCTGGTGATGAAGTAATAACCGTGGTCATAGCCTTCGTGGTAGCGCAGTGTCAGCGGCTGTTGCACGCTGGCGCAGGCGGTCTTGAAGGCTTCGGGGTGTAGCTGTTCTACCAAAAACTTGTCGGCAAATCCCTGGTCGATCAGTATGCCTTTGGGGAAGGGCGGCTGGCTCTGCTTTTGCATCAGTGCTGTTGCGTCATAGTCAGCCCAGGTACTTTGCTCAGGTCCCAGATAGCCAGTGAAGGCTTTTTGTCCCCAGGGGCACTGGCTGGGGGCGGCGATAGGGGCGAAGGCTGATACGCTATTGAACAGCTCGGGATGCCGCAGGGCCAGTACCAGGGCACCATGGCCACCCATGGAATGCCCCATGATGCCCACACGCGACTTGTCCATGGGCAGGCTGGCCAGCAGCATGGGCAGCAGTTCAGCTACGATATAGCTGTGCATGCGGTAATGTTTGCTCCACGGTGCTTGCGTTGCATCGAGATAAAAACCGGCAGCCACACCAAAATCCCAGGCATCGCTGTCGCCAGGGATGTTGGCATGGCGCGGGCTGGTATCTGGCGTGATGAGGATAATGCCTTCGCGTGCAGCAATGGCTTGCGCCCCCGCCTTGATCATGAAGGTTTCTTCGGTGCAGGTCAGCCCGGCCAGGTAAACAATGGCCGGGCACGTTTCACCCGCCATGGCTTGTGGTGGCAGATAGACGGAAAACCGCATGGGCAGGCCAATCTCGGCAGAGTCATGTTGATAAAAGCGTTGCACGCCGCCATGGCAGGCGTGCTGGCTCAACAATGTCACTTCTTCTGCGTCGTCTTCCACGCTATCTTTGGAATTGCGCTGCGTCATTAGTACAACACCACTGAACGTATCGATTCGCCGCTTTTCATGAGGTCAAAACCTTCATTGATGCGTTCCAGTGGCAATCTGTGGGTGATCAGGTCGTCAATATTTAACTTGCCTTCCATGTACCAGTCAACGATTTTTGGTACGTCGGTACGGCCACGGGCGCCACCAAAGGCAGAACCTTTCCATTCGCGGCCCGTCACCAGTTGGAAGGGGCGGGTGCTGATTTCAGCGCCGGCTTCTGCCACGCCAATGATGATGGATTTGCCCCAGCCCTTGTGGCAGCATTCCAGCGCCTGACGCATGACCTTGGTATTGCCTATGCATTCAAATGAATAGTCGGCACCGCCATCGGTTAACTGGATGATGTGGTCAACCACGTTTTCTACCTGCGATGGATTGATGAAATGGGTCATGCCAAATTTGCGCGCCATGCTTTCACGCGCAGGGTTCAGGTCAACACCGATGATCTTGTCGGCACCGACCATTTTGGCTGCCTGGATCACGTTCAAACCTATGCCGCCCAAGCCAAACACGACCACATTCGCGCCAGCTTCCACCTTGGCGGTGAAAACCACGGCACCGACGCCAGTAGTGACGCCGCAACCGATATAGCAAATCTTGTCGAATGGGGCATCTTCGCGTACTTTGGCGACGGCAATTTCCGGCACCACGATGTAGTTGGAAAAAGTCGATGTACCCATGTAATGGAACAGCGGTTTGCCATCGAGTGAGAAGCGCGATGTGGCATCCGGCATCAAGCCGCGTCCCTGAGTGGAACGGATAGCCTGGCACAGATTGGTCTTGCGTGACAGGCAGAATTTGCATTGGCGGCATTCTGGCGTGTACAAAGGAATCACATGGTCACCCTTGCGCAGGCTGCTGACGCCGGGGCCGGTATCAACTACGACGCCGGCACCTTCATGCCCCAGAATGGCAGGGAACAAGCCTTCCGGATCGGCACCGGACAGGGTGTAATAATCGGTATGGCAAATGCCGGTAGCCTTGACTTCGATCAGCACTTCACCAGCTTGCGGGCCTTGCAAATCGACTTCTTCTATCGTCAAGGGCGCACCTGCTTTCCAGGCGATGGCGGCTTTGGTTTTCATGCTGATCCTTTGTGAAATGTTAACGTCCGCTGATTGTCTTAGAAAGCAGGTACATTGCGGGTGTTTTTTACTTATCTGGCTGATTTTAAATGAAGAATGGCTTAAAAGGACGGGCTACCTACTTCTGGACTATGATCATGCTTTTGCTTATGCGCGAGGTCAGACTGTGAAATCAGATAAGGGTGCGGATAAACGTGCAGACAAAAACGGTTTTCCCCGCAGGCTTGATATTATCGTGTATCCCGGTTTCAAGGCGCTGGAAGCGATAGGGCCAATGTCGGTGTTTGAATATGCGAATATCCATTTGCAGCGCCAGGGCAAGTCTGCCGCCTATGATGTCAAAATTGCTGCTGCCCAGATTGGACCGGTGCACTCAGACACGCTGATGAGCCTGGATGCCACCAAGGCCATCAACCCGCTGGCATTGCCAGACGACGCGATCATTGTCGGCTCGCGCCATATTCGTGAGGCGCTGGAGGATAATGGCGCGATCATCGACTGGGTGGCGCACGTGGCACCCAAAATTCAGCGTCTGGCGGCTTTATGCTCGGGTGCTTTCTTCCTGGCGAAGACAGGGCTGCTGGATGGCAAGCATGCCACCACGCACTGGAGTGTGGCGCGCCAGTTGCAGGATGATTTCCCGGCTGTACAGGTGGATGCCGATGCTATCTTCATACGCAGCGGTAACCTGTGGACATCGGCAGGTGTGACGGCAGGCATAGACCTGGCGCTGGCCTTTGTCGAAGATGATTGCGGCCATGAACTGGCGCTGGAAGTTGCCAGTGACATGGTGGTCTACCTGAAACGCCCTGGTGGGCAATCGCAATTCAGTACCCATTTGCTGAGCCAGAAAACGGCACAGACCAATATCCGCGAACTGCAGCAGTGGATCTTGTCCAACCTGCATCAACGCTTGCCGGTGTCGCAACTGGCGGATATGGCGGGTATGAGCTTGCGCAATTTCACCCGTCTGTTTCAGCGTGAAGTGGGTGTCAGTACTTCAGAATTTATCGAAACTGCACGCCTTGAATGTGCCCAGCGCTTATTGGCCGATGTATCAGAACAGGCCATGCCGGTCAAAACCATTGCTGCCCGCTGCGGTTTCGCCAGCGATGATCATTTGCGCCGGGTATTTCAAAAGCATCTGCATCTGTCTCCGACGCAATACCGTGACAGGTTTACATCGCCACATAACGGTCAGGGCGGTGGTTCAGGCTGATTGCCAGGTTCAGGGCAAAGGCACCCAAGATGGAAGCCAGCAGTGCCATCGGTGTCACCACCGCCAGCGAAGCCATGACTATGCAAAAATCCACCGCCATTTGCAGTGTGCCCGCACGTATGCCGCGTTTTTCTTGCAAGTACAAGGCCAGGATATTGATGCCGCCGAGACTGGCCTGATGGCGGAAAAGAACAATAAAACCTACCCCCATCATCAAGCCACCGATCAGCGCGACATAGAAAGGGGTCAATGCTGTCATGCTGGCCAGATGTATCAGTTTGGGATGCAGGCCAGAAAACACGGATACCAGTACCACTGAACAAAATGTCTTGAGCGTGAAGCGCCAGCCCATGCGTCGCCAGGCCAGCCAGTAAAATGGCAAATTGATCAGGAAAAACACCAGGCCGAAGGATAGCCCAGTACTGTAATGAATCAGAAAGGCAAGGCCAGCGGTGCCACCAGTCAGCAAGCCGGCCTGATTAAACAAGGCGACACCCAGCGACACCAGCATGGTGCCTGTAAAGATGGCCAGCACGTCTTCCAGCAGGCTGTGTGCTACCAGGGGTTTGGATGGGGTGTCGCTGACGGTTTTCATGGCGAAAATGCAAGGTCTATAAGCTTCTATAAGCTTTGATGAGCGACAATTATACTTGCTGGTATGCCAGCTACCTATTGGTCTGGCGGGTGATAGTCTGCTTCGTTGATGTGCGTCAAGACCTGGCAGCCATTCCCTTAAGATTCGATGCTGCCTTATAGTAAAGCCGGCAACAGTATGCGGGCTATTGTCATCAGCTCTTTAGTGTCTTCAACTGGGTTTCTGCATCTTCCCGCAATTTTTTGTTGAGGGCAGGTTTGTACGACAAGGCTCTCTCAAAATTTGAAATAGCCTTGGGTTTGTCGTTGATAGCCTGTTGACATTGGCCCAGGCGATAGTGGCTTGCGGCATTGGCGTCAATGCTCAGGGATTTTTCAAACCAGTTGATGGCGTCCTTGTGTTTGCCCTGTTCCTGCAAGGCGCGACCCATGCCATAGGAACCCTGGTATTTGTCCGGGTAACGCTGTTGCAGTTCACTGAAAACACGTTCTGCATCGGCATATTTCTTTTCTTGCACATACACGGCACCAACGTTGAACAGCACGTTGCGCTGCATTTTCGCCAGGGCTTCGACATTGCCGGGGATGGCCGAGAGGGCATTGGTTTCTGCACGGCTGGCTTTTTCGTCCGACAAGTCTATCGTTGCCTGCATCAGGTTGCTAGCTGCACTGCTGACCTTGGCGGTCTCCAGCACCAGGTTTTGCGCTTTGCTTTTACCGCCACCGGCAATTGCAGGCGCCTGCAGGTAATACTGCAAAAGGGAATTACGGGCACCGAAATTTTTTGGGTCCAGTTCCACCGCCTTGATAAAGGCATCACGGATTTTTCCGGCGTAGGACATGGCGGCAAACATGCTGCCTGAGGTGGCTTTGGTTCCCAGCACATTGCCCAGCATTTCATGGCATTCGGACATCTGTGGGTGTGTGCTGATGCATTGTTCGGCAAATTTTGCAGCATCATCGAGTTTATCGAGTTTGCCTTCGGCCAGTATCAGGTCAGCCTTTGCCAACAGGGCATCGGCATTGTTTGGGTCACTGACCAATTTTGCACTGGCTGCTTTATCGGCTTCTGTATATTTCTTTGCTTTCATCAGCGCTTCATATTCATGGGCGCTGGCGGCTTGTACTGTCACCATGGCAATCGAAGTGATAAGCAATTTTTTCAACAATTTCATAACGTTCCAGATCGGGATGATGACTCAAACTTAACGGGGACCAGCCAGTTTTGGTTGACCGGTCCACGGTTTTGATCTGGCTGCTGTCAATTTATTTGGGAGCATCCTGTTCTGTTTCAGCTTCCTCATGGTCTGCTGGCGGCAGGAAAAAATCACGCGGGCCTTGCCAGAAGCGGGTCCACAGCAAGACAGTCAGCAAGCCGCCCTGACCAAAACTGACACGTCGTGAACGCAAGGCAACCAGCATCGCCAGGCTAAAGCTGACACCCAGGTTCACCATGCCGATAGCGATGATGCCAAACAGCGAATACGCAGCCAGTTGCCAGCTAATATGATTATCGAGTCCGACCAGCGCAAAGGCAAAATTGGCGCTGGCAAAGGTGATGTGGCGGATATCAATCGGTAAGCCAAAGAAGCTGCCCAGCTGACCAATCGTACCCAACATGATGCCAAAGAAAAAATTACCTGCCAGGGCACCCAGGTTATTGCCGATATAGGTGGTGACCCGCAGCAATCTGTCTTCACCCAATATCTTCTTCAGCCAGCCTAGTTGCCGCAAGCGTTCAGGGATATTGGCATAGCTGGCCTTGTTGTCGTAATAGCCGGAAATCAGTCCCGACAAAAACAGGCAAACCCCGGCAATCGCCGCGTGCGGCAGGGCCAGGCTACCAAAAGGATCTATGTCATGCAGTAAATGCTCGGCCTTTTCTGGTGACACCATGTGCTTGCCGGAGATCATTACCCAGGCCCAGGCAATGGCGTAGGCTGTTGGTATGGCCAGACCTACGTTGCCGATAATGGCAATGAATTGTGAGCGAAGTACACGTACAATCAACTCTACCAACTCATCGAGCTTTTGCTTGCCTTCGTCTATCGCACGGGCAATCAAGGCAGCCGTCATGGCTGGCTGTTTGGTGGCGATGGTGAAGTGCAGTACATGCACCAGCATGAAGCCGGAAGAGTAATTCAGGCTGTATAGCAGCGCATAGCCAAATGGTGCCATCGCCAGGCTGCCAAACACGATTTTGATCATCGCCATGAAGCCGACGATAAACCCCGCTCCCATGGCCGACCATAGCATGCTCATCCATTCGGCCCGATTGTTGGTGACGTAATGCTCGCCACTGCGACCTGCTCTTTCAGTTACCTGCAAGGACAATAGTTCGGTACTGGTCTGAATTAAATTGCCCAGACTGTGGCGCTGGTTGTCGGCAGTGACCAGCTCTTTCAGCAACTGTGCACCTAAAGGCCCTGCTGCACCCATATCGCGGCTATCAAGCAGGTCCAGCAATTGGCGCAGACGGGCGATGCTTTGTGTCAGTTGTAGCAGCAAACGGGTCAGGCTGATGGACACGCCCTGGAATGCAGCCGTCTTGCGTATGCGACTGGTGATTTCTTCACATTGAGTCAGCAAGACTTCAATGTGTTTGCCATCTTCCCGCATCTGGTTTTTATCGACCAGCCACTGGCTGTAAAAAAGCACGTAATCGTTGATGGCATCGTTTTGCCGCAGGAAGGGTGATTCGAATTTTTCTATATCCGGGTGATTGCGTACCAGTTCTGCTTCCAGCCCGATATTGGTGATGCGATATGACAATACCTGTACTGCACTCAATATTTCTGACGTCAACACGCCGTGCGTGGTACGGACGGTGCGCGAGCGAAAGCCGATGGCGCTGATCAAATCTATCCAGGTCTGGTCCTCAACACCGTTGACCCAGATATGGTCAGTCTGCTCGCTGAATAATTGGCCGAACACATCTTTGATGTAGGTGTCATTGACCAGCGGTGGCAGCAGTTTGTTCAGCAGGCGCTGTCTGGCCGCCGACCAGAATCCAATATTCTGCGTAATGCCAGTGTCGGTAAATAAATGCACAAGCTTGCGCGTGGTTAACGCCTGTAGCAAATAGCAGCGCAATGCGTTACGCCATGCTGGGCGTTGTCGCAACACAAAGCATAAGGCACGCAGATTATCGGTGGCACGGGCGATATCATGTGGTCGTGGAGGCCTTATTTCTGCGACCAGATGACGTAAATATTGAATATCGTTCAATGCAGGTTCTGCGGTCAGGCGGATTTCAATCTCGGCCAAAACGTTGTCTATGCTCAAACGTTTCTCCTCAAAGTGCAATAGAGTCTAGGTTTTAACGCAAATTGCGCTATTTGTCATGTGAACAAGTCATTCTGTTTGTAAGTAAATGTGGTTTGCTTCTCATAATGTGGAGGTCGCACCGCATATTCCATCCCAATTGCATGCAAGTAAGGGCAATTTAGTCTAAAGTGTCGGCTTGTGCATAACAAAGGTTAGACGTTGGAAAATTTATTGCTGGTGCTTGCTGCCCTGTTACTGGTCCTGTTAAACGGCTTTTTCGTCGCAGCGGAGTTTGGTCTGGTGAAGTTGCGTCAGACCAGGGTACGCAGTATTGCGAAGACGTCGGGTTTGCGGGGCCGTTTGTTATTTACGGTCCATCAGCATCTGGATACCTATTTGTCTGCCTGCCAGTTGGGTATTACGCTGGCCTCATTGGGCCTGGGCTGGATAGGTGAACCGGCCTTTGCCAGTCTGTTGCATCCCCTGTTTATCATTGTTGGCGTTAATTCGGCAGAATTGATACACGGTATTTCTTTTTTCTTCGCCTTCTTTGTCATTTCCTTCCTGCACATCGTGGTCGGTGAGCTGGCACCCAAATCCATGGCCATACGCATGCCGGAGCGGGTATCCCTGTGGACTGCACCAGCGCTATACGCATTTTACTGGGCGATGTACCCGGCTATCTGGACCCTTAACTGGAGTTCCAACAAGGTCTTGAAATGGGTAGGTCTGAGTGCCGAGCATGGCGGTGACGCCCATTATTCGCCGGAAGAACTGAAACTGATCTTGCGTGGCAGCCATGGCGGCAAGAAAGAAACCCGCGACGAGTGGAGCATCATGGCCCAGGTGCTGGATTTTGGCGGCCTGGAAATTTCCGACCTGATGCGTCCCATCAATGAAGTGGTGGCCATGTATAAAAGTGCCTCACTTGAAGAAAACATGGAAACAGCTGCCCGCAACCGTTTCAGCCGTTATCCCTATTTCGATGAAGATGACGAAACCGTGCTCGGCATGCTGCATTTGAAGGACCTGTTTTTGGCACAGCTGGCTGGCAAGCCGTTGGAAGATCTGAGCAAGCATTTGCGCCAGGTTGAATTTGTCCCACCGACCATGCCAGCACTGGAGTTGTTTCGCCGCTTCCGCAAAGGTGCACCGCATTTTGCCATCGTCGGTACCCGCGGTAGCAAGCCGGTCGGTTTCCTGACGCTGGACAACCTGCTCAGCGCCCTGGTCGGCCAGATACGTGATGAATTCCGCCAGAATGAAAATGACTGGACTCTGCTGGATGACGGCACCCTGATAGGCAAGGGCAGCCTGCCCCTGTTTACCCTGGGTAGTGCACTGGGCTTTGATGTTGACAGTGACGAAGTTGAATCCATTGGCGGTTTGATCATGCACAAGCTTGGTGATTTACCGGTGGAAGGTCAAAAAGTTGAATTCGAGCGTTTTGACGCTGTTGTAAAAAAAATGAATGGCCCACGTATTATTTTGGTCCGTATTCATCCAAAACACGAACCATAAGCAACGCTTGTCCAGACAAAAGTCTGGGCGGGATTGGTGTAGCGCAAACCTGATTCAAATAAGCATTTGAGGCCGTGCCTGAGTCCGTTACACTATACTCAAGTGTAGAATTGCATTACAAGAAACATACTTTAGAATAAAAATCCCGCGCACTGACGCAGTTTTTTGTTGCCCGAGTCTTGAAAGCCTTCCTTCGATGACTTCTCACAACGGTTTATCTAACTACTCCCGCAGCTTCTGGCTGACATTGGGGGTATTCGCCATGTTTACGCTGGTTTTTATCTGGTATGTGCGCTCAGAAAAGTCCATAGACCAGATGAACGAGCTCAGGTTTGAATCTCATGTCTTGTCCATGGAGCTGCAACAAACCTCGGAAGACCTGACGCGCATGGTGCGCAGTTATATTGTTACTGGCAATCCCGACTACAAGCGTTATTACCAGCATATCCTGGATGTGCGCAATGGCAAGGCAGCGCGGCCAGCGCCGGGGCAGAACCTGTTCTGGGATCTGGTTCCAGCGATCAATACCAGTCGCACGACGGATCATCCTGGCGTCGCCGGACGCAGCATCCCTTTGCTTGAGTTGCTTGGTAACGCGGGCCTAAGTAAAGAAGAATTGGCCAAACTGGAACTGGCCAAGGCCAATTCTGATGCCCTGACCAGCTTAGAGCGGGCCGCAATGCAGTTAATAGAAAGCCCCACAGAAGATCCGCAATTAGCAAGACAACGTGCTATCACCATGTTGTATGACGAGCAGTACCGGCAAGCCAAACTGGCCATCTTGCGCCCGATTGCGCAAGCCCATGAAATGATAGAAATACGCAATCTGGGTTTGGTCAGGGAGGCAGAGCAGTTTGCCTTACGTATGCGCGTTCTGTTCATTGTGGTTGGCATTTTGCTAGTGGGTTTGCTATGGCGATCTTACCGTGCCCTAAATCTGACGTTGGGTAGTACGCTGAGTGAGGTACATGCAGGTCTGGTGAATTTGGGCAAAGGGAATTTTGCTGGGCCCGTGACCGTCAGGCAAGGAGCGGAAGACAGTATTATGGGGTGGCTGGTCGTTACCCGGCAAAGGCTGGCAGCTATTGAAGCAGAAAGACGCCTGGCGGCACAGAAAAGTGCACGGTTAAACCAGCTTTATGGTGCCTTGGCACAGTGCAATCAGTCCATTTTACGCATTGACAACCGGGCTGAACTGATGCCACGCATCTGCGAAGATGCAGTCACGATAGGTGGGCTTAAAATGGCCTGGATAGGTTTGGCAGATGAGAGCGAGCAGGTGTTGAAACCTATTGCCTCGTTTGGAGCAGGCGTTGATTACCTGCGTGACTTGCATATTTCACTCCGTCCCGGTGAATTGACTGCCCAGGGGCCGAGCGCTCAGGCATATTTGCAAAAGACACCTTACTGGTGCCAGCATTTTTTAACTGATCCTGTCACCGCGCCGTGGCACGTGCGTGGCGCTGAACAAGGATGGCAGGCTTCAGCGGCACTGCCTTTGCTTAACAATGGCAAGGTAGTGGGTACCTTCAACCTGTATTCAGATCATGAAAATGCCTTTGATGAAGCGGTACAGGATTTGCTGATCGAATTTGCGGTGGACGTCAGCCATGTGCTAAATCGTTTCGACCTCGAAGCCGAGCGTCAGCACGCGTTGCAGATGGAAGAGTTACGTAGCTTTATGTTGGAGAGAATTACCGGTACTGCGACGCAGAAAGAGCTATTTCATGATGTCGTACTGAAGGTGGAATCGCTATTGCCGGATTGCCTGTGTTCTATTATGTTGCTGGACAAGGATGGTGTGCGTTTGCGCACTGGCGCTGCACCCAGTTTGCCAGAATTTTATACCAGTGCCATAGACGGGGTGCAGATAGGTGTCGGCGTGGGGTCTTGCGGAAATGCCTTGTTTACCGGGAATCGCACTATTGCTGCCGATTTGTCTACTCACCCTTATTGGCTCAATTATTGGGCCGTGGCTGAGCAGGCGGACCTGCACTCTTGCTGGTCAGAGCCGTTTTTTTCTGCAGATCGCAAGGTCATAGGTGCCTTTGCCATTTATCACCGAAAGCCTTTGAGCCCTGATTTGTTTTCCCTGCAGATGCTTGAAATGGCAGCAAACCTGATCGCCATCGGCATAGAACGCAAGCAGACAGAAGAGACCTTGCGCAAACTGTCACAAGCGCTGGAACAGAGCTCGAATGCCATCGTCATTACCGATACCCAGGTTAATATTGAATATGCCAATGTCGCCTATCTGAAGAATGCGGGCATGCGTCTTGATGAAGTGGTCGGGCGCAAGCCCAGTATCATGCGGTCAGGCCGGACCGCGCCGGAAATTTATGATGACATGTGGCAGCAGCTTGAGCGTGGCGAAAGCTGGAAAGGCGAACTGATCAACCGTTACGCTGATGGCCTGGATCATACTGACCTTGCCCATATTTCGCCAATACGCAACAGTGAAGGTGTAGTGACCAATTTCCTGTCAATACAGGAAGACATCACCGACAAAAAACGTACTGAAGAACGTATCAAATATCTTGCCCACTATGATGCACTGACAGGCTTGCCCAACCGCACTCTGCTGGACGAACTGGCGCGTTATGCACTTAGTCTGGCGGAAAGAAATAATGATTCACTGGCGGTGATTTTCTTTGACCTGGATCACTTCAAGGACATTAACGATACCCTTGGTCACAGTTTGGGCGATGTTATGCTGGTTGAACTTGCCAAGCGTCTGGTGGCTGCGATGCGTGAAAATGATACGATCTCACGGCTGGGTGGCGACGAATTTATTTTGTTATTGACAGGTGTCGATGAGCACAAGGCGGAACAGGTGGTACAAAAACTTATGCAGGTTGTTAATGCGCCATTCTGTATCGGTGACTATGATTTGAATGTGACAGCTTCCTTGGGTATTGCCATTTATCCTAACGATGGTAAAGACCTCGAAACATTGTCCCGCAATGCCGATGCCGCCATGTATCGCGCCAAGCGTGAAGGACGCAATGCTTTCCGCTTCTTTACCCAGGAAATGCAGGAGCGTTCGACCCGCCATCTGGAACTGGTGAATGCCCTGCGCCAGGCAGTGGAAAAACAGCAGTTTCAATTACATTATCAACCGCAAATTGCCATGCAGACAGGTGCTGTGCTGGGTGCAGAGGCGCTGTTGCGTTGGCAGCATCCGCTGCTGGGTGCGGTATCGCCAGCGGAATTTATTCCGGTTGCAGAAGAAAGCGGTCTGATTTTGTCCATTGGTGAATGGGTCTTGCGCACGGCCGTGCGGCAATGGAAACAGTGGCAGGAAAATGGTCTCCCCGATTTGCTGATTGCCGTCAATTTGTCAGCGGTCCAGTTCCGTCACCATGATTTACCCGCATTGGTCACGCGCATTTTACGTGAAGCAGATATGCCGCCTGAATGCCTGGAACTGGAATTGACCGAGGGCGTTGCCATGCATGATCCGCAAGGCGCTGTTGCAGTCATGAATAATCTGCACGAGCGTGGCATACGCATGTCCATCGATGATTTTGGTACAGGCTATTCATCACTTAGTTACCTGAAGCAGTTCAAGGTGTATAAACTGAAGATAGACCAGAGTTTTGTGCGCGATATTACCAGTGACCCGGAAGACCGGGCGATTGTCAGTGCAGTTATCAGCATGGCCAGAAGCATGGGTTTAATGACGATCGCAGAAGGTGTGGAAACGAAAGAACAGCTGGAATTTTTGCGTGAGCAAACCTGCGATGAAGTACAGGGCTATCTGTATTCGAAACCCTTGCCAGCCGACCAGTTTGAAGCCTATGTCAGGAGAAGTTTGAAGCCTATATCAGGAGAAGTTTGAAGCACCAGGGCTGCGGCTCTATCTCACTGGCCTGCTAAAAAGATAGATCAAAACACCCTTGGAAATTCAGTTGTCACCAAGGCAGATGCCGATGTCACGGGCAGTTTGCAGGGTGTCGCTATCCATGGGTACTGCTTTCATGCGTCCCGCTACCTCTTCCAATGCGACATAATTCACGTTCGGAAAAGCCAGGGCCACCATGATGCCGGAATGCCCTTCGTCCAGCGCACGTACTGCCGCTGCGCCAAAACGCATGGCTGACAGACGATCAAATGCTGTCGGGCTGCCACCGCGCAGCAAATGACCCAGTACCACGGCGCGGGCTTCCTTGCCCGTAAGTTGCTGCAAGTCACGCGCCAGTTTTTCACCTATGCCGCCCAGCCTTTCAACGTGCCCGCTGCCAGCACTTTCCTGTACGGCATGCTGTCCTCCTATGGGTGTCGCCCCTTCTGCTGCCAATACAATGGAATAATGGCGGCCATTGGCATCGCGGTGACTTATCATGGCAGCGATTTTTTCAGCATCATAGGGAATTTCAGGTATCACGATGGCATGGGCATTGGCTGCAATGCCGGAATGCAAGGCAATCCATCCGGCATAACGCCCCATTACTTCTACCACCATGATGCGCTGGTGGCTTTCCGCCGTGCTATGTAGTCTGTCCACACATTCGGTAGCAAACGACACTGCCGTATCAAAACCAAAAGTGGTAAAGGTCTTGTCCAGGTCGTTATCTATGGTCTTGGGTACCCCCACCACCCGCAAGCCTTGCAGGTGCAAGGCATTGGCGATGGTCAGCGTGCCGTCACCACCTATGCAGACCAGGGCATCGATATCCATCTGCTTCAGATGGCGGTGGATATCACCGCTACGGTCAATCTCTTGCACGCTGCCATCTGGCATGGTAGTGGCAAACTTCAAGGGGTTGCCATGATTGGTGGTTCCCAATATCGTGCCACCCAGATGCCCTATACCGCGCACCTGATCCACTGTCAGACGCACGACACCGTTGTGCGGATAGCGTTCAGGTAGCAAGATACCGTTGAAGCCTTCGCGTATGCCAAAACATTCCCAACCACGCCGTTCTGCTGCCAGTACTACCGAACGTATGACAGCGTTGAGGCCAGGAGCATCACCACCACCGGTGCTGATGGCTATACGTTTGATGGGTGCGGACATGGCAGGCCTTGTAGGATGAGGGTTTAACCAAAGGGGATATATTCTATGCCATGAGAAATTTGTCCTATCACCTGGGCGATGTTTTCTGCACTTTCACTAAAGCTGGCCAGAATATCCGAACGTGTCATGCCGGCTGCAACGCGGCCATTCCAGTAGTCGAAACCTGCCTGGTCTGGATTGCGATGCAACACATTGTTATACAGTGCTGTCAAAAACGTGCTGTCTGAGATATTAGCACCATACATTTGTTTGAATTCAGCAGAATTCACAAAACCTGCCGCGACATGGTTCAGGTTTTCAGCCCCTTTGTCCAGTTGACCTATCCAGTATCCCAATCCTGCCTTGTCAGGCGTGCGATTGAAGGCTGCCTGATACAGTCGATAGGCTTGGCCAGCATTACCATCCAGATCCAGAGCCACCATCTTGTCAGTAAATTGCAGTCTTTCAACGTTCGTAAAATAATCCACCTGGCCGTTCACTGCAGTTCCTGGTGCATTAATGGTGGTAGTGAAGCCATTTTTCACCTGGTTGATTGAGAAGTTATTTGACACAGCCTGTATCAGCACCGTGTCCAGGCCCGCACCACCATCAAAGCTGTCATTACCCAGGCCAAGGTAGAATAATTCATTCCCCGCGGTGCCAGTCCAGGTATCGTCCCCGGCCACCATCTTGACGAAAATAGTTGACAGTTGGCTAAAGTCATCATTGGCTTGGATTTGATACGAAACTCCGCTGATGCTGAACTGCTCGACACCCAGTGCATTTCTTACAGTAAATGAGGTTATTGTGCCACTGGTCGGCGTGTAACTGCCACTACTGTAGGTGAGGTTATAGCCCGCCCATTCGGATTGCATGAAGCTGCTGATAAAACTACCTGATGTGGATTTTTGTGAAGAGCTGATAGCAGTTGCTATAGGTGCAGTGAAATTCAAGCCTTGACCTGTGACGTGGATAGTTGCCATAGTTTTCCTTCAAGTTGCGATGATTGATCACTCTACATGGAGTGGATTCTGTGTGCAAAAGTAAATTGTTTCAAAATGATAACATTTTATAATTTTGCGTGCAGACACACCACTGCCTTTGAACTGGCATGGATCAGGGAGTTCACTGTTTTTTTAAAGACTGTTCAGCGGGATTTTTAAATAGCTGATGCCATTGTTATCAGGGGCAGGAAAAACGCCGGCACGAATATTTACCTGTATGGCAGGCAGTAAGAGGTAGGGCATTTCCAGGCCACTGTCGCGCTTGTCCCGCATGGCCACGAATTCTGCTTCTGCTACACCATCGCGGACATGGATGTTTTCTGTTTTTTGCTGCGCAACCGTGGTTTGGGTACAGGTGCTGCGTCCGGCAGGCGGATAATCGTGGCACAAAAATAGCCGTGTTTCTGGCGCGTATGCCAGTAACCTGTGTATGGAATGATATAGCTGGGTGGCGTCACCACCGGGGAAATCGCAGCGTGCCGTACCTACATCTGGCATGAACAGCGTGTCACCGACAAAGATGCTGTCAACGATATGGTAGGCCATGTCTGCCGGGGTGTGGCCGGGTACAAATAATGCACGGGCTGTCAGTTTGCCGATGAAAAATTCTTCATTATCGATAAAAAGGTGATCGAATTGTGAGCCATCCACGGCGAATGCCGGTTCCAGGTTGAACAAGGATTTGAAAACCTGTTGCACCTCGCCGATGTGTTGGCCGATGGCGATTTTGCCACCAGCATGTTGCTTGATGTATTGCGCTGCGGACAGGTGGTCGGCGTGGGCATGGGTTTCCAGTATCCATTGCAGTTGTAATTGCTGTGACTGAAGAAATTCCAGTACCTGGTCGGCAGACTGAGTTTTTGTGCGGCCTGATTTGGGCTCGTAATTCAGCACCGGATCAATCACGGCAGCATGGCCGCCAGCCTCATCAAACACGACATGCGTAGCTGTGCAGGTTTGGGTATCGAAGAAACTTTGTATGTGCGGTTTCATGGAGAGTCCGGTTTTGCGTGATGTGCTGATGATAGCAAAATTGTTGGTGAATTTGATATCGTGTTTGCGTTAATCTAAAGAGGCCTTGACTCGACGAGTCAATCAGCAAGGAATACACTTACCATTTTTATTGCGAGGTTTTATGCTACTCCCGCTGACTGATGTCTTCGTTATCCTGATTGGTGCTGTGGTTGGACTGATCATGGGTTTGACGGGAGCGGGTGGCGGAATACTTGCGGTCCCGGCGCTGGTGTACGCGCAGGGTTGGAGTATGCAGCAAGCCATGCCGGTTGCCTTGCTTGCTGTCAGCACGGCCGCTGCTATCGGTGCTATTGAAGGCTTGTATCGTAAGCAGGTGCGTTATCGGGCTGCCATCCTGATGGCGGTAGCCGGCAGTCTTCCCACGCTACTGGGCGTGCAGCTTGCACATCGTCTGTCGCAGCAATGGCTGATGCTGGCTTTTGCGCTGATCCTGTGTGCTGTTGCAGTACGCCTGGTGGTGCAGGTAAGGTCGCCAGAAGATGAGCACGGTCCGCGTTCTGCACTCGCGCGTATCAATCACAGTACCGGCCGGTTTGAATGGTCTTTTAAAACGGGGGCGGTGATTGCCTCAATTGGTGCTGTCTCAGGCTTCATGACGGGTTTGCTGGGTGTTGGTGGTGGCTTCGTCATTGTCCCCATGCTCAGGCATTACACCAATGCCAGCATACATGTGGCAGTGGCGACATCGCTATTGGTCGTCAGTCTGGTGGGTAGCATGGGAGTAGGTTCCGCCGTGCTGAGTGGAGCCAGCTTGCCACTGGCTTTGTCAGTTTTTTTCGTCATCACTACGGTGGGCGGTATGCTGGCTGCACGACGCATTGCTGTGCGTCTGCCTGCTCATCAGGTACAGAGCATTTTCATTGGCATGCTGGTCTGTGTGGCAATCAGTCTGTTTTACCGCGCCTTGATTTGAGTCGTCCGAATTAACCAGTACCAGTGCGGCTACCGTTCAACAGGGCCGCCTGGGATTCAAACTGGCGCGCTACATTGCCGCATACCAGGTCACAAAGTGCATAAATGGACTGATCGGCGATATGGTAATACACCGAGGTGCCGCGCCCTTCACGTGCCACCAGGCCATGTTTTGCCAGTGTGGACAAGTGGCGCGAAACATTCGCCTGCGAGCAGGCGCAGCGTTCAGCAAGTTCGCCGACATTGTGTTCTTTTTCGCGCAGGCAGTTCAAGATACGTAAACGGGTAGGTTCAGCCAATGCCGAAAAATAATTGGCAACCTGCACCAGCGCCTGATCAGACAATCCATCCATAACAATGCAGTGTGAGAGTGGGAATGTTTCTATCATACCCCTGGTTGAGGATATTGTACTCACTTAATTTACTATTTGCGTAATTGCGCAAATAAGAATATTATGTGCGAGTAGCTCATGCAAATGCTTTTTGCAAACAATAGCTATTCGTTAACAGAGACTTTATTCATGACTTCCAGAACACTGATTTCGTCAATTCACTTTATATCGAAGCTAGTATTTGTTTCGATTGCCATCTGCTTTGCAGCTGAAGTTGCAGCTGCTGGTCTGCAGGTGGCTGAGGTCAGGTCCAGTCATACTGCCAGCAGCGTTACTGCTGACGGTGTGGTCGAAGCAGTCAGGCAAACGGTCATTTCTGCGCAGGTATCAGGTGCTATCACTGAATTGCCGGTCAAGGCCGGTGACAGTATGAAAGGCGGACAAATGCTGGTACGTCTGGATGGCCGTGCTGCCAGTCAGCAGGCCCATGCCAGTCTGGCGCAGGTTGAGGCTGCGCGTGCCAGCTTGCAGGTGGCAAGCAAAGATTTCGAACGTCAAAAACAGTTATTTGTCCGTCAATACATCAGTCAGGCTCAGCTTGACCGCGCCGAAGCACAATTTAAGTCTGCCACCGCCGATGCCAACGCACAAATCGCCCAAGCCAGTGCAGTGCAAACACAATCAGGCTTTTATAACCTGACAGCCCCTTATGCAGGTCGCATTGCTGATGTTTATATCAGTGAGGGCGATATGGTGACGCCGGGCAAGGCATTGATGTCAGTGTTTGACCCTACCGCGTTGCGTGTTACAGCAACACTGCCACAAGCACAACTGGCCAGTCTGGCGAACGGACAGTCTGTCAGTATTGAGATACCTGGCTTGCCACAGACACAGCGCGTTATCAAGGTTGATAAATTCATTGTATTGCCCGTGACGGATGCTGGTACCCATACCGTACAACTGCGCTTCGATTTACCTGCTGTGAACGGACTTGCCCCCGGCATGTTTGCACGGCTGCAATTGCCGGTGCAGGCTTTGGGTAAAGATGACAATGCACGCTTGTATGTTCCTGTGAGGGCGGTGTTGCGCCGGGCCGAGCTGTACGGCGTATATGTCGTGAACCAACAGGGCAAGGCCCTGCTCAGACAAATTAAACCTGGCCCAGTGAGCGGAGATGAACAAGAGGTGCTGGCTGGCGTTGCTGCAGGTGAAAAAGTTGTGCTCAATCCTTTGGTCGCTGCCCAATCTCGCTAAAGATATCTATGTCCAAACAATTGGGATTCTCTGGCCGTATTGCGCAATTTTTCCAGATGGCGCAAATTACTCCCTTGCTGGCTCTGGTGGCATTTTTGCTCGGCGTATTCGCCGTCATTGTCACGCCGCGTGAAGAAGAACCGCAAATCAATGTGACGATGGCGAATGTGCTGATACCTTTTCCTGGTGCATCAGTCAAACAGGTCGAGCAGCAAGTTGCCATACCCACTGAACAGGTGCTGGGCCAAATCGCCAATGTCGAACATGTGGCGTCCGTATCGCGGCCAGGCATGGCCATCATGACCGTGCAATTTGAAGTGGGCGTGCCGCGCACCGAAGCATTGGTGCGTTTGTATGACGTGGTGCACAGTAACCGTGACTGGTTCCCCGCCAAATTGGGTACACTGGAAGCCATTGTCAAACCGAAAGGCATCGACGACGTACCCATCGTGGCATTGACCTTGTGGAGCAAGAATCAGCAGAGCGCCGCCTATGATCTGGAACGTGTTGCCCACAGCATAGAAGCTGAACTCAAGCGTGTGAAAGGCACGCGTGAAATCAGCACCACAGGTGGCCCTGGTCGCGCCATTCGTATTGAACTTGATCCGGCCAAACTGGCGGCGAATGGCCTGACAGTAACCGATCTGCAAAACAGTCTGCAAGCCGTCAATCTGGGTTTGCCGGTTGGTGAATTGACGCACGCCAACCAAAGCATTGCCATCGATGCTGGTCCATTTTTGCATGACGCACAAGCTGTGTCAGAAGTCGTGGTCAGCGTCAAAGCTGGCAAGCCTGTCTTCATGAGTGATATCGCCAAAATTGAAGGCGGACCATTGCCTGCTACTTCTTATGTCTGGCACGGGCAAACGGGCAAGGAGGCTGCTGAATACCCAGCAGTGACCATCGCCGTCAGTAAACAACCAGGTCAGAATGCCGTCGCCGTTGCTGATGCTGTCAAACAGCGCGTTGAGGAATTGCGCAATACCCTTATACCCGAAGGTGTGGAAGTCAGTATGACCCGCAATTATGGTCAAACCGCTGACGACAAGGCAAAAAAGCTCATACAGAAGTTATTGTTTGCTACGGCTTCTGTAGTGGCGCTGGTGTTTATTGTATTGGGGCGACGTGAAGCAGCGATTGTCGGTATGGCAGTCATACTGACTTTGACCGTGACTTTGTTTGCGTCCTGGGCATGGGGCTTTACCCTGAACCGGGTGTCCCTGTTCGCGCTCATTTTTTCCATAGGCATCCTGGTGGATGATGCGATCGTCGTCGTCGAAAACATACACCGGCATCAGGCACTGTTCCCGAATAAGTCACTGACCGAAATCATACCCGGTGCCGTCGATGAGGTCGGTGGGCCAACCATATTGGCGACATTGACGGTAATTGCCGCGTTGTTGCCTATGGCCTTTGTCAGCGGTCTCATGGGTCCTTATATGAGCCCCATCCCCATCAATGCCAGCATGGGTATGCTGCTGTCGCTGGCTATAGCCTTTATCGTCACCCCATGGCTTGCGCGCATCTGGATGAAGCATGGCCATGGTGTACGTGAAAGTAAATTGCAGAAAAAGCTTGGCAGCCTATTTGCCAAGGTCTTTCGTCCCTTCCTGGATGAGCGCAAGGGACGAGCGAATGGCTGGAAGCTGGCTCTGGGTATATTCGCACTGATTGCCATCTCGGTCATCTTACCGGTATTCGGCTGGGTGCAACTGAAGATGCTGCCTTTCGATAACAAATCAGAATTTCAGGTGGTGGTCGATATGCCTGCCGGTACGCCAGTAGAAAAAACAGCAGCGGTATTGCGTGAACTGGGAGCTTATTTGTCCACGGTGCCTGAAGTAGCAGATTATCAGGCCTATGCCGGTGTCGCTGCACCCATCAATTTCAATGGCCTGGTGCGCCAGTATTATTTGCGCTCTGGCGGTGATGTCGGTGATTTGCAGGTGAACCTGGTGGATAAACATCATCGTTCGGAGCAAAGTCATCTCATCGCCAGCCGCCTGCGCCCGGCCTTGCAGGAAATTGGCAGGCGCTATGCTGCAAATGTCAAAGTGGTGGAAGTACCGCCTGGTCCACCGGTGCTGGCTCCCATCGTGGCAGAAATTTATGGCCCTACAGATGAAGGCAGGCGACAGGTTGCCAAAGCCGTGCGTGCTGTGTTCAATAAAACTGCTGGTGTGGTCGATGTTGATGACAGCAGTATCATCAATGCGCCAAGAAAAATCTTGCTGGTAGACCAGCGCAAGGCAGCGGTCCTGGGCATCAGTCAGGCTAATATCGTCACCACGCTACGTGCAGGGTTAAATGGCGATGCAGCCAGCTATTTGCATGATGAAAGCAAATATGCGACCGCCATACAATTGCAATTGCCGGTTACTGAGCAAGGTAATCTGGATAGCCTGTTAAGCCTGAGTGTCAAGTCTGCACAAGGGAAACTGGTGCCAGTACGTGAGCTGGCTAACATCTCTGACACCCTGCGCGAGCAGCCAGTGTTTCATAAAGATGGTCTGGCAGTGAATTATGTTGTTGCTGATATGGCAGGTGCAATAGATAGTCCCTTGTACGGCATGTTTGCCATGCGTAGCGATATTAAGAAAATCATCGCCCCTGACGGTGGCAAACTGAATGAATTTTTTATTCACACGCCATCCGATCCCTATCGCGGTTTCAGCCTGAAATGGGATGGCGAGTGGAAGATCACATTTGAAACCTTCCGTGATATGGGGGCCGCTTATGGGGTTGGCCTGATACTGATTTACTTGCTGGTGGTGGCGCAATTTGGTTCTTACCTGACGCCCTTGATCATCATGGCACCTATACCTTTGACCATCATCGGCGTGATGCCGGGTCACGCCTTGCTGGGGGCGCAATATACAGCCACCAGCATGATAGGCATGATCGCCCTGGCAGGCATCATCGTCAGGAATTCAATTTTACTGGTGGATTTCATCCACGTGCAGAAGGCAGCTGGCATGGCTTTTAAAGACGCCATTGTCAGTTCAGCCATCACGCGGGCCCAGCCAATTGCGCTGACCGGTTTTGCCGCCATGTTGGGTGCCTTCTTCATTCTCGATGATCCTATCTTCAATGGCCTCGCGATTTCGCTGATTTTTGGCATTTTTGTATCGACCTTACTCACCCTGGTGGTCATACCACTGCTGTACTACAGCGCGTATAAAAACCACCCTGATTTTCAACAAGGAGCTTCATCATGACTAGCTGGCAAATTGTTCGTATCGTTGCAGGTTGCTTCATTCTTTTTAGCCTGGTATTGGGCATACCTGGCAGCCCACTGTTTGTGAATCAGTGGTGGCTGGCCTTTACGGCTTTTGTAGGAATTAATTTATTGCAGAGCGGCATCACAAAATGGTGCCTGATGGAAAGCATCTTACGTAAGCTGGGCGTACGTCCGGGTAATTGAAGCTTAACCCTTAATAGAAAAATGAATGCGGGAATTCGGCGCGGCCAGTTTGTCTTCCAGGCGTCGTCCCGGATCTTTACGCCGGCCCTGCAATTTGCGGGTATTCAGCAAGATTGCCTGTTGTTTTTCGCGGCGGTCGGCGCGGCGCCTGCCATCGTTCTGACGACGATCAACTTCTGGCCACGTGCTTTCTTCAGTCGCAGTGCCACCTGCCTGCGCATGTGAGGCAGGCTGACGATGTTGCTGTGTGGTGTTTTGCGGCGTTTCAGCTGCCTGCTCAAACAAACGAAATACTTTTAAAGGAAACATGGCCTAAGTGCCTGTAAATATGACTCTCAACACTTAGAACGGTAAAACTGAGTAAAACTTTAGAAAATGCCGGTAAATTGGTTTAATTGTGATTAAACCAATTTTTCCGTAATGAAATTGTTTGACGCTTTATATCTTCAACTGGAAAGGAGTGAAATTGGTATCCGTGTCGTAATAATCTTCATTTTCCATGCGTTTCAAGAAGGCCACAACCTTGTAGGTTACCGGTGTCATCACGACTTCCCAGCCAGTTTTCAAAATGTATTGTGCCACCATGACCGTGACCAACTGGTGGTCTGACCAGATGCCATAAAAGGCAATCACATAAAACATGCTGGAATCCACAAATTCGCCACAGATGGTAGAACCTATGGTGCGCATCCATAGCTGTTTGCCCTGCATGGCGACCTTCATTTTGGCCATCACATAACTGTTTACAAAGCTGCCACACCAGAATGCAGTAATGGAGCCGAGTATGATCCTGGGTGTATTTCCAAAAACGGCGCTCAGGTGGGTCTGGTATTCGGTATTGAACGGGTCTGCTGCGGGTGTCAATGACAGCACGACAATGGACATGATGGCAGCAAACAACAGCGCTCCGAAACCTGCCCAGATGACGCGCCGGTCACGGCCATAGCCATATACTTCAGTCAGGATGTCACCAAAAATATAGGAAATCGGGAAAAACAATACACCGGCACCAAAAGTGACCGTTCCGAGTATGGGTAAAGTGACCTGGGCTGCCTTGGCCGCGCCGATCAGATTGGAACACAGCAGGATGGTGACGAAAGCAGCCATCACAAAATCGTAGTATTTATAACTGGCAATTGAGCGGGTCATAAGGGATGTCCTGAAATGGGCAAAAAATTCCCGATTGAAAATATTGTCATAGCCTGCAGATTTGGAAGATGTTGCACAGCATAATCCTGTAGTCTGAGTGAACTTGTCAACCTTGAATCTATATAGATTGAAAATGAAACCTGTCCTGAAACCAGCATTTGTTAGAATGTCCTCATTTTAGCTTTACAAGAATTTTCATGTGCGCAACTCCGATTACCGTTGATGTTCCAATTGAGCAATTGTGCATAGGTTTATATGTACACTTGGATGTGTCATGGCTGGAACATTCATTTGCTTTAAATAGTTTCAAGATCAAAACTCAGGAAGAGATTGATGCCATCAGGCAGTTGGGCCTGACCACGGTCAGGGTCAATCCGGCAAGGTCTGATAACCGGCCTTTGCCACCACAGCCTAAGAAGGCTGCCTCAACCCCGCCACCAGTGCAGCAGCAGAGCCCTGAAGAATTGGCCCTGATACAGGAAAAGAAAGCACGCATAGACCGGCTGGTGGCGCAGCGTACGGCTGTTGCCCAGTGTGAGAAAGAATTGCTGAAAGCAGCCACCACCTTAAAGAATATTACCAAAAACCTGTTTTCCCGCCCGCAAGAATCTGTACGCGAGGCTGACCAGATGATTCAGCAAATGCTGGATTCGCTGCTGCTAGATAAAGACATTGCCATTCACCTCATGAATGACAAGATTGTTGGGGAAGAAACTTATTATCACTCCCTGAATGTCGGTGTGCTGACCATGATGCTGGCAAAAGAACTGGCTTTTTCTCCTGAAGACATCAAACTGATGGGGATGGCATGCCTGTTCCACGACATAGGTAAGGTAGAAATACCTGATCGCATAGTGCATAAAGCTTTTGGCCTGACCAAGGCCGAACAGAATCTTTTGCAGATGCATTGTCACTACGGCCAGCAGATTGCCGAAAAAATTGGCTTGTCCAAAGGTGTGGCTGATATCATCATGCAACATCATGAGCATGTGGATGGCAGTGGCTACCCGCAGCAATTGAAGGGGAACAGCATTTCTCCCCTCGCGCGAATTGTCGCCATCGTCAATACCTATGATAACTTGTGCAACCGGCCCAATCCAGCCGATTCACTCAGCCCTTATGAAGCCATGTCCTATATGTTTGCCCAGTTGCGCAAACAGTTCGATGCGCCAGCGCTGAACATCTTCATTCGCTGCATGGGTGTGTATCCACCGGGTACCATTGTCAAGCTCAGCGATGGTACTTTGGGTATGGTGATTGCAGTTAATTCTGGTAAGCCACTGCGCCCCAGTGTACTGATATACGACCCCAGCGTTCCCAAGTCCGAGGCCATCATTCTTGACTTGATACACGAACCTACCCTGGACATCAGCTCCAGCCTCAAGCCTGGCCAGTTGTCACCAGAAGTATATGAATACCTGAGTCCACGTAAGCGTATGACGTATTTCTTTGATACACAAAAGGCAGATAACCAGCGTCGGCCATAGGCTGGATTTTAAGAGTTTGTTGCGCGTTATTTTCAGTTGACGATATTTATGCTGATTGCCGTGACAGTGAAGCGATCAAATCAGCAAAGCGCTGGCCCTGTATCATGATATGCCCACGCAACAAATTCGCTGTCAATTCTGCTTCGCCCTGCAAGATGGCTTGCACCACCTGGTCGTGTTCATTATAGGAATTGGCGATACGGTCACGTACTCTCAATTGAAGGCGGCGGTAAGGGCGCAGGCGGCGGTGCAGATTCATGGCCTGTGTTTCCAGGAAATCATTGTGACTACCGTGATAAATCAGGTAGTGAAAGACTTCATTCTTGTAAAAATATTCATCAGGGTCTTCGGCATCACGAGCATCCTTGCAGGCTTCATGGGCGGCTTTTAAATCTGCCTGTTCCTGTTTTGACATGCGGCGCGCTGCCATGCGGCCACACATGGCTTCAAATTCTGCCATGACTTCAAACATTTCTACCAGTTGCTGCGGACTGATGGTCGCAACCTGGGCACCGCGTCGTGGACGCATTTCTATAATACCCATGGAAGCCAGTTGTATCAGGGCTTCACGTATCGGCGTTCGGGATACACCAAAGCGCTCTGCCAGTTCGGTTTCATCCAGATGATGACCAGGCTGGAGTTGTCCTGTTGCTATCAATTCTTCTATCTCTTCTCGCAAACTGGCGGAGCGGTTTTTCATTTTTTGGGCACATCAATATAAATCGTCTATCTAGTATATATTCAAGTTGACTTTGAATGCAAAATATAAGATCTTGTATACAAGACGACTAAAAAAGCATACAAGACAGAAATTCTGGCAAGATATGCAAGACGCAGGGCAAGATAGAAACTTGCCAAAAAGAGATGTCTCATCCATAAAACCTTAGGAGTAATCATGTCGCAAGTGAAGAGAAGAACAGTCTTACAAGCCCTGAGTCTTGCCCCATTGGCTGCAGCATGGTCGCCATTAACCGCCTGGGCGCAAAACACGACGCTGAAAATTTCACACCAATTCCCTGGCGGTACCCTGGAAGAGGGGGATTTTCGTGACCGGCTGTGTCGCATGTTTGCGGCAGAAGTGCAAAAGCGCAGTAAGGGCAGCCTGAAGTTTGAAATTTATCCCGGTTCTTCACTGATGAAGACCAATGCGCAGTTTTCTTCCATGCGCAAAGGGGCTCTGGATTTGTCTTTAGTTCCTTTGTCGTATGCAGGTGGTGAAGTACCCGAAGTGAATATCGGCCTCATGCCTGGCCTGGTACCTTCTTATGAAATTGGCGCAGCCTGGAAGAATGCCGAAGTCGGCAAGGAACTCAATAAACTCTTGCTGGACAAGGGCATCGTTGTGGTCAGCTGGATCTGGCAAGCTGGCGGTGTGGCATCGCGCACCAAGGCGGTGGTGGAGCCGGATGATGTCAAGGGTATGAAGATACGTGGCGGATCACGCGAAGTGGATCTGGTATTGAAAGCTGCCGGAGCTGCCGTGGTATCCCTGCCTTCAAATGAGATTTATGCAGCCATGCAAACGGGGGCGATGGAAGCCGCCATGACATCATCGACTTCACTCATGTCTTTCCGTCTGGAAGAAGTATCCAAATTCCTGACCAGTGGTCGCGGCCAAAGCTACTGGTATATGTTTGAACCGCTGATGATGTCAAAAACGATTTTTGACAAACTGCCTAAAGATCAGCAAAACATTATCATGACCGTGGGTGCCGAACTGGAAGCCTTCGCCATCAAGGCAGCCAAACAGGACGATATTGCTGTAGCCGCTGTGTATGAAAAGAAAGGCGCCAAGGTAGTTGACCTGAATGCAGCCACCGTCAAAAAGTGGCAGGCAATTGCCCGTACAACAGCCTGGAAGGATTATGCTGACAAAAGTGAAAACTGCGCCAAATTGCTGAAACTGGCGGAGAAATTATTATGAGTCATGGCTTTGAGATGGAAGCACCCAAGGGGCCTCCAGTTCCTGACAACGCCCAGATAGCTGTGCTGGCTAAAATACTGGCATGGCTGAATAAGATTATCGTTAACATATCCATGTTTGCCATGCTGTTGACCGCCTTTATCCTCACGTATTCTGTCATCACACGTTATCTGTTCAAGGTGCCGACAGATTGGCAGGATGAAGCTTCGGTCTTCATGTTGATAGGTGTGACTTTCTTTTCTGCAGCTTACGTCCAGTCGTATCGCGGACATATAGGTATAGAGGTATTGGCATCGATATTGCCGCCATCTATCAACCGCTTACGTCTGTTGATGGTGGATATCATCAGTGGGGCTTTTTGCCTGTTCTTTTCCTGGAAGTCCTGGACCCTGTTCCATGAAGCCTGGGTAGATGGACAAACCACCTCATCGACCTTTGCACCACCACTGTGGATACCGTATGCCATGATGGCAGCGGGCATGACGCTGCTGTCGCTGCAAATCGTTGTTCAGGTACTGGCTGCCATCACAGCCAAGAGGAGAGCAGCATGAGTCCGCTTACCCTTGGCGTTTTATATGGCATTGTGACACTGGTCGTGATGTTTTCCGGCATGCCCATCGCTTTTGCTTTAGGTGTGGTGGCCACCGGCTTCATGTATTTTTTCATGCCTGCTGCATCACTCGATACCATTACCCAGAACGTGTATGAAGAAATGGCATCGATCACCTTGCTGTCGATACCGTTATTCATTTTAAAAGGGGCGGCCATTGGCAAATCGCCAGCCGGACGTGACCTGTATTCTGCCATCCATGCCTGGCTACACAAGGTGCCGGGTGGCCTGGGTATAGCCAATGTCTTTGCCTGCGCCATGTTTGCGGCAATGGCGGGTTCTTCACCTGCAACCTGTTCTGCTATTGGCTCTGCTGGTATTCCGGAAATGCGCAGGCGCGGTTATTCGCCAGGTTTTGCGGCAGGCATCATCGCTGCCGGTGGTACCTTGGGTATTTTACTGCCGCCGTCGATTACCATGATCCTGTATGCCGTCGCTGCTGAACAGTCGCTAGGTCGTTTGTTTCTGGCAGGCATAGGTCCCGGAGTCTTACTGGTTATTTTGTTCTCTGGCTATGCCGTGTATCGTGCGCGTCGTGAATATGCAGTCGCCTATCAGGCTTACCAGCAGGGCGGCGTCAAATCGGCGTACCTGGAAGAAGAGCATTTCACACTTGCGCAAAAAGTCGAAATGCTGCCGCGCGTACTTCCCTTCGTCATCTTGCTCATCGGTGTCATGGTGGCGCTGTATGGCGGCTACGCCACACCTTCAGAGACTGCTGGCCTGGGTGCTTTGCTGGCCATGGTGCTGATCGCTATCGTGTACGGTGTGTGGCGACCAAAAGATATTTCACCTTTCATCACTTCGACCATCAAAGAATCAACGATGCTGTTGTTTATCATAGGCATGTCGCTGCTGTATTCTTATGTAATGAGTTATCTGCACATCAGCCAGTCGGCCGCGCAGTGGGTGGTTGACCTGCACTTGAGTAAATGGATGTTGTTGACGGTGATCTTGCTGATGGTGGTGGTGTTTGGTTTCTTCCTGCCACCAGTATCGATTATCCTGATGATGTGCCCCATCATCTTGCCGCCATTGAAGGTGGCCGGGTTTGACCTGATCTGGTTTGGTGTGGTCATGACCATCGTCATGGAAATGGGGCTGATACATCCACCAGTGGGTTTGAATATTTTTGTCATCAAGAATATTGCGCCGGATATACCCTTGAAGGATATCATCTGGGGTGTCATGCCTTTTCTGTTGTTAATGCTTGTGGCCGTGATTTTGTTATGCGTATTCCCGCACATCGCGACTGCATTTCCTGATGCCTTGATGGGAGTGAAATAATGACCGCGCTCGGTCGCTGGAACACCCTGCAAACCAACCGTCAGCAGCGCCTGCAACGGGCAGCCGATGCGCTGGGCAATGAATTGCAGGGCAAGATATTTCCGCAGCAGCGCATAGGCGACTGCCTGCATGCGGTATTGGAAGCAGGTGACCGGGTTTGCCTGGAAGGTAATAACCAGAAGCAGGCCGATTTTTTGGCCAAGGCACTGACCAGGCTGGACCCGACACGTGTCCACGATTTGCATATGCTGCTATCCGTACTGGCTTTGCCGGAACATCTGGATGTGTTCGATAAAGGCATTGCCAATAAACTGGATTTTTCTTTTTCTGGCCCGCAGGCAGCACGCCTGGCGAAGCTGGCATCGGCAGGCAAATTGAATATTGGTGCCATCCATACTTATCTGGAATTGTATGCGCGCTATTTCGTTGACCTGACACCACGGGTGGCACTCGTGGCTGCACAGTCAGCTGATCGGGCAGGCAACTTATATACTGGTCCCAATACCGAAGATACGCCGACGATTGTTGAAGCCACGGCATTCAAATCAGGTATCGTGATTGCCCAGGTCAATGAAATAGTCGATGTCTTGCCGCGTGTCGATATCCCTGCAGGCTGGGTGGATTTTGTAGTACAGGCACCGACACCACATTACATAGAACCACTGTTCACCCGTGACCCGGCTTTGATTTCCGAGATACAGGTCTTGATGGCAATGATGGCTATCAAGGGTATCTATGCTGAATATGAAGTGAAACGCCTCAACCACGGCATAGGCTTTGATACCGCCGCCATAGAATTGTTATTGCCTACCTATGCAGCTTCGCTGGGTCTGAAAGGCAAGATCGCCAGCCACTGGGCGCTGAACCCGCATCCGGCGTTGATACCTGCGATAGAGGCAGGCTTTGTTGAGTCCGTGCATTCTTTTGGATCTGAATTGGGCATGGAAGATTATATCCGTGCGCGGCCTGATGTCTTTTTTGTTGGTGCCGACGGTTCCATGCGCAGCAACCGCGCGCTGTCACAGGCGGCAGGGCATTATGCCTGCGATATGTTTATCGGCTCCACACTGCAAATTGATCTCCAGGGTAATTCGTCGACAGCAACACTGGGTCGTATAGCCGGTTTTGGTGGTGCGCCAAATATGGGGGCAGATGCACGTGGCCGTCGCCATGCCAGTCCTGCGTGGTTAAAAGCAGGGCGCGAGGCACGCGCAGGCAGCAATCAGATACCACGTGGGCAAAAGCTGGTAGTGCAAATGGTCGAGACTTTCCGTGAACACATGCAACCCGCCTTTGTAGAAAAACTCGATGCCTGGCAATTGGCAGAACAAGCCAATATGGCCATACCACCAGTCATGATTTATGGTGACGATGTAACGCACATCCTGACCGAAGAAGGCATAGCCAACCTGCTCTTGTGTCGCAGCGAAGAAGAACGTGAACAAGCCATACGTGGAGTGGCTGGCTATACACCAGTTGGCTTGGCACGCGATCAGCGCATGGTAGAAAACCTGCGTGACCGTGGCATCATCAAGCGTGCAGAAGACATGGGCATAGACAAGCGCATGGCCACACGTGATCTGCTGGCCGCAAAAAACATGAAAGACCTGGTACGTGCGTCGGCAGGTTTATACCAACCGCCAAAACGTTTCAGGAACTGGTAAGGATCATCATGGAAACTTTGTTATACCGTTTCGAACACGGACAACGCAAACTGGGTGCAGTACCGCAACTGGTTGGTGTGGTCAGTTCAGGTAATCTGGAAGTGCTGGTGCAGTCACTGGATTTGCAGTCGGCTTGCGAAATAGAAATCAGTACAGCAGCGACTGGCTTTGGCGCTATCTGGCAAGCAGTAATGACCGACTTTAACCAGCGCTGGCAACTGGCGGACTGCCGCATCGCCATCAACGACATGGGCGCAACCCCGGCAGTAGTCAGCCTGCGCATGGATCAGGCGATAGAAGCCTGTCTGGAGCAAAACAAATGAGCAGCTATCTGGAAGCAACGGCCAGGCAAAGGTTGGCTGCCCTGATCAGTGATTTCACAGAATTTTTGCCACCAGCCAAACAATGGACCAGCCCGCATCTGCCACAATTGAATGCCCCGGTTTCTTTTGATGATGGCGTCATCGTTGGTCGTGGCACGCTGGACGGAAAAGTCGTCTATGTCGCCGCGCAGGAAGGCGGCTTCATGGGTGGCGCAGTGGGTGAAGTGCATGGTGCCAAGCTGGTGGGCCTCATGCGTGCTGCCATCATCCAAAAGCCGCAGGCGCTGGTACTGCTGGCAGAATCGGGCGGTGTGCGCCTGCACGAAGCCAATGCAGGGCTGATAGCCGTGTCAGAAGTCATGCGTGCCTTGCTGGCCGTGCGTGCCGCAGGCATACCTGTCATTGTCGTCATCGGTGGCAGCAATGGCTGCTTTGGTGGCATGGGCATAGTCTCGCGCTGCGCGAATGTTATCATCATGTCGGAAGAAGCACGGCTGGCCATGTCTGGCCCCGAAGTCATAGAAACCGCCAATGGCGTTGAAGAATTTGACTCACGCGACCGCGCCCTGGTATGGCGCACCACAGGTGGAAAACACCGCTACCTGCTGGGTGATTGTCAGATGCTGGTGTCTGACGATGATGCGACGTTCAAGGCCGCGATAGCACAAGCCATGCAACAGTACTCGCATACTGAAGTCGCGCTCAGCCTGACTGAATTGGAAGCAGAACAGCGCATGCTGACCGAGCGTCTGCAAGATTTTGGTGACAAGAAAGAACCTATGGACATCTGGTCGGCCATGGGTGTCAGACAGCCAGAAGAGCTGGCCATGCTCGATACACAGACTTTCTTGCAACTGACAGCAGGGCTCCGGCAAAACAAGCACTACTATGCTGACACGGATGGAGCACAATAATGGATAGCATGCAATTGTTGGGGCAATTATTCCCGCAAGGCCATCAGATTACTATCGTCGATGATTTCATATCTGGTGCCGCAGAATTCGATGGGCAGACCATCAGCGTGATTGGTACCAGCGGCCATACACCGATAGGTGTGGAGATCGCACTGGCGCAGGCCAGGGCCGTACTGGCGACTGTGCGTGACTTTCCGCAAAGACCAATACTCTTGCTGGTGGATACCCAGGGCCAGCGCCTGCGCCATCGCGATGAGATGCTGGGCATCAACAGCTATATGGCACATCTGGGTAAATGCCTGGAACTGGCGAGACAGTCAGGTCACAAGATCATTGCCCTGGTCTATGAGCAGGCACTGTCTGGTGGTTTCATCACCAGCGGCATGATGGCCGACGTCTGCTATGCCTTGCCAGAAGCAACCATACGCGTCATGGGCTTGCCTGCCATGGCGCGCATCACCAAGGTGGCAGAAGACAGATTGACTGAGCTGGCGCAGGATAATCCGGTATTTGCCCCCGGGCCAAAAAATTATGAACGCATGGGTGGCGTACAAGCCATTTGGGAAGGCGATCTGGCAGTATGCCTGCGCACAGCATTGGCGCAGGCCGACGCACGCGATCAACGTAGCGAGCTGGGGCAGCAACGTGATGGTCGCCGCATGGCGCAGCAGGTGATCGACGCCATACTGTTGCAAGCTCAAGAAGATTAAAACATGGATGGTATGGCGCAATACCAAAGGCATGACCTGGTCTGGCTATCTGATGAAGCCTGGGCTGCAGTGTTGCAAACATCAGCAACACCGGACCTGCTCAGACAGTGGCAACAGCAGGAATGGCCCGCCGTGGTGACACGCCGTCACCCTTATGTGGCAGAAGATGAAATCTGCATAGGTTTTCCCTTGCCACCTGTAGATGGCCACAAGCCAAGGTTCGCCGCCATCGCGAAGGTGGAACACATTGCTGTCCACCAATCTGCCTTGTCTTTGCATACCGCACTTGCGGTTGCCCCCATTACCTGGCAGGCTGCATTGCAGAGTCTGCATCAGCAGGCATTAATGGCCGGTATCAAGCTGCGTGTCTATGGTTCTCTGGCGATGCAGTTTTTAACTGGACAAAACTATCTGAGTGAGACATCTGACATCGACATCCTGTTTCGTCCATTTCATCAGGCGCAATTGCGTGCTGGTCTGACTTTGCTGCAAGAATTTCAACAAATATTGCCGCTGGATGGAGAGGTGGTGTTTCCTGGTGAAGCCGCAGTTGCCTGGAAAGAATGGGCATTGCCTGCCCATACAGAACAGGAATTCAGTCAGCAACGTGTCATTGTCAAAGACATGCGCAGCGCTAGTTTACGCACCCGGCAGAGTTTGCTAACGCATTTACCAGAAGGTGATTTACGATGCTGACGCAATGCCAAACAATTGCTGATTCCGGTTTGCCGTTGCGACGAAGCGCGAAAGAGTCAGGTCAGCAATATCCCTGTGCGCAGCAAATCGCCAGACTGGCAGTACGCAGCCTGTATGCCGAACTGGCCCTCTATCCCAAACCTGGCCTGGTATCCCTGCGTGATAGTGGCAGCCATCATGACATGGACGCAGCATGTTTCATGCGCAGTCTGTTTTCGTTACGCCATTATTTCAAGGCCATTGCGATCGCGGGTGCGCAGGGGGCAGACTTTCAGACATTGAAGCTGTTAGGCATTGCAGCAGAGCAGCGCATGTTGCTGGCGACCTGCGGCATCAATACCCATCGCGGTGCCATCTTTGCACTGGGTATGCTCAGTGCTGCTGCCGCTTATTGCCTTTCCCGTGGCGAGGCAACGACCGCTGTAGCATTACGTCAAACCATTATCTCGCAATGGGGACAGGCGCTGAGCATGCATAGTGCACCACCAGTAAGTGAGAAGCACAGTCATGGTCAGCAGGCAGCCAAGCAGTATGCCGCCAGCGGTGCAAGGGAAGAAGCTGCTCTGGGTTTCCCGTCCATCTTCGAACTTGCCCTGCCCCGATTGCAGCAAAGCCTGCACGAAGGCCGCAGCCTGTATCTGGCGCAGGTGGATAGTTTCTTTACCTTGATGGCACACATCAGTGACACCAATCTGTATCACCGTGGTGGTACCGAAGGTATTGCCTATGCAAGGAATGCCGCGCAACAGTTTCTGGATCACGGTGCTACATCCAACCCCCAATGGCTGCACATGGCAGAGTACTGCCATCAGCAATTCATTGCGCGCAGGCTTTCACCCGGTGGCGCAGCAGACATGCTGGCCGCAACCTGCTTTGTACATTATTGTGCAGAGGTATTTTCTGTCAACACTGGTCATGAATAAATTCGCCCTGCTTTGCCCAGGGCAGGGTGCACAATCAGCGCAGATGTTTGCCCTTGCCAATCAGCATGCCGGTGCTGCCCGTTTTGTACAGGACGTGTTAAAGCGAACCATTGATCAGAAAACGCTTGCAGATGTGTTGTCGTCGACAGAACGTTTGTTTGAAAACCGCTATGCCCAGCCCTTGCTGGTTGCCGCGACTCTGGCAAATTGGCTGGCGCTAAGGGAGCACTTTCCCATACCGGACCTGGTTGCCGGTTATAGTGTGGGCGAGGTTGCTGCTCATGCCGTCAGCGGCAGTGTGGAGGTACATACTGCGCTGGAACTGGCAACGGCACGGGCAGCCCTGATGCAGACATGCGTGCAGGCACCGCAACGCATGTTGGCCGTGTCTGGCATCGCTATTGCAGATATTCAGCATTTCGCTGGCAGTCATGATTTGCATGTCGCCATCATCACGGCAGATAACAAGGCCATCATCGCTGGTCTGGCAGAACATATCAACGCTGCCATGCCAGAAATATTGACCTTGCCAGGACATGACATTACTTGCACCGAAATTGCCGTGCACATCGCTTCACATACACCTTTGATGCTGGCTGCAGTCCCCGGCTTTGCACAATTGCTGGCAGATACCAGCATGCACAATACCGACATAGCCGTGCTGGCCGGTATTACCGGTGAGACTGTCACCACGGCGGCAGCTATACGCAGCAGCTTGCTGGCTCAAATGACGCACACCATACAATGGCATGCCTGCATGGATGCACTGGCAGAAAACGGCATCCGCTTTGCGCTGGAGCTGGGCCCAGGCTCTGCCTTGTCAAAAATGCTGCAGGCACGCTATCCGCAAATTGCCTGCCGTTCAGTAGCAGATTTCCGCAGTCTTGAAGGCCTTATCCAGTGGGGACAACGCCAGCGGGAGAATTGAAAATTTTTGAACGTAGAACACATCCTCAGGAGTCAGCATGAAACGTATTACACTCGTCTCCATCTTCATTCCCTTTATTTTCGCCATGACTATCAATACCCTGGCCCAGGCCGCCGAACGTCTGCCTACCATCCCACCGTCGCAATATACGGAAGAACAGAAAAAAGCTGCTGAAGAATTTCTGGCGACACGCAAGGTGCCGGTATTCGGCCCCTTCGAGCCACTGATGCACAGCCCGCAAGTCATGACACAGGCACGTGCCATGGGAGATTATCTGCGTTATCAGTCCGCACTTGGTACCACACTCAGCGAGCTGGTGATACTGATCACCGCACGCGAATGGTCACAAGATTATGAATGGTATGTGCACCACCCCATCGCTTTGAAGGCAGGTATCAAACCCGAAATTACTGCAGCCATTGCCGATGGCAGACGCCCGGTTGGCATGACTGAGGATGAAGAAATTGTGTATGACTTTTCTACTGAGTTGCACAAGAACAAACGCGTATCAGACCGTACTTATGCACGGGCAGAAAAACGTTTTGGCAATAAGGGGATAGTTGATCTGACAGGCATTAACGCCTATTACACGTTGCTGGCGATGCAGATGAATGTGGCACAGTACCAGCTGCCAAAAGATGGGAAAAAATTGGTACGTTTTCCGGAATGATGCTTGTTACATCCCTCTTGAAGAGGTAGGTGATTCCAGGAAAAAAAATATGGGGCCAATGCCCCATATTTTTCACATCTGCCAGCTTAGCTGCTATCAGTAACGACGACGTTGCTGACCACCACCTGATGGACCGCGCGTTTCAATATGGCGGAAAGTAATTCTGCCCTTGCTCAAATCATACGGTGACAATTCCAGCGTCACCTTGTCACCGGCCAGAATGCGTATGTGATGCTGACGCATTTTGCCGGACGTGTAAGCGATCAGCTTGTGACCGTTTTCCAGATTCACACGAAAACGTGAATCGGGCAGCACTTCTTCAACTTGACCACTCATTTCCAACAGTTCTTCTTTTGCCATGGGTTTTTCATCTTCATAGTAGGTGAGACAACAGCACACAGACTGTGTCACAAATGAACAGATGATCGCAATCATCTGCAAGGGAATACGGTGAACTCGCTGGCAATCCCACCTTTCAGGCAAGAAAACCGGTGCATCGAGTGTGAAGTAGGCTGTGCTCCCGAGGCTGTGGCCATCAGGTCATCACAGTGCGTAGATACAAAGGCAGATAAGGTAGTGCAAAAGGCAACGAATCTTTTTTCGCCGCTGGCTGCCGGTGTAGCAAATACAGAAACCCGGCTTTTTCAGGTGCACGAAATTCAGTTATACGAGGATTATACTCTCTTACACCAGTTTGCCGGCATTTGCTTGCAGATCGTCAATAAAAGAATAAAATTGATATCAATTTATTATTGAAACATGCTTGCCCATTCAGGTACACCAGCTTGACGCATATCAATTACGGTCGTATTTGCAATTTCCCCTGCTATCCATCCTTATAGAATGATTGGCGATGGTTTTGCCCATTGAGGCAAGGACACCATCTCAACAACGCCGTCATCCCAGGTCTGGAGGTATTCATGCAATTCCAATCACAAATCCGTACTCGGTTGCGTACCTTGATGCTGGCAAGTAGTTTGCTATTGCTCAGCGGCACTTGCCTGGCCCAGGTTTCACCGCTGGATGCACGCATGAAAAAGGTTCTGGCTGACCATGCGGCAAGCAGCCTATCCGTTACTGCGGCAAAGAAAGTCACTTTCTTCTGTGATGTCTGTCATGGCGTCAACGGCAGTAGCGTCAAAGGTGATGTTCCTAATCTGGCCGGACAAAATCCCAGTTATTTGCTGACACAGATAGACAAATTTTCACGCGGCCAGCGGCAAGAAAAATTCATGGAAGGTCTGATGAAGTTGCTGACTGAAGAAGACCGCATCAACGTGGCCATCTTTTACTCAGGCAAAACCATAGAGCCGGCCGGCAAGGAAGTTTCCTTGACAGGACAGGCGCTTTACACTGCCCGATGTGCCATATGCCACGCTGAACATGCCCATGGCAATGAAACGACTCCAAGGCTCGCGGGGCAGCAAATCGAATACCTGAAAAAATCCATCAAACGTTATCGCGATAGAACCGGTGAACGCATCTACGAACCGATGAGCGCCAGTACCTATAGTTTGAAAGAAGGCGAGATACAGGCATTGGTTACGTATTTGTCGAGTTTGAAATAAATTGTCCTGAGTACGTTTTACTCATAGCCCGGACCTGTAACTGTTGGAGACGGAGTAGCGTTACCTTTGGCTATTTTGTTGCTTTTTTGAAATTGTCAGGTGTAGCTCCGAAAAGCTGTTGCGTAGCATAAATCTATGTGATACGGTGCCTTTTTATTAATAGATTTCTGATTCTATTATGAGAAGCCGTCGAATCACTATACGGCGTGCATTGATCACGCGCGTATCTATATTGATAGTCTTTTTGCTGATTATTTTTGCTTTCAGCGCCATTAAATTCATTATCACTCCTGCTGTGACTGCGCTGGCAAAATCGCAGATGTCGCAAGCCAGTAGCGAACTCGATGCAAGGGTCAAGCAATTGTTTGGCATGGTTGAAACCACCTTGCGCACCAGCCGGGATTGGGGCGAACGAGGTTTGCTGGATGTTGATGACTTACCCACTTTCAATAATTACTTATTTTCTGTCATCGCCAATCATGCCGAGATCAGCTCGGCGTTGATCGCTACCGAATCCGGGCGCGAAATTCTCTTGTTGCTGAATGAGGACGGTACCTGGGTCAATCGCATCAGTGATCCCGAACATTTTGGCAAAAAAACTTACTGGCTTAGTTGGGATAAACAGTATCACCTGACCAGGGTTGAAATGCGTGAACGCGATTATGATGCGCGCCAGCGTCCATGGTTCAAAGCAGCGATGGCTTTGGGCAATGACGACCAGATTGCCTGGACATCTCCATATATTTTCTTTACCACCAAGGAACCGGGCATTACAGCCGCGATGCGCTGGACTGCACGCAATGGTACCCGTTATGTCATCAGTCATGATGTCAAATTACTCAGTCTGTCGCGTTTTACGACCAAGGTAGTTGCCGGCAGCAGCGGCATAGGTGTGATCTTGAATCCAGATGGCCGCATCATGGGCTTGCCGAAAGATGCGCGCTTCAAGGACGATAGCAGTCTCAAGGCTAGCATTTTGCAACCTGTTACGGACTTGGGGGTTGCGCCGCTGGCCAAGGGTTTGCTGCGTTGGCACGATATCAGCAACAAGCCTGATGAGTTATTGCGCTATGACGTCGATGGGCGTGCCTGGTATAGTTTATTCCGGCCATTTTCCATAGGGCAGAATGAAGTCTGGCTCGGCGTGGTCGCGCCGGAAGAAGATTTTGTTCCCGGTAGTCGCTCTGATTTCCAGGTGTTGATAGAACTGGCGTTGGCAGTCATGTTGGCTGGTGCGTTGATGGCGGCATGGATAGCGCGCCAGTTTGTTGGCCCCCTGGAACGTCTGACTTCAGACAGCCGCCGTATTGGGCAACTGGATCTGGAGCAACCCGTGCAGTCAGATGGGCGCTGGCTGGAGATCTGGCAATTGGGTGAAGCGCAGGAATCCATGCGCAAAATGCTGCGTGATGCGACCCGACGTCTGGCCGACGCCAATAGCAACTTGGAAACCAAAGTTACCGAGCGCACGGAAGAGCTGGAAATGAGCCGGGCTGAATTGGCGCGGCGCGAACAGTTTTTTCGTGCGATTTTTGATTATGCACCGGTTGGTATTCTCAATGTGGCAGAGGATGGTCACCGCGAAGCGAATCAGGCATTTGCAGATTTCATCGGCTATGAATTGAATGCCTTGCCCAATGTGGCGCCGGGTCATCTGGTGGCTGCTGAAGACAGGGCCATGGTGTTTGAATCAGCTGCGAAATTGCAGCAAGGGGCCAACACGCAACGATTGGAAGCACGTTATATACATCGTGACGGCAGCTATCGCTGGGCCGACGTCAGCCTGTCTGCCGTGCGGGATGAGGCGGGCAATTACACTTCGACGATAGTGATTGCGATTGACATGACACAGCGCAAACAGGCAGAGACCGCTTTGGAAAGTGCACGCGCCCAAGCCGAAGCAACCAAACGCCAGTTGGTCGCCATGTCAGATGCCTTGCCCCTGGCCATGTTCCAAATGGAAGTCAGTGCCGATGGCAAGCGTCGTTACAATTTCATCAGTAGCCGTGTAGAGCAAGTGCTGGGTGTGACAGCGGCAGAATTGATGCAGGATGCAGACGCACGTTGGCGTAATATTCTTCCTGAAGATGTTGAAGCGGCAACAAAAGCATTGAGCGAAAGCTCACAAAAAGTGAAGGAGGGCGTAGCCACTGCAACTGGTGAGTTGCTAGTGCGGGTGCAGGGGGCAAGTGGTTTGCGTTGGGTGCTAACTACAGCCTACGCCGATACACTCAATGCCAACGGTTCACTGATCTGGAATGGCTATAGTCAGGACGTGACTGAACGCAAGCATGCTGAAGATGCGATCAAAGATAGCGAAGCCTACAACAAATTATTGTTCCAGGATTCTTATGTGCCTATGGTGATCTTTGACCCCGTACTTAGAAAATTTGTTGACTGCAACCAGGCAGCAGTCGAGATTTATGGCCATGAAAGCAGGGATAAATTACTGCGGATGAATACACTGGATGTATCTGCACCGACTCAATATGATGGTCGTCCTTCAGCAGTGGTTGCAGGTGAATACATAGCACTCGCCCTGGTGCAGCGTAAAGCCGTATTTGAATGGTTGCATCAACGACCAAACGGGGAGCAGTGGGATGCGCAGGTGCATCTGATGGTGTTCGTGCATCAGGGAAGACAATTGTTCCAGTTCACTCTGATCGATATTACAGAGCGAAAACGGGCGCAGGCGGCGGCGCAAAAATCCAAGGAAATCGCAGAAGATGCCACGCGCATGAAATCCGATTTTCTTGCCAATATGAGTCACGAAATACGCACGCCCATGAATGCCATCATAGGTATGAGCCATCTCGCCCTCAAGACCGAACTGACACCGCGTCAACGTGATTATCTGGAGAAAATACAATTATCAGGCAAACATTTGTTGGGCATCATCAATGACGTGCTGGATTTTTCCAAGATAGAAGCTGGCAAATTGAGTGTGGAGCAGACAGATTTCAATCTGGAGCAATTGCTCGACAACGTCGCCAATCTGATTGTAGAAAAAGCTACGGCCAAAGGTCTGGAACTGGTGTTTGACGTTAGCAAGGATGTTCCCGTCAATCTGATAGGTGACAGTCTCAGGCTTGGACAGATATTGATCAACTATGCCAATAATGCCGTCAAGTTCACCGAGCGCGGTGAAATTGATATCGTCATTCGTCTGCAAGAGCAGGATGATGACAGCGTGCTCCTGTATTTCGCCGTCAAGGACACAGGTATAGGTTTAACAGAGCAGCAGATATCACAGCTATTCCAGAGCTTCCAGCAAGCGGATGCGTCCACTACCAGAAAATACGGTGGCACGGGTCTGGGCCTGGCCATTTCCAAGCAACTGGCGCAATTGATGGGCGGAGAAGTCGGTGTCGAAAGTGAGCATGGTCAGGGCTCGACCTTTTGGTTTACTGCCAGGCTTGGCAAAGGTAATGTGATTGAGCGCAGCCTGTTGCCAGAACCAGATTTACGCGGAAAACGTATTCTGGTGGTCGACGACAATGACAGTGCACGCACCGTGCTGACAGAGTCGCTCGATTCCATGACCTTCATTACAGGTTCTGCTGAATCGGGCGAACGGGCTCTGTACATGTTGCAGGATGCTGCAAAGCAGGGGCAGCCTTATGATGTGGTGATGCTGGACTGGCAGATGCCAGGCCTGGACGGTATCGGTACCGCCCGCGGTATTCGCGCTCTGCAATTGCAGAATGAACCCAAGCTGGCCATGGTGACTGCTTACGGTCGCGACGAAGTCTTAAAGCAGACCCAGGATGCGGGTATAGAACATGTACTCATCAAGCCGGTCAATCCTTCCGTCTTGTTTGATACCTTGATACGTTTGTTGGGCGGTGTATATGCCGAAGATCGAGAAAAATTAGATAATGGCATTGCACACGGTATAGAAGCACTAAGTGTGATTCGTGGTGCCCGTATCTTGCTGGCAGAAGACAATGAATTGAATCAACAAGTTGCTTGTGAATTGCTGGCTGACGTAGGTTTCGTCGTCGAAGTTGCGGACAATGGCAGTATTGCTTTAAATATGGCGCAACAGAATGCGTATGACCTCATTTTAATGGACATGCAAATGCCGGAAATGGATGGTGTTGAAGCCACTAAGCGCTTGCGAGCCTTGCCTGCGCTGGCAGACCTGCCCGTTGTCGCCATGACCGCCAATGCCATGCAGGCTGATAAAGATCGCTGTCTGGGGGCAGGCATGAATGACTTCGTCAGCAAACCAATAGAGCCGGATGATCTGTGGCGTGTGCTGTTGCGCTGGATTAAGCCGCGTGTTGCCAACCAGGCGACCACTGCAGTACATGCGACGGACGCACCAGCGGGCTTTCCAGATCAGATAGAAGGACTGGACGTGCCAGCTGGCTTACGCCGTGTATTGGGCAAGCATGCCCGCTACCTGACCATGCTACGCGGCTTTGTCAACAGCCAGGCCGATGTCACCCTGCAAATTCGAACCTGCGTGCAGCAGGGGGACCTGGCAACAGCGGAACGCCTGGCCCACACTCTCAAAGGTCTTGCCGGCAATATTGGAGCCACCAGCTTGCAAGAGATCAGTGGCGACCTGGAGCTGGCGCTGCGCTCGGCACAGCCAGCAGAACAGTTATTGATGGAAGTAGAGGCAAGACTGGCGCGCCAGATGGCTGCCATCCAGGATAAATTGCCGCCAGAAGAACCAAAAATTGCCTTGGTAGCAGACATGGCAAAATTCAAGTTGATCAGTGATGAACTGGCGGCATTACTCGCGGACGATAATGCCAAAGCCGAAAAAATTCTGGAACAGCACGAAGCGATGCTGGAAGCAGCTTTGCCAGCACGTTTCAAACAAATTTCTGAATTGATACGACAGTTTGATTATGAACAGGCATTGCTGGTGTTGAACGAAGCACGTGTGCCGGTATCAAATGTGCAGACCAGCGATACAGAATAGAACTCATTTCATCAATAGGGGGTGAGATGCGTTTGCCTCATAACGTGGGTTGGCAAGGGTAAGTCTATGGATGAGGCAGTCAATAGCGGTGCTATTGATAACGAGTCGAATTGTTCATCCCTTGCAGTCCAGCACGCGTTATGAGGCAAACCCTTCGTGAGCTGGCCGCATTGACAATTCGCGGGCGTATTGCAGCGTAAGGTTGTCACATTCCGCTTACTAAGGCACTAGCCTTAGCTGCAAGTGTCACCATTACGCCTTGCACTGCATCCGGAATCGCCTTACTCGCACTCATCCCTATTGATGAAATGAGTTCTAAATAACAGCAAGTCCGGCGCGTTTGTCGCCGTTTTCGAACACAGGAGCGATGAAATGATTAATCTGGAAGCTGGCTTGCCCAAGCCAACCATACTGGTGGTGGATGACACACCACAAAACCTGTCTGTCATGAATGATTTGCTGCAGGATGACTATGTTGTCAAAGTTGCGCCCAGTGGCGCCCGGGCGCTAAAGGTAGCGCGCTCTGACGCCCCGCCAGATTTGATACTGCTCGATATCATGATGCCGGACATGGATGGCTATGAAGTCTGTCGCCAGCTCAAGGCCGACCCACAAACCCGCGATATTCCAGTGATTTTCCTGACCGCCAAAGCAGAGCAGGATGACGAACGCCACGGATTCGAAATCGGTGCCGTCGATTACATCACCAAACCCATCAGCCCATCCATCGTCCTGGCCAGGGTGAAAACTCATCTTGCCTTAAAAGCGTCTGCCGATTTCTTGCGTGACCAAAATGAGTTCCTGGAACAGGAAGTCGCCCGCCGTACTGAGGAAACCAGAGCGATTCAGGATGCCACCATACTGATGATGGCATCGCTGGCAGAAACCCGTGACAATGAAACTGGCAACCATATCCTGCGTACACAGTTTTACGTCAAAGTCCTGGCAGAGAAATTGCAGAGCCATCCGCGTTTTTCTGCTTTCTTGACTACGTCCACCATAGATTTGCTGTTCAAGTCTGCGCCCTTACATGACATCGGTAAGGTTGGCATCCCTGATCGCATCTTGCTCAAGCCTGGTAAATTCGATGTCGCTGAATTTGAAATCATGAAAACCCATGCTGCGTTGGGGCGTGATGCCATCGTGCAGGCAGAACGCAGACTGGGTTACAAGGTAGCATTCCTGGATTTTGCCAAAGAGATCGCCTATTCGCATCAGGAAAAATGGGACGGCAGCGGCTACCCGCAAGGTCTGGCCGGTGATGGCATTCCGGTGTCTGCCCGGTTGATGGCGCTGGCCGATGTGTATGACGCATTGATCAGTCGGCGTGTCTACAAACCTGCCATGACGCACGAAAAAGCAGTGGAAATCATCAGCGAAGGCCGTGGCAAGCATTTTGATCCCGACATGGTCGATGCCTTCCTGCAGATACAGGAAGATTTTCGGGCGATCGCCACCCGTTATACCGATAGCGATGCTGATATCCAGGACCAGCAAAACCGGCTTGAATGGATCGCCGAACAACCCTGATATCAGTACTCAATTTTCAGCGCCATAATGGGCAAACACTATGCGTAAACCGGATTTCAGCAAGCTCGCATTTCTGATCGTGGATGACATTTCTACCATGCGTCAGGTGGCGGTAGGGCAATTGCGTGCCCTGGGGGCAGAGCAGATTCAGGTAGCCGGCAATGGATTGGAAGCCTTGCAGCTGCTGCGCCGAAGCAAAATCGATGTGGTCTTGACCGACTGGAATATGCCGGTCATGGATGGACTAGAGCTGTTGCGCGCCGTGCGGGTCGACCCCAAACTGGTAGATCTGCCCCTGATCATGGTGACAGCTGAAGTGGAACGTGACCGTGTCGCCGAGGCCGTCAGGAACGGCGTGTCTGACCTGCTGGTCAAACCGTACACAGCGCAGCGCATGGAAGACAAGATTGTCGGTGCATTGCGTCGCAGTCGCTCGCCCTCAGCGCCAGAACCGGTGGCAGCGGAAGCACCCAAGCCGGTGCAGTTGCCCAGTATTTTGGTGGTTGATGATACCCACCTCAACCTGAGGTTGATCGCCGACCTGTTCGCCGATGAATATCGGGTGCGTATTGCAGACAATGGCAGGCGTGCATTGGCGATTTGCCAGTCAGACAATCCGCCAGACCTGGTCTTGCTGGATGTGATGATGCCGGAAATGGATGGTTTTGAAGTCGCACAGAAAATGCGCGAACATCCCAACAGTGAATTGATACCCGTGATTTTTGTCACTGCGCTCAGCGACGACAATGCGCGACGCAAGGGCTTTGACCTGGGTGCGGTGGATTTTGTCAGCAAACCGATAGACCCGGAAATTCTGCAAGTCAGAGTCAGGAATTTCATTCGTTATGTAGAAATGCACAAACAGCGTCAGCAAGAATACGACACCATGCTGGCCAATGCCCGCTTGCGCGAAAACGTAGACCGCATGCTGCGGCACGATATACGCGGGCCGCTGGCCGGTGTAATCGGCTTGCTGCAAGACTTTCCCAGCGATGGTCAGTTGGGCGAACAGCAATCGCTGCGTTTAAGCGAGATAGAAGCGGCGGCGGTGCAGGCACTCGATACCATCAGCTTATCGTCTGATTTGTTCAAGATAGAAACTGGTCGCTATCAATTGGAACCAGTTGCTGTAGATATAGGCCAATTGTTGCAACAGGTGATGCAGTTGGTGCAGTTTGCTTTCGCCGCCAGGCAACTGGTGTTTGCCGACGAGATAAACGTTACAGCCAATGCAACAGGCGATCCGGTTTTGTGCCATGCCATATTCCATAACCTGTTAAAAAATGCCTGTGAGGCCGCACCCGAAGGTGGCCGTATCGCACTGAGTCTGCATGACGAATCACCATTGCGTATCGTCATAGAAAATACCGGTGCTGTGCCGGCAAGCATGCTGGACAGGTTTTTTGACCGGGATGCAACGGCGGGTAAAGTGGGGGGCAGCGGACTTGGCACCTATTCAGCAAAATTACTGACAGAGGCACAAGGAGGTTCCATTGCCATGGAAAGTCATGATGGTGATAACTTGACCCGGCTTACAGTGTGTCTGTTGCGCGAGCAGGCACGTCAGTGAGCCCGCAGTAGTTCCCCAATTTTTTAGGGTTGAGAAATCAAGATTTTGAGAACAGCACCCTCTCCTTGAATTTGATATGTCCCGGCGTATAGTAGTTTTTCGCCCAGTCTTCATCATTGAATTTTAGCCTGAGTGGCGTGGCTGTCTGTGCGGTACTGATGGCGGCCCTGAAAGCATAGTGGTCTACCAGCCGCACCGCCTCAATCGCAAAGACGGTAGCGATTTCCTGATTATAAATGGCAATCAAATTGTCGCCGTTTTCCTGTTCACCACCTTCTGCCAGATTGGATGAACCAAAGAAGACTACCGGGTTGGTGTCATTGAAATCCACCACTACGAATTTATGGTGTATTTTATGCGCCAGACCTTCCTGCATTTCTTTATTGAAAGGTGGTGGCACGAGCTTATTCAAGGCTGCCGACGTGACCAGTACACCAGGTTTTCCAGGCGAATACACTTGCATGCCAGATATTGATTTTTTCTTGTCAGCAGAATTTTTTTCACCTTCTGTACCTCCCGGATTATCAGTGATGCCATATGAAAAAACTTTCCCGTCATCGTGAATCATCCTCAGTGTATCGAGCACCGAGCTATTCCCCACCAGCGCCATAACAGCAAATAGAACAGAGCTATTTGCCGTGTTCAATTCGCTTTGCAAGCGATCCAGAGAAAACGTATTTTCCTTATGGGGGGCGAAACTGAAAACGCTGGAAGGTAATTCAGGTTTGTTGATGGGATATTCTTGTTGGGATATCTTGTCTGCTATAAATGCCGGTGTTTTCAAATCGCCGTTGAACGCGGCTTCAAATGATTGTACATACAGCTGTGCCACGTCGCTGTCATTAAAGATTGCAACATGATTGGCATTGACGTACAGGCCAGTCACCGAAAAGTTGGTTGAACCGGTCAGCACGCGGGCAGGTTTCCCCTTAACCCGCATGATGAAAACTTTGTTGTGCTGATATCTTGAGAGTTTCCCGGTTTTTACGTTTTCCTTTCCTGCCGACTTTTTTAGCAGTGTTATTGCCTGTGGTTCCAGCGCTTTATCGCCGACATGAGTAGCGGAATTGTCCATGACGATACGCACCTTCTTGCCAAGCACGGTCAGCGCGCGGACTATATCTGGTTCATTGAAATCATAAACCATGGCGTCCAGCGTCGCGTCTTTATTGAGGTAGCATTCATTCAGAAAATCAATAATGGCTGTTCGTGCATGCGCCCCCAGCCACTTATATTGATCTACATAGTCGGCGGTCGGAAAATCAATCGCATTTGGTTTCGGGCTGATCGCTTTAGTGCCAAATTTGTCAGTGTAAGCTTGTGATGATAAGTAACCTCTGGTAAACGCTAATTCAAAATTCTCTCGTTTGAATGGTTGGCACATGACCTTGATACTGACGGTATCTCCTGTGGTCAGGGCGCTGGTATGCGCTGCTGAAAATAACTTGACTGACACTTCATATTCATGTTCACCAAAGGCATCTTCAGGTGGGAAATCAATCCACCAGAACTTCTGGAAAGGTGCATCTTCCGACGAATGCCATTTTCTGTCTTCTGCAGTTGTTTTATTGGTGTAATCTGATGTGAACGATAGCCTGTTGAGCAACTGACTCCAACTGCCGCCTTTAAAGCGTCGACGTATGGAAAAGCCGGCCAGATCTTTTTTCTTGTGTTCATCAACGTTAAAGGCCAGCATCACACACTGGTCTCCGCTATAAGCATGAACAGTGAGAGCACCAGAACTTGCAGCAGTATTCAGATTGTCAGACATGTCGCTTCTTCAGTTAATGAATCACATGGTGTTGAAATGAGTTCGAGGTTCTAAGCCAAACTCTCCAGCACCCCACGTTGCCACAGCCAGGCAGTGATCTTTTGCGAAGTTTGTCTGCCCATGTTTTCTTCCAGTTTCTGCAATACATATGTTAACGGTTGTGGTTGCCACAAGAAATTCAGGTGCGGAAATAATGCCTGGTTTTCCAGGAAAGAGATAGGGCGATCAAGATTGGGATGGCTCAGGGCCAGTTGTTTCTGTACCCGGTCGTCTACTACACAATAGCTTTCAGCAAGGCTTGCAGCAGGGTGGATACGCAGAGGCTGACTGGGATTAAACGTGGACAGCGGTTTCAGTTCTGTCGGTTGATAGTCACGTAGTTGCGTGCTTTGTTCGTGCATGGCCTGGACAAGCGGATGATCGGACAAGGGGATGGCAATATCAGCCCGGTTTTGCCAGAACGGTAATTCACTACACCAGACTTGCGCATAATACGACTGCGTCCAGTAGTTGTGGCGGGCGCAGGTTTCTGTCAGCCTTTGTTCAAAGAAGCGGCATGCAAGCTCATGGCGATTGCTGTCTGTACTGCTTAGCAGCGTATGTATCGCAACCACTGCCTGCAGAGAAAAACGCATGGCTTTTTCTACCCCTGATGATGAAATAGGGTCCAGTGCAAATGCGGCATCTCCCAGCTTCAGCCTGCCTTCTTGCCAGCTATCCAGCGCCAGGTAAGGCGTTGCCGCGCACGCCTGCAAGCGACTGGAATATGGAACTGGTGCTATCGCCTTGAATAACTGGCTGCTGGCACAATTTGATCTTAGCCAGTTTTCTGCCTGTCCTGGCATTTGTTGATGGGCCGTCTGCGGGTCACTGACCAGCATGACCCTGTAACGCTGGTCGGGCAGGCGTGTGCCCCATAGCCAACCATGTTCCTGTGCTTCGACCTGGGTCAGGTTCGCCATATCGGCGGGGATGTGTTCTGCATCCAGTTCTGCCCACATGGCAGACAGGCGTGGGGCGCAGGCATATAACTGCGTGCCATGGCTGCGTCCCCCCGCATCCAGAATAAAACGAACTGTCATTTGCTGTATGCCTGCATGCGTGCTGATGTGTAGTTGCCAGTCACCGGCTTTACCGGTTATATCTTGAATATGGGCTGGCATGTACACGCCTATGCCGCGCTGTTTTGTCAGTTGCAACAGGGAAGCATCAAAGGCGGCACGGTTGACGACTGCTGCATCACCATGGTTTTTGATTTCCGGAGTGGCGCTGCGCCAGCACAGTCGTGTAGCCAGGCCCGCCAGATGCGGGACGGCTTCAAGTGCTTCGTTAGCATCCAGCAGGTCGATAATGTTTTTGACCCCGGGTGTCAGCGCTTCGCCTATCTGCGGTCGTGGCCAGTTGGCGCTACGCTCCAGCATTTGTACGCTATAGCCCAGTTGTTGCAAGCGCAAAGCTGCGGTCAGCCCGGCTGGCCCGGCCCCAATGATAACGATATCGACCGCGTTGTTCATATCAGGCATGGATGTTGTCTGGCGTGCCGGTATACCACTCAGGTGCCAGGTGGCTCAGGCGTTGATGTGCACCTATGGTGTAGTGCAGCCATCCACGTATGTAATCACAGGCATGGCGTCCACGTGCCAGCACTTCGTGATGGCAACCACCACCGCACAGATAACGTGCCCAGCAGGTATTGCAGGGCTGTTGCTGATGTACATGACGCTGACTGAGCCAGATGGCTTGCTTGTCACGGTCTACACCCGTATCCAGGCTGCCCATGCTACCCTGTTCATCGCCGACAAAGCGGTGGCAGGCAGCCAGCTCGCCATCAGCAGATACGCCAAAATAACCGGCACCGGCGCCGCATGGGTAAGGCCTGTGCGTGCCACGCTGCAATTCACGCAAGGCGTTTTGCATGTTCATGAAAGGGTAGCGTTTACCCTGCATGACATGCTGTTCAAACGCCAGGCCGCAGGCGATCATACCTTGCAGCATTTCAGCCATATCTTTCGGCCCCATTTCTGCCTGTCCATTCGATGCACGCAATAGCGGAGAAAAGCCTACACTATGAAAACCCATGCCTATGAACATATCCAGAGTTTGTGGCAGGTTCAGGTTGAACGGCGTCACCGTTACCCGTGCGGATACCTGCATCTGGCGCTGGCTTTCCAGCAGGGGGGCGATGCGGTCGACAATCTGATCGAAGGAACCTTTTCCACCTTTAAAAGCACGCAGGCGATTATGTTGTTCAGCAGGACCATCCAGGCTGACTGTCACGGCAAAGCCATGCTTTTCAAAAAAATCAGCATCTTCAGCTTGCAGCAAAGTGCCGTTGGTGGTGATGGAAAAATGACAGCGTACCCCCAGTCTTGCTGCCTGTTCGCTCGCATAGTCAGTCACGCTGCGCAAGACAGGGCGATTCGATAACGGCTCCCCACCCATGAATGCCAGGTTCACTTTGGCACCCGGCGCGACCTGGCCCAGCAGCAAATCGACGGCCTGCATGGCTTTCGCCAATTCCATACTCTTGGCCTTGCCGCCAAATTCTCCTTGCTGCGCATAACAATAAGTGCAACCCAGATTGCATTTCTGCGCAATTGCCAGCGACAAGGCGTGGACAGGTGGTGATGACAGTGGCATATCATCAATAAATGGCTGGGCGTTCAAGTCGTAACTGTCTATCAGTGCTGCCAATAATTGCTGGTCATCGTCATGCACGGCAACACGAAATTCCGGCACCAGTTCAGTTGGCAAGTGAAACAGCCTGCTGCCATTTACCAGCAATAATTGTGCACCCTGCGCATCTTCTACCAGATGGGCGTCACGATGCGATGGGCGTGACGCTTCGACGATACGCATGGCCAGTGCCGGTGCGACAGTAGATGCGAGAGCCGCCCCAGTCTTAGCAGATGGATCTGCTACCATCTCGTGCTCCGTGATCAGATCAGGACTCATCAGCATCTTTGCCACGGATGATAAATTGCAAATCCTCTTGCCAGGATTTGAATAAATCATCGTAAGAATACAGCCGCGTGTCTGTGCGGTTATCAGGGATATAGGTACCGGTACGTTTTTTAGCAAACCACATGTCACCACGTGACAAGCCATTAACACCAGGTTCCACATTCACATAATCTGGCCGCGACGCTGCCCAGTAATAGCATGCACATTCGCGGTAATCATTTTGCCACGGTGCACACAAGCCTTGCGTCAGTTCGCCCGGTTGCAACAGGGCCGGGTTGAATGAAGCTGTATTCGCTTCAAAGAAGTGACGCAGCTTCAAATTAACCTTAAGGGTAGGTGTATCCGGGCTGTACAAGACCTCGGTGTCAGCATCCTTGTCCGTGGTGAATTCACATTCCACCATCTGTCCTTGCAAGTGGATGATGCGTGCAAATGAATTTGACCATTCCATGAAAGACACTGCATTTGGATTCGCCGCCGAAGCCAGCGTGCCCGAGCTGCCATCCGGGAAAACCGGCCCGGTAGTCACCACCATGGTACCGGCATCCAGGCCAGCAAAACGTAACAGGCGTCTGGACTTCAAATCAGCATGGGCCGGTTCGGCATCCACCACATAGTTATTGTTTTCGACCAGGGTGATGCCTTCAAAAGCACGCCGCCACAAGTTCCTGAAATCAAATTCCAACCCGGGGAAGCAGTTGGAAATCGCGCTGCGTGGCAAGACCGATGCCGGGTTGCCCATGCCGCGATGATGGATTTGCGCCGTCAGGTTGCTGGCACTGATCGTTTTCTTGTCAGACATTATTGACCTCCTGCTGGCGTTGGTGCTGCAAACATCGCATTTTTGGCCGCCTTGATGACCATATCAATATGACGACGCGTCAAGGTAAGGCTGCGGCCATCGGCACCGCGCATCAGCGCTGGCATCTTGCGCAAGGTAGCCGCAGACAGATCACCGATCTCTTCCGGTTGTCGCAATACCTGGGCAAACCATGGCGCGCCACCAGCAGACAGGGCGCTGAATACACGTTCATGCAGGGCACGCAACGCCAGGTTGTCAACCAGCGAACTGGCCGCGATCGGTTCGTAATAACGCTCGAAATCATTGGTGTTTTGTCGCACCATCGTGCTGGCCACATTCAGGCGACCATTTACCGGATTGCCATTCATGACTGCGGTATTCATCAGCCTGACGGTTTCCAGCGCGCGCAGTACCAGTTCGGTGGCGTCATCGAGTGATACCTCGTCCTCTTTCACTTCTGGCCCGTACAGCAATTGTTCCATTTCGTCAGAGATCACGCGTACCGGCAAGGTATCGGGTGCAAACGCCGGTGGCCCGGCACCGATATAACTTTGTGCGTGCAGCACTTTGCCGTCATGCAGTTTCAAGAAAACCCTGACATGGCCATCGCATTCATCGTCAAGGTAACCCCAACTGACCTGGTTGCCATCTGTATCGGCATATCCCGCATAAATACCGGCAGGATTGGTCAGCGAAGGCCCCACACTTTCTGTGTAATTGAGCCAGTCTTTCTTTTCGTTATACAGGATCAGCTCGTCACTATCGATGATGGGGTCGGGCGTCAGTTGGGGTACATTATTCTGATCCGGTTCCAGCCTTTCTTTGCGTGAGCCGTACACGATACCGGCAGCCGGTGTGTAGCGAAACCGTATCTCTGGAAATTGCCTGGTTGGTTTGATGAACTGCACGTGCCCCAGTGGCAGGGTTTTGCCGGATAAGAAATTCTTGCAGTGTCCTACCATGGCATGACGTGCATGATCTGTGATGTCTGCAAGCTTGGCGTGAATCTGGTCGTCCGGGTTACCTGTGCGGCGAAACAGTTTGATATTGCCCAGCGCAACATCCCAGTGCAGGCTGGCCATGCTCAAGCCTTCCTTATGCAGCAAATCGGGCGTCAATGCCTGCAATTCAGCAGGCTGCTCCGTGGTACGTACATACACTTCCAGAAAAGGGGCAACAGGGCGGATTTTCTTGTTTTCATCCTTAAAGCGGATTTGCTCCGGGACATAGGCACGCACAATCTCACCCGTTGCCTGATCCACTTCGAGGCTGGGGCGGGGTACGATGCGGCGATAATCCATTGGATTATCCGGGTCTGTTTCCAGATCAAATGCTTCCAGCGGCTCGTCTGCTGCACCCAGGCGGGCAATGGCCAAGGGCGGCAAAATTCTGATTTCCAGTATGGACATTGTGGGCTCCTAGATCAATGCAGTATCAATGCTGCCAGACAGAATGCGCAGAGCCAGTGCCCGCATATTCTGGTCGGCTTCACGCATCGATGTCAGGTAGATGTGGCGTGATGGCGGCGCGATGTGCAACAGCGCTTCCACCAGACTGTCGGCTGCCGCGAGTAAATCCAGATGACCGCGCCAGCGATTGGCTTCACCGAACGGGCTGTTCAGCGTGTAGGGCATCTGGAAAGGTGGCCCGGCAAAACCGGCATGAGGGTCCGTTGCAGACACAGGTGACTGCATCAAAATTTCGGATATCGCCCGCAGGTTATACATTTCACCAAAAGTACCGTTCACGATGGCGCCACGCGGGGTAATCACCCCCGCCGCATTCAGGCCGCCAAACAGGGTAAAGCTGTGTATCAGGTAGGTCAGCAGCATGCGGTAACGCACATTGTGCAACTGTGCCCACAGTGCTGATTCCGGGTGCGTAATCCGGGTGGTTTTACCACCTGCACCTCCAGATTCCAGCTCAGGTTCCAGATCGGGGTCCAGCGATACATAAGGGTTGGTCGCCACCTTGCGTGACGGTGACCACGGAGCAAATGTTGTACGCAGCAAGCCAGCCTTGCTTGCCGGTTGCAATTTCAGCCAGCCTTCAGTCGTAAAATCAGTTGGGCGCGCTTCGCTCCATTCAAGATCAGTCAGGGTTTCCAGCCCCAGCAACTCGCGCATTTCTATATAGATACGCAAGAAGCGCACAAAATGTGATTTTGTCGAACCCGTAGTGGCCTCTCCCTGATAGGCAATCGCCTGTAGGGCAGACACCATATCGTCACGACAGGTTTGTGGTACTACCAGCACATCTGGCGTTTGCCTGGGCTGGCCCGAGCTATTACCCCGGTTGCCGCCCTGGTAGCCTCGCCCCCATTCAGCCCAGTTGGCCTGGGCCGGATAGGTGTCGGCCTGGAACACCTCATCGGGCAAATAATCAGGGTCTTGCACCAGCGGTATCAGCGTATTGAACAATTCTGACACCTGATGTGGATCATCGGTCTGTGCATGCACACGGGCGCGTATTTCATCACCCAGCTTGCCACCATCCCAATCCACGGGGGATTCAGCAAATACATATTTGGCCAGCGAATCCAGTGTCAGTGGTTCCAGCGCAAACGGGAAAGGATAAAACGGCACATCCCATGGGTAATCCTCTCGCTCCATATGCAGGGGCGAACCGATCAGCCGCAAGGAATTCTGCACGGAGATCAAATGCCCCATCTCTTCCTTGGCAATACCCAGTATCACCTCCTGCCAGTCGCGTACGATGTCCCGGAATTCTTCTGGCACCTGTGGCCCACCCAGCGAATACGCACCATACAGGTATTGCACCATCAGGCAATGCTCAATTTCAGCATCGATGGATAGCAGGTAGGTCACATAATCGCGTGGGGAAAATTCCAGGTTGAATGAGGTGGCATGGCTCTGGGTAGTCGGGCTGATTGCCTCGGCAGAGAGCATTTTTACCCCAGCCATCAAACCCTTTGGCGACCCGGTCTGAGGTAAGGGCTTGTTCATGGCACCAAGATGACGCCTGATTTGTGCAGAACGCATTTCCTTGTCCTTCTGATGTGGTGTTGCTACGGATGAACGCAAAAGCAAACATCCTAAAAACATCTGAAGGACGTTTTACTATGGATCGTTAATTAAAAATATGATAACAAAAAAGATATTAATTTATTATTGACTTAATATCAAGTCAGGAAGGATTTTTTTATTTGACAAAGAAGTTTGCCGGTGAAGGGACGTATTTAAATTGCAACAGTTATTTGTGGACGCCGGTTGCAAATGCACATGCCTGGCAGTGATAAGCAAGTGAAGGAATCAGCTTATCTTAGCTTGTGTTGGTTTATGGCGCAGCCAAAGCCGGGTTTTCATACAGCGACTTGCCCGCCATCACCGGCGTGGCCAGGGGCTGGCTGATCCCGTTCTTCACTGCCACGATCTCAGCCATGATGGACAGGGCAATTTCTACCGGGGTCTTGCTGGCGATATACAAACCTGCTGGTCCATGCAGGGCTTGCAGTGCAGGCTCTGCAATATCAAAGTGCGTGCGCAGGCGTTCTCGTCTTTGCTCGCTGTTGCGACGTGAACCGATGGCACCGACATAGAAAGCCTGGGATTGCAATGCATCGATCAGCGCCAGGTCATCCAGTTTGGGGTCGTGCGTCAAGGCAATGACGGCGGTGCGGCTATCGGGTTGCAATCGCAGTATCAGGTCGTCCGGCATCTCGGTACTGACAGTAAGCCCTTGCAGTTGCCAACTGGCACGGTATTCTTCTCTCGGATCACAGACGATGACCTCGAAGTTCAGACTCAAGGCAAACTGGCATACATAGCGCGAGAGATCACTGGCACCAATAACGATAAGGCGTGCCTGTGGCCCCAGCCAGGTGATCAGCCTGTGTTCATCCAGCCGGGGTATGCCGTCGCGCTGACCTGTGCGCAGTTCCACCAGGCCACTGTGCAAATCCAATGTGCGCGCTATGCTACGTCTTTGTTCACAAGCCAACAACAATTCATCCAGCCGACTATGGGCAGACACAGGTTCCAGCACCAGTTCCACAGTACCACCACAGGGCAGGCCAAAGCGATGCGCCTGGTCGGCAGAGATACCATAGCGCAGCACCAGGGGCAGGTTACCTGCACAGACAGCCTGCACCCCTTCTTCCCTGATACGATGGGTGAGATCGTCTTCTATGCAGCCACCCGATACCGATCCCACAGTTTCGCCACGCCTATTGATCACCATCAGCGAACCCGGTGGGCGCGGTGATGAACCCCAGGTGCGTGCCACCGTGACGAGTATCTGTGGCAAGCCCTGCGCTTGCCATTGCAGCGCTGTACGCAAGACCAGGGTATCGAGATCTTCCATCGGGTTTCTTCCTCTGCTTAGCTCACATTGAACGGCAACTGGCGCACAGGTTTGCCAGTCAGCTTGGCGATGGCATTGGCAAAGGCCGGTGCCAGCGGTGGCAAGCCGGGTTCACCCATGCCGGTGGGTGGTTCGGCACTGGGCACAACGTGCACCTCAAAGGCAGGCATGTCCGTGATGCGTGCCACTGTGTAGTCGCCAAAATTACTTTGCTCAACCACACCATCCTTGAGCGTGATGGCAGCACCTGGTAAACACATGCCCAGTCCCATCATCGCCGCGCCTTGCACCTGTGCCTCGATAGTGCGCGGGTTGACTGCCAGGTTGCAATGCACGCCAGCCGTCACCTTTTTAAGTACCGGGCGGCCTTGCTGCATGCTCGCTTCCACCACATATGCCACCACGGTCGAGAACGACTCATGTACCGCCACGCCCCAGGCACGCCCGGCGGGCAGGCGCTTCTTCCCATAACCGCTTTTATCCACCGCCAGTTGCAGCGCAGCGCGGTGACGTGGATGCTTGTCGCCAAACAGGCTCATGCGATAAGCTACCGGGTCTTGCTTGGTGGCACGGGCGATGTCATCCAGCAAGGTTTCCATGACAAAGGCAGTATGGGTAGAACCCACGCTGCGCCACCACAGCACTGGCACATTCAACTTGGGATGATGTACAGTCAGTCGCATGGGGAAAGGGTAGGGGTCACGCATGCCCTCGGTGGCTGTGCCGTCTATACCATTCTTTACCTGGAATTGCTCAAACACCGAGCCGGCAGTGATCGACTGGCCAACGATCACATGATCCCATGCCAGCACCTTGCCTGTGTCATCAAAGCCTATACGGGCGCGGTGCAAATGCATGGGGCGGTAATAGCCGCCGCGCATATCGTCTTCACGGCTCCAGACTGTGCGCACAGGCACAGTCAAGCCGGCAGCGCGGGTAGCCTTGGCGATTTCGCAGGCTTCCACCACAAAGTCACTGCTGCTGGCAAAGCGGCGGCCAAAGCCACCACCAGCCATCTGCACATGCATGGACACGTGTTCAGGCTTGATACCCAGCGTGCGTGCTACCGCTGCGGCATCCAGTCCGGGGCATTGCGAGCCTGTATAAATATCCGCTGCACCATCCTTCAAGGCAACCGTGCAATTCAACGGCTCCATCGCCGCATGCGCCAGATAAGGGAAAATGAATTCCGCTTCCAGATGTTTGGGAGCAGTGTCCAGTGCTGCCATGTCGGCATCAAAGCGGCGCGGGCCGGTTTGGTCAGCCAGCTTGCGGTAGTCGGCCAGTTGTTTTGTTGTGTCAACCTTTTCGACGCTGGCAGTGTCCCATTCCAGTTTCAACACGTCGCGTCCCTGTTTTGCGGCCCAATAGCCATCCGCCACTACAGCCACACCTTCGGCACCACGGTCCAGCGGCAGGCGGAAAACTGCATTCACGCCCTTGATGGCGCGTGTCGCACTGTCATCGACTGATTTCAGCCGTGCACCAAATACCGGCGGACGTGCCACCACCGCCGTCAACTGACCAGGCAAGTGCATGTCTATGCCGTAATCCTGACGTCCACTACTTTTGGCGCGTGCATCCAGGCGGCTTGTCGGTTGACCGATGAGACGGAAGTCTTTGGGGTTTTTTAGTTCGACTTTTTCAGGTACTGGCAGGGCCATGGCAGCTTCGGCCAGTTCGCCATAAGCCAGCTTGCGGCCATCGGCGGCAATCACAGTACCAGCCTGGGTACGCAGGGTGGCCACCTCGACATTCCAGCGTACTGCTGCCGCCGCCAGCAACATGGCGCGGGCGCGGGCACCCAGCTCACGGTACTGCGTGAAGCTGTTCTTGATTGAATTTGAGCCACCAGTGATATGAATGCCAAAGAAAGGGTCGTGATAAGCAACGTCACTGCTGCCATGGCTGCTGCGCACCAGATTCCAGTCTGCATCCAGTTCTTCCGCCAGTATCATGGGTAATGCAGTCTGCACACCCTGACCAAATTCCAGGCGGTTGATAATGACCGTGACCTCGCCATTCGTGGCAATTTGCACGAAGGCAGATGGCTGCTGTGTCGGTTTCAAGGCAGTCGTCGTCTGAGCCAGCGCAAGGTGAGGGAAAGCACCCAGTGCCAATCCGCCTATGCCGGCAAATTTAAGAAAGCTGCGGCGCGTCAGTGTGGCTGACTTGACTGAGTGGTCGGGCTGGTCGCGCTCCAACATATGCTGCAAAGCACGCGGCATTTCGCTGTAATCGATATTCGGCAACATGGTCTCTCCTTCAGATAAGGGCTTTGGCTGCATCAGCAACAGCGGCGCGGATGCGGGCGTAAGTACCACAGCGGCAAATATTGCCTGCCATGGCTGAATCAATTTCAGCAGCAGTCGGTTGTTTGCCATGTGGCAGGGATTTCAGAAATGCAGTGGCACTCATGATCTGTCCGCTCTGGCAATAACCACATTGCGCCACATCATGTTTGATCCAGGCAGCGCTGACGGCATTACCGACCTTGTCGCTGCCACCAGTCGCTGCTTCAATCGTGGTGAGTTTTTTACCCTGCACGGCAGAAGCAGGCGTGACGCAGGAGCGTATCGCTTGCCCATCCAGATGCACGGTGCAGGCACCGCACAAGGCGGCACCGCAACCAAACTTGGTGCCGGTCAGTTGCAGCGCATCGCGCAGCATCCACAGCACAGGTGTGTCGGGCGTGACATCGACACTGGTATTCTTGCCGTTAATCGTAGTGTTGATCATGAAAATCTCCAGAATGAGAAAGGTGCGGGGCTGATGATGTAGATGATGCAGATTGATCAGATTAGATTCGCCAGATGCGCACGCAGCCTTACCATGTCATTCTCAATATCTGGCTGCTTCATCACGTCATGGCAAGAAAAAGCAGGCAGAACATCAACGCCACAAAATTTGTAATTGGCCGTATTGGCAACGAAGACATCATCGACTGTCTTGCCTTCAAACAGAAACTGTGAGGTGTCGCCAAAGGCTTCTTTGGGGGCATTCCATGTCAGCGACAACATATATTTCTTGCCTTGCAACTTGCCACCGCTGCCATACTGTTTGCTGGGATCTTCACGGGTGCGGCCATCGCCATCCAGAAAGCCCTGTTGCATCATGCCAGCGGTAAACACTTCATCAACATACTTCTTGTATATCCACGGCATGCCAAACCAGTAAACTGGTGATTGCAAAATGATGATGTCTGCCCACAGATGATTCTGTACCTCTGCATTGATATCATAGCCTTGCTCGATATGGGTTTGCCTGACCTGATAGTCGCGGTTTTCAAGCTCGGTCTTGATGATGCCGGCCATGCTCTGGTTCAGCTTGCCGGTGGAAATGCCTTCGTAAAACTGGTGTGCGTTGATGATCAGTGCATGTTTCATTGATAAGTTCCGTTGAATTACTGAAATGTTTTATTGAAGGGTATTGTGTGCCCGGTGTTATAAAAGGCGTTTGCCTGATTCGACGTATTTCTTGCCTGAATTGATGATTCATCAGCAGAAATGGAAAACACGCCATCGAAAATGGTAGGCTGTGCATATTCAAGAATTCTTTGGCGACGCCATGCAATCCGAACATCAAGCACAAGCTGCGAATAGCCATACACTGGCTGAACTGGTAGGCAATATTGCCCAAACCGATGGTGACTACACGACCCAGATCCCGGGTTTGATGATGTACCGGCGCAGCAAGCTGACCGACCCCATGCCGTGCGTTTATGGCCTGGGTCTGGGTGTAACCGTGCAGGGTGGCAAGCGCGTCATGCTGGGTGATGAAATATTTGACTATGCACCCGGGCAATCGCTGGTGACTTCGCTGGACCTGCCTGTAGTGTCCTATGTGACGCGGGCCAGTAGCGCGCAGCCATTTTTGGGAATGGGTCTGGCACTGGATGCCCGCACCGTTACCCAGTGCGCTGCTGAAATGAATTTCTCAGCACCGCTGAAAGCATCGACATCACTGGCAATGTCGGTCGTCACCTTGGATAACGGTTTGCTGGATGCCATCACCCGCCTGGTGCGCCTGCTGAATGAGCCGCAACTGATACCATTGGTTGCACCGCTGATACAGCAAGAGATTATTGTGCGCCTGCTTAACGGTGAGCATGGGACTGCATTGCGCCATCTGATGACAGCGGGTTCACCGGGCCAGCAAATTGCCAAACTTATCAGCTGGTTAAAGCAGCACTACACCGAAGATATTGCCATGGACGATCTGGCAGATAAAGCCCACATGAGCCCGTCCACCTTTCGTCAGCATTTTCGGGCAGTTGCAGGCATGAGTCCCTTGCAATACCTGAAGCACTTGCGTCTGCAAGATGCGCGGCAACTGATGCTCAATGAAGACATCGACGCCAGCAGCGCCGCGTTACGCGTTGGCTACGAAAGTGCATCCCAGTTCAGCCGTGAATACACACGACTGTTTGGTGCTCCACCATTACGTGATATCAAGCGGGTGAGGCTGGCGACGTAACTATCATTGAACGATGGGTCACAATCGGCTATGAGTGATTCGCCAAATGTTGATCAAGAAACGCACAGCCTCATCGCCTTCTCACTCTAGTGGTTTGATACTGCCATCAGGGTAGCATTCATGAGCTCAGCTCATAAGTACATGCTGGCCAAGCCATCTAATCAAATCAGAACCTACAGCGTACAGTTAACGTCATGACACGTGCAGCCAAAGCAGGCTGTATCGGTGTCGCTTGTTATTTGTTGCTGCGATGTGTGTCAAGAGGTTTAACTGCCAAAAATCGCGGCCCGGAATTATGGCCTGTCATTCAAAGGAAAATTATATGCAAAAGCGCAAATTAGGAAATACCGGTCTGGAAGTTTCAGCAATCGGCCTTGGTTGCATGGGACTGAGTTACGGCTATGGCCCCGCTACCGACAGGCAAGAGGCGATTGCACTGATACGTTCTGCCGCCGAACGTGGCGTCACCTTCTTCGACACTGCCGAAGTTTATGGCCCATTCATTAACGAAGAAGTAGTCGGCGAGGCTTTGGCCCCGCTGCGCGATCAGATTGTTATCGCCACCAAATTCGGCTTCAGGAATGCCGATGCGAAAGCCGGTCTTGACAGCAGGCCAGAGCATATCAGGGCAGTGGCCGAAGCTGCACTCAAACGACTCAAGACAGATTGCATAGATTTGTTCTACCAGCACCGGGTTGACCCGGATGTGCCTATTGAAGATGTAGCCGACGCGGTCAAACAACTGATTGATGAAGGCAAAGTGAAACACTTTGGGCTCTCTGAAGCTGGAGCACAAACGATACGTCGCGCCCATGCGGTACAACCTGTTGCCGCACTTCAAAGTGAGTATTCCCTGTGGTGGCGTGAGCCAGAGCAAGAGATACTGCCGACGCTGGAAGAACTGGGAATCGGCTTTGTTCCATTCAGCCCATTAGGCAAAGGTTTTCTGACTGGAGCAATTGATGAAAACACCAGTTTTGACAGTACAGATTTCCGTAACACCGTTCCCCGTTTTACACAGGATGCCCGCAAAGCCAATCTGGCCCTGGTTGATTTGATCAAGAAAATCGCTGACCACAAGCAGGCAACACCAGCGCAGATTGCACTTGCCTGGCTGTTGGCACGCAAGCCCTGGATAGTGCCAATTCCTGGCACTACCAAGCAGCACCGCCTCGCCGAAAACATCGGTGCTGCCGATATAACATTGACTGCAGGTGACATGCAAGACATTCAGGGTGCTCTTTCCAGCGTCGCGGTGCAGGGTGGGCGTTATTCTGAAAGCAGCCAAAAACTGGTCAGTCGGTGACAGACAGCGAGCAGCGCATCCAAACATCCGGACTCCAGAGATTGGTGTACCACCCTTAAACAGGTTTGCGTCAAGTCACCACCAATTCGTCTTCCCTGGTCGTCAAGGTGGCAAACAAATATGCAACGTCCATCACTTGAATCAGCAGCTTGCCAGCATTGGCCTTGATGACTTTGGTGACAAGTCTGCTGGTGTTGCCAGAAAAAGGTGCGGGTGTGATCTGTACGGGATTGAATTGTGGTACGCCGTGCAGGCCGCTGACCAACAGGCCTATCATTTGTCCGCCAAAGCGCACAATGATGACCTGATGGTGATTGGCGATGACGACTGGCTTGCCGCGCATGGCATGGCCCAGATCGAATACCCAGACATAATTCTTTTGATCGTTATCACGTTCCGGTACGATCAAGCCTATGCGTTCCGCTCGCCCATTCATTGATGCCATGGACACCTTTGATGCCGGCAAAGCTTCCAGTACATATTCTGAGGGTAATGCGAACAAGCTATTGTCAATAAAGAAGGTGGCGAACTCTTCATTATCAGCTTCAACTGATGCTTCAGAAATGAGTGTGGTGTCCGCTTTGTTGATGCTGGCATAGTCCCGTACCGGGCCAAAGCTATTGAAGACAATTGCCAGTATGTCTTCATGATAGCCGTCAGAAACCTTGAATTCACGATAGCCGCTTGATACCGTGCAACCCATGACAGCATAGTGTCCGTCATGAACAAGAATGCGCGACGCGCTGCTACCGTTTGCCAATGCAAGCAGTGAGTCGTCAATTTCCAGGCTGCTGCCAACCGGGCGACTGGCATCGGTACTGGACAGGATGATGCCTTGCCGGTTGATAAAGAAGGCGCTGGTATTGTCTTTGTTGCCCATGCCGCTTTTCAGCATTGCAGAAAATTCTGGTGCCGAGTCAAAAATAATACCAATGCCTCCTATCACTTGAGCATCGTCATCCAGGTCACGAATTGCAGCATGATAAATATAGGTCGGCTCGTCTTCATACATGGGGGTCGCCGAGAACGGTGTTACGTAGTAATCCTGCTCTGTGCGCAACGCCAAAACCTGTGACAGGGTCTCTGTGTCGATATGGGTACCAATCGCTGGGTCCATTTCCTGATCGGGCAGGGACAGTTGACTGCTGGCGATAATCTGACCGCTGTCATCATAAATAAAGATGCGGGTGTATACCGTATACAGGCGATTGATGTATTTCAATATACCGTTAACGTCGGCCATGGTTTCCCAATCCCGTTCCGGGTTCGCCAATACCCGGCGCAGTTCAGGCGTCAATGCCCACCAGCGGCAATCATCTGCCCTTTCATATAAATTTCTGTCCAGCAGATCAACCAGCAGATGCGAAACAAATTCTGCGTCGCGCATGCCAGATGCCAATACCGTTTCGTAAAGATCGGCAATTGATTTGGCAAACAACTCATCGCTGCGCGCTCCAGTGTCGCTGATCTGGTCAAGTATGGTCTTCAGCTTCTGCATCTCATTCGTTTGGCCTGCGGTCATGACCTTGCCGTTCCATACCACGCAACGTATGGTCTCAGCTGCCATCATGATTTCGTGCAAAGGCGGGCAAAATGAATGTGCGTGGCTTAACAGACCTTCGGCCACTGAAGGACTTAATTCGTTCAAATGATTGCTGCTGGCTTCAGTAAATGCCACCTCCACCGGCACCATCACTTGTCCTTGCCAGCCGGGTGGTCCCATATAGCCCTGGTAGCCCACAGCCGGAAAAGTCCGCACCAGATATTCGCGTCCGGCATACATCATCAGTTCTGGTTCGCTACTGTAGTTCACAGGAACGCTGACACCTACAGGTATCCAGTTTCTGTCTGCACTTGCTATTACTTGATTGCTGGCATCCAGCAACAGCATGTTGGCACGCCCGGATGGGTCACGGTGCGACTTGAATATGCCTGCCATTTCCTGCTCAAAGTTAAAGCACAGGCATAGCACACCTACTACCACCCCAGTTTCAGGGTGCAGCATGCGACGTGAATAAATCAGGGCTTTCTCTTTACCTGGCCGCAGATCACTGGCTCTGAAAGTTTCTACGTAAGTATTTGAGGCAAGGGTTGCAGCCAGCAAGGGATCCGTGCTGGCTTCCAGCGGGGTGGCTTCGTCAATTTGCACCAGTACATTGCCTGCCACATCCAGCAGAATGATTTCATCGTACACCGTATATTTGTTGCGATAAGCACGCAACCTGGCACGTATCTTTCCCTGCATATCATGTAAGCCGGCAGTAAAGGCGCACAGCTCATTATCAGTCGCCAGAAAACCGATGTCGGCAGTGCGCTCATACAAATTGCGGACGACTATATCAATCACATATTGTGCCTTGGTACCGATTGCACCTAATGCAGTAGATACTTTTTCATGTACCAGACTGGTCACCAGTTCCTGCTCCAGACGATTGAAACCATCACGTGTAGCGGCCATGGTTGGTAATACCGCTTTGGCTTCGCTTGCGCAGGTCATTTTTGCAGTTGCTTCTATCATGCGCCACATCAAATTCAATTCATGCAGAGCCTGTTCACACCTGATTACATTGCGCATGTAAGGTAAAAAAGTATCGATCTGGAGCGGAGTAGTATTGTTCATTTTGCGAAACCCTTTGAGAGTTGTTTTCTTTCGAAAGTGAAATAGGGTGTAGTCGAAATAAACCGACACATACCGCTATGACCGGAAAAAAATTAATGCAAAAAGTCAACGTCGAAACTGCAAGTTTCAAGTGGAGCCAGTGGTGTTGGCACCTGATTGATCACGTCCATGAGCGATTGCTATCGCTGTGGATTTGCGCCCTTGTGGGCGCTTCAATCTCTTCTGCGTCACGAACAAATATGTCAGAGCGCATATAACGATGAACCGCTTGTCATTTTCAAGGGCCTGCGCAGAATTGCTTCAACTGCGTAAGCCCTATGTATAAAAAACTGGCGTAGCGCATCAACAGGTTGTTGATGCACAAAGACATGCACAAACATGGTGCGCACGCTCGATTCAAGTTTGTTTTTTTATGCCCCTTCTACGTAAATGATGACTATTTATGCCGCTATGAAATTGAAATGACTGGCCTTTGGTGACCGCTATGCTGGCCACCTGTGTTCATTCAATATGTGTCGCATTTCCCCAGGTGCAGTTTTTCGCTATATATCACTGAGGTGAATGTCCTGCCTTCATATACATCTGTACTGCATCCAGAATCGGCATGTTTGTCTTCAACTTCTGCTGCGAAATGAGTTTTATGTGATTCATTAATATATTTTTTGCTAATGTCATATGTTGCATTGGCAGATGCTTACGCATTGTGTGAACGCAATTCTTATGCCAGTGCCAGTAACGTTTGCAAAGGCACAATCATGTGTATTTTTGGTAAGCGAAATGGCAGGCGGCAGCGTCGCTTTATCATCGTTCACTATGTTGATCGCTTGGCCAAAGTGCGGTCCGGTTCAGAGCACAGCGGTGCTTGTGTCGTATATATTTTGCGGGAGCAGGCAGTGAAGGATGGTGATGAAAGTTTAGCGACGAAATTGAATAAAATTAGGTTGGATATGCGTTTGCTGATTCGTCAGGAAATGACTTTAATTTCTGTCGTTATCGTTTTCTTGGCGATAAGGATATGCGTTCCAGATCGACAAGGTGTGAGCTTTGAAACATTATCGCTTGCTGAAAAAAATCCGGGAAGGAAAACGGCAGTCAAGCTATTTTCCTTCTGATACGTAATATTTGAATGTGTTGACCTACGAGACGATAAATTGATAGTCACTGATGATGCGACCATTCGCGTCGATCTGTAGAAATTCCAAGCCGACGGCAAGCACTTCAGCCGTGGCTGGTCTTATCATCTCCCAGTTGAACGTGACTATCCCCTGCAGTGCCTGTGCGTTCATCACGGGTCTGAACACATAAGCACCGTCACGCACATTCTTGTTGTGCGAGCCGGTGATGCGTTCCTCCAGTGCCGTATAGCCGCGCGCTTCGCGTGTCGTTATGTAATGAACGCCATCGGGTCGCCAGAGCTGGGCGATGGCGTCGCAACGCGCTGCCAGATCCGTTTCATTCCATACAGCGACGTAACGGTCAGCCAGTTGTTGAGCATTGATTTTCATGATAGTTCCTTGGTGAGTGTGGTTTGGCTGAAGTATCGGTACAGGGCGGCCACGCCCAGCGCCAATACAAGCAGGTACAACAGGCTTATGCCGAAGGCACGAGCAACGATAGCGAGACCAGTACCCTGACCAAGGGTGCCGTAATACAGGACACCGATCAGTGCGACGCCGAGCGCATTCCCCACTTGCTGCATGGTTGCCATGACGCCGGATGCAACGCCCGCATGTTGGGGTGGCAACCCGGCCAGTACGGTTGAGGCCAAGGGTGTCATCACCATCCCAAGGCCGCAACCCTGTACCAGAAGCATGGGCAGCATGATGGCCACGTTCTGAGCGGATAACTTGCCCAGCAGACCATACAGCGCGGCATGGCCGGCAGCCAACACCAGTGCGCCGGTAAAGATGGCGTGTCGTCCCAGCCTTTTTGCGAACCATGGCGAGGCCATAGAGGTTGCAAAGAAACCGACGGCAAGCGCGGTGAAGACCAGCCCCGAATCGAGTGCTGACAATCCCAGCCCCCGTTGCAGATACAGTGCCAGTACGAAGTAAAACGACGCGTTGCCTGCGAAGAACAGCAGCGTGATCAACAGGCCCAGCACGAAGGGCTTCTGAGCCAGCAGCGAAGGTGCAACCAAAGGCTGACCACCACGTGCTGCCAGTCGACGCTGGTAAGTCCAGAACACGAAGAGCAAAGGCACCGCTGTCGCCAGACAGATGAAACTCCACACAGGCCATCCTTCATCACGTCCCGCCACCAGAGGAAATACAAGGGCTGTCAGCGTTAACGCAACCAATGCCATGCCAGGCAGATCCAGGCGACTTGAACGCTGGCCCTGCATCGACGGCAACACACGTTTGCTCATTGCCAGCGCCAGCAAGCCGATTGGCAGGTTAATCAGGAAACAGCTACGCCAGCCCAGCCCTGCCACGTTGGCATGGATCAGCAAACCGCCGATGATCTGGCCACTTGCCGCCGCCAGCCCCATGGCCAGGCCATAGGCAGCGAACGCCTTTGCCCGTTGCTCCCCGGTGTAGAGCAGGCCCAGCATCGCCAGCACCTGCGGCTGCAGCAGTGCACCGGCCACGCCCTGTGCAATGCGCGCAGCGACCAGCACGACTGCGTTCGGGGCCATGCCGCACGCAGCGGATGCCAGGGTGAACAGACCTACTCCGATGATAAAGAGCCGCCGACGGCCATGGATGTCGCCCAGACGCCCGCCGGTGATCAGCATCGCCGCGTTGGCCAGGCCATAACCGATGACGATGAGCTGCAGCGCACCGGCGCTGGCGTGGAGATCGTGCTGAATAGATGGAATCGCAACGTTGACGATGAAAAAGTCGAGCACCACCATGAAGGTACCGCTAAGCATCACCAGTAGTGCAAGCACACTTGGACGCTGTTCGGCAACGGCAGAAGGCGGCGCGGTTGTAGTCGTTGGGAGGGGGGAGAGGGGGACGGTCTGTGACATGATATTAATCCTGTTCAAAGATGAGCGTTGGGCGCAGTGTATCCAGATCCAGGGGGACAGACCATTACCTGTGAGGTAATGGTTGCTAATCACCGGGCTAAGGAGCGAAATGCTGTTGGCTTCAATTTTAGGGTGATGATGATGGACACTCAATGCTCGCAGCGCTATAATTTTTGTCCAATCATCCAAAAAAACTCAGTCATGGATCCGCTTGACGAAATATTTGCTGCGATGCGTGTCGAAAACGCCCAGTATGCGCGGCTGGAGGCTACGGCCCCCTGGGGTCTGAGTACCCGGCGCGGTGACGACACGGCGCGCTTTGGTTTGATGTTGCGCGGCGGCTGCTGGCTGACGCTTGACGAAGACGCGGCTGACCAGGAACCCGTCGCCCTGGCAACAGGTGACTGTTTCGTCATTCCACACGGTCTGCCATACTCGCTGCGCGATGACCTGAAGTCCGCCACGCTTAACTGTGTCGATGTCATACGCACAAACATCGGTGGTGTGGTTCAGATTGGTGGTGGCGGCGCGGGTACCACCGTGATCAGCGGCTGGTTTAACTTCGACCCGTATGGTGCGCGGCCCCTGCTGGACCTGTTGCCGGCGCTGCTGCACATCCGCATGGACCAGGGCCAGACTCATCTGCTCCAGACTGCACTGCAATTGCTGGCGATGGAGACAGCGCAAAGAGGTCTCGGCTCTGGCCTGGTCGTTAGCCGCCTGGCCGACATTATCTTCGTGCAGGTGGTCCGGGCATATATCGCTACGCTAGACTCCGACACAGAGAGCGGATGGCTTGCAGCACTGTCAGACCGCCGCATCGGCGCAGCCTTGCATCTTCTGCACAAGGATGTCGCGTCCAGCTGGACCGTAGAGACACTGGCTGCAGTCGCTGGAATGTCGCGCTCCGGGTTCGCGCTACGCTTCAAGGAAAAGGTCGGTGAATCACCGCTCGAATACCTGACGCGCTGGCGCATGTTCCGTGCTGGCCATTTGCTGCGCCACACGGACAAACCTCTGGTAGACATTGCCGATAGTGTCGGCTACGAATCAGAGGCAGCCTTCAACAAGGCCTTTAAACGATTGACCGGAGCAGCACCCGGCGCGTTTCGCCGAAGCGCAAAGCTGGCTGCCGCGTGATGAACTGACGCAGTGATCGTCGATCCAATTTTGATCCGCAATGTAGTTCGTCCTGCAGCTGTTTTTTTGCCCGGACTGCGATAAACTATCAATCACAGTCAGCGAAGTTGGCGTGCCAGGCTAACTTGCCAAATTAACTTACTACCGGCCAGTAGGCTTAGTTGAACGTTCAATTTATGACAAGCAGAAATATTAAATTAACGGGTAAAAAATGAATCCAGATCATGTTTTGGAAGGCTTCCGCCTGGTGGGGATAGGCACGACATTTCAACGTGGTGACATATGCGACATGATTGCAGAATCCCAGTTGTTTGCGGATCTGGAGTGGAAGGACATCGAAGCTTTGGCGGGCTATCTGCAATGCTATGAAGTGTCAGCCAACGCCGTCGTGTTCAAGGAAGGTGAATCTGGTACCTACATGTTTTTGCTGGTGAAAGGCGAAGTCGAAATACTCAAGTCCGACCAGGACGGCATGCTGCACCGCATCGTCAAGGTAAGCCACGGCAAGACCGTGGGTGAAATGTCCATCATCGACGGCGAAAAACGTTCCGCTACCTGCGTTGCCTCACAAGCCAGCGTCTTGTTGCTGCTGACCAAAGACAACTACGCACGCATCATCAAGGAAGGGCCGGTGCTGGCTGTACACATCCTGTCAAGACTGGCAAAACTGATGAGCCAGCGCCTGCGCAGCGTGAGTGGACAGTTGGTTGAATATTTGTGAGTGGGGAATAGTAAAGAGCCGCACGTGTAGGGTGCGCCGCGCGCACCATGTTTGATGACCTTCTCTCGCATGGAAATGTGCCGTGAACGGAGGTGAATAAGCTAATGCAATCACATGAACGGTTATTATCGTTGCGTCCCGAGATTTGAGGGTTAAAAATAAAATGGACGAAATTAAAATTCGTAAGCTGGTTTCAAACCCAAATGCGCTGGTGCTTTCTTCAATCGAGAATTTGCTGGCAGAAAACGAGATTCGCTATTGTTTTTATCTTGAAGGCAGTGAAATTTTTTTTACTGCCTGTGCAAAAGAAAGTGCAGGGATTCGATCGGTTGCTTTTTCAGAAGAAATGGAAAAATTTCTTCATACCCTCTGCGTGTGCGACCCCAGTATCGTAAAGAAATTGGTTCGCCTCACTTGGGAGCATTTGGAAGGTAAAGATGTTGGGTCGGTATCATTGTTTTAGCACTTGGCTACGAATGATTTAGCGTAGTTGTATGCAAACATAAACTACGAATTCCAGAAGCACTGCACTACATAACTATGTCTCTTGGCAAAAACATATATACTTCCCAGATACAACAAAGGCTGTTAAAAGAGCGTCTACTGTTGACAATACATCTCACGGTGCGCATGGCGCACCCTACTAAAGAGCCCATCACTCTCGGTTAATCCGCTTCAACCTTTGCCCGAATACCGCCCAGATACAATCTTCGCCATCGACATTGCCGCAGATGACCCAGCCGGTACCTATCTTTTGCACTGTGGTCGCGCAGTCGAGTTCTGCACCAAGTTTTTTGGCCCAGTTCTCGGCGGCGCTTCTGCCTTTGAAAAGTTCATTTCCTTCAAAAATCACGGTGCCGTCGAAGACGGGGGCGGCGAATACGGTGTTCATACGGGTTCCTGACAATGATAAATGATGCGGTGTGCAGGTGGGCATTGTAACGCAGCATGGTATTCGCTTCGGCAGTGATTTCCGCTCTCATCTGTTTATCGCTATGGGTCGCCAGTGCAGACCAGTATGTTCATCACACTCCCCACAAGCGTCTGGCTTCTTCCGCAATCACATCCGGGAATTCCTCCTGAAAGAATAACTTCCCTTCTGGTACGACGCGTATACCGCGTGACTGTGGAAATGTGCGGTCAAGATACTCAGCATCGGCCAGGGAAAACAGGGTGTCGCTACCGCCCCACACTATTTTGACGGGGATGTGACTACGCTTGAGTTCTGCCTCTATACCCGCCAATGGGTTGGGTTCCAGCGCCAGGTGAAAGGCGTGATATTGCTGGCGGCTAAGTGGTGAACTGACCAGTGGCGTGACGTAATAGACGATGTTGTCATCGGTAAAAATTGCAGGGTTGTGGAATACGGCAGCGCCAAAGGTGGCACGCGCCATGGTTTTATCTGTCAACCATTTGGCGGTTTCGTCGGCCAGGGTGCCGGTGCGGGCCATGTTGATGGCTGGTTGCACACCTGCCGGCGGGCTGTCTGGTTCCACGTCGCAGTTTGTCAGCAACATGCTACGCACACGCTTTGGGTGGCGCACGGCAAATAGTTGCGCCACCGCGCCGCCACTGTCGCTGGCAACAATATCGACCACGCCGGCCTTCAGGTGATCCAGCAGGTTGATCAGCATCCCCAACTGGGCATCGGCTGTCAGTGATTGCTGCGCGGGAACTTGTGTGTAGCCCAGGCCCATGAAGTCGGGTGCGATGCAGCGGCGGTAAGGCGATAGCCTGTCTATCGCACCGCGCCACTGAAAACTATTCAACGGTGCACCATGCAAGAACAGCGCAGCATCACCCTGGCCTTGTTCTACATAGGCGATTTTGCCCTGGGGCAGACTAGTAAAGCGGCGCATTGCGCCAAATGCGGCTGCATCTGTCGTCTGTTGTAGTTTGTCTTGTTCAGCGGCCTTGACCAGCGCTGGCAGTGCCAGTGTTGCGGCGACACGGCTGGCAATGGCAGCGGGGGTGATTTGCAAGAAAAGTCGTCTTTTCATTTCAGTCTCCAGATGGGATGGCAAGTGGAGACGATGCTAGCAACATTGCTTTGCCACGGCGCGCACAAACAGCCGAACCCGAGCACAGACAGATGATTTGCGCTACATTAATACATCTTCTGGTATGCATACTTTGAGGGCGCGATGACCAGACCTGCATGCTATCCCCATCCTTCGCCAGCGCTGCTCAACAGTGCTGGCAACCATGATCTGCCTCTGCTCGATGTGCTGACTTCACCCGTACCAGTTGGCTTGTTCAATTCCCCTGTCGATGCCCGTCATGTGCTCTGCCTGCATCTCGGTGACCCTGTGCCCGTGTCTTACGGCGCTGGCAGGTATGAACGTCAGGGCGTGCGCCTGCATGGCCAGTTCTGTGTCGTACCTGGGGGCTCCAGCACACGCTGGACACTGACTCAGCCTGCTACATCTTTGCTGCTGCGCCTGTCGCCGCAGATACTGAGCGACACCGCAGAAGCTATGAACCTGGGCAACCAAAATGCTCTGCTGGCACCAGCCATACACATACGTGACCCACAGATAGAACGCTTAGGCTGGATGATGCAGGCAGAGGACCACGACGCCTATCCCGGTGGACGTATTTTTGCCGACAGCCTGGCGGTCGCACTGGCCGCCCGCCTGTTTGCCGTGCAGTCACGCAAGCCAGCCCCAGACCCGGTAGCGGGCCGCAGCTTACCGGCCTGGCGACTGCGCCACGTCATCGATTATGTAGAGACACATCTGGATAGCGACCTCAGCCTTGCCGAACTCGCTGCCGTGGCCGGCTTCAGCCTGTCACACTTCAAGTCACTGTTCAGACAGGCAACAGGCATGCCTGTACATAGCTATGTCATGCAGCGACGCCTGCACCGCGCACGCCAGCTCATGCTGGAAGGTAAACAGAGCATGACAGAAATAGCCATGGAAACAGGCTTCGCCCACCCCAGCCACCTGACCCGCAGCATGCGTCGGGTGTTGGGTTTGAGTCCGGCGCAAGTTCGGGGGATGATGACGCCGTAATATCATGCAGACGTGTTTATCTTGATTTACAGGTGATGTTGTTTGAGAGGAAAGTTGAATTTCTTGATCGGCGGGAAAGCAACCATCCTGAAGTGATGAAGCGTAGCCAATCTACGAAAATACCAACCTAGGACAAATATAAAAACGGCCCATTATCTTGAAAATAATGAGCCATTTTTTTAACTCTTCTATTCTTAAACTTTCACATCCATCATCCATCTCCACCTCGTGCACATGCTAATCAGTATGGTAGTTGGATCGTATCTGTGCGCAAGACAGGTGGAATGTAAAACGCATGCTGCTCAACATGCAGCAGGTGCAATCTAATGAAATAGACACCGCCCCCATCTCTCTCGATTAATCCGCTTCAACTTTTGCACGAATGCCGCTCAGATACAATCTGTGCTATCTACGTTAGTACTGATGACCCCGCCAATACCTATCTTCTGCATTGTGGGTACGCAATCGAGTTCCACACCAATTTTTTCCCAATTCTCGGCGACGCTTCTGTCTTTGGAAAATTCATTGCCTCCAAGAATTACGGTCCTTTTAAATACAGGGCGGCGAATACATTGTTTCGGGTGGTATAGGACCAGATTTTAGTGCCAATCTGCAACAGATAGGTTGCAGAGCTTGCTTGGTGAATGATTATTAACTTATAATAACAATCATTCTCATTTACATTTATATTTCTCCTTCCAGGACACACCTACGGATTCAACGATGTCATTTACTTCAGATATCCTGAAAAGGATTGTCGCGCTACCTTATTTTTCTCAACAGCTGCCTGCTACGGTTATTACCGGACTTGTGTTGAGTTTGGCTGCGTGTGGGGGAGGTGGTAGCAATACCGCCGTCAGTAGTACATCTGTAGTCCCTGATGTCAGTATGAGTGCGGCGGCGCAATTGGGTGAGAAAATCTTCAAGGATGCGAGCTTGTCAGCTTCTGGCAAGATGTCTTGTGCAACTTGTCATGATGCTGACAATGCCCATGCACAAAAGAATAACCTGAGCGTGCAACTGGGAGGACCAAATCTCGACGTGCCAGGTTTTCGCGCCGTGCCATCCTTGCGCTACCTGGATCTGACACCAGCTTTCTTTTTTGCAGCCGATGGCACACCTACAGGTGGTTTTACCCGCGACGGCAGGGCTAATACGTTGGCGCAACAGGCAGAAACACCTCTCCTGGCAGCACATGAAATGGCCAATAAAGACAGGGCAGATGTAGTCGCAAAACTGCAAAGAGCAATTTACGTGAACGAATTCAGGTCGACCTTTGGGAACGCTATTTTTGACAATACTGATACAGCGTTTGAGCGTATTTTGTTCGCCCTGCAGCAATACCAGAAAGAGGACAGCGAATTTCATCCCTATGACTCAAAGTATGATCAGTTCCTCGCTGGTCGCGTTAAGCTAAATGATGCAGAGTTGCGTGGTCTTGCATTATTCAACAATCCAGTCAAAGGCAATTGCGCGGCTTGCCACGCCAGCAGTAAAGGGGCGAATGGTGCCGCGCCTTTGTTTACAGATTTCACCTTCGATAATCTCGGTATGCCGCGCAATACAGACATTCCGGCCACTGCGAACCCCGCTTATTTTGATTTGGGTCTGTGTGGTCCAGATCGTACCGATCTCACTACACGTGCTGACTTGTGTGGCGCTTTCAAGGTACCAACTCTGCGCAATGTGGCAACCCGTAAAGTTTTTTTCCATAACGGCAAATTCAAGACTTTGCGGGAAACGGTGAGTTTTTATGTGCGTCGCGATACCAATCCTGAAGAGTGGTTCCCCTACGGCGCTGACGGTAATGTCATCAAGTTCAATGACTTGCCAGCCGCTTATATTGGCAATGTGAATACCAAGGAAGTGCCCTACAACCGCCAACGCGGCATGGCCGCGGCCTTGTCGCAGGATGAAGTGGATGATGTTGTCAAGTTCCTGGCAACACTCAATGACGGCTACAAACCTTGAGCCATTGAACTGGTCAACGTCACATAGAAATTTTGAATAACTGGAAAACCACCATGAAAAAATCATTCTTAGCCAAAGCTACCTTAGTAACCCTGATCTCTGGCGCATTTGCTGCTCCTGTTCATGCTGGTGAAGCCGAATTGCTACAAAAAATAGAAAAGCTGGCGGCAGAGCTGGAAGCCATCAAGACGGAACTGGCGGCAACTCGCAGAAAAACAGAAGTGGTTGAGCAAAAACAAGATGTCATGATCAGTAATGCAGCCAAGGCGCAGACGGTCTCACCTGTCGCGCCAATTGCACCGTTGGCGTCAGCCCAAACTACTGACAGTGGCAATGAAGGCTTACACAAAGCTATGCAACAAACTGTCGTCAGCAGTTATGGCGAAATTAATTACACCCGCCCGCGTGAAGCCAGTAACCAGGCACAAACGGATGTCGCACGCGCGGTGATAGGTATCACCCATCGCTTCAGTGAAAAAACCAAAATGGTGGCCGAGTTTGAATGGGAGCATGCGGTTACTTCCAAAAGCGACAATGGCGAGAGCGAAGTCGAACAATTGTATGTCGAGCATGAAATCAAACCTGGCCTGTCTGCCAAGGCAGGCTTGTTCCTGATGCCGGTAGGCTTCATCAATACCAGTCACGAACCGACTGCTTACTATGGTGTACAACGTAATTTTGTCGAAACTGCGATTATTCCCTCGACCTGGCGTGAAGCAGGTTTTGGCTTGTCCGGCTCTCACGACAATGGCCTGAGCTGGGACATTGGTCTGACCACCGGTTTTGATTTGACCAAGTGGGATGCCAATTCAAGTGATGGCCGTGAATCACCTTTGCGCGCCATCCACCAAGAAGGCCAACAGGCCAAATCGCGTGACCTGAGCATGCATGCAGCCGCTAATTGGCGTGGTGTACCTGGTCTGTTGTTGGGGGGATCGATATTTTCTGGCAAGGTTGGTCACGCCACGACTGACTTTGCAGCAAATGATGCACGCGTCACACTGTGGGATGTGCATGCCCGCTACAATCCAGGCAAGCTTGACCTGACTGCCTTGTATGCACGTGGCACCATCAGTAATACCGATGCCCTGAACCTGACTTTTGTTGGTCAACCCAATCCGGTACCGTCGGCATTTGCAGGCTGGTATCTGCAGGGTGCTTACCAACTGTGGAAGAATGAAGACTATAGCCTGACACCTTTCCTGCGTTATGAACAGTTTAATACTGCCAAATCTTATTCAGCCATGCCTTTGGGTTTGGGTGTTGCCACTGGTCCGGATGAAAAAGTGACTACGGTCGGTGCCAGCTTCAAGATCGGTGAGGGTGTGGTACTGAAGGCGGATTATCAGAAATTTAAACAGGACAGTAGCCGTGATCGTTATAATCTCGGCGCCGGTTACTCTTTCTGATATGAATTTATGTCCAAGCTTGCTCCCTTATCCTTAATTGCTGTTGCTGGCATCAGTGGCAATGCTTTTGCTACGCAATACCTGAGTATGGAGCAGGCACAGCAGACGATATTTCCCGACGCCAGCAGTTTTAAACCATTACCGTTGCAGCTTGATGCGGCACAAATGAAGCAGGTAGAAAAACTGGCAGGCCTGCCCACGCGCTCCGTTGCCTGGCGCGCAGTCGCTGCTTACAAGGACGATAAATTGCTGGGTTACATCGTATTTGATGATGTGATAGGCAAGTTTGAATTGATTTCCTATGCCGTGGGCTTGCAAGCAGATACTAGTGTGCGTCAGGTTGAAATACTCGCTTATCGCGAAAGTCATGGTTTCGAAATTCGTAATGCCAACTGGCGCAAGCAATTTGTTGGCAAGACAGCTACCAGTGGACTGGCGATAGGTGAGGGTATTGCTAATATCAGTGGTGCTACCTTGTCTTGTGCACATGTCACTGATGGGGTGAGGCGTATAGCGGCGATTGCCCAGGTCGTCCTTAAGAAATGAAACGCCGTGCCCAACCAGGACTGGGTACGCTGGTTGAAATCAGTTTGCACGATGATCTGGATGAGTTGCAAAGCCATGCGGCCTTCCAGGCAGGTTTTGCGGCGATACATGAAATCCATCATCTGATGAGCTTTCATACACCGGACAGTGACATTAGCCGTTATAACCAGGCGGCTGTTGGTGCACTGCTAGAAATTAGTGCTCATACTGCTAAGGTACTGATCGCTGCCAAGCAATTGCATCAAGTATCAGAAGGTCTGTTTGATATCCGTGTCGCCAGGCGTCTGGTTGAATGGGGTTATTTGCCTGCCCCTGCAACAGTACGCTCCTGTACTACTCCCAGCGACGTTGCAGAGATGTATGACCTGCCATCTGATGGTGAGATTGAAAAATGTAGTGATGACTGGCTGGACTTGGGCGGCATTGCAAAAGGTTATGCTGTTGATTGTGCCATTGCTGCCTTGCAGGCGCATGGTGTGCGACATGCCTGCGTGAATGCTGGCGGAGATTTACGTGTGCTGGGCCAGGCTCAGACTGTGTTGATACGTGATCCAGCTTATCCGCAAAGTGCAGCAAGACAAGTGCAACTGGCCGATAGTGCCATGGCGACTTCGGCCAGCTATTTTTCTCGCAAAGACAGGGCAGGGAGTGTGTTGAGTGCGCTGGTACACCCAATTATAGGCAAGGCAATTGTTGATCAGCATAGCTACACCGTCGTCGCACCAAATTGCTTATTGGCCGATGCGCTGACCAAGGTGATTGCGGCTAGCGGCAATGTACAGCACCCGTGTTTGTCCCTGTATGATGCAGAAGCTTTTATAATTTGAACCTGTTCCCCTGCCAGATTGCCTTACATGCGTACCAATAAACACAGCCTGCATCACCGTCCTTTGAGGGCTGCCACCAGCCAGCATTTCAAGCTTGAAAGCTGGCACAGATACGCGCAATACGCGCTGGTGACAGCGCTGTTCATCAGCGGAATTGCCTGGTTGTTGGCGCATTACTACTTGCGTGTTGCGGGTGAGTTTGGTGAAAATATTCATCCGTTGGAACACTGGGCCATGCAAGCCCATGGGGCGTTCATCATTCCTCTGAGTTTCCTTACAGGCGGTTTGCTGTTCCAGCACATGCGGCGTGCCCACCGTGCACGGCGGAATCGCAATAGTGGCTGGAGTATGATTTTCACCTTCGTCTGGCTGGCGCTGACAGGCTATGCCCTGTATTACTTCGCTAGCGAAGCCTTGCGCCCTTACTGGTCTGTGGCACACTGGATGATCGGTTTAATGTTACCTCTAATTTTGTGGCTGCATATACGCTTGGGGCGCCACCCCTTCTAATAAATAAAGTTGCCACTTCTTCTTATTCTGACTGGAACATGAGATGCCGCGTGCAAAAAAACTATTTCCTGTATGTCGTCCCATCAATGATTACAGCATAAATACGCGATTCTGATTCTATGCGCCTCCTACGAAATTGCAAAGGCCAGACATAAAAAGCGGCTCATTATTGTCAATAATGAGCCGCTTTTTATACGTATATTTTACACCTTCACATCCGTTGTGAACAATCAGAAGTTATTGAGAAATAACGTTTAAATCAAGCAATATTATTCAGAAGTAAATGAGAAAAAAGTCAGCAATTAATGAGAATATTTAACGACATCTAAAATCCCGATCTGAAAACTATTTACAATTCCCCGGTAGATGACATGTTTGCTCCAGGGGAGGTGATCGTGAACAGTAGAATCTGTTTAGCTTGTGGCGAATCATTTCCGAGTCGTCCCCAAAATCCCACGCAGACATACTGCTCTAAGAAGGCTTGCCAGTTAAAGCGGCGCGGTACCTGGCAAAAACTTAAACTCCAGCCCTAACCGATGAATACGATCAATCGACTGCAGATAATGAGCCGCGTTATAGTTTCTGTCCAAATAAATCGCATGATGGCTTGCCCTATGCAGACTAATGCTTTCGCTACAAGCGGCTGGATTAGCAATTGCAACGCGACAATCTGGATCATTGTGAAAACGATTAATTGCGTATTCCCCAACAGCAATTAATGGATTAATTGTATGTCTTAGAAAAATTATTGAGGCAGGACACGAGTTGAGTGAAAGTTCTCATAGAAATATGTTAAAAGCTATTGATGAAATGGATTTTTCGGCGTTCAAATCTAGCCAATGGCAAAAGCTTGGTGCTCAACTTTATTCATCGCATTACAAATAGATGTCCATTGAGAATGGTCTGTGACCTCAAGAGCATTTCAGATTTACAAGGCTAGTGTTTCCATTTGCTACCTTGCGAATGCTGCCAGTGTTGAGTTTGCATGCTGATGGTCAGTATGTCGACATATACTGCCATGTGAGTTTGAGTCACGTCACGCACTTGATCACGTACCCAATACCAATGATGTACTGATAGGTCATATTTTCCTAGCGCACGGGAAATAGATATGTTCGTGTGCTACCTACTCAAGCGTTTATTTTAACCAAATTCTTTATCGCACAGTAAGACTTTATGGACCGAACAGTGTTAGACGTGGCGGAACAAAAAATTAGCGTCGAATATGCTAGCGGATGGTTCATGCGCTTGAGAAGAGCATAAACCATCTGTACCGGGCATTACGAAGGCTTTGCGGCGTTAGCGGCAGCCCACAGGGAGCCCGGGATTAACCCGATCCGGGTAAAGCTCAAGCATGGCGTCATAGAGGTCTCGCGCACTCGCCGCCGATTGCAAGGATTTGTTGAAATCGAGAATGTATTTCCGGGTTTCCTCAATGTGTCTCGGGTCGCTATCGGGATCAAGTACACCGTGTCCAGCGACTACCGAACGGGGATGCAGCGATTCGACCTTGTCGAGTGCCGCAAGCCATTCCTCACGGGCAGCTGCATCACATTCCGCCAGATAGGGGTGCGTGTTGTTATAGACACAGTCGCCTGAGACGACGAGATCGATCGAAGGAACATGAAGACAAGTCGTGCTGACTGTATCGGTGTGTCCAAGTTGCACAACCACCAATTTTTGCCCTTCGAGTTCCAGCTCGTTTCCCTCCAGAACATCGGGGACGACCAGTTCTTTTGGAATCAGGCCGGGGAACCGCGTTTCCCAGAAGGTCCTGATGAAATCGGGATCGACCTGCTTGCGGATACCTTCGGCGATAGCTGGACTGGCGACCGCCTTGGCATTCGGGAACCGGTCAAGCAGCAGCTTTAGGCCGAAGAAATGGTCCCCGTGGGCATGCGTCACATAGATCGTGGTGAGATTCTTGCCACTCTCGGCGACCCATTCCACTAGTTCCTTCGACTGTTCCTCAGAGAGGAAGGTGTCGACGAGGATTGCATCCCGCTCACCATAAATCAGGGTCACCGTACCGCTCACCCATGCCAGTGCCTCTTTCCCCGGTGGAAGTCCCTGGGTTGAACTCCCGCGTTTCTTGGTCAGCAGCTTCCATTTCAGAGTAGCGTAGGCGATGTTTGTTGAGGCCATGATCAGTCCTTCTTACTTGTTTACCCAAGGCATGGAAAGGTCGATGTCAGAGACCAGCTTCCCACCACCGAAGCTCATGCTCTCCAAGGGAATGGCATACATCATCAGGGTAACATCGTCCTGGCTGACGCCAACCTTTTCTACTGCATATCGGGTAACCAACTCCGCGAGCTTGCGTTTCTGCTCCAC
>NZ_JBXASD010000015.1:0-167387 GCF_058808955.1 Undibacterium sp. GW821-FHT11B02 | reverse complement strand
GAGTGGTAGTTCAGTTGGTTAGAATACCGGCCTGTCACGCCGGGGGTCGCGGGTTCGAGCCCCGTCCGCTCCGCCAGTTATAAAGAAAAAAGACAAGCGATGCTTGTCTTTTTTTTCGTCCACATTTTCCTGCACTTCAAATCCTGTAATGCACATCCCGCCATTGTGTATGTGGTGCGACTCATTGGACTCTGTGCCTCAGTGCTGCTCTGCACCCGTGTGTTGAAAGGTCTTAAGTTGTTATGATGTTGAGCACCAAGTAAAATCCCGCCCAATTACTTGAGCGGGGGCGGGATAAAACACCTCAGTTCATCAAGCAGCCTGTGCGCTGTCCATTTCACCATCCAGTGCAAATACCACGTCATCCAGCAAGCGGGCCAGTTCTGCCGTCATGAGCACAAAATCTGCATCAAAGCGCTCTTCTTCATTGCTGCCCTTGTCCTTGCTTTCATCCAGCACATCCAGTGGCTTGATGCGCTTGATGGTCAGGGTGTCGGTCAGGACAAAGCTGATCTTGTCATCCCAGGTCAATGCCAGTTTGGTGCATTGTTTGCCAGCAGTAATATGTTTTTGTATATCGTCCGGTTCCAGCGTGTAACGCACATAGCGTACGGTGGCCTTGTCTTCGGTAGAGGACTTCAGTTCGGTATCCTGATCTATGGTGAAACCCTTGGGGGCTTCATTACCAGCCAGCCAGCCGGTCATGGCTGCTTGTGGTGAGGCTTTGGTGCGCAAGCCTTCCAAAGGTAGCTTGTCGCAGCATTTCAGCAAGAGTTTGATGACTTCATCGGCCTTGGATGGGCTGGACGCGTCGATTACCAGCCAGCGGTTCACCGGATCTATCCATACATTGGTATTGCGCTTGACGCCAAAGGCGCGTGGCAACAACTCTTCAGTGATGCGTTCTTTCAAGTCTTTCATGGCCTTGCGACCAGGCGCGAACCCTTGTTCTTCTTCGATTTCCAGCGCACGTGCCTTGGTGACCTGATTAATGACGCTGGAAGGCAGCAATTTCTTCTCTGTAGCCAGCGAAATCAGGAATTGCTGATTGACGCAATGCACCAGCTGATCGTTATTGCGCGGAGATGCCCAACCCTGGCTTTGCATCTCATTCGAAGGGCATTGCGAAAACGAAATGCGTGACAATTGTGCATGCAACTCCTCGGCAGTGATCTTCCAGGGAGTTGTCAGACGAAAAACTTGCAAATTCTTAAACCACATAGCGTATCCAGACGAAGAAAACCTAGCATTCTACACGTCTGAGACCGCACACTCACGACCAAAAACACCCCTTTTGCGGCAAGAACCAACGCTTCGTCGCTTTCCGGCATACAGGCTGGATCAGCTTTGCAATACTTCTTCCATCGCAGCAAAACAAACACCTGAAACTACATTGACCGCACTCAAGGAGATCATCATGTTGAACCAAATCATTAGCAACACACCAATCTATGTATGGGCAATTCTGGGCTTTCTGGCATTTCGCGGCATCAAGTCCAGTGTTGACCGCGAATTGACAGTCAGGGCAGTGGCAATCATTCCTCTGCTCATGCTGGCCTTGTCCGTACAAGGCATATTGTCCGGTTTTGGTGCTGATCCTGTTGTACTGGCAACATGGCTGGTAACGACGGTGCTTGGTTCTGCCATCTCCTGGAGTCTGGTTAGCGACAGGAATGTACGTATCCTGGCAGACAAGGGCATGGTTTTTTACCGTGGCAGCTGGGGTCCGCTGGTAATGATGATGTCCATCTTTGTTATGAAGTATGTTGTGAATGTCGCCTTGCACGTGAACCCAGCCCTGCACAGCAATATGTTGTTCGTTGTCATCAGCACGGCACTGTTTGGCCTGTTTAACAGTTTGTTCCTTGGCAAAATGCTGCGTGTCCTGATCATGTACAAACAAGCAATGTCTTCAAGCACAGTATTTGCCAGCTCTGCGGCGGTATAAAAAGCAATCGGGGAGCTAAAGAAGGAGAATGAGTTCTAGTAACAAGAAGATGCAAGATTCACATGCGGCATCTCAGACAGGGGCAGGGTGAGACAGTATAATGTCCCCTGTCCTTATTTTATTTATTGTCAAAATACAATAAAACTTCTGTGCCATGCTAGCTGAACAAAAACAAGAATTACTGAAACTATTCCAGAATGCGGTTGACCCTTTGTTGGTCGGTTCCGAGCTCAAGCCCACGATAGCGCTGGAACGTCCACGCGACCCTTCCCATGGTGATGCAGCTTGCAATATAGCCATGCAAATTGCCAAGCCGTTGCGCAAGAACCCGCGTGAGCTGGCGCAGGCTATCGTTGCGGCAGTAGAAGCACAAAACCATCCTCTGGTTGCCAGCGTGGAAATCGCCGGCCCCGGCTTTATCAATGTCCGTATTACCACGGTGGCCAAACAGGCTGTCGTCAAGACCATCTTGCAGCAGGCGGCTGATTTCGGTAAAAGCCGGCGCGGTGCCGGTGAAAAAGTGATGGTGGAATTTGTATCCGCCAATCCTACAGGTCCATTGCATGTGGGTCATGGTCGTCAGGGTGCTCTGGGTGACGCTTTGTCTGCCTTGCTGAATGCCCAGGGTTATGCCGTCAGTCGCGAGTTTTACTATAACGATGCCGGTGTACAGATCGCTAATCTGGCCTTGTCGGTGCAAGCTCGTGCCAAGGGCTTTGCTCCTGGTGATGCAGGCTGGCCAGAATCTGCCTATAACGGCGATTATATTAACGAGATCGCACAAGACTTCCTGGCAAAGAAAACCGTTTCTGCCGGTGATTGTGCTCCGGTCACGGCCAGTGGTGATGTTGATGATATTGAGTCCATACGCCAGTTCAGTGTAACTTACCTGCGCCGCGAACAAGATGCCGACTTGCTGGCCTTTGGCGTCAAGTTTGATAATTATTATCTTGAGACTTCGCTGTACAAAGACAATAAGGTAGAAACCACAGTTAACGCACTGAAAGCAGCGGGCAAGACGTATGAGCAGGATGGTGCCCTGTGGTTGCGCACGACTGACTATGGTGACGACAAAGACCGCGTCATGAAAAAGTCGGACGGTACTTACACTTACTTTGTACCGGACGTGGCTTACCATGTCACCAAATGGGAACGCGGTTTCCGCAAGGCCATCAATATCATGGGCAGTGACCATCATGGCACCACCGCCCGTGTGCGTGGCGGCCTGCAAGCGCTGAATGTAGGCATACCGCAAGGCTATCCTGACTACATCCTGCACAAGATGGTCACCGTCATGAAGGATGGTGCCGAGGTCAAGATTTCCAAACGGGCTGGTTCCTATGTCACTGTGCGCGATCTGATCGAATGGTCCGGCGGCGGCAATGAACAACGTGGCCGTGATGCCGTACGTTTCTTCCTGATCTCGCGCAAGGCTGATACCGAATTTGTATTTGATGTTGATGTCGCCCTGGCGCGTTCGGATGAAAACCCGGTGTATTACGTACAGTATGCGCATGCGCGTATTTGCTCAGTACTGGCACAATATGCGACAGACGAAGCGGCTTTTGCCCCGCTGGCGAATGTCGATCTGTCCCCACTGACCGCACCGCGCGAAGCCAGTTTGCTGGCCAAGCTGGCAGAATATCCGGAAGCGCTGGAAAAGGCACTGGATGAACTCGGCCCGCATCAGGTAGCGTTTTACCTGCGTGATCTGGCAGGCGAATTGCATAGCTATTACAATGCTGAGCGGGTTCTGGTGGATGATGAAGCAACCAAACTGGCCAGATTGGCGTTAATGCTGGCAACACGCCAGGTATTACGCAACGGTCTGGCCCTGATCGGCGTTTCAGCACCCAACAAGATGTAATTTCCCAGGCTAACCCAAGCTAACAAACACGTCGGAGACGCATGAAAGCACATCGTAACGCCTCAGTTCTGAAGCACGGCCAGCGCGGTAATACCCTGACTGGCATCATCGTAGGATTAGTCATTGGTCTGGCCATCGCCGTTGGTGTGGCCATGGTGATTACCAAGTCATCCACGCCATTTACCAACAAAGGTGGCAAATCGGATAAGGCAGACCTGCCTTTGGCACAATTGCAAGATCCAAACAAGCCTTTGTATGGCAACAAGGATGCAGTGAAAGAAGCTGCCAAGGAAGTGGCCAAAGACCCGAATGCACCGACCAAGCCTGACCCAGTCGTACCACCACCAGTCAAATCCGCTGAAACCAAGCCCGAAGTGAAAACTGCGGCCGAAAAAGCTGCAGACAAGGCAGCAGATGCAGGCAAGACTGACGGTAGCGATGAAAAATATATTTACTTTTTGCAGGTTGGTGCGTTTAAGGAACAGGCAGCAGCTGAAAACAGCCGTGCCAAACTGGCTTTGATCGGCTTTGAGGCGCGTATCGTTGAAAAATCGTCGGATAGCGGCACCATGTATCACGTACGCATAGGACCATTTTCTCAACAAGAAACAATGAACCGTATGCGTGCTCGCCTGTCTGAGAATAGTGTGGATGTTGCCGTGGTACGTACTGTGAAATAAACCTGTAAAGGAAATATGATGTCATTGTTGAATCGCGTTTTTCGTTGTGTGCTTCTGCTTGCCGGTATGAGTTTGATGGCAAGTGCGGGTGCTTCACCTACCATGCCGCAGGCTGGGGTGGAATATCAGTTGATGAAGCGTCCGCAGCCCACTGAGAGTGGCAAGAAAATTGAAGTCATTGAGTTTTTCGGGTATTTTTGCCCACACTGCAATGCGCTCGAACCCTTGATGGCTGAATGGGTAAAAAAGCAGGGTGACAATATTGTCTTCAAACGCATCCATGTGAATTTTCATGGACTGATTCCGCAGCAGAAACTGTATTTCACCATGGAAGCCATGGGTAAGGCTGACGAATATCATATGAAGGCTTTCAACGCCTTTCACATTGACCATAACCGCCTGCAAAGCGACGCTGAAGTCATGGAGTTTGTGAACAAATCCGGCCTCGACAAGCAAAAATTTACTGACATCTATAACTCCTTCTCCACCCTGAGCAAGTTGAACCGTGCGGCACAGCTGTCGGAAGCCTATCAGGTCGATGGCGTACCGTTTATAGCGATTGATGGCCGCTATACCACCTCACCAGTGATGTCAGTGGCGACGATGGGGCGGGTGACGGAAGAGCAACAAAACGGTTATGTCTTACAAGTGATGGATTTTCTGATTACGAAAATCCAGAAAGAAAGAAGCGCACAAGCAGCCCCAGTTGCTGCTGCCCCGGCATCAGCAGCTGCGTCGGCGTCAGCAAAAGCTCCGGCGAAGAAAAAATAAGTAATAAAATCCGCCGTATTGGCGGATTTTTTCATTGGAAGCCATGAAAACTGTCTTTATTACCGGCGCTTCATCCGGCATAGGTGCTGCTCTGGCCCGCACTTATGCCCAACAGGGGGCGACGCTGGCTTTGGTGGCCAGGCGCAGCGATGTGCTGGAAGAATTACGCCAGAGTTTGCCTAATCCGGGTCAGCACCATATTTATGCCGTTGATGTAACTGATCATATGGCGCTGGCCAAAGCCGCAACAGATTTCATGGAGGCAGTGGGGCAGGTGAATGTGGTGATTGCCAATGCAGGTATCTCGGTGGGCACTCTTAGCGAACACGCAGAAGACATACAAGTGTTTGACCGTATCATGCAAACCAATCTGTTGGCGACGGTGGCAACATTTTCACCTTTCATCGGTGCCATGAAAAACTATGCAAAGCAGGTTGATTGCCGTTTGGTGGGGATAGGTAGTGTCGCAGGTATACGCGGACTGCCGGGAGCGGGCGCTTACTGTGCATCCAAAGCAGCCGTTATCAGTTACTGTGAATCCTTACGGGTAGAGTTGCGCGACAGCGGCATACGTGTGGTCACCATTGCGCCTGGTTATATCGATACCCCGATGACACGCGATAACCCCTATCCCATGCCTTTCCTGATGCCGGTACAGGCATTTTCACAAACTGCGGTAGCAGCAATCGACAGTGGCGATTCTTATCGCATCATTCCCTGGCAGATGGGCGTGGTTGCCAAGCTGTTGCGCATCTTGCCCAATTGGCTATATGACGCGGTTTTTGCCAGAGCGCGCCGCAAGCCGCGCGCATCCGGTGACTGACAGCATGCAGCAACCTGCCTTGCTGACGGATGCCATCGGCACCGTCCACACACCTTGTGCGACGCCGGCACGTATCGTCAGCCTGGTACCGTCAATCACAGAATTGTTATGTGACCTCGGCTTGTCATCCAGCGTGGTCGGACGCACGGGCTTTTGCATCCATCCTAAAGAATTGGTGGCATCCATCCCCAAAATCGGCGGCACCAAGGATGTCAATATCGACAAGATACGCAAACTCACCCCTACGCACCTGATCGTCAATATCGATGAAAACGAAAAGCCGACGGTGGAAGCCCTGGCCGAATTCATCCCGCATATCGTCGTCACCCACCCACTGGTGCCACGAGACAATCTGGCGTTATACCAATTACTGGGAAATATTTTTGGTGCTGAGATTCAGGCATTGCAACTATGCCGGCGTTTTGAAGAGGCCTATGCGGCGCTGCCGGTTTTGTCTGGTCAGACTGTCAGTCGTCGGCTGGTGTATTGCATCTGGCAAGACCCGTGGATGACGGTCGGTCCCGCCACCTATATCTCAGCCATGCTGGCCTTGATAGGCTGGCACACCTGGTCGCCACTGGACAGTACGTTGCGGTACCCGACTTTCAGATGGACTGATGCGATGTTGAGCGAGATTGATGGGGTGCTCCTGTCTAGCGAACCTTATCGTTTTACCGAGGCCCATGTGGATGCGTTGGAAAAACAGTTAGGCTTGCCGGTACAACTGGTAGATGGCGAAATGTTGTCCTGGTACGGTAGCCGTGCAATAGCCGGCCTGCGTTATCTGAAAAGTTTGGCCTGACTGTTCAGGTCTTGTTGGTCAGCGTCACCCCGGCGATGACCAGCAGTCCACCCACGATCATGGATGTCAGTATAGGTTCCCCCAGAATCAGTGCACCCAGGCTGATGCCGAATACCGGCACCAGATTATTGAAGACAGCGGTACGGGCTGGCCCTATGCTTTTGACGCCTTCGTAATACCAGACAAAGCCGATCACTGTACCGAAGGCCCCCAGATACACCAGCGCGGCGATCACTTGCAGGCTCATATGTGAGGGTTCAAAACGCGGCAACTCCAGCACTGCGCCTATGCCAAGCAAGAGCAGGCCCCACAGTGAAGCATAGGTCGTGGCGGCAATCGGTGACAGGCCTTTCAGCGCATGTCTGCCTATGATCGTGTAGGCGGCCCAGCCGCAAATGGCAGTCAGCATGAAAAGCTCTCCCTGCCCGACAGACTGCGATAAATCATGCATGGCACCCAGCAAATCACCTCGCGTAATCACCACCGCCGCGCCAGCGAAGGCAATCAGGATGCCCAGCCAGCGTATCTTGCTCAATCTTTCCCTAAACAACAGCGCCAGGGCCAGTGCGGTGACGATGGGGTTCAAGGCTACAAACAGTGCTGTGCGGCCAGCAGGCATGCGCTCCAGCGCGGCAAAAAAACACAGGTTATACAAAAAAATACCGGTGGCCCCAAGAGAAAACGTTGCATGTATCTGCTGCCGCGTCAGCTTCGGCAAGCCACCTTCGAGTCGCCAGGCAAGCAGCAACAACAAGATGCTGGCCACGGCAAAGCGGATGAAAGCCGCAATCATGTGCGGGATTTCCTTGGCGACCAGACGCCCGGCAATGAAAGTGCCGCCCCAGAACAGGGCAACGCAAACGAGTTTCAGGTAAGTGGTAATGGGGGTTTTGGTCACGATGGGGGAGCTTCTGCAAAAGCTTGCTAGCCTACACCAAAATCGAAGCCCGGGTTCTTTGGCCTTGGTTCACCCCTCAATAACATGACGCTATGCGCAGGTTTGCTGGCCGCCCCGCATTAGTTGCATGCGCGGGTTTACCCACCAGAAGTCTGAAAATTAAGCTGATTTTTGATATTTATTGTGTATCAAACATGCCGGAATGGAGATGTCACACATTGATGTCACCATTACCGACAATGCTTAAAAGCCTGAATTGAGGGCTAGATCTGCCTCTTTTATACGCATCTTGCATCCGTATTCTTTGTTATTTTTAAGCTTGTGGTGAGTGGAATAAAAAAACAGCGAGACCGCTGTGCTCTGAGTGGAATCCCAAGGGGGGTATATGAATGATATTACGAGTTTAAAAGCGTTTTTCGGTGATGTGCAGGAATTGCAAAGCAAGCTGAAATCCAAAATTACAGATGCAGAAAGCAGCGCAGACAAGTTCAAGGCGGCTTTTCAGGCTGCCGTCAAGCCGGAGACCAAAGACACGGTGGTATCCGCGCTGAAAGATGCGGTGTCAGGTAACAGTAACAGCACGGCTTCCGATCTGGCAGGCCAGATACAGGCAACGCTGGCGGCCTTGCAGCAGCAATTGCAAAACAATATCGCGCCAGCACCGGCTGCGTCGGCGGCCAGCGATGCGGTCAGTAGTGTTGCGGCCAGTTCGGCAACTGCTGCAGCTTCAGCCGCTACTACCGTTACTACCGCTGCTGCGACGGTTGCAGCCACAGCCAGCACAGCATCGGCAACCGCAACCGCAACAGCATCAGCGCCGCCAGCGGCTGCACCGGCCATCGCCGCCATTAACACCACGCATGCCCCCTATCGCGTATACGATCCAAGCAATCCTTCTGCGTTCGTTGAGCCATCCAATCCTGGCGGTGGTCCTAACTTGTTGGCATCTGATCTGGTATTTAACCCGGACCCGCGCCCTGATTCACCCTTGTCTGTCCCCTTGCCTACCGCGGCCTATGGATCGGCAGAATGGAAAGTGCAGTCGCAAACCTATGAAGCCACCTATGAAAAACTGGGGGCAGACAATGCAGCATGGAACCAGAAGAATATGGAATTGCGTAAACAGACACTGCTGGCTTCGCCTTATGCCGCTTTTGCTGGATACCAGGGACAAAATGCAGCCGCAGCGGCTGACCCGTATACCCTGGCTTCTGCTGCCAGCCGGGCTGTGACCTGAAGTTACTGAATTAATGAGGTGCTTGCGCTGAGCAGGCTGCAAGTACCTCTTACCATCTCACTTGCGAATACTGATAAAGATTTGGCATTTTAAAAACGACAACAATTGAAAACTCTTGTTTGTCGATGCAACAGATATTCCTTCTCAACTGCAAGAAACTGCAAACTACCTGTCTTTTTTACTTTTTCCTGATCTAATCTGGGAAAATGAATAAGTATTGACAGGCTGAGTGCGCTTATGAGTTTCCGTGTGAAATTCAATTTGGTGTTATTGCTGACTTTCGCCCTGGCGTTAGTGACGGCGACCGTGTATTACAAGCATGAGGTACAAAAAGCCACGCTGGAAGAAGTGAAGCATGAGGCCACACTCGCTTTGCGTGCTGCATTTGCGGTGCGGTCATTTTCTTCCAAGCACATCAGCCCCATTTTTGATCAGTTGCCGCCAGGTGAATTCAGGGCCGAGGGGATACCTTCTTTTGCCTCAACCGAAACCTTGCGTATCCTGTTTGAATCCTATCCGGGCTATCGTTACAAGGAAGCGGTACTGAATCCGCTCAACCTGGCGAATGTACCGCAAGAAGCGTGGTTGAAAGAGATCATAGAGAAATATCGCGACGGACGTATCCCTTATGCCGATGATGATGCGGCAGCAGTACATATTCGTGACCAGACGCTGCATCTGGTGCGGCCAATTCAAATCCAGGAGGCATCCTGTATGGCTTGCCATGGTCGTGTGCAAGATGCACCGCCAGCCATGGTCAAGATCTACGGCACTAGCCACGGATATGGCTGGAAGCTCAATGATATCGTTGGTGTGCAGACGGTCACCATTCCTCTCGAACGCTCAAATGAACGCAGTGCTGCTGCGTTCAGGAATTTCTTGTGGCCCTTGGTGGGGGTCTTTGTCCTGTTGTTTGTTACGCTCAACGTCTTGTTGCAATATTGGGTGCTCAATCCACTGAGCCTGCAAAATGTGACGCTGAACCGGCTGGCTAGCACTGATGCACTGACAGGTCTGATGAATCGTCGGGCTTTCATGAACAGTTTCCAGATGGAACTGGAAGCTGCTCGTTATCATGGTACACCGTTGGTACTCCTGGTATTTGATCTTGACCATTTCAAGGCGATCAATGACACGTATGGCCATGCCCAGGGCGACATAGTCTTGCGTGCCACCGCTACTACAATCAGCCAGGCACTGCGTTCCGTGGATCATCTGGCTCGCATAGGCGGGGAAGAATTTGCCCTGCTATTGCCTGCTACCACACTTGCTGCTGCGAAATTGCTGGCTGACAATTTGCGTCGGAGGATGGAGCAGCAAACGACAGAAAATTCCCCCGCAGTGACAGGCAGTTTTGGTCTGGCGCAGTGGGATGGCAAAGAAACACGGGAACATTTACTCAAGCGTGCCGATGATGCCACCTATGCCGCCAAGGCTGCTGGGCGCAATTGTGTGATGGTGGCCGCATGAGCTTAAGTAGGACTTACGCAAAACCGCCCCAAAGTGTTGCAGCTCCTCTCCTGGGAGCCGCGTACTAAAGTACTGTCTTCGTCGCTGCGGTGCAGTCGGGGTTTCAGACAATACATTGTCTGCCGACGTAACTAACCTCCCTTACAAGGGAGGTTTCCTAAAAGCGATAGCCTTGTTGGGACAATTTTGTGTAAGTCCTATTAAAATAAAAGTTATTTATTTTTTTGTTAACTGGAATAAAACTGCTTTGCCAGGCGTTTATCTCTTTGTAAGCCGCGTGAGCCCATCTGGCTTACATGCAATCTTGCAATGACTGATATATTAACCAGGAGTTTCTCAATGAAAATTCGACAAATTTGCCTTAGCTTGTCTTGTGCCGCCTTGATGCTGGGTGGCTATTCCGTGGCCCAGGCGCAATCCATGCCCAAGCTTGCAGATGGTGTGCTGGTCAGTGCCAATGGCATGACCGTGTACAGTTTTGATAAGGACGTCGCAGGCAGTGGCAAAAGCAATTGCAATGGCCCATGCGCGACCAACTGGCCACCTGTTCCGGCACCGGCCCAACTCCCTGCTGGCAAGTATTCTGTGGTGACCCGTGAAGATGGCAGCAGCCAGCTCGCGTATGACGGCAAGCCGCTATATCTGTATGCAGCGGACAAGCAAGCTGGTGAGCGTAATGGCGACAATTTCAAAAATGTCTGGCATATCGTCAAACCATAATTGGTGATGTTGATGACAGCCACGGTCGATTGCAGAGGCCCTGTCCGTGCTGGATAAACATTCCAGCACGCAATTGTTGGCATGCATTCCCCGCTTGCGACGTTATGCGCGCGCATTGGTTGGGGACAGGGCAGGTGCTGACGATCTGGTGCAAGACACCATGGAACGTGGCTGGAGCAGGTTGGCTGCATTCTTGCCAGGTAGCGATATGCGGGCCTGGCTATTCAGCATCATGCACAATCTGCGGGTAGATCAATTGCGCAAGCCAGTACTGCCTACGGAAACTTTTGAAGATGAAACACAGTTACCACCCGTGCCACCGGAGCAGAATCAGGGGCTGGAGTTGCGTGATTTGCAGGCAGCATTGATGCAATTACCCTTAGAGCAGCGCGAAGTCTTATTGCTGGTGGCACTGGAAGGCATGCCTTATGAAGAAGTGGCGCAGACCTTGAATATACCCGTGGGAACGGTGATGTCACGCCTGTCACGAGGACGTGAAAAACTGCGTGTGATCATGGAAGATCGCCCGCAGACAGTCGTGTTGACGGTAGTTAAATGAAGAAAGCCCGAGCATGAAGCAGGCCCCCATCAGCGAAGCAGATCTGCATGCCTATGTCGATGCGCAGTTGTCGCCCGAGCGTCATGCGGAGGTGGGTGTCCATTTGCAGGCGCATCAGGATGATGCGCTGAAGGTGCATGCCTGGCATCAGCAAAATGCCAGTCTGCATCGGCTGTTTGACCCCGTCATGTATGAAGCAGTGCCCGACAGGCTCAGGCAAACGATGGTGTCCCGTGTACTTCTCCGTCAAGTGGGGTGGGGCTGGCAACATCTGGCAGCCGGGGTGGCGATCGCCTTTGTCAGCGCAGGCATGGGTTGGCTATTGCATGACAAATCGGGTGAAGCGGGTTGGCTGGCTTTGGGGCAAGGCCAGGTATCAAAGTCAGGTGTGCAAAATGCGGCGGCCTTTGCCCATCAGGCCGCAGTTGCGCATCTGGTGTATAGCCCGGATGTCCGGCGTCCGGTAGAAATCGGTGCTGAACAGGAAACCCAGTTGGTCACCTGGCTATCGAAGCGCATAGGCAGCCCCATGCATGCGCCCAAGCTGGGCAAGTTATCGTATGAACTGGTGGGTGGGCGTCTATTGCCAGGCGGTAGTGGCCCGGTGGCCCAGTTCATGTACCAGGACCCCACCGGCCAGCGCCTGACCCTGTATGTAAGTACAGATCAGGTACAAAACAAGGACACCGGTTTCAAATTCATGCAGGAAGACAAGGTCAATGTGTTTTACTGGATAGACGGCAAATTTGGCTATGCCCTGTCGGGCAATATCAGCAAAACTGAGCTAGCGCGCATCGCCAATGCCGTGTACGAACAACTTGATAAGCCATCCTAGCTTTGCGCATGAGTGTCCAGAACAGATTTATTTGTCACGTTAAGTAAAACAGGGTGACAGCTGTCTGGAAAATATCTATTCTTTCCCGTTTGACGCCGGACAATATGATGCCCGGCCTTACACTCAGGATAGACGCATGACAAATTGGAAGGAAAACGCCAGCTTGCCCCGCCGCACATTCAGTAGCCTGCTGGCCGGGCTGATGGTTTGCTGTATGGCAGCCAGCCTGCCGGCCAGTGCGGCCACGGCTGTATCCACGTCCGCCTTGCCCACTTACGGTTATCAGGTAGTGAACAGTTATCCGCATGATGCAAATGCCTTCACCCAGGGCCTGTTCTACAAGGATGGTTTTTTGTATGAGAGTACGGGCCTGCAAGGACGTTCCTCGGTACGCAAGGTGAAACTGGAAACCGGCGAAGTCTTGCAAAAGATCGATTTGCCCAGGCAAATTTTCGGTGAAGGTATTACCTACTGGGATAACCGCCTGATAGGCATTACCTGGACATCGCAGGCGGGTTATGTGCTTGACCTGAACAGCTTCGCCTTTCAAAAGGAATTTGCATATAAAGGGGAGGGCTGGGGCCTGGCGCGCAATGACAGTGAAATCATCATGAGTGACGGCACCGCAGAATTGCGCTTCCTGAACCCCGAAACTCTGGCCGAAGTGCGCCGGATCAAGGTGACGGCACGTGGCAAACCAGTTGACCAGTTGAATGAACTGGAATGGGTCAAGGGCGAAGTGTTTGCCAATATCTGGCAAACCGACAAGATTGCCCGCATTGATCCCAAGTCCGGCAATGTCACTGCCTGGATAGACCTGAGTGGCCTGCTACCGATACGTGATCGCATGATGAGTAATCCTGACGTGCTCAACGGCATCGCCTATGACGCAGCACATGACCGGCTGTTTGTGACCGGCAAGTTGTGGCCACGGATTTATGAAATTCGTCTGGTCAAGCGTTAATACAGGCAGTTGCGATGGAAAAATCCTTTTGTCTGATCGCGTTTGGCGTGTTCCTGGGTGCGCTTACGCCTTCCAGTCAGGCAGTTGAATCTGATTTGGAGAATCGTCTTGTCAAAGCTCTCATGATCAAAAATAATGGCCCGGAGAGGTTGGCCAAATCCAGACCCGTGATTGCTGCCTACAAGCAGGCAGGCATATTAGGTAAGCAAGCTGATGAACGCGCTGACTATATCGATTTTTATCTCTTGCGCAAACCAGCCAGTTTCATGGGGCATAAACTGGTTTTGCTGGAAGAAGAATATATGGATACCTATGTCGGCTGTTGCGTCAGCCCCGGCCTGGGTCTGGTGGTGCAAGTCAATGGCGATACCCGTGCCATGCAGGATTTTGCTGAAAAAAATGCCTGTACTTTTACGCCGCATGCGGATGTGTTCGACACTTTGAAGACTTACGGCATCAAGAATAGCTTACCCAAAGTCGACTACGCCTCACTCAGTTGCCGCGAGAGGGATACGCAGAAGTAAGATGGACTTGCATAAGCTTGCTTTTTTATATATAAAGTAAGTCCTAGTGGTTATCAGCTTTCAGACAAGTCTTAACTTGTTTTTTTCAGGAGCGCACCATGCCCCAGTCTTACCGTACCCCCTCCGATATCCATCCCAGCCTGATCTATGACGATGCGCCTGCGGCGATAGACTGGCTGGTACGGGCTTTTGGCTTTACTTGTCGCTTTGTGGTGCCAGGTGAAGGTAATCGCATAGAACATTCTGAATTGAGCCTGGGCACAGGTGTGATCATGATCAGTTCACCCAAGGCAGAAACCCATCATGTCAGCCCCAGGTCTTTGACCGGGATTTCACAGGCACTGAGTGTGTATGTGGCTGACCCGGATGCCCATCATGCAGTCGCAATTGCTGCTGGTGCCAAACTGGTGCGCCCTCTGCAAACGGAAGATTATGGCGCGCGCGGTTATATGGTGCTGGATCCGGAAGGCCATCTCTGGTACTTCGGCAATTACCGGCCTGGTGAATACTGGCAAAGCTAAGTGGACCGAACTGGTTCGTCTATTTTTGTCGAAGCAAGACCTTATTTTTTATTGCGCATTTCAGGAGCAAGTTCTCATGCATAAAGGCAGCTGCCACTGCGGCAAAATCGCATTTGAAGTAGAAGGCGAGGTCGATAGTGCGCTCGCTTGCAATTGTTCCATTTGCCAGCGCAAGGGTTCTCTGCTGTGGTTTGTGCCGCGCGACCACATGCATTTATTGACCCCCGAAGATGTTGCCAGCACTTATCTCTTCAATAAGCATGTGATACAGCATAAGTTTTGCCCTACCTGTGGAATGCACCCTTATGCCGAGGGTGTTGACCCCAAAGGCAACCGGGTTGCCGCCATCAATATACGCTGTCTGGAAGACATCGATCTGAACACCATATCGGTGCATCACTATGATGGCCGTGCCCTGTAAGTCAGGGATGTATGAACCTGTTTATTTCACCACAAAACGCATGACGCCATCGTTGCCCAGTTCTCTGCGCAAGATGCCGTCAAACCACAGCTTGTGCAAATGTGCCAGGGCTTCACCGATGGCAAATGTCAGTTGATGGGCATCCAGCGGGCGACGGAACATGATGGGGACAATGTCTGCCGCTGACTGCGGTGTAACACAGGCTTGTTGCACTTCCGCCAGGCGCTCGGCATGATGGTCCTGCAATTGCTGTACGCGGGTATGCAGGCCCTTGAAGGGTTTGCCATGTGAAGGCAGGATCAGCACATCTTCTGGCAGCGGCAGATATTTTTGCAGTGAATCCAGGTATTGCTGTACGGGATTGGCTTCCGGCTCTATCGCAAAGACCGAGACATTGGTAGAAATGCGTGGCAGCAGCATGTCGCCCGAGATCAGGATATTCAGCTCCGCACAATACAGCGAGGCATGTTCCGGTGAATGACCAATGCCGCAAATGATTTGCCAGTGACGCTGGTTAATGATGACAGCTATGCCTTCCTGCAGGCGGCGATAGGCGGTCGGTACAGTCGGCACCAGCCGGGTGTAGTGATTTTTTCTTTCCTGTATCTGGTCTTGCATGGCGGTATCGACCAGGCCATGTTTGCGGAAATGCGGGAACATGGCCGTACCATCTGCGCCTGGCAGGCTGGCCGACATCATGCGGGCGAAGGCATATTCGCCTGCTGTCATCCACAGTTGACAATTCCAGCGGCTGCACAGCCAGTCGGCCAGACCAATATGGTCGGGGTGGCAATGGGTGGCGATGACGCGGATGATGGGCAAGCCACGCAAATGATTGTTCAGATCACCAAACAGGATTTCCCAGGCGTCCCGCGTGGCGTCGCTGGAGATGCCGCAATCGATGGCGGTCCAGCCATGTACTTGTCCCTGCTCTGTTTCAATTTCATCTTCCAGCAACCACAGATTGATATGGTTCAGGGCAAATGGCAGACCCATGCGTATCCACAGCACACCTGGGGTAATTTCCATGGTCTTGGCAGTGTCGGGCAGAGTTTCGCCAAAAGGGTAGTGTAGTTGTTGTTCAAGTAAATTCATGGCCTGGCCTGTCTCTATTGTTATTGTAATCTCGTCGCATCTCTGCCCGATTTCGCATTATGGGTGATTCCAGAAGCGCTGGAATAGCCTACAATGCGATTTAAAACTATTTGACGTTAACGTTAACTGCAGATTGTAATCAGAAAATTGCTTCTGTGTTTTTTCAACAGACTTAGACCATGGCTACATACACTATTACTGACCTTGCCCGTGAATTTGATATTACGCCGCGTGCGATACGATTCTATGAAGACCAGGGTTTGCTTAGCCCCAGCCGTGAAGGGCCGGGCGGGCGCAATCGCATTTATACAGCGCGGGAACGTACCCATTTAAAACTGACCCTGCGCGGCAAGCGTCTGGGCCTGAGCCTGTCGGACATCAAAAGCCTGGTCGACATGTACCGCTCCCCCAAGGATACTGAAGCGCAGTTGCAGAGTTTTCTGGTGGTGCTGGCAAGACACAGGGCAGCACTGGAACAGCAGCGCGAAGACATCGAAGTCATGCTGGCGGAAATCAGCGCACATGAAGAAAAGAGCCGTAGCCTGTTGGTCAAGACAAGTGCCAGGCAGGAATAATCAGGCCCTGAAACTTATTTTTAAAAAAGGCGGGCAACGATGCTTAAATTATTGCTTAACATGCAATTTTTCTCGGTTGGCTTTGTCTTTTATGCCGCGCGATATCCCGAAAAAATTACCACAAAAAATGCAATGCGCCTGGTTTTGACGGGTGTGCTTTTGCTATTGCTAGTCTTGTTTTTTGGTGTTTTTCTTTCTCACAAGACAATTGCCGCCACTTTATTCGAGATTAACAATGGCAATGATCACCAGATGGGAGTCATTTACGGAGTATGTGCGCTTTACCTGGCGTTTTTATGCGGTGTATGGAAGCTTTCCCGCCATTTTTTTCGCCCTAATGGTGCGACTAAATAGTTAATGGTTGTCTTGAAAAACATCAAATTGCTTAATTGACGTTTACGTAAACGTCAATTAGACGTATTATTTTTGCTTGAGATGTTTTTTTGTATTAATGGAGTTTTCATGAGCAATCAGGCAACGAATCAGTCAACCCCGGCACTGGATCACAAGCTGGCTCTGAGCTTGCTGGAGAGTTTCAATTCCCAGGGTGCCTTGATGGCCTGGAATGCCCGTCTGACCAGTATTACCCCCGGTGCCTGCGAAATCAGCCTGCCGTTTAGTGACGCTGTCAGTCAGCAACACGGCTATTTTCATGGCGGCGTCATTGGCACAATAGCCGATGCAGCGGGCGGTTATGCCGCGAATACACAATTGATGCCGGTAAGTGAGTGCTTAACTGCAGAATACAAGATCAATATTGTTGCGCCAGGCAAGGGGGATACCCTGATTGCTCGCGGCAAGGTATTAAAGGCAGGCAAAACCCTGGTGGTATCCAGTGCCGAGGTTTTTGTGGTGCATGAAGGCAAGGAAAAACTCTGTGCCATCATGCAGCAGACTTTGTTTGTGATACCCAAGGAAAATTCAAAAATGTAAGCCAGTTGCCAGTGTTTGCTGGCGGCTGAAAGCAGTACTATGGCTGGTCACAAGCTGGCGAATTTCAATTTAATAAAAGTGTGAGGACGACATGCTCCATTTACCCGGTTTAACTTTTGATCATGGCGAAGATATCGCCGCTTTGCGCGAAGCCGTGCAGCAATTTGCTTCGGCAGAAATCGCCCCACGCGCTGCCGAGATCGACCGTAGCGACCAGTTTCCCATGGATTTGTGGCGCAAGATGGGTGATCTGGGCATCTTGGGTGTAACCGTCAGCGAAGAATATGGTGGCGCGAATATGGGTTATCTGGCCCATATCATTGCCATGGAAGAAATTTCGCGTGCTTCTGCTTCTGTCGGCCTGTCTTACGGTGCCCACTCGAATCTGTGCGTGAACCAGATCAAGCGCAATGGCACGGAAGAACAAAAAGCCAAATACCTGCCGAAACTGATTACTGGTGAACATATCGGTGCACTCGCCATGTCCGAGCCAAATGCCGGTTCCGACGTCGTCAGCATGAAGCTGCGCGCCGACTGGAAGGGTGACCGCTGGGTCTTGAATGGCACCAAGATGTGGATCACCAATGGCCCGGACGCAGACACCCTGGTCGTTTATGCCAAGAATGATCTGGAAGCCGGTCCACGTGGCATGACAGCCTTCCTCATAGAAAAAGGCTTTAAAGGCTTCAGCATTGCGCAAAAGCTCGACAAACTGGGCATGCGCGGCTCGCATACCGGTGAACTCGTGTTTGAGGATTGTGAAGTACCCGCAGAAAACGTACTCGGTGGTTTGGGTAAAGGTGTCAACGTATTGATGTCTGGCCTGGATTTTGAACGTACCGTCTTGTCCGGCGGACCTCTGGGCATCATGCAAGCCTGTATGGATGCGGTGGTCCCTTATGTGCATGACCGCAAGCAATTCGGTCAGCCAATCGGTGAATTCCAGTTGATGCAGGGCAAGCTGGCGGATATGTATTCCACCATGATGGCTTGCAAGGCTTATGTGTATGCGGTTGGCCAGGCGTGTGACCGCGCCAAAACGTCAGAGGCAGTGCGTGCTTTACGCAAGGATGCAGCCGGGGCAATTTTGTATTCCGCCGAAAAAGCCACCTGGATGGCAGGCGAAGCCATCCAGACCCTGGGTGGCAATGGTTATATCAATGAATATCCGGTCGGTCGCCTGTGGCGTGATGCCAAGCTGTATGAAATCGGTGCCGGCACCAGCGAGATACGTCGCATGTTGATAGGTCGTGAATTGTTTGCAGAAACCAAATAAGCCATTTGCGCTACACTGGTTAATTTATGACGCAATTACACATCGCTACGCCTTTGCTTGAACATCGGCGACTGTCCGCCAGTCTGGGTAAGTCAGTCTGGCTGAAGATGGAAAACACCCAGCCTTCCGGCTCGTTCAAACTGCGCGGAATAGGCTTGATGTGCCAGCGTGCCGCTGCCAACGGGGCCAAGCACTTTGTCTGCCCGTCTGGCGGCAATGCTGGTTTTGCTGCTGCCGTGGCTGGTGTGGCACTTGGTATACCTACTACCATTCTGGTGCCACAAACCACGCATGAAAGCGTGCGTGCTGCGATTCGTGCCATTGGTGCCACCGTCATCGTTGAAGGTGGCGTCTGGGATGAAACTAATCAGGTTGCCTTGCGTCTTTGTGAACAGCCCGGTGCTGTTTACATCCCACCATTTGATCACGCTGATATCTGGGATGGCAATGCGACATTAATCGACGAAGTGGCTGGCAAGCTGGATTTTGATGCCGTCATTTGTTCTGTCGGTGGTGGTGGCTTGCTGAGCGGCATTGCTCTTGGGTTGGAGCGCAATGGCCTGAGCCATATTCCCATTATTACGTCAGAAACTGAAGGTGCAGCTTCATTGCATGCAGCAGTGCAGGCAGGCGAACTGGTGACCTTGCCAGCCATCACCTCTATTGCAAGTACTCTGGGTGCGCGCAAGGTGGCACAACAGGCTTTTGACTGGACGTGCAAGCGCACCATCCATACCGTCACCGTCAGTGATGCCCAGGCCGTGCAGGCTTGCCTGGACTTTGCCGATGATATGCTGGCCCTGGTGGAACCAGCCTGTGGTGCGGCGCTGGCAGTTGCCTATCAAAATTTGTCAATTTTGGCTGAGTTTAAAAAACCACTGATCGTGGTTTGTGGTGGCATAGCCGTGGATTTGGGTAAACTACAGGCTTGGAAAAAGCAGTTCCAGCCTGCCATTGACTGATGTGAGCCCAGACCATGCCCAACACCCATTTTCCGAAATTGTTGTCTTCGCAAATCGCCTTTGATATCGCCCGAACAATCTTGGACGGTTTTGACAAGCATTACCACTTGTTCAGAGTGAGCAGCCAAAGGGCAAAACAGCAATTTGAAACTGGTGACTGGCGGGCCGCACAAATCGCCGCACGCGAGCGTATCGGGTATTACGATACCCGCGTGCGTGAATGCGTGCAGGCGCTGGAAGATGAATATGCAGAAGAAGATCTCAGCGATGAAGTCTGGCGCGAAGTCAAACTGCATTACATGGGCATGCTGATCGATCATCTGTGCCCGGAACTGGCAGAGACCTTTTTCAATACCGTCTGTACCAAACTGCTGCACAGAAATTATTATCACAATGATTTTATTTTTGTGCGCCCGGCGACGTCGACCGAATATTTGGAAAGCGAAGACACACCGCCCAGTTACCGTGTGTATTATCCGGCGACGGATGGCCTCAACTACACTATCAAGCGCATCGTCACCAATTTCCAGCTGAATGCCAAGTTTGAAGACCTGGACCGCGACGTGGCGCTTGTGGAAGCACGCCTGCGCGAAAATTTTGGCCCCGCCAAGCTGGAACCGAATCACCAGATACAAGTATTAGCCAGCCTGTTCTACCGCAACAAATCTGCCTACATCATCGGTAAGGGTATCAACGGTAACCGTGAATATCCTTTTGTCGTGCCCGTCATGCACAAGCGCAAGGGCGAACTGGTGCTTGATACCGTGATTTTTGACACCATGCTGATCACGATCCTGTTCTCTTTCACCCGTGCCTATTTCATGGTGGATATGGAAGTACCATCAGCTTATGTGCAATTCATACGTAGCATTTTGCCCAAGAAGCCGCGCAGTGAAATTTACACCATGATAGGTTTGCAAAAGCATGGCAAGAATTTGTTTTACCGTGATTTTTTGCATCACCTCAAATATTCATCCGACCGCATTGAAGCCGCGCCCGGCATACGTGGTCTGGTGATGCTGGTGTTTGCCTTGCCGTCTTTTCCGTATGTGTTCAAACTGATCAAGGATAGTTTCCCTCCGCCCAAGGAAACCACCAAGGCATTGATCAAGGAAAAATACCTGCTGGTGAAAAACCATGACCGCGTGGGCCGCATGGCAGATACCCTGGAGTATTCGGATGTGGCCTTTCCGCGTGGAAGATTTTCAGAAGAATTACTAGCCGAAATCAGGCAATACGCACCGTCCTTGCTGGAAGTGAATGACGAAGAAGTCGTCATCAAGCATCTGTACATAGAACGCCGCATGACGCCATTGAATATCTGGTTGACGGAAGCAGAACAAAGCGGTGACATGGCCGCGATGGAACATGGCTTGAAAGAATATGGCAGCGCCATCAAGGATTTGGTGGCAGCGAATATTTTTCCGGGTGACATGTTATATAAAAATTTTGGCGTCACCCGTCATGGCCGTGTCGTGTTTTATGACTATGATGAAATCGAATACATCACCGACTGCAATTTCCGCAAGATTCCTCTGCCGCGCAATGAAGAAGATGAGATGTCTGCGGAACCATGGTATCCGGTTGCAAAAAATGATGTCTTCCCTGAACAGTTTGGCACTTTCCTGCTGGGGAACAAGAACGTTAAAGAATACTTTATGAAGTACCACGCTGACTTGCTGACTGCTGAATACTGGCAGGCCCGCAAGAAGCGTATCGTCGATGGCAAGGTGGATGACGTGTTTCCTTATCCGCAGGAAATCCGCTTTTGCAATCAGGTAAGTACGACAAATTAAGGCCGTGCATGTTGACTGACATGCCTCCCGTCATTAGCCAGGTAGCACAGCTACCTATATTAATTGAGTTGATTAATTGGAGAGTAAGATGAATGATCCTATCGTAATCGTTGGTGCAGCCCGTACCCCCATGGGTGCTTTTCAGGGCGATTTTTCTTCGCTGACGGCCAGCCAGCTGGGTGCCGTTGCCATCAAGGCAGCCGTTGAGCGTGCCGGCGTCAAGCCGGAACTGGTAGAAGAAGTCTTGTTCGGTAACTGCCTGATGGCGGGCCAGGGCCAGGCCCCGGCACGCCAGGCTTTGCTGGCTGCAGGTTTGCCAGTATCCACCGGTGCTGTCACTCTGTCGAAGATGTGCGGTTCGGCCATGAAGGCCACCATGATGGCTTTTGATTCCATCAGCGCTGGCAGCAACGAGGTCATCGTCACAGGCGGTATGGAATCCATGACCAATGCCCCTTACCTGATCCCCAAGGCACGGGGCGGCTATCGTATCGGCCATGCCATGATGTATGACCACATGATGCTCGACGGTTTGGAAGATGCGTACGATAAAGGCCGTTCGATGGGTACCTTTGCCGAAGACTGTTCCGCCAAATACAACTTCAGCCGTGAAGACCAGGATGCTTTTGCCATTGCCTCCGTCAAGCGTGCGCAAGCCGCAACTGCTGATGGTTCTTTCGCTTGGGAAATTGCCCCAGTAACTGTATCCGGTCGTAATGGCGATGTTGTCATCGACAAGGATGAAGGCCCCTTGAAAGCCAAGCTGGACAAGATACCCACACTGAAACCGGCATTCAAAAAAGACGGTACGATTACTGCGGCTTCTTCTTCATCCATCAATGACGGTGCTGCTGCACTTGTCCTGATGCGTGAATCAAAAGCCAAAGAACTTGGTCTGACACCACTGGCAAAAATCCTTGGTCATGCCAGCAACGCGCAAGAACCAGGCTGGTTCACTACCGCACCAGTCGGTGCCATCCAGAAGCTGTATAAAAAACTGGGCTGGACAACGGCAGACGTAGACTTGTTTGAAATCAATGAAGCTTTTGCCGCCGTACCTATGGCTGCAATGAAAGATCTGGGCATTTCTCATGACAAGATCAATGTGCATGGCGGTGCCTGTGCGCTGGGCCATCCTATCGGTGCATCCGGTGCACGTATCATCATTACGTTGATGGGCGCCTTGAAGAAACAGGGTAAGAAAACTGGTGTGGCCTCGCTGTGTATTGGTGGTGGTGAAGGTACTGCGCTCGCGATAGAGATGATCTGAACTTGAGCTATTTTTGAGTCCCCTCCCCTTGAAGGGGCGGAGGCGAGAAACAAAAGCTTAAATTGAATAACCGGAAAACCCTATGCCAGTCGCTTTAATTATCGGTGCATCACGTGGTATAGGCCATGAACTGGCCATGCAATACAAGGCTGCAGGATGGCGGGTGATCGCCACTGCGCGCAAGGAAGAAGATCTGGCAGTTTTGCAGTCGGCGGGTTGTGAAGCCTTGCCGCTGGATGTGACCAATTTGAATGACTGTGCCGGCCTGGGCTGGCGTCTGGATGATGAAAAACTGGATGTGGCAATCTTGAACGCCGGTGTGTTTGGACCACGAACGGAAGGTCTGACAGCACCGGACCAGCAACAGTTTGATACCGTCATGCATACGAATTTATTGTCTGCGATGAGGATATTGCCGATCTTGCTGCCGCTGGTAGAAAACGCCCGTGGCAGGCTGGCAGTGCTTTCATCGAGCATGGCGTCCATCAGTGAGCGCAGCAATCCTGCTGGCTGGTTATACCGTGCCAGCAAGACCGCATTAAATTCCGTGCTCAAGGATGTGTCACTGAGTACGGAAAAAGCGATTTGTGTCGCCATGGACCCGGGTTGGGTACAAACCGATATGGGCGGCAGCGGCGCAGAAATTACAGTCGATGTCAGTGTGACTGGCATACGTCAGACCCTTGCTGCACTCAAGCCAGCCGATAATGGCAAATATTTGCAATATACGGGAGCAGAACACGGCTGGTAACGCGGTCGAAAGTACAGCACCAATAGAATAGAAAACAGAACCATCATGCTACTCACACCAGAACACGAAATGATACGCGACGCCGTGCGCAGCTTTGCCCAGGACCGTCTTGTGCCCAACGCGGCACGCTGGGACAAGGAACATCATTTCCCTGCAGAAGAATTGAAAGAACTGGCACAAATGGGTGCCTATGGTGTGGCCGTGCCAGAGGAATTTGGCGGTGCTGGCATGGATTATCTGTCGCTGGCGCTGGTGCTGGAAGAAATCGCTGCCGGTGACGGCGGTACTTCGACCGTGGTGTCCGTCAACAATTGTCCGGTCTGCAGCATCGCCATGATGTATGCGAATGATGCGCAGAAAAAACAATGGCTGACTCCGCTGGCGCAAGGTGAGATGCTGGGTGCCTTTTGCCTGACTGAACCACATGCGGGCAGTGATGCATCTGAATTGCGTACTACAGCCAAACGTGACGCCGATCATTATGTCATCAACGGCGTCAAACAATTCATCACCAGCGGTAAATATGCCGATGTTGCCATCGTCATGGCTGTCACGGATAAAGAAGCCGGCAAGAAGGGCATCAGCGCCTTCTGGGTGCCCACCAGCACACCCGGCTATATCGTCGCCAGTCTCGAACAAAAGATGGGTCAGCATTCTTCCGACACGGCACAAATCCTGTTTGAGAATTGCCGCATCCCGGCAGAAAACCTGATTGGAGAAGAAGGCATGGGTTACAAGATTGCCTTGTCTGGTCTGGAAGGTGGACGCATAGGCATCGCCTCGCAATCAGTAGGCATGGCCCGCGCAGCGTTTGAAGTCGCACTCGCCTATGCCAAGGACAGGACCAGTTTTGGCAAGCCAATTTTTGAACACCAGTCGGTGCAATTCAAACTTGCCGACATGGCGACCCAGATAGAGGCTGCGCGCCAGTTGATCTGGCATGCTGCCAGCATGAAAGATGCAGGCAAGCCATGTTTGAAAGAAGCGGCAATGGCAAAACTGTTTGCTTCAGAAATGGCAGAAAAAGTCTGCTCAGATGCGATACAAATCCACGGTGGTTACGGCTACGTCAGCGACTTCCCGGTAGAACGCATTTACAGGGATGTGCGGGTTTGCCAGATTTATGAAGGTACTTCCGATATACAAAAAATTCTTATCGGACGTGCATTGGCTGGTTAAGTGGAACCGGATCTCAAAATAACGGAGACAGTATGAAAAAAGGTTACAAACAACTGGTCGATGAAGCCAACGCCGAGATCAAAACCTATAGCGTGGCCGAAGCCCAGGCCAAGCTGACAGATCCCAATGTGCAGTTCATTGATGTACGCGATATCCGTGAGCTGGAACGTGAAGGTATCGTGCCCGGTGCCTTTCACGCACCACGCGGCATGATAGAGTTTTGGGTTGACCCGGATTCACCTTATTTCAAACCTGTTTTTGGTGAAAAGAAAGAATTCATTTTGTTTTGCGCCGCTGGCTGGCGCAGTGCGCTGACCACCAAGACTGTGCAGGACATGGGCCTGGAAAACGTTGCCCATATAGACGGTGGTTTTACCGCATGGAAGGCAGCAGGTGCACTAGTCGCCATCAAGGAAAGTAAAAAGTAATAATGAGCAGTAAAGCATGCCCCTGCGGCTCGAATAAAAATATTGAACAGTGTTGCGGCCCGTATCTCAGTGGCGTGGCGGTGGCACCAACGGCAGAAGCGCTGATGCGTTCGCGCTATTCCGCTTACACCCTGAATGACGAAGCTTACTTGCGTGCCACCTGGGATGAAAGAACCTGTCCCAAAGAACACATCACGCATGATGACCCTACCAAGTGGCTCGGCCTGGAAGTGAAGAAGTTCAAAGCAGATGGCGACGCAGCAACCGTCGAATTTGTCGCCCGTTACAAGATAGGTGGCAAGGCACACAGATTGCATGAACTCAGCCGCTTTGTACGTTATGACGGTAAATGGTTTTACGTGGATGGCAGTTTTCCAGAAAAGTGAAAAAGATAATGACAACTTTAGATTCCAAACTCAATTCTCGCTCTGAAGAATTCAAAGCCAATGCAGCAGCCATGCAAGTCGTGGTGGATGACCTCAAGGAAAAAATCGCCAAAATCGCCTTGGGCGGCGGTGACGATGCACGTAAAAAACATCTGGCCCGTGGAAAATTATTGCCACGTGACCGCGTGCAAATGCTGCTTGATGCAGGCACGCCTTTCCTGGAGTTTTCGCAGCTTGCCGCCTTCGACATGTATAAAGAAAAGAACGATGTCGATGCCGCCCCATCAGCCGGTGTAATTACCGGCATAGGCCGCGTGGCCGGGCAGGAATGCATCATCGTCTGCAATGATGCCACTGTCAAAGGGGGGACTTATTACCCGATGACCGTCAAGAAGCATTTGCGTGCGCAGGAGATTGCCGAGCAAAATAATCTACCCTGTATTTACCTGGTAGATAGCGGTGGCGCAAACTTGCCGAATCAGGATGATGTCTTCCCTGACCGCGATCATTTTGGCCGCATTTTCTACAACCAGGCGAACATGTCAGCCAAGGGCATACCGCAAATCGCCGTGGTCATGGGTTCCTGTACTGCCGGTGGTGCCTATGTACCAGCCATGAGTGATGAATCGATTATCGTCAAGAATCAGGGCACGATTTTCCTTGGCGGTCCGCCATTGGTAAAAGCTGCTACTGGTGAAGTCGTCAGTGCTGAAGATCTCGGTGGTGGTGACGTGCATACCCGTCTGTCTGGCGTGGTTGATCATCTGGCGCAAAATGATACGCATGCCCTGTCGCTGGCACGCACCATCGTCTCGCACCTGAACCGCCAAAAGCCACAAACCGTGGTCATGAAAGCAGTCGAAGAACCAAAGTTCCCGGCATCTGAATTGTATGGCGTCATCCCTGTCGATACCCGCAAGCCTTTCGATGTGCGTGAAGTGATTGCCCGCATTGTCGATGGCAGTCATTTCGATGAATTCAAGGCCCGTTATGGCACGACACTGGTTTGCGGCTTTGCCCATATCCACGGCATGCCGGTTGGCATCATTGCCAATAATGGCATTTTGTTTTCTGAATCTGCATTGAAAGGCGCGCATTTCATAGAACTGTGCTGCCAGCGCAAGATACCTTTGGTCTTCCTGCAAAACATCACCGGCTTCATGGTGGGCCGCAAATATGAAAACGAAGGCATCGCCCGCAATGGTGCCAAGATGGTGACGGCAGTGGCGACGGCGAATGTACCCAAGTTCACGGTCATCATCGGCGGCAGCTTCGGCGCTGGTAACTATGGCATGTGTGGCCGCGCTTATTCCCCACGCTTTATGTGGATGTGGCCCAATGCGCGTATCAGTGTCATGGGTGGCGAACAGGCGGCCAGCGTCTTGGCGACAGTCAAACGTGATGGCATAGAAGGCAAGGGCGGCAGTTGGTCAGCCGAAGAAGAAGCGGCTTTCAAGCAACCCATCAAAGACCAGTATGAACATCAGGGCCATCCTTATTATGCTTCAGCGCGTCTGTGGGATGACGGTGTCATTGATCCCGCCGATACGCGCATGGTGCTGGGCCTGGGCTTGTCGGCAGCTTTGAATGCGCCAATACCGGATGTGAAGTTTGGTGTGTTCCGGATGTAAAGCTAACAGTTACAATTCAGTAGAGCGGACACGAAACTGACTTTGTTACCCCAAATATTAAAGGATAGCTTGCGCAATTAGCGTAAGAGTTGATAAATATGACCTCATACAGAAAACTGCAGATGAGAAAACCGACCTTGAAAAGCTTATTCGTCGTATTTGCCGCCGCGCTAACTAGCACCGCTTGCGTGACTACACCATATGTGGCGCCCCAAAGCGGTCCTTTGGCTGACTTGGTTATCAGGATTCAGCCAAGAATGGGAACAAAGTATACCTTGGATGTTTATGACAATGGCGAATCCTGCTCTGGCGCAAAAACTCTGGTAGAGGATTCCGGAAAAGGGAGTGTTTTATCCACCAAACTGCAGGCTGAAAAATTGGTGACTATGGGTTATTTTGAAGTGCAAGGTAATATCTCATGCCAATACAATTTCAGTTTTTATCCTAAAACTGACCGTGTTTACTTGATTGATACTAAGAGTTTTTCGAACAAGTGTCAGATCAAGCTATTTGACTACACTGATATGAAAAATCCAGTGCCAATAGCTCAGATAAGACGGACTGAAAAAACTTTAATCTGTGTGCCTCTTGATAAGTCGAAGTGAACAGGCGGCAATGTCGGAGCGATTTCAAGTATTTTCTATAGATCAAAGCAACTGAATTTGCTGAATCTTAGACATGCAGCATTCCAGATGAACGAACAGTACAGTCTATGAATAAAACATACCAACTTTCTTTTTTTATTGCCAGTGCTGTTCTTGGGCTGACAGCTTGCACGACACCACCCTATGTTGAACCGCAGGGCCAAAAAATTGCTGAAATGGTGGTGAGAATTCAACCTGCGCGAGGAACTCTGTTTTACCTGAATTCCTATGACAATGCTGAATCATGCTCTGGTGAAAAAACCATCGTCAGCGATGCAAACAGGATCAGTATATCCAAATTTAAATTTGCTACTGAAAAACTGACCACCCTGAAGTATACGGAAATGCAGGGGCGTAGCAGTTGTACTATGCATTTTAGTTTTTTCGGGAAAACTAACCATGTATATGTTCTTGATACAGTAACTACGACAGGTAAATGCAGCGTCAAATTATGGGATGCAACGAATATGAAAACGCTGGTGCCTGCCCCAATTATTATCAGGGATAACGGGGAGAACACCTGCCCGAACTTCAAGGGCTAATCGCTGATATGTAGGCCTGAGATTAGTGTGCGCCCCTGTCAATGATTGACGGAATAAAAAAGGCAGTATGAAAATGGAAACTTTAAATATCGAAATTGCAAATCGGTTGGCTACAGTCACACTGAACCGCCCCGACGTACGCAATGCCTTTAATGAAACAACCATAGCTGAAATCACCCAGGTTTTCCGTGATTTGGATCATGATGACAGCATTCGTGCTATTGTGCTGGCCGCGAATGGTCCTGCTTTTTGCGCAGGGGCAGATCTGAACTGGATGAAAAAGATGGCCGATTACACCCATGAGGAAAACCTCGCGGATGCCGGCCAACTGGCGGAAATGTTGCGCTCCATCTATATGTGTAGCAAGCCGGTAGTTGCCAAAGTGCAAGGTGATTGTTATGCCGGTGGCATGGGTCTGGTGGCCGCTTGTGATATTGCTGTCAGTGTGGATACGGCCAATTTTTGCCTTAGTGAAGTCAAACTGGGCTTGATACCGGCGACTATTTCACCGTATGTCATCAAGGCCATGGGCGAAAGTGCCGCACGCCGTTATTTCATCACTGCCGAACGGTTTACCGCGGCAGAGGCGCATCGTACAGGTTTTGTGCATGAACTGGTGACTGCAGATGTGCTGGATGCCAAAGTGGCCGAGATCGTCAAGGCCCTGGTCAGCAATAGCCCGAATGCCGTCAAACAGGCCAAGCGTCTGGTACAGGATGTTGCCAGCCGGGAATTGTCCCCGGCGCTGATTGCGGCAACGGTGGAAGGTATTGCGCAAATCCGGGCTTCTGATGAAGGCCGTGAAGGTGTACGCTCCTTCCTTGAAAAGCGTAAGCCGGATTGGTTGATATAATTTTTAAAAGTAAGCAGGAAGGCGGAGGCAAAGCAAACATGAAAAAAAGAAGAGTCCTGTTGACCGGTCTTGCCGCGTCCTTGCTTGCGCTTGTCGGCGCTGCCAGTTATCGCAAATCGACTGTGGTTATCACCACTGTGGCTGAGATGCAGGCGCGCCTGTCTGCCTTGAAAGCGGGCAAGCTGACCAGCACAAGCGGCTGGCCACCACATAAGGTGTTTGTGCACCTGGCTCAAAGCATAGAGTATTCGATGACGGGTTACCCGGAAATGAAATCGCCGACGTTTCAGCACACTGCAGGTGCGGCGGCATTTTATGCTTTTTCAGTCGTCGGGGCGATGACGCATAATTTGAGCGAACCCATACCGGGTGCCCCAACCATTGCCGATAGCGGCGATACCAATGCAGCTATCGATATGGTCATCGCTGCATTACAGAAATTTGAACAGTATACAGGCGAGATCAAGCCGCATTTTGCCTATGGCAGTTTGAGCAAGGCAGAATTTGCCAATGCCCATGTCATGCATATAGAAAATCATTTGAAACTTATACAGTCTCAGGCTTGAGGCCATATGTAGTAAGCAGTTTTCAGTTTAGTTGGATAAATGTGTCTGGAATAAATTTGAATCAAAAAAATGACTGGGTAGCACGCAGCCTGCAACATGTCTGGCATCCGTGCACCCAGATGCAGCATCATGAAACCGTGCCGCTGATACCCGTCAGCCATGGCCGCGGTGCGTGGCTGTTTGATATGGAAGGCAAGCGTTACCTGGATGCGATCAGCTCCTGGTGGGTGAACCTGTTTGGTCATGCCAATCCGCGTATCAATGCCGAACTGAAAGACCAGCTCGACAAACTCGAACATGCAATGCTGGCGGGTTTTACCCATGCGCCTGTCATCGAGTTATCGGAAAAATTATCGGCATTGAGTAATCACGCACTCGGTCATTGTTTCTATGCGTCGGACGGTGCATCGGCAGTCGAAATTGCCCTGAAGATGAGTTTCCATGCCTGGCGTAATGGTGGGCAGACAGAAAAACAAGAGTTTATTTGCATACAAGGCAGCTACCATGGTGAAACCGTGGGGGCGCTGGCAGTGACTGATGTCAGCCTGTTCCGCGAAGCTTATGGTCCCATGTTGCAGCGTGCCCATGTAGTGGCTTCACCCGATGCACGTCTGGCCGAGGCAGGCGAAACAGCTGCCGATGTCGCCTTGCGCGCAGCCGCTGCACTGGAAGCAAAATTGCAGGAAAGAGCAGGCAAGATTGCTGCCGTCATCATTGAGCCGCTGGTGCAATGTGCTACCGGCATGGCCATGCATGATCCTGTGTATCTGAAGCGTCTGCGCGAATTGTGTGACCAGTATCAGGTACATCTGATCGCGGACGAAATAGCCGTTGGCTGTGGCCGTACCGGCACCTTCTTTGCCTGTGAATCTGCACAGATATGGCCAGACTTTTTGTGTCTGTCCAAAGGCATCAGCGGTGGTTATTTACCCTTGTCGCTGGTGATGACGACGGATACCGTGTATCAGGCTTTTTATGATGCCGATGTCAGGCGCGGCTTCTTGCATTCGCATTCTTACACTGGTAATCCGCTGGCATGTCGCGCCGCATTGGCGACCCTGGCGATTTTTGAAGACGACAATGTCTTGCAAAAGAATCGTGTCAAAGCAGCATTTTTGAATGCGGCTTTTGCAGATCTGAAACAAGATGCCCGCGTGCGTCATTTCCGCCAGCAAGGCATGATCATCGCCTTTGATGCGGTGGAGGATGATGCAGAACGCGCAGCGACATTTTCACGCCGCTTTTTTGCCACGGCATTGAAGCATGAATTATTAATGCGTCCCATAGGACGCACGGTCTATATGATGCCGCCCTACATCCTTGAGCAGGATGAAATGAGTTTGCTGGCACACAAGACCCAACAAGTATTTGAAGAGGTAATGGCATGACAGATGTCATCAAGAATGGAACGGTTGTTGGCAATGCTGCCAACAATATACGCATCGCCAGTCAGCGGCGGTCGCTGGTACAGGGCTTGCAGCAAGAACTGGATGTGCTGGATCAAAAGCATTTATTGCGTCAACGTCGCACGGTAGAAACCCCATCTGCCCCCAGTGTTCGCGCAGATGGCCGTGATTTGCTGGCGTTTTGCAGCAATGATTACCTGGGCTTGGCAGCACACCCCAAACTGGCGGAAGCCTTGCAGGAAGGGGCGTCCCTGTATGGCGTTGGCAGTGGTGCTTCGCACCTGATCAGCGGCCATAGCCGCGCCCATGCAGTGCTGGAAGAACGCCTGGCAGAATTTGTATCGCCGTATATTGATAATGCACGTGCCCTGTACTTTTGTACCGGCTATATGGCCAACCTGGCGGTGATCACGGCGCTGGCCATCAACAAGGATACGACGGTATTTTCTGAAGCACTGAACCATGCATCTCTGATCGACGGCGCACGCCTGTCGCGGGCGACAGTACAGGTATTTCCGCACCGCGATTACACAGCGCTGGAACGCATGCTGCAACAATGCAAGACCAAGCACAGGGTGGTCGTTACCGACAGTGTTTTCAGCATGGATGGCAATATCGCCGAACTGGCACCGCTGCTGGCAATTTGTGAGCAGTATGATGCTTGGCTCATCGTCGATGATGCGCATGGTTTTGGTGTACTGGGTGAACATGGTCGCGGCGTGCTCGAACATTTTCAGATCAGCTCACCCAATCTGGTGTACATGGGTACGCTGGGCAAGGCTGCGGGTGTTGGTGGCGCTTTTGTCGCAGGCCATTCCACCGTTATTGAATGGCTGGTGCAACGGGCGCGTGCGTATATCTATACCACGGCTGCTGCCCCGGCTCTGGCGCATGCATTGTTGACCAGTCTCGATATCATCTCAGGTGAAGAAGGCCAGCAAAGACGTGCTCATCTGCAAAGACTGATAGCCCTGTTCCGCAATGGGCTGCATCTGCAAGTCTGGCAGAGCATGCCGTCTGATACAGCCATACAACCTGTTGTCATTGGTGACAATGCCGACATGTTAAGGGTGGCTGGCAATCTGATGGATCAGGGTTTGTGGGTAGGTGCAATACGCCCGCCTACCGTACCAGTTGGATCAGCACGTTTGCGTGTGACCCTGTCGGCGGCACATACCGAAGTACAGGTATTGCAACTGGTGCAGGCCATCAATCACCTTGACCAGATGAGTTATGTCGCCCAGTGCTTTGCCGAGGTAGCCTGATGTCAGGCCAACAGTATCAGCATCGTCGTCTGTTCGTGACCGGCACCGATACTGAAATCGGCAAGACCCTGGTCAGTGCGGCCCTGTTGTATGCCATGCAGGCTCAGGGTTTGCGTGCCGTGGGCATGAAGCCGGTTGCTGCTGGTGCCAGCCTGCATGATGGCTTCTGGCATAACGAAGATGTGGATACGCTGATGGCGGCAGCCAATGTTGCCGCGCCACAGGAACTGGTTTGCCCCTACCTGATGCAAACACCGGCTGCACCGCATATCGTAGCCGCGCTGGAAAAAGTGGATATCGCTTTGCCACACATACTGCAGTGCTATCGGCAATTGCGCGAGCAGGCAGATGCCGTGGTGGTCGAAGGTGTGGGCGGTTTTTGTGTACCGCTGAATGATGAAGTCAGCACAGCCGACCTGGCGCAGACACTGAGTTTGCCCGTCATCATGGTGGTGGGTATGCGTTTGGGCTGCATCAATCATGCGCTGCTGACGGCAGAGGCCATCAGGGCGCGTGGCTTGACGCTGTGCGGTTGGGTTGCCAATACCGTCGATCCATCCATGCTGTATCTGGATGAAAATATTAGCGCCCTGCGCACGCGCCTCAATGCGCCGTTGCTGGGGCAGATTCCCCGTTTGAACGTTCCGGAACACCAGAAAGCGCAAAGCGCCGCCTCGTATCTGGATTTGAGTGTATTGAAGTAAAAGGAAACAAAGATGCAAGCTACTGATACGACTTTGCAAGCCGTGCAATTCCAGTCACCGGTCAAAAAAATCGAAGCGGAAACCTGGCCCGTGGATGAAGTGCTGGCCCTGTTTGATTTGCCCTTCAATGACCTGATGTTCAAGGCACAGACTGCACACCGCGCCAACTTCCCGGATGGTGATGTCGAACTGGCGACATTGTTGTCCATCAAGACTGGCGGCTGCGAAGAAGATTGCAGTTATTGCCCTCAGGCGGCACGCTATGACACCGGTGTCGAAGCCAAGAAAATGCTGGATGTGCGTGAAGTACTGGACGCTGCTAAAGCTGCACGTGAAAATGGCGCGACGCGTTTCTGCATGGGTGCTGCCTGGCGTTCACCCAAAGACCGCGACATGGAAAAAGTCGAAACCATGGTGCGCGAAGTCAAGGCCATGGGCCTGGAAACCTGCGCAACACTGGGTATGTTGAAAGAAGAACAGGCACAGCGCTTGAAAGATGCAGGCCTCGATTATTACAACCACAATCTTGACACTGCCCCCGAGTTCTACAGCAACGTTATTTCTACCCGCGATTATCAGGACAGGCTCGATACTCTGGGCCATGTACGTAGCGCCGGCTTGAAAGTCTGTTGTGGTGGCATCGTCGGCATGGGTGAATCACGCCGTCAGCGTGCTGGTTTGATCGCGCAACTGGCGAATTTGAATCCTTATCCAGAATCGGTACCTGTCAATCATCTGGTGCAGGTAGAAGGCACACCTTTGTATGGCATGGACCCGCTGGATCCGCTGGAATTTGTACGCACCATCGCTGTGGCCCGCATCACCATGCCTAAGGCGCGTGTGCGTTTGTCTGCTGGCCGTCGCCAGATGGGCGAAGCAGTGCAAGCCATGTGTTTCCTGGCTGGCGCAAATTCGATTTTTTATGGCGATAAATTGCTGACTACGGCCAATCCGGAAGCGCAGGATGACCGTGTATTGCTGGACAAGCTGGGCTTGAAAACACGTGGCAAGGTCGAGGCGAAGGCTGGTAGTTGTGGTTGATTAAAACCGTAAACCTTCAGCACAGAGCTTATTTGAACACAAAGAGAAAAAACTGAGACACAGAGGAAGGCAAGTATTTGTTTGAGTTGTTATTTGCCATTTCTTTGATAGCTGCATATTGTAATCAAACTATCCGCCCAAAAGGTTAGAGACATGTTTACCAAAATCCTTATCGCCAACCGTGGTGAAATTGCTTGCCGTGTTGCTGCTACCGCACGCCGCATGGGCATTAAAACTGTCGCTGTGTATTCCGAGGCTGATGCCAACGCCAAACATGTTGCTGTCTGTGATGAAGCCGTGTTGATCGGCCCGGCAGCTGCCAAGGAAAGTTATCTGCGTGCAGACAAGATCATCGCAGTGGCCCTTGCCACTGGCGCACAGGCTATTCATCCTGGCTATGGCTTCCTGTCAGAAAACAGCGAATTTGCTGAAGCCTGCGCCAAAAATGGTATCGCCTTTATAGGCCCGCCAGCATCTGCCATCGAAGCCATGGGCAGCAAATCTGCGGCGAAGTCCCTGATGGAAAAAGCCAATGTGCCACTGGTGCCCGGCTACCATGGTGATAATCAAGACGCTGACTTCCTGCATGCCGAAGCAGACCGTATCGGCTATCCGGTCTTGCTGAAAGCCAGTGCAGGCGGCGGTGGCAAGGGTATGCGTGTGATTGAAAAATCGGCAGACTTCAAGGATGCGCTGGCTTCCTGCAAGCGCGAAGCCATCAATTCTTTTGGTGACGATAAAGTGCTGGCAGAAAAATATCTGCAAAGGCCACGTCACATCGAAATACAGGTGTTTGCCGATACCCATGGCAATTGCGTGTACCTGTTTGAACGCGATTGTTCGGTACAGCGCCGCCATCAGAAAGTGCTGGAAGAAGCACCCGCACCGGGCATGACGGCAGAACGCCGTGCCGCCATGGGTGACGCCGCTGTGGCTGCTGCGAAAGCGGTTGGCTATGTCGGTGCTGGTACGGTGGAATTCATCGCCAACCAGGACGGTTCTTTCTATTTCATGGAAATGAATACCCGTTTGCAAGTCGAACATCCGGTGACAGAAATGATCACCGGTACCGATCTGGTTGAATGGCAATTGCGTGTTGCTGCTGGTGAGAAACTGCCGCTGCAACAGAGTGAATTAAAGATCCATGGCCATGCCATAGAAGCGCGCGTGTATGCAGAAAATCCGGAAAAAGGCTTTCTGCCGTCGATAGGTACTTTGCGTCACGCACGCACGCCTGTCGCAGTGAATTTTGAACTGGGCGGTGCGACTGATCCTGCGGCTTTCCGTATCGATAGCGGTGTACGTGAAGGTGATACGATTTCCCCTTTCTATGACCCCATGATCGCCAAGATGATCGTCTGGGGCAAAGACAGAAAAGAAGCACTGGCACGCATGGCGCAAGCCTTGGCACAATACCAGATCGTCGGCTTGCACAGCAATATCGCTTTTCTTTCCCGTCTGGTGACAAGTACCGCTTTTTCTGGTGCCGATCTCGATACCGGCTTGATAGAGCGTAATCAGGCCGAATTGTTCCCTGTGCCGGTAGCGGCGAATCTGACCACGCTGGCGCTGGCTGTCGTGTCCTTGCTGAATTCAGAAAAATCCTCAAGCAACAACAGCAGCGACCCATGGCAATCCAGCCACGGCTGGCGCATGAACAGCCTGATGCAAAGAAGCCTGCAATTCACTGAAGAAGAACAGGCGCATGAAGTGCAGGTGACTTATCTGGCAGATGGCTGGCAAGTACAGGCAGGCGATGCCGTCGCCCAGATCAAACTGGCATTGGCGGATGAAAATGATATCGTCATCAAGATTGCAGACCAGACTGTGGCTGCTACCGTGGTGCGAGACGGTGAACACTTCCACGTCTTCAGCCAGGGCAAACACACAGACTTGCATTACATGGACGCACTCGCACATGCCGGTGAAGCCGAGGCGGAGACCGGCCGCTTGACTGCGCCCATGCCAGGCAAGATCGTTGCTGTGCTGGTTAACAAGGCGCAGGAAGTGAAGAAGGGTGATGCCCTGCTGATCATGGAAGCCATGAAAATGGAACACACGATCTCGGCACCACATGATGGTGTGATTGATGAAGTCTTGTATGCGATCGGTGACCAGGTGATAGAAGGTGCACAGTTACTTGCGTTCCAGCAGTAAACCTGCGTGTTGACATGCCTTAAATGGTCAATGTTTAAAAAGCGTTCCTGCAAGTGGAACGTTTTTTTTTAACCAAATTTAAGTTGAATTTTTTTCGTAATAGAATGGCAGCGTTTGGGCTTGTATGGGACAGACGATCAGCGGAACAACAGATAAACCCACAAAGGTGTCTTACATGAAATCGCATTTTTATTGCGCAGTTCTGGCTGTCTTTGTCTTTGCAAAATCTGCCAGTAGCCTGGCCGCTACTGAATTACCGGTGGAAGCATTTGCGGCTTTGCCTGCGGTGCAAACGCTGACTCTGTCACCAGATGGAAAAAAAATTGCCATGTTGGTCAATCAGCAAGGCACGACCAGTATCATCGTCAATACCATAGGCCAACCATGGGACCAGGCCAAGGCCTTGCTTTCGACAGATAACCGGAAATTCAGTTTCAAGTGGTTTCATTGGGTCAGCAACGATAAATTTCTGGTGAGCACTTTGTTTCCTGAGCGGCGCATGGTGAATGGCTATACCGGTGGTGTAGACGCGCTGGAGACGCGTTTGCTGGCGGTGAGTGCTGACGGTAAGAGTGTCATCAATCTGGTTAAACCAAATAGTGTGCGTGGGCCTTTGCTGCCACAGTTTCAGGACAGGGTTATCGATTTTTCGCCAGATGATGGCAAGCATGTACTCATCCTGCTTGCTGATCAGGACAGGAGCATGGACCCTGGTGTTTATTCTCTTGATTTGGAGACTGCCTCACGCCGACTGGTGCAGTCTGCCCGCGAGCACTTTCATACCTGGATGACAGATCGTCAGCATAGGGTCAGACTGGGTGTGTATCAGGACAAGACCGATATTGAAATCCACGTTTGTGATCCGGATGGCAGTAACTGGCGTAAGCGCTGGTCTTACCAGGCACTGAGTGCGGAAACTGTCACACCAATGGGTTTTGGCAAGGACCCTAATCAATTGTATATATTGAGCAATTATCAGGGGCGTCAGGCATTGTTTAAGGTTGACCTCAGGCAGCCTGAAGCAAGACCTGAATTGGTGCTGGCCAATGCGCAACATGACATGAATGGCCAACTGATTTATTCGGAAAAAACTGGTGAAGCAATCGGATTGCTTGGAACCAGTTTTGAGGGCAAGGCAGAAATCAATTATTGGGAACAAAATCGCCGCGAACTGGCAAAATTCATAGACGATGCTATACCGAATCGCATCAACCGCATCGTCAGCATGAGTGCTGATGAAAATCGCTATGTTGTGCATTCCAGCAATCATCAGACACCGGGACAATTTTATCTGGGGGATGATCGTGCTAACACGCTGGAATTATTTGCGCAGAATTACCCGGGGCTACCAGCTGCATCCATGGTCAGTAAAAAACTGATGATGATCAAATCACATGACGGCTTGAAATTGCCAACCTATCTCAGTCTGCCACAAGTTTCCGAACCCAGGAATTTGCCAACAGTATTGCTTGTCCATGGCGGCCCTCAAGGCCAGGACGATGCAAGCTTTGATATCTGGACGCAATTTCTGGCAAACCGTGGTTATGCGGTATTGCAGGTAAATTTCCGTGGGTCCACCGGCTATGGTAATCAGCTCATGGCTTCAGGCTTGAGGCGCTGGGGACAAGAGATGCAGGATGATCTTAGTGATGCAGCGCGATGGATGGTAGCGCAAGGCACGGCAGACCCGGCACGTATTTGCATCGTTGGTGCCAGTTATGGCGGGTATGCTGCATTGATGGGAGTAGCGAAAACACCTGAACTATACAAATGCGCTGTTAGTTTTGCTGGGGTTTCTGATTTGTTTGAGTTTGGCCTGGACAGATCCCAGTATCAAAACGGTAAAGCCATGTTTGAGAAGCAAGTAGGTTCTCTGGATGAAGAGAAGGTCAGTTTAAAGGCGACGTCGCCACGTTTTCTGGCAAAAAATATTCATGCACCAGTCCTTCTTGTTCACGGGATGCAAGACCGTAGCGTCAGTTTTGAACAGAGTGTCATGATGGATGCTGCCCTGACCGATGCGGGTTCGCCACATCGCTTCGTCCGACTGGAAAATGGTGACCACTACTTAAGTATGTATGATCACAGACTGATTTTTTTAAAGGAATTGGAAGACTTCCTGGAAAAATCGCTCAAACCAGTGAAGCAATAACAAATAATTCTGGAAATTCATCGTTTGTGTTACTTGCGTGCTGAAAGCAGCGAGCTCATGATGGACCTTATCTACCAGTGGATAAAACTTGCTTTTAAACTTGATATTACTTTGACCGGACACTTTTAAGAACATGACCGTACTCTCCATCAACATCAATAAAATCGCCCTGCTGCGCAATTCGCGTGGTCGTAATTATCCGGATGTACAGGCCTTTGCCGCCCGCTGCCTGGATCTGGGGGCGCAGGGTATTACCCTGCATCCGCGTCAGGACCAGAGACATGCGCGTTACTCAGATGTGGAAACACTGGGTGCGCTTTGCAAGGCGCGTGGTGTGGAATTGAATGTTGAGGGTTATCCTGCGCCAGAATTTCTGGATGTGGTGAAACGAAACAAACCCGCGCAATGCACGCTGGTGCCAGACGCGCCAGATCAACTGACTTCAGACCATGGCTGGGACTTGCGTAAGGATGCAGAATTTTTACGCCCGGTACTGGCTGAGCTCAAGGCCATGGGTATCCGCAGCAGCCTGTTTGTTGATTATGACAACATGGATTTGCATCTGGCCAAAGAACTGGGTGCAGACCGTGTCGAGCTATATACCGAACCCTATGCCGAGCATTTTGGCTCTGCACATGGCGAGACCATTTTCCAGGGCTTCATTGCAGCAGCCAAACGTGCTCAGGATGCAGGCTTGGGTGTGAATGCGGGGCATGACCTGAATCTGGATAATCTTGCTAAATTTCTCGCTATACCAGGCATTCTTGAAGTGTCCATAGGCCATGCGGTGATAGTGGAGTGCATAGAATCGGGTATGCAGGAAGTGTTAACAAAATATTCAAAAATCTGTCGATCGTGCTAAATTTTATGTATTTTGCAAGGAAAGATGAAAAGTAAAAAAATGTGAAATTTTTCCTTGAATGCTACAAATAATTAAGCTACAGTGATCTCGCAGCAGCCACAAAGTGGCTGTTGGTGTCGTGTCTCTGGTGTTTTTGTTTATCACACTTTAGGTCATCCGGCAGCAGTGACTAGTACAGAATAGCAATGCCTGTACAAGGGCAAACCACTCGAAAGAGTGGGACGCAAAACTAGAGGGCCCTCGCAAGATATCGCAGGGCAGCCAGATACCGTAATCCGCAGATGTGGTTTTTCGTTAAGAGGCTTGTCGCTTATGAACAGTCATCCTATGGCGCTTTCCGGCGCTTCCAAAAAAGTCCTTATCGGGGTTTTTGGATTATCAGAATACGAACTGCGTCTGGTTCGTAGCGTACTCAGTTTAACCATGGCAAGCGGGCGTAAACATTCTTATGCCCTGTTTGATGCTGCCCAGGATGCTGATCCGGACATCGTGATTCTTGATCCTGATAATGGTCAGGCCCGTGCTGCATTACAGGCCCTGATTGAGACACGGAATATCCCGGAACCAGCCACCGTGTTTATCTCGAACGCCGGGCAGGCTACACCAGGTAAATATCATCTACTGCATCCACTTGTCCCAACCAAAATGCTGGCTTTGCTGGATCAGGTGGCAGATGAACTGGACCGCATTATGTCTTCCATGCCAGCTTCGACTGTTCAGGAAGTTGTAGTCTCTGACGCAGCAACACAGATGACTCCTGCAGTTATCCAGCCTCTGGTCCAAAGACCGACAGCGGCTTCTGTGTTGCAAACGGGTCACCGTGCTTTGATTGTCGATGATAGTCCGACCGCAAGAATCAAAATTGATCTTGAACTGCGTTCCATGAAAATTGCTTCTGATTGTGCAGAAACAGGTGAACAAGCTCTGGAAATGCTGGAGAAAAAAACATACGACATCATCTTTCTTGATATCGTCATGCCAGGGGCAGATGGTTATGAGATTTGTAAAATCATACGCCGTCACCCTCAAACCAAGCGTACGCCGGTCATTATGCTGACCAGCAAATCTTCTCCTTTCGACCGTATTCGCGGATCGCTCTCGGGTTGCAGCAGCTACCTGACCAAACCTGTGGAGCATGTCAAGTTCCGCGCCGTGGTGGAGAAGAGTTTAACTGCTGGCGACGTCCCTTTTGCAATGGAAAAAACCTCTGGCCTGGCCTTGGGGACCTGAAGCAATCCCTGTTTCAACATCCCGTTCATCCGAACGGTTCTGGCAATGTAAGTAAAATCTCTGGAGCAGATCATGAGCATGAAGAAAGCCCTCGTCGTTGACGATTCCATGGCCGAATTGGCTAATATCAAATCCATTCTGGCAGATGCCGGATACATGGTAGTGACGGCCTCAAGCGGCAAGGAAACGCTGGAAAAAGCCAAGGCAGAAAAACCATCCATCATTTTCCTCGACATCGTTATGCCTGAGATGGATGGCTACGAAGCTTGCCGCAGTCTGAGTCAGGATCCGGCAACCAAAGGTATCCCTATCGTCTTTGTCAGTAGCAAATCGCAAAAGGCCGACCGTATCTGGGGTCAGCTACAAGGGGCAAAAGGCTATGTCTCCAAGCCCTATACCGCTGACCAGATTATTGATCAGCTCAAGATCGCTGCCTGAATTTTTTGAAGAGACGCATCATGAGCACACTTTCCAGCGGCAACAATGGACCAGCCAAGGAATGGCTGCCACCGGGTATGGCCTTGCAGCGTTTCACCCCGCCGGGTGATTTGCTGTGGAACGAGGCTGCGCCGGTGGTGGAGCGAAAACGGTATGGCTATCGTCTTGCCAACTTGAATCTGCTGGTCAGGGCCGAAGTGGGCAGCGAAGTGATACGGGCACAGGCACTTGCCCCCTTGCCAGGGGCGGCTGCGTTTTTGCTGGGTTTGATCAACCTGCGCGGTAATCTGGTGCCGATATTTGACCTGAGTCTGGTTTTGGCTGGTCGCAGGGCGGACATTACACCTAATAAATTGTTCCTGATATTGGACAAAGGGGACAATGCCGTTGGTATGGTGATAGATAGCTATCCCCAACCATTAACGGGTTTGCGCAGCATAACTCAACTGCCACAATTGCCTGCCATGCTGGAAGCACATGTGCCGGCTGCTTACATGCTGGATGAGCGGGTCTGGCTGGATTTTAATCATGAAAGTTTTTTCGACAAACTCAGCCGTAACAAGCAGGCGTAAATCAGGGCTGCAAAGCGTTCAATCCCGCCAGTAGTCTGCAATAAAACCAGAACAAACGATGTGTTGATCAATGTTCTTTGTTGATGTTTTTCTAGTGGAGAGCAAAATGAAATTACGTACTCCGAATATTGGTATCCGGCTTGGCCTGGGTTTTACTGCCGTGTTGTTATTGCTGGCAGTTACTGCCTGGCTGGCGATGTCCAACCTGAAGACTATCAATGACGGTACCCACCGCATTGTGGAAGGTAGCTACCCGAAAGTGGTGCTGGCTTACAAGATGCTGGGTAACGTCAATGCCAATGCGCGCTCCATGCGTAATATGTTGTTGCTGAATGATCCGGTCTCGGTCGACAAAGAGCAGCAATTGATTTTGTCACGCAGACAGAATCAGGATGCCAATATCGCAGGTTTTGAAAAACTGATCGCCAGTGAAGAAGAAAAAGGCATCTTCCAGACAGCGACCGATGCCCGTAACAAATACGGCGCGTCACAAAAAGAATTCTTGCGCCTGGCAACAGAAGGCAAAAAGGCAGATGCCACCGCCTGGCTGTTGGGTAATTTGCAGGCTGATCAGGAAAAATGGTTTGCTTCCATGGATACCCTGATCGATTACCAAACCAAACTGGTGAATACTGACGGTGCAGCGGCTGATAACACCTACCTCAACGCCAAGAATGTGTTGTTCATGGTTGCCGCCTTGTCCATCTTGCTGGCTGCCGGTGTGGCTTACTGGATGACACGCAGCATTACCCGTCCGGTTTCGCATCTGGTATCTGTCATGCAGAAATTGACGCAGGGGGATGCCAGCGTCCGTGCACGCAGCAATCATCCGGACGAAATCGGTAAACTGTCACGTCAGTTTGACAAGATGGTGGATGAACGTGAAGCCAGCCGCAAAACGATTGAAGAAGAAAATGAAAAACTCAATGAGTCCGTTCTGGTGTTGTTGCAGGCGGTGGCACAACTGGCCAGTAAAGATTTGACCGTGAAAGTACCGGTGTCGGCTGACGTGACCGGCGCGGTATCTGACGCTTTGAACATGCTGACCAGCGAAACCGCGAAAGTGTTGCGTGACGTAAGTAATATTTCTGCGGACGTGACCGAAGCTACCATGAAAGTGAAAGCCCAGTCCGATAACGTGATGGCTGCAGCGGCAGAAGAAAGACTGGAAGTGGAACACACCACCTTGTCACTGTCAACCGCCTCTGAAGAGATGCGCAATATTGCTGACCTGGCGCAGACCTGCAACCGTGCAGCGGATAATGCGATACGTTCTACCCAACTGGCGATGGATACTGTAACCAGCACAGTGGGCGGTATTAACAGTACCCGTGAAATCATACGCGAAACAGAAAAACGGATTAAACGTCTGGGTGAGCGTTCGCAAGAAATTTCCGGTGTGGTCGGTCTGATTAATGCGATTGCTGAACGTACCCACATCCTGGCCTTGAATGCAAGTATGCATGCGGCATCTGCCGGTGAAGCCGGTCGCGGTTTTGCGGTGGTTGCGGATGAAGTGCAAAGGCTGGCAGAAAATGCGCGGCAGGCGACGCTGCAAATTTCTGGCCTGGTAAATAACATTCAACTGGAAACATCCGATACGGTCAACACCATGAACTCGGCAATTGCCCAGGTGGTGGAAGGTAGTCGTCTGGCAGAACAGGCTGGTCTGCAAATGCAGGCAACCCAAAACGCGACTACGGAACTGGTGGAATCGGTGCAAAAGATTGCCGTCAAATCCCATGGTCAGGCCAAGGCCAGCCAGGAGTTGCTTGATCGTGCGATACAGATCAAGAAAACCAATCAGGAAACCAGTTTGCAACTTGACGAACAGTCAGCACAAACCACCAACTTGGTGGAATATGCAAGGATGCTGCTGTCTACTGTGCGCGTGTTCAAGCTCGCGGCTTGATGCCGACAAGGCAGCCAGTCCGGAGACGGATTGGGCTGCCAGCTTTTTCCAACATTACTCGTCTGAGGCATCATGGAACAGCTAGAAACCCATTCGACAGATTTCAGTCATGTCGTCCTCGGTGCGCTGGACGAGGTGTTCAACGCAATGGAGACCGATGCTACCCATTCGGTCAATGTTGCTGATGTCACCAAGGCGCTGTCTTGTTATATTGAACAGTTGCGGCGCATACGCGCTGCTGCCAGTGCCGCTGATATGCCGGGCCTGCACTGGGTCTGTGCTTTGATAGAACGTAACCTGATCAACCTGCACAACCAGAATCGCCTGCTTAGTGATGAAGAATATTTTCTCTTGGGCGAATGGCCTGATTTGTTGGCCAGCCATGCCTTGAATCATGGTGACCGCAATATAGAAACCCTGATCGCTCACCTGTCCACTGCCAGCTGGCCCATGCCATTGAGCCAGATTGATTCTTGCGAATTGCGCCAGTTGTTGTGTACAGATCCACTGACATCTGATGAGGATATTGATGAACCACCACCCTTGTTCCTGGTTTCTTCGGACGAGCCGGTAATGGATGCCGGTATGGATAGCATGGCCGACACGCCGGCAAGCTACCCCGCACTTACAGCCGTGATCGACAATGAGCGTGACATCAGTTTTGCTGAAGTGCAGGAAACGCCAGCAAATACTGACTTGTCCTCAGGTCTGCATGACGCGCTGGATGCACTGATCATGAGTTTGGCAACGGATGAACAATTTGGCCGTGATGGTGAACAGGATGCCGCAACACTGCAATCCTATGCAAATCAATTGCAGGTGTTTTCTACCTGCGCGTCCGATCTTGGTATGGAGACGATGGCAGATGCCTGTCATACTTTCGCTGGTGTAGTGATGCAAAGAGCAGACATGGCACGGGCTGTGAATGAAACTGAACTGGATATATTGAACCGTTTTCCACTGATGCTGATGGATGGAATTGCCGACCCGGCCAATCCTGATCTGGCGGCGAATCTGCTGGATGCCATCTATGATCCTGTCTGGATGCCGGATGCTGAATCGGTACCAGGACCTGATGCGCATGAAACAGACGCAACACCAGAAATACAGACAAGCACCGAAATGCCCGTGTCTTCTGAAGCATCTGTGGCCGCTTCTGCACCGATGCAAGAAATCAGCAGTGACATGCTGGCGCTGTTTGCCAAAGAATTCAGCCTCATGGCCGACATGCTAGCGGAAGATTTGAATGCGGTGCAGGCAACTGCTGCTGCCGGCGAAGAAACTGTGCAAGCTCTGCAAAACTATAGTGATGCCCTGTTACGCATAGGTGCTACTGCCGAATCTGTAGGTTTGACTGCGTTGCAACAGGTATTGAGCATACTGGCACAACAACTGTCGGCTCTCAGTGAAAAGCCCAACGCCCATCAGCACACCTTGCTTTCCACATTGCCAGCGAGGTTGCTGGCTTATTTGGAAAATCCAGTGCAAGAAGTGCCAGCACTGGAATTGATGGAACTGGTCATGGACCAGTCCTGGCCAGCAAATGCTGCTCAATGGGATGAGGGACTGTTTGCCCACCTCATCGATGTCAGGGTGACGGATGAAATTGTACAAGAAGAAAGTGCCGCCACTGCCATCAGCGCTGCTGATGTATCCATACAATTGCCAAATGATTTGAACACGGAATTATTTGACGGCTTGTTGCAAGAACTGCCAATACAGGTCAACAGTTTTACCTCGGCAATAGAAAAACTGGCCAGTGGTGAAGGAAAAATGCAGGACGTGGAACAAGCCAAGCGTGCGGCACATACCCTTAAGGGGGCGGCCAACACGGTGGGTATTGCCGGTATCGCCAATCTGACCCATCACCTGGAAGACTTGCTCATTGTGTTAAGCAACCAGCAAAGTTTGCCCGACAAGGCCTTGTCCGAAGTATTGACTGAAGCTGGTGATTGCCTGGAAGCCATGGGCGAAGCTGTCATGGATGCCGGTCCGGCGCCAGCGCAGGCGCAGGAAGTTTTGCAACAAGTCTGTGACTATGTGCGTCTGATGAATAGTGGTGAATTTTTCCCCCAACCTGTTGTATCTTCAGAAAATCTGACGGCAACTGTGGAAAACCCAGTCGTTCAGTCCGAAGGCGTGGTACTGGATCTGGTTGAGCCTGGCTCACATGCTGCCGAACCGATGTTGCGCGTACCTGCCAAAGTCGTTGATGAATTGCTGCGTCTGGCCGGTGAAAATGTGATTTCCAATGCACAAATTCAGGAACAGTTGAAACAGACGCAGAAGCAATCCAAAGCCATACAAAAGCATGACATCATGTTCCAGAAACTGATCGCCGATCTGGAAAATCTGGTTGACGTGCGTGGCATGAGCAGCCCACAGAAAATCGCCAGCAACAACATGACAAATGGTGATTTTGATCCGCTGGAGTTCGAGCGCTATAGCGAGCTGCACACCATCACTGCCCAACTGGTGGAAGCACGCACCGATGCCTTTGAGATGTCGAATCATATCGATGAGCAACTGCATGCACTGGCAGAATTGCTGGAAGTACAGCGCCGCCTGCAAATGGAAAATCAGCATGCCGTGATACGTACCCGCCTGGTACCGGTGACAACGGTGGTCTCACGTCTGCAACGCAGTGTGCGCCAGACTTGCCGCCTGCTGGACAAACAGGTGAATTTGAATATCCTCGGTGCCAATACCAATATTGATAGCAATATGCTCAATGACCTGACCGACCCGCTGATGCATATCTTGCGCAATGCGGTGGATCACGGTATAGAGGCCGTTGCTACCCGGTTGGCACAACAGAAACCGGTTACTGGTCTGATAGAGCTGAGTTTTGCCCGTGAAGGTAATTCCATCGTTGTACGTTGCAAGGATGACGGCGCCGGTCTTGATTATGCAGCCATACGCCGTACCGCTCTGAAGAGAAAGCTCATCAGTGCTGACCGCATTTTGTCGGATGAAGAACTGGCAAGGCTGATCCTGATGCCTGGTTTTTCAACCAGGGATGCCAGCACCCAGACTTCGGGTCGCGGCATAGGCATGGACATGGTGCATTCCCGCATACTGGAAATGAAGGGTTCTCTGAACTTGCGTTCTGTTGCCGGACAGGGGCTAGTGGTGGAATTGCGCCTGCCTGCCAGTCTGTTGTCAGAACACACTTTGATGGCGAAGGTGGGTGGCAACATGATGGCGATTTCCAGCCGTCGTATTCTTGACATCCATTACATTACTGATGCGCAAATCGATATGATTGCGGACCAGCCTGTATATCGCATTGGTGACGCCGTGCATCAACTGTTGAAACTCGAAGACTTGCTTGGCATGCAGGGTCGCAGCAGGGATGCCCATGCACATGGCTATCCGGTCTTGTTGATCAGTACCGATACTGGTGCCACTTGCGCCATACAGGTACAGGAACTGGTCGATGGTCGTGAGGTCGTGGTCAAGAAATTTGGTCGCTATGTACCAAAAATTCAGGGCACCATCGGTGCAGTCATCCTGGGTGATGGTAGCGTTGCCCCGGTGATTGACTTGCCTGAATTGTTGCGTGCCACCATACAGCAGGACATACGCGCAGATGACGAGCAGGGTGGCTTGCCTGTACTTGGTGAGGCACAGGCCACGCAAGTGCGGACTGCGCTGGTGGTTGATGATTCGCTGTCGGCCCGTCGTGCCAGTGCACAGATCATGCGTGACGCCGGTTATGAAGTGCGTACCGCGATTGACGGTCTGGAAGCAGTTGCTCTTATCGATGAAGCCTTGCCTGACGTGATATTGGTAGACATGGAAATGCCACGCATGAATGGACTGGAACTGACCAGCCATGTACGCGCCCGCAAATTGAAAAAACATATTCCCATCATCATGATCACTTCACGTTCCACTCAAAAACACCGCCAGCAGGGTGATGCCGCCGGTGTGGATGCCTATCTGGTCAAGCCTTTCAGCGAAGATGCCTTGCTCCAGCATATCAATCGTTTGACGAATAGTCTGACAGGAGCATGAGCATGGGTGCAATGATGCCGGGCATGAGACAGGAAACCAGAAACCGTATCCTGTTGAGTATTGATGGCTTGAAACTGATGCTGCCACAAGGCGATATCTGTGCGGTTGAATCGGTGGTTGACATGGACATGCAAGATCCGCCAGCCCATGCTCTGGCCCGCATTGCTTATCTTGGACAAAGCTGGCCGGTGGTGTGCATCGATGCAGAGTTCAGGGAACAGGACAGCTTGCCGTTGGCACGCCGTGCCTGCGTCATGCTGGCTACCGGCAGTGGTTTTCTTGGCTTGCTGTGTGATGACGTGCGGGTCTTGAACCAGCTTGATGTCGCTGATTATTCACTGCCCATGGCCATGCGCTGCAACGACACGCCGATACAGGCACTGATGCCATTTGAATCAGGCCTGGCCTGTGTTACCGATGCCGGACGTTTATTGCAGTTTGGTGCCCTGGCTTTGGCACGACAACAACAGCAGGAGGTATAGTCATGTCCGTCGCTACTGCCTGGCTGCTGGATGTGGGAGATGGCAAACGGGTCGCCATTGGTCAGCGTGAGCTGATTCAGATTATTGATGCGCCCGACAGTTTTGAAGTACCGCTTGCCCCCAGTCATATGCGCGAGGTGATCTTTTGGCAAAAACGGGTAGTGCCCGTCATGCAACTACCCCTGCGCGTGGGTGGGCAGGCATGCAGCGGCAATATCCTGGCCTTAGTGGCTTTTCATGATCAGCTCAGCAATACAGCTGGGTTGGGGGCCATCCATTTGTCGGCCCCACCGGTGCGTGTACTGGTCGATGATAGTCAGGCCAGCGATCTGGAAGACGAACATCCTGCCTGGCAGGAAATGGCGATTTCCTGCTTTGATCAGCAGGGAAGCCGCATCCCGGTATTACATCTGAGCCGCATATTCGCCGGAACGGCCTAGATGTATTCAGCGCAAGCCATGTCTGCGCATTTTATTCAGTAAGCCTACGCGTGAAATACCCAACTGCCTGGCGGCATGTGTGTGATTGTGTTTGTTGTCGTCCAGTGCCGTTACGATCAGGCGTTTTTCCAGGTTGGCCACTTGTTCTTCCAGCAAACCTGCGACTTCATGTTGTGCTGGTGGCGACATTTCACCGCAGGCCAGTGCCAGATCATCTACCGCAATATCAGGCAACTCACCGGCCAGCGCGGCTGCCGTTTGCAGGCAGTGCTGCAATTCCCTGACATTACCTGGCCACGGGCGTGAGCTCAGCCATTCCAGTGCGGCGGCAGTGAGGCGTTTCGGTGGTGAGTATCTGGCGGCGATGGCTTGCGCAATGAGGGCAATATCTTCTGCACGGTCAGCCAATGCCGTAGTACGCATTTGTATGCCTTTGAGACGGTAGTACAGGTCATCGCGAAAAGTTTTTTCTTCCACCATACTCGCAAGATCACGGTTGGTTGCTGCCACGATGCGTACGTCAACATGCTGCTCTTCGCGCGCCCCGACGGCAAAGAAGCTGCCAGACTGCAAAAACCGTAGTAATTTGACTTGCATGGGAAGCGGCATTTCTCCCACTTCATCCAGAAACAGGGTGCCGCCATCGGCGGCGGCAATCAAGCCTATGCGGTCGCGGTCTGCACCGGTAAAGCTGCCCTTGCGGTGGCCAAACAATTCACTCTCGAATAATTCGGCAGGTATGGCACCACAGTGTACGGCGATAAACGATTTGGCGGCCCGTTTGCCATGGGCGTGCAGGGCGCGTGCCACCAGTTCCTTGCCTGTACCGCTGGGGCCGGTCACCATGACAGGCACATCGGTGGGCGCAATCCGCCGGACCAGTGAACGCAATTCGGCCAACTCCTTGCTGATACCAATGAGCCCCATGGTGTTGTCATCCGGCAGGGCTTTGCCACGCCATTCTGCCAGCTCGCGTTCCAGCCGGCGCTTGGTCATGGCTCTTTCCACCACAACGCGCAGGATGTCAGGGTCGAGTGGCTTGGGTAAAAAATCCCAAGCCCCCAGACTGATGGCGCGCAAGGCCAGTTCGCGGTCGGCATGACCAGTCATCACCACCACCGGTACGGGGGCCAGCAGTGGCAGCAAGTTCAGACCTTCATCCGGTGTGAAGGTTGGCGGCAGTGCCAGGTCCAGCAAGACCAGATCAAAGCTGTTGCAGGCCAGCAGTGCATGCACTTGTTCTGCTGTTGCGGCAAGTTTGACGGTGTAGCCCAGACTAGCCAGCCAGTTGCCGCAAAGACGTTGAAAGGCTGGTTCATCATCCACCAGCAAGATACTTTGTATGCTCATGACGCAAGAGGTAAGTAAAGTTCAAAACAGCAGTTCCAGCCGGGGTAAGCGATCAGGTTCACCGTGCCGCCATGTGCTTCTGTCAGGCGGCGGACTATCGCCAGTCCCAGGCCGGTACCACCTGGCCTGCGTGTCTTGAAGGGTTGAAATAAATCCGCCACCAGATCGGGTGCCACACCCGGCCCGTTATCACACACCCGCAGCCTTGCCATGCCTGTCGCAGGAATGGCATCTGCTTCTATGCGTATGCGTGGATCAGGACGCCCGCGCAACATGGCCAGTGCATTGTTCAGCAGATTTCCCAGGATTTGTTCGGCCCGAATGCGGTCTATGCTGACCACCAGGCTGGCGTCCATGGTCTGTTCTATCTGCACGCCAGCCGCCATGGCGGTTTGTGATTGAACGGCCAGCAGGCTATTGACCAATTCTGCCATACGCACATCCTGACAATGCAGACGTACCTCGCCTGAATAACTGAGTAAATCCTGAATCAGATGATCAGCCCTTTCTATTTGCGTGCGAATTTCTGCGCGAGTGTCAGTCGGACACGATACAGCTGCCATGCTGATGATATTCAGGGGGTTACGTAATTCATGCGCCACTGTCGCAGCCAGCCCACCCAGCTCCAGCAGATGCGCTTGCTGCAGGCGTTGTTTCTCTTGTTCGGCATAGCGCAGCAACTGATCCAGCCTGCCTGCTGCTGCGACCAGCAGCTCGGCAAATACAGCACCTACTTTTTGGACGCTGGGCGTTGCGCCTTCCCAGCCGGATAAGGTGTAATTCCACTTAGTTTGTTCGCTTGCATTGACTGACTCGCGGTAACAATGCACACAGGGTTGTCCCGGTAAGGCGCTTGTTATTTGATTGCCGCTGCTGATCAAAACAGGCATGGGTTGCTGCAAATGGGCTTCCAGCAGGCTGGTTGCTATGCTGGAGAGTTGTTGCCAACTGCTGGCGGCTTCCAGTTGCTGACGCCATTGTGCCAGCACTTCAGCTTCCAGATGGGCACCGGGGAAGATCAATTTTTCCATGATACGACGAGTTGGTCTTTCCATCGTCACCATGCTTAACAACATGACGGTACCCAGCAACCACAGTTGCCACAGCGGGATCGCGGCCAGTGCCGTAATGCCGGTGCGGGCGACCAGGCTCAGCAACAGGCTGACGATGGCGACCGTGATGACACCCAGCGCCAGCCAGGCTAGCAGGCGGTTGGCCCACAGATTGACTGCCATCAAGTCGTAACGCAGTATGCCAAACACCAGCAATACCGCATAAAACGGCAGCAAGATCACACTATAAGGAAAAATTGGAATGTTGAATGAGGCGTTCAAAAACATTAATGTCGATGCCGACCCCCACACACCAGACAGGCAAAGCGCCATGATTTGCCGGCGTTTTTTAGGTGCCGCCCCCGGCCAGGCCAGCAATAGCTCGATATAGGCCCAGATACTCAAGCCACTGACGAAAAGCCCGGGTATCCAGCCCCAGGCAGGGAAGAAATAATAGCGTTTGAATTCCAGCCATGGGAGCAACTGCCCCATGTCAAATACGGCGACGGCAAGCACAATCATGGCAGCGATGGCGTACCAGATCAATATCTGTCGCGTTCGCAGGTAGCCCAGAAAGCTGTACACGAAATGCAGGAAAAAGACGGCATTCAGCGGGCCGGTATTCACCAGTATTTTGCCAAACCGGCTCAGGCTGTCATCACCAAGATTGATCGCCAGTTGTCCGCAAGCCCAAACACCTATCCAGATACAGAACAGGGCCAGAGCCTTCATGCCCGGTTGCCTGCCTGCTTTTACCCATAGCCAGATAGCCAGCAAAGGGCTGATACAGCTCTGCAACGCGAGTGAGAAAAAATAAAGTCTATAGGCATCCATGGCTGATAGCTGTCAACAATCTTGATAGTAATTTGGGGCCAACTATATAGCAAACTTACAGCTGGTGTTGGGTAATTCTATTAATTTCTTTAAGAAACAAGGGCTTATAAAAAATCTTCTGATGGCATGTCGCTTGCGAATACGGTATCAGGCAGATCTGCATTTCACGTACCAGGTCTGTCGCAAATATGAACCGTCTTTTACCTATTGCGCCAGAAAGTCATCATGAACACACATACTAATTCCATCGTTCACTTTCCTGTCCTGTCGCGTGCCAACCTGGTCAAGCTGAACCGTGTGCTGGCCTGGGCTATGCTGGTGACACCGCTCATACAATTTTTTGTTCACGCAAAAATCGCCCATTGCCTGTTGCTTGATTTCGGTTTGCTGATTGCGCATGGAATATTGTCGCTGTACCTGTTTGGTACACCAAAAGTCAAAGGAGAAAAATTTACTTTTACCATGCATGTACTGGGCTTGCGTATGCAGGCTTTGAGTCCACGGAATACGTTTTTGCTGACGGGCTATCGTATTGTTCTGGGTCTTATTGCATTTTTGTCGCTGTTGGTCCCTGGTGCCTGGGTGATGGCGTTGGTGCTTATTTATCCCCTGATCCGGATGCAGATTTCGGTTATTCAACATCTGTATAGTGCGATTGGATATGCATTCCAGCGCTGGGGCATCAGAAAATTCGTAGTGGAATGGGTAGTGGTTGTCATCAGTTTTTACTACTTCTTCTTTATCTTTAATTTGTTGCGTGCTTAAACGGGAGAGCACGCATGACTACTATCAGCCTGTATCACCCCGCGACTGCCACCAGTGATCCATATCCAGTCGCCCCAATAGCGCGTCCAGAACATCGCAGCGGCCATCTCAATCGTCGCGAAGCTGGTTTGCCCAGCCTGAGCAATTTGGGTGGCAATTTGTTGGCAGTAAGCAGAATACAAAGGACGATATGGCCATTATTACCCTTGTTGACACTGGCAGGTTTTGTGGCGATCTACATCCAGCATCTGTATGTGCTTTTGCCTCTGATTTTCCTGGTTCATTTTCTGGTATCAGTCACTTTTACCCATGATGTCCTGCATGGGGCTGCGGGATTCAAACCGCGCGCCACGGAATGGGTGCTGTTTGGCATGAGCCTTTTATTGCTGGAAAGTAGCCATGCTTTCCGCCAGGCACATCTGCATCATCACAGTCATTGTCTGGAAGAGGATGATTTTGAAGGTAGCCCCGCCCACATGAATTTTCTGCAAGCGCTGGCAATCGGTCCGCTGTATCTGGTAAAGCACTGGCGACATGCGTATGGGCTGAGCAAAAGCAGGTTGCAAAGACGCTGGATGCTGGTTGAGCTTTTTATTCCTGTCCTGTTTCTGATCATGGCTATCGCTTTGGCTTCAAGAACGATGGCACCGTTGATTTATTTTGTGTTCATGTGGCTGGGGAGTTGCGTGTACCCCATCACCACTGCCTGGTTGCCTCACTTCAAACCCAGCAATGCCGTTTTGGGGCAGGCCAGAAGCCTGCGCGGTAAGATTATTCCTGCCTTGCTATGTAACCTGTCTTATCACCTCGAACACCATCTGTATCCGCAAGTGCCAAGCTATAATTTGCCGCATCTGGCAGAAAAGCTGGACCCTTATTTTGAGAAAATGGGCGTGTCGCTGTTGCATGTCATTTAATTATTGCCAGGTGGTGGGGCAAATAACTGGTCTGCGGGTAAAATGTGGTTATAGAGCTCATTTCAGCAAAGCGAGTGAGACGCAAGCTTGCCAGCAGGAATGGTTGCTGGTACTTAAAGGAAAATACAGATGAACACATCATTGCCACAGCAAGTCAAAATCGTTGAAGTCGGCCCGCGTGACGGTTTGCAAAATGAAAAAGAAAGCATACCTGCTGACGTCAAGATTGAGTTGGTCAATCGCCTGACGGCAGCCGGTTTTGCAAATATAGAAGCGGCATCCTTTGTATCACCCAAATGGGTACCGCAAATGGCGACGTCAGCGGAAGTCATGGCTGGCATTGCGCGCAAGCCTGGTGTCATCTATTCTGTGCTGACACCGAACATGAAAGGTTTTGAAGCTGCACTGGCCGCTGGTGCTGATGAAGTGGTGATTTTCAGTTCTGCCTCGGAAGCCTTTGCGCAAAAAAATATCAATTGTTCGATTGCTGAATCGATAGAGCGTTTCCGCGATGTGGCACAAGCGGCCAAGCAGCACAAGCTGCGTCTGCGCGGCAGCATCAGTTGTTCTTTCGGCTGCCCTTATCAGGGTGAAGTGGCCGTCGATAGCGTGTCTGATGTGGTCAAACGCATGCGCGACCTGGGTTGCGACGAAATCGATATTGCCGACACCATCGGTGTGGGTACAGCCCGGCAGGTGCAAACTGTCATGCAGCGTGCAGCTGAAGATTTCCCTATCACTGCCTTGTCGGGCCATTTCCATGACACCTATGGGCAGGCGCTGGCGAATATCTATGCCAGCCTGGAAGTCGGCATTTCGATTTTCCATTCATCTGTCGCTGGCCTCGGTGGTTGTCCATATGCCAAAGGGGCGACTGGTAATGTAGCTACCGAAGATGTGTTGTTCCTTATGCAGGGTCTGGGAATACAAACGGACATAGATTTGAATGCAGTAGTTGATGCCGGGCAATTTATTTCTGCCCATCTGGGGCGCAAGGCGGTCAGCCGCGCCGGCAATGCACTGGCGGCGAAACGCCTGGGCTGAACTATTGCAGTAAATGAATAGCAGAATGGGCAGGTATCGAGACGATATACTTTGATATTTCGCCTGTCTTTGCTATAACTAAACAGGAGGCTCAGCGTCCTGTTTTGCCTTATGCCAATAATTCCTGTTTGACGCCTCCTTTGAAATTACTGGAGGTCATTATGCGTCGTCGTCTTTATTTCATGCTTCCCACTATCCCTGCTGCCAGAGCCATGCTTGATGAGTTATTGCTGGCGCGGATAGAGGAGAAATATATCCATTTCATGGCAAAAGACAGTTTGCCCCATGACATGCCGGAAGCCAATTTTTTCCAGAAAACCGATCTCATTCACGGCATGGAACTCGGCATGGTCATCGGCGCAGCGACTGGTTTGCTGGCAGGTGGCCTGCTGCTGATTTTCCCGCTAGAAGGGCTGGAGATGCGCACCATTGCCTTATTGGTAGCGGGTCTCGGTGGTGCCCTGTTCGGTTCATGGGTGTCGGGCATGGCTGCTGCGGCCATACCCAATTCGCGCCTGAAACCTTTTGCTGAAGAAATTGAAACAGGGAAAGTCTTGCTGATTGTAGATGTGCCGCTGAGCAAAGTGGCACAGACCGAAGAAATGATTGCTACCAAACATCCAGGTTTTCGTTATGGCGGGGTGGAGCCACATATTCCAGCTTTCCCTTGAAATGGATGTGATGGAAAAAAACTCTGCACGGGTGTATTGCTGTTCAGGGTAGGACGACTACTCCGCGCCAAAAGGCGATAAAACCGGCGATCTGTTTAGCCTCTTCCTTGGGTGCGGGATAAGTCCAGGCCGCGTCAGTATAGACGTGGCCGTTGACGACTACATCATAGTAACTGGCGGTGCCTTTCCAGCCACAGACTGTGTGTTTTTCACTTTCGCGCAAATACTCCTGATGCACGCTATGCATGGGGAAATAGATATTGCCTTCGACCTTCACGATCTCGGCATCATTGGCCTGGGCGATGACAGTGTCTTTCCATGTTGCGGTGGGCATGATGATTACTCCTCATTTTCAAACAATGAACGTGCCAGACGCAGGCCGGTCAACTGCCAACGCGCCGTTGCAGGGAAAAAATTGCGATAGCTGATCCGGCTATGTCCCTTTGGTGTAAAGGCGGAAGCACCGCGTAAAACATATTGATTGACCATGAATTTCCCATTGTATTCTCCAATGGCACCGGTAGCAGGGGCAAAGCCGGGATAGGGACTGTAACTGCTGCTGGTCCATTGCCAGCAAGAATCAAATAACTGGCTCAGCTGACTTTCTTCTTCATGCCGGCTGGCTGCATATTCCCATTCGGCCTCGGTGGGCAGGCGCGCATTTGCCCAGACTGCATAGGCGCTGGCCTCGAAATAGGACAGGTGGCTGACAGCTTGTTGTGCCTGCAAAGGCTGCAGCCCATGCAGGGTAAATACCTGCCAGTTTTGTTGTTGACCAGCATGCCAGTACAGTGGATGTTGCAGGTCATGCTGGCGTACCCAATCCCAGCCTTCGGCCAGCCACAGGGCCGGATTGCGGTAACCACCATCTTCCATGAAAGCCAGGTATTCAGCATTGCTGGTCAAGCGTGTGGCAAGCTGGAAAGGTTCGAGAAATTGGCGGTGACGCGGACCTTCATTATCAAAGGAAAAGGCCGCACCCTTGTAACCGATTTCGCACAGACAGGCATCATAGTTTTGCCAGCTCAGTGCTGCACACGCTGTCGCAGACTGGTTCAGATTGGCCGGACTGGCATACAGGGCTGGGTAAAGTGGATTACAGGACAGCAGGTGCTTGATGTCTGTGAGCATCAATTCCTGATGCTGCTGTTCATGCTGCAGCCCCAGTTCCAGTAACTGGAAGAATTGCGGACTTTTGATGCTATCGCAACAGCGTCTGATGCGTGCATCGACATGCTGTCTGTACGCCAGCACTGTTTCCAAAGGCGGACGGGTCAGCAAGCCACGCTGTGGGCGCGGATGTTTTTCTCCTACGCCGTTGTAATAGGAATTGAACAGGACACGAAAGTCCTGGTGAAAAGCCTGAAACTGTTCTTCAAACTGTTCCAGGATGAACGTTTCAAAAAACCACGTGGTATGTGCCAGATGCCATTTGATGGGGCTGGCATCGGGCATGGATTGGGCCATGCAATCTTCTGCTGACAAAGGCGCAGCGATGGCAAGCGAGCGTTGACGCACCTGCTGCCAGCGATCAATGATGTCCGCATGCTGCATAGGATGGCTTTCCTGGTCAGGCTCACGTAGCTTTGGCATAAATCACGGCAAACCATTCATTTGCATCAGTCCAGTGATTGACATGTGAAAAACCTGCTTCCGTCAGCAAGTTCACAAAGCTGTCTATACTGTATTTATAACTGTTTTCGGTATGGATGTGTTCATCCTTGATAAAATTCCTATACCCGCCTGGCCAACTGACGCGGATATTTTCCCTGGCCCGCAAATGCATTTCTATACGCGATTTAACGGTATTGAAATATGCCTCATGCCGCCACTGGCGCACATCAAAATCACTGTGCAATAAATGATTGATATGGCGCAGCAAATTGAGGTTGAAGGCTGCCGTAACACCCAGGGTATCGGCATAGGCATCATCCAGCAAGGCCTTGTCCTTGATCAGGTCGACCCCGATCAAGATGCCGCCATCAGCATCACAGGCTGCACGTAAATGGCGCAGGAAAGCCAGGGCCTGATGCGGTTCAAAATTACCTATTGATGAGCCAGGGTAAAAAAACAGCCGTTTTTCATCGCGTACTTCTGCCGGCAGCTTCCAGTCTTGCGCCAGGTCCAGCCCCAATGCGGTCATTTCTATGTGGGGGAAACGTTGCTGCAGACGTGTGACAGCGTCTTGCAGATGATGGACGGAAATATCAATGGGAACATACTGGTCGGGATGCAATACCGGGAACAGGCGGGCTGCCTTGGCGCAATTACCTGCCCCCAAATCGATCAGACTGCCGCCAGCACCAATGACATGGGCCATGTCGGCCATGTGGCGGGTGAAAATTTCGGCTTCGGTGCGGGTAGGATAATACTCAGGCAGTACACAAATGGCTTCAAACAATACCGAGCCAACGGTATCATAAAAATACTTGGGCGATGTGTACGCGGCGTCAGCCAGCAAGCCGGTTTCCAGTTCACGGATGATATGTGACGGCGTCGTTCGTCCTGTTGTCGCGGGGCTGATCAAACTGTTTGATTCTGGCATGGTCGTCGGAGCAGGAAATTCAATCGGCAGGCCGGATGGGTCTGTTCTTGATGCTTGGTAATACCTTTCCAATTCGCCGCCGTTTATGCGGGGCTTGCCACAGAGTATTGTTGCGGACTCAAGGTGTGGCATAGTGTACAACTTATCGGATAAAAAATCCTGAGGACGAATTTATCAAGCCGAAAGATGATCAATGCGAGACTAATGCAACAGCAATCTTGTTGACGTCATTCCGGCGTGATGTTAGCCGGAATCCAGTGGCGTCCGTGGCATGTCAATACGTGATTTAAATTGTTTCAGATTTTTTTCAAGTATCCGTCAACTCAAAATGAAACACCTTACTGACAATCTGCCACCTGCCATCAAGGTTAGTCAAAGTTAAAAAATCAGTGAAAAATTTGTTTGCAATGGCACATTCCACACGTGCAAAGGCGGTCACGGGCCCAGCCATTTCTATGGAAATGATACGGTCACGGCGCGTTTCGTTGTTACTGGCGGGGGAAGGGCGTTTGTCGACGATGGGGAAATATTGCTGCATGTTCAAATGCAGCAGATTGCCATCAGTGGCGCAGAAATAATGGGCTTCCGGGTGGAATACTTTGGCCAGGATGCTGGTATTACTTCGATACAAGCCGTCAAAATACTGATGCAAGGTGGCGATGATGTCAGGGTAGGCGGTTTGCATTTTTATCTCTTGAGTGTGATGGAAAAAAGCCGGCTGCTGGCAGCCGGCTTCTTGTTACAGACAGTGTGCTGGTGTCAGGCGGGCAGGCCCTCTGCTTTCAACGCTGCTTGCACATGGGGTCTGGCTTTGACAGTGGCGATGAAATTTTGCAAGTAGGCAAAGTCGCTGATATCCAGATTCACGTGTTTGGCCCAGCCGCTGACGGCAAACAGGTAGGCGTCGGCCACGGTGAAGGTATTCCCTGTCAGGTAGGTGCTGCCTTCCAGGCGGCTATTGACCCAGGCAAATTTCTTGCGAAGTGATGCAGCGATCACAGCTTTGGCGTCGGCATTGATGGCGGGGTTAAACAGCGGAGTGAAAGATTTGTGCAATTCTGACGTGATGTAGTTCTGCCATTCGAGCACGCGGTATCGCGCTATACCGGCAGCTGGCAGCAAGCTGCGGTCTTCTGCGCGTTCGACAACGTATTGGGCAATGATGGAACCTTCGGTCAGTATCTGGCCGTCGTCCAGTTCCATGGTTGGTACCTGGCCTTTGGAATTGATGCTGTAAAAATCCTTGCCATCGGCAGTTTTGTGGGTAGAGGTATCAACTTTCTGCAATTTAAATTCGAGACCTGCTTCACGCAGGATGATATGCGGGGACAAAGAACAGGCGCCGGGAGAGAAATAGAGTTTCATGGCTTTGGGCTTCCGATAAAAGATTGACGAGCGGTTGACAAGCGGCTCTGCCATGGTGGCAGGGCATAGCGGCATACTATGCCAAACGAAATAGTTGATAAACTAGATAAAAGTTACTTTATAAATTACATGGTGTAATGTGAATCGACATTTTGCAGATGTGTTGCTAGGCAGCATAGAATTGTTTTGCCTGGCAGCCGAGCTAGAGAGCTTTAAGGATGCAGCCAATACAGCGGGGTTAACGCCAGCGGCGGTCAGCCGTTCCATAGCCAGGCTGGAAGAACGCATAGGCGTGCGCCTGTTTGTACGCACCACACGGCAATTGCGCCTGACCGAAGCCGGGCGTGCCTACTTTGTGCAATGCCGCCAGGCCCTGAATCAACTGGTAGAGGCCGAGCGTGAAGTGTCCGGCCAGCAAATGCAACCCGCCGGTCTGGTACGCATCAGCATGCCGACACCGTATGGACATTATCGGGTGCTGCCCCTGCTGGCAAAGTTCCGTCAGTTATATCCGCTGGTCAGACTGGATTTGCAATTGAGCAACCGTAATGTTGACTTTACTGCCGACGGCTTTGATCTGGTGATACGTGGCCGCATCCCGCCAGATTCTGGCATGATTGCGCGCCGTCTGGAAGACACGGAAGTTGTGGTCTGCGCTACGCCAGAATATTTGCAGCGTGTTGGCGTACCGACAAAACTTGAAGACCTGGATCAGCATGAATGCCTGCAATTTGTCTTGCCCAGCGCAGGACAAAACATTGTCTGGATATTCAAACGCGATGGTGAGGACGTAGACTGGCTAACCAAAGGTAGCCTCACCTGTTCAGAAGACTTGCTGGGCATCATTACTCTGGCAAAACATGGTGCAGGTTTGTTGCAGGCGTCGCGCTTCATGGTGGAAGACGATTTGCGGACAGGGCGGCTGGTGGAGGTGTTACAGGAATTCAGTGGACGAACGCGGCCATTTTCTGTCTTGTATCCGCGTGATCGTCACCTGCCTTTACGGGTCAGGGTATTCATTGATTTTCTGATCGCAGAGTTGGCGCAGAATTAGCATCTGCCTGCCATGTCAGTACTTGTTGTATTACCCAGGCAGCATCGTCGAGCGTTAAATCATGGCCAGCAGCAGGATGCAGATGCAGGGGACACTGCCATTGTTGTGCCAGCTTGCGTGAACAGGCAACATTGACCAGCCTGTCATGTTCACCCGCGAGTAACAGTAGCGGAACTTTGCCTGAATATGGCGGCGCACGAAAGCGCATGGCAGCCAGCAGTTGCCGCAGGATATTGCCAACGCTGATGGGCTTGTCCTGCGAATAGGCAGCCCAGCGCGCCACGATGGCTTTACCCTGTTCTTCCGTATGCAGATTACTGGTGATACGCAAGATTAGTTGCTCACGTTGCGTGCGCGAGCCGAATAACATGGTGGTAATCAGGGCTGGGTAATTTGCTGGCCGCAGCCTGTGGTAAAAAGGGTTATGCGGCGCCACACTGGTATTGATCAGCACCATGCGCTGCAAGTCTTCCGGATATCTGTTTGCCCAGGCCAGGGCAACCATGGCTCCCAGTGAAACTGCCAGTATTTGCACAGGTTTTGATATCCCTTGTGTGTGTAACTGCTGGTGGCAGTAATCAGCCATAGCCTCTACGCTGCTAAGACTATGCTCTGCATGCAATTGGCCATTACCAGGAAAATCCAGGCATAACACCTGTTCAGCAGCTGTTGCTTGCTGAAAGCGTGCAGGAAAATCTCCCCAGTGTCTGCTTTCGCGCATCAGGCCACGCAATAGCACCCAGGTCGTCATGGCCTGTACCAGCGCGCCACGGCCCGCTCTTGCAGGCGCAGGCGGGTTGGCCCCTTGGCCAGCCATTGTGCATGGCCACAAGTTGCCCGCATCAGAAAATCCAGCCAGGAATTATGCCGCCGCAAGACACGGCTCAGCCTGTGCAGAGCTACGGGGTTGAACATGCCATGCCGTGAAAATAACTGGCGCGGGTTTTTCTTCACCCATAACCACGACCCCATTTCCAGCGTCAGCGGCAAAAAGGTTTTGCTGCTGTCCTGTTGTGCCTGCAGGTACAGATAATCCCAGACATCACCATGGGTGCGGTATTGCAGGCTCTGCGGCTCGAACAGGTAAGAATGATTGGGATGGGTTTGCTCGAATAATTCTTCCAGTGCCAGAATGTCGGCCAGATGGTCGATAGGGTGTACGCTGTGCGCATGCGGGAACCAGACGCGGTCACGCAAGCCAAACCCGGAATGACAATCGATCGCCATACTGAAAGGGCGCGACAGCAATTCTTGCTGCACGGTGCGGCATAGCGCCAGGTTTTCTGCTTCCATGTCTGCACCAGCCGCACCGCGATACCAGGGCAGGCGTGGACTATATCGATGGCCACCTAGCAGAAAAGGCACCTTGTCTTGCGCTTCCACCGGCGCATTGCGCATCAGGTCAACACCACTGGGGTTGCAACGCGTAGATTGCCACATGCCACCAGGATTAATCAGCGGCATGAATACCAGGCGCACATCCTGCAACATATGTTGCAGGCTCTTATCCCAGGACAGGCGTGTCAGCAGACCGCGCAAAAAAGACAGCAAAACCTGCGTGCCTATACGTTCCAGCCCGTGTATGCCACCAAAAAAACCGATGGCTGGTGCGCTGGTATCGGGATTGCCCAGCGCCAGTTTATAAACGGGGAATTGCTTCTGCCTGACCGCTATCTCACACAAAACCTCCACCTCCAGCTGTCCACGGCCAAGGGCAATAATGCGTTCCAGTTCATTCAATTCAGGCAAGGCAGACATGAGCAAGTGCTTAAAAGTTAACCACGCCATGCTAGAGGAGCTATACGCAGAATGCAAGAAAGATGGGGCCTTGGCGTTAAACTGGGCAATTATGACCAACACTTTATGATATCCGGCCATGCAGGGAACTTTTCGCTCACCTTGGCCTCTGCATATAGAATGCCTAGTTGCAGCTTGGATTTTACTGCGGCAGAAGGTTTGAAAAAATTAAAGGAGTTGCTTTTGGCTAGTCAATTGAAGAACATCGCTGCCGACGATGAGGCCTATTGGTCAGATGTCAGTTCGCAATACACCGTTTCACCAGACTTCATCAATCTGGAGAACGGTTATTTCGGCGTGCAGGCACGGCCTGTGTTTGAAGCATTCTCTCGATATCAGGCGCAGGTGAATGCCGAGACTTCGTATTTCTTGCGGGTGCGTTATGCGCCGCTGTTTGTGCAGGTCATGCAGGCGCTGAAGGATTTTTGCGGTGTGGATGACGGTGAACTGGTATTAACCCGTAATCTGATCGAGGGCATGAATATTTTGCTGCAGGGTTATCCTTTGCAGGCCGGCGATGAAGTCATACTCGCCACGCATGATTACGATCTTGTCATTGACACCCTGCTGATGCTGGAAAAACGCAAGCAGATACAGCTGCGGCATTTGCAGTTGCCGTTTGACCCAGTCAGTGATGAAGAAATCGTGGCACAGTATGAACAGGCGATTACGCCAAAAACCAAGCTGATACTGGTCACCCACATGGTGCACAGGACAGGGCAGATCATGCCGGTTGCCAAAATCACCGCCATGGCCAGACGCCATGGAGTAGATGTCATGGTCGATGCTGCGCATTCCTTTGCGCATCTTAACTATCGCATGACAGAACTGGGTGCCGACTTTGTGGCAGTGAATCTGCACAAGTGGCTGGGTGTGCCGCTGGGCGTGGGTATGCTGTACATACGCAAGCACAGGGTGGCGGATATCGCCCCACTGTTCGGCAATGCCAAGTTTGCTGCTGATGAAATATTCAAATTCACGCAAGTGGGTACGGTGCCGCCAGCCAATGTATTGACGGTGCTGGATGCGCTCAAGTTTCATGACTCCATCGGTTCTGCCAACAAGGAAGCGCGCCTGCGTTACCTGACGCAATATTGGGTGAACCAGGTGCGCGGCCTGCCTGATGTACGCATCATGACGCCGACCGATCCGCAACGTTCCTGCGCCATTGCCGGTTTTGGTATCGCTGGCAATTCTGGTCACGCCATCGTCGATTATCTGATGCGTGAGCACAAGATATTCACTGTCACACGTGATCTGGATGGCCATGACATTGTCAGGGTGACGCCGCATCTGTATACCAGCCTGGAAGACCTCGACAAGCTGGTGGCAGCTATCAGGCATCTGACGCAAGCCTGATCTGGATGCCTGGCGTAGAGATCGGGCAATAGAAATAATTTCCAGTTTACAGGATTTTAATATCCTATATAATGGAAATTATGGATATCAATACGATTATTGCCCTCAGGGTGCGTGAGTTACGTGATCAACAAAAGCTATCGCTGGATGCGCTGGCCAAGCGCAGCGGCGTCAGCCGTTCGAATATTTCCCTGATAGAGCGTGCAGAAAGTAGCCCAACGGCGGCAGTGCTCGACAAGCTGGCAGTAGGCTTGGGTGTATCACTGGCTTCGCTGTTTGAAGACAGTACGCCTGCTGCAGTCGCTTCACCAGTATCGCGCCTGGCGGAACAGACATTCTGGACTGACCCTGCCTCCGGTTATATGCGCCGCAATCTGTCACCTGGCCTGCCTTCGCCCATACAACTGGTGGAAGTGGAATTCCCGGTTGGGCAAACCGTGCGCTATGACAGTTTTCATCGCGATGTGGATATCCAGCAGCAAGTCTGGATACTGGCAGGCGAGATGCGTATCCATGTAGGCGAGCAAGCCTGGGATTTACATACCGGCGATTGCCTGTCCATGAAACTGGATAAACCCATTATTTTTCATAACCCAGGCGCTGTCCAGGCGCACTATCTGGTTGCGCTTTGCAAGGAGTAAACAATGTCTGATCAAGTGCATATACACATTCTTGACGCCATAGAAGCGCAGGCCAGTGTGCCTGCTCTGGCTGACGTATTGATTGACTGTGTTGCCGGTGGCGCGTCCGTCAGTTTCATGTGGCCCTTGCCACGCGAACGGGCGTTGCAATTTTGGCAGAGTGTGGCAGATGGGGTAGCACGCAATGAGCGCGTCTTGCTGGTCGCCAGGGACAGTAACGGCGAAATTCTGGGTACGGTACAATTGATCACTGCCATGCCAGACAATCAGCCGCACAGGGCCGATGTTGCCAAGATGCTGGTGCACAGAAAGGCGCGTCGCCAGGGGGTTGCACAAGCGCTGATGGTAGCGCTTGATGAAGTCGCCAAGGCGCAAGGCAAGACGGTGTTGGTGCTTGATACCGTCACCGGTGGTGATGCCGAACGTCTGTATGAACGGGCTGGCTGGCAACGGGTAGGCAGTGTGCCTAACTATGCCTTGATGCCTGACGGGGCATATTGTGGAACAACGATCTTTCATAAGCAGATTTAACAGGTAGTTCATTATGCGCATCGCGGTGATTTCTGATATCCATGGCAATCTGCCCGCACTGGAAGCAGTGACTGCTGATCTGCGCCTGCGTAGTGTTGATCAGGTAGTGAATCTGGGGGATAGTCTCTCTGGCCCCTTGCTACCAAGAGAAACTGCTGGTTTCCTGATGGCGCAGCAGGGGTGGACACATCTGGCGGGCAATCATGAGCGGCAGATTCTTGAGTTAAATGAGCGTTCTGGTGCGGGTGATGTATATGCACATCAGCAAATCACGGCAGAGCAAAAAAATTGGATATCCACACTTCTGCCCATGCAGTATCTGAATGAAGAAGTCTTGCTCTGTCACGGTACCCCAGATAGTGATGTGGTGACCTTGCTGCAGACAGCAGACAGAAATGCGACTGCAGAAGAAGTGGAAGCAAGGTTGGGACAGCTCAATGCAGCAGTGATCTTATGTGGCCATAGTCATGTTGCCCGCAGTGTGCGTAATGCGCGTGGGCAGCTTATTGTTAATCCTGGCAGTGTAGGTCATCCCGCTTATGAAGACGATTATCCTTACGCACATGTGATTGAATCAGGTTCGCCGGATGCACGCTATGCCATCATTGAAAAGCGTCAGCAGGCATGGACAGCATGCATGATCTCTGTCCCGTATGCTTATCAGAAAATGGCTGACCTTGCGGCGTCGCGCGGACGCGAAGATTGGGTATGCGCATTGAACAGCGGCTACATGAATAAAACGAAGAATTAAAGGCGATATGAAAAAACAAAACACGGCTCTTATCATCATCGACATGCAGCGTGGCATGGCTGACCCAAAAGCCGGACGCAGAAATAACCCGGATGCAGAAGGCAATATAAAACAGTTGCTGGCAGCATGGCGTGCAGAAAATGGTCCGGTGGTGCATGTCAGGCACATGTCGCGTTCCCCTGCTTCTGTCTTCTGGCCTGGACAGCCAGGTAATGAATTCCAGGACAGTTTCATGCCACTGGCCAGCGAACATGTGGTTGAGAAAAATGTGACTGATGCCTTCGTGAATACCGGCCTGGAGCGTTGGCTGCATGTGCGTGGCATCAAAGACCTGGTGATTGTCGGTGTCAGCACCAATAATTCAGTTGAGGCTACTGCCCGCAGTGCCGGTAACCTGGGGTTTACTACCGTGGTAGTGGCAGATGCCTGTTTCAGTTTTGACAGACTGGATTTGCATGGCAAGCCGCAGACAGCTGAAGATGTTCATTTGAACGCACTCACTAATCTGCAGGGTGAATACGCGAACGTCGTGTATGCCGATACGCTTCTGGCTGATGACATATAAGCTGACATACAAGCTGCAGCGGTAATTTTCATAAACGATTACCGCCTCCAACATCTACCCTATCGCTCAAAAATTTCATAGAATGCCCATCACTGCCGCGCGGGGTTGCGGACTAATTTTTATTCAATGGGAAAATTATCATGGCCATGGATGTCATAGACTACGAAATTTTTGGTGACGATATGCAATTCGTCGAAGTCGAACTGGACCCTGGTGAAGCAGCCATAGGTGAAGCCGGCACCATGTTTTACATGGAAGATGACATACAGATGGAAACCATCTTTGGTGATGGTTCTGCCGGACAGACAGGCATCTTCGGTAAATTGCTGGGGGCAGGCAAGCGTCTGGTGACAGGCGAAACCCTGTTCACCACGGTTTTCATGAACGGTGGCGTGGGCAAGAGGAAAGTTGCTTTTAGCGCCGCTTATCCAGGCAAAATCATTCCCATGCATCTGAATCAGATGGGTGGCACCCTGCTGTGCCAGAAAGATGCCTTCCTGTGTGCTGCCAAAGGCGTGTCACTGGGTATTGCCTTCCAAAAGCGCCTGGGGGCAGGTTTCTTTGGTGGCGAAGGCTTCATCCTGCAAAAGCTTGAAGGTGATGGCCTGGCCTTCATCCATGCTGGTGGTGCCATCATAGAAAAGACCTTGCGCCCCGGCGAAACCATGCGTGTGGACACAGGCTGTGTAGTGGCATTTACCCAGGAAGTCGATTTTGATATCAAGTTTGTCGGCGGCATCAAGACAGCCCTGTTTGGAGGTGAAGGTATATTCTTTGCCCATTTACGCGGCCCCGGTAAGGTGTGGCTGCAATCCTTACCATTGGCCCGCCTGGCAAATCGTATCGTCGGGGCGTCGAAAATCGGCGGTAGCAAAGGTGGCGAGCAAGGATCGGTACTGGGTGGACTGGGTAATATTTTTAAAGATGAATAGATCAACACGCTCAAATCGGTCTGCACACAAGCGTAATTTTTTGCCAATACTGCTTCGGCATTCTTGAAATTACCGACATCTGAGCTTGCTCCTTACCGCTACGGGGCAAGCCCGGATGTCAATTCATTTTGACCAGCACTGGTCTTCATTTCTGCACTAACACCTCACTATTACCTCACTATTCAAGCGGATGCTTCTCCCGTCGATCACCGACACAGCCGGGCCCGATCCCGGTTTTATTTTTCCTGTGTTCGTCAACGTACAGAAACAATTTTGGTATCTGTATAAATTGGTTCTGCTTCAATCAATTGTTTTGTGACATTTGAAAATGGCACATTTGTCTTCATTGAAAGAAGTACAGAAATCTTTTTGATAGTAGGACTTACGCAAAACCGCCCCAGCTGCGTTGCAACTCCTTGCCGTACTATTCGTACTGTCTTCGTCGTTGCGTCTTGCTGTGACAATTTTTCTTAAGTCCCAGATAGAAACAATTAAACAGGAGTCTTATGATGAATTCGGATCAAGTCAAAGGTGCTGCAAAAAAAGTGGCTGGCAAAGTTCAACAGGAAGGAGGCAAGCTAGCCGGTAGCAAGAAGCAGCAAGTCAAGGGTGCGGCCAAACAAGTAGAAGGTAGCATGCAAGCGGCCTTGGGCAATATCATCGAAATATTCAAGCACGGTCAACCGCACTGAGCACCTGACACTTCCCGGGCTTTGTGCAACACAAGTGATGCAAAAGCCCTGCATTTTTCAGATTGCATGACCCAAGTCGCTTATTCAAAATAGTCACAATAATTCAGACAGATGGAGCAGAGCGATGGACGTGCCTATACCAGATATTCCCTCTGAAACGGATGGCAGTAACGACAGGAAAATTGCTGATACCGTGCTTCCTGATGGTAAAGCAGTGACCCCTGTTGATACACAGGCTCAATTCTTCCCTGGTATTCATGTCAACGCCCGTGGCCTTGCCTTGACCATATTGGCAGCCGTTGCTTTCGTTTTTGCCCTGAGTGCAGCGCAGCGGTTTTTCATACCACTGGTTTTTGGCATTTTCGTTGCCTACACGCTGTCTCCTCTGGTCGATACCTTGCAACGTCTGCGCATACCTCGTGTGATCGCCACCACAGTGGTGATGATCAGCATACTGACTATCATCGGTACACAGATCAGTTCATTGCATACTGAATTTGACTCCATTCTTGATCAACTGCCGGTGGCAACACGCAAGTTTTCCAGTGAAATGAGCGAGTTGCAAATAGGCCGGAGCGGCCTGATGCAAAAAATGCAGATGGCAGCCACTGAAATAGAAAAGGCAACCAGCCAGGCGACAACAGGCGTGCAATCCAGTCTGAAGAAAGCGGTGGTCAGTGATCCACCAGTACTGAAACTGCGTGAATTGCTATTGGCAGGCTCACTTGGGATTATGGATTTGCTGGGGCAGGCAATCATGACGGTGTTTCTTATTTTTTTCCTTCTGCTATCTGGTGACAAATTCAAGCGAAAACTGGTCAAGATCACCGGCCCCTCGCTGACGCAGAAGCGCGTTACCGTACAAATTCTGGGCAAGATCAATACCTCGGTACAGCAATATATGTTCATGTTATTGATCACCAACGGCTTGCTGACTTTGCTGAGCTGGATCGCTTTTCATCTCATTGGCTTAGAAAATGCCGGGGCCTGGGCCGTGGCCAGTGGCCTGCTGCATGTCATCCCTTATTTTGGTTCGCTATTGATGGCCCTTGCAGTCTGTCTGATTGCCTATGTGCAGTTTGGTACTATCTCGATGGCTTTGCTGGTGGCGGGTATCTCTATCGCAATTGCGGCACTGGTGGGCACTGTGGTTACTACCTGGATGACAGGGCGCATTACCCGCATGAATGCTGCAGCCGTCTTTATCTCGCTCTTGTTTTGGGGCTGGTTGTGGGGTGCGTGGGGCTTGTTGCTGGGCGTACCGATTATTGTGATTGTGAAAGTCATATCCGAGCACATAGACGGCATGCAAACCGTTGCCGAGTTATTGAGCGAATAAGCGGCATGGCGACCAGTAGACATTCCCCGAAGGGAATGTCTACTCGGGTTGCTGGCATGAGCCGTGTCACAGCCGCCTGGCACACATTCATAACGCTTAATTCCGATATACGTAGTTATCTTTCACATACACGCGATTGCCCACACGCAGGTCGGCAATATTGTCTTGTACGATGGTTTGATATACCCCGTTATCCAGGCGTACGCTGATTTGATAGGCTTCGCGTACTTGCTGGTTGCGGTTGTTATTTTCTATATTATTCCCGACGATGGCACCACCAACGACGCCAGCAGCAGTGGCAGCTGTATTACCTCTACCACCACCGACCTGGTTGCCTAAAATTCCACCGACAACACCGCCAACTATGGCACCGGCACCAGGCCCTCTATTTTCGCTCGACACTTGCACGATCTGTATCGATTCAATCACGCCGTAGTTGCTGTAGGCTGTCTGTGAGGCTGGATATGCCGTTGCCGTCGATGGTGAACTACCACATGCACCGAGCAGGGCAGAGGCAACAACGGTCAAGACAATAGTGGTTTGCTTACATATATTCATGATCGTTCTCTATAGTTGTTCGTATGAATAATCGTAAATTATGTGTCTACATCAGTCAGTGCGATAACGTACTTTAGCCTGACGATATCAGATATCCAGAAAACGGAGTCGCTCTTGTAGGACTATTCCCACATATAACCGCGTGGTCAGCGTACAAATGCTTACCAGACTGTCTGATGCCTACTTTAAGGATAAAAAACTAAAGTGTAGTCAGATTGATGGACGTCAGGCAAGGCACCAAAAATAGCTGATGTCGCGATCAAGAAAATAATGCTGTGCACCGGAACTATGGCAGGTAAGGCACGACATTGGATGTCTTTGAAAAAAGGAGCAACGATGAATAGCACGCAAACAGGGGTTTCAATGGCAGCACATCCATCGCTGGTTTCTGGCGGGGGACTGCATCGCAGATATTCAGTGGACTACGCACCTGTAGTTGGAGCAAGGGCAGGTCTTGGACTGCATGATGACATTATACAAAACGACATCCTGGGTGCGCTGCCTGAAGATGAACTTGCATTCCTCATGCCACATCTGGAACTGGTTGAATTGCCATTTGATAAAGAACTTTACGAGTATGGTGCCAAATTATCTCATGTGTATTTCCCGACTACCGCTGTGGTTGCTTTGCTGTATGTGTTGGCAGATGGGGATGTCACTGAAATTGGCGTGACCGGGCACGAAGGTTTGCTCGGCATTTCTGTACTGATGGGTGAGCGCGCCCTGGGTACAGCCATGGTGCAATGTGCTGGTGGTGCTTATAAATTAAAGGCCCAGGTGTTGAAGGACGCGCATGCCAGAGGCGGAAAATTACAGCAAATACTGATGCGCTATACCCAGGCCCTGTTCGCTCAGATGGCGCAAAATTCGGTCTGTGGGCGTCATTATTCTATCGACCAGCAATTGTCGCGCTGGTTGCTCGACAGGCTGGATCGCCTGTACGGCAATGAATTAAAAGTAACCCAGGAAATGATTGCAAACATGTTGGGTGTGCGTCGTGAAAGTGTTACTGAAGCAGCAGGGAAATTACAGCATGAAGGCTTGATCCAGTACAAGCGCGGCAATATTACTGTGCTCGATCGCGAAGGGTTGGAAATGCATGCGGGTGAGTGCTATCGCGTGTCCAAGCAGGAATTTGATCAGATACTGACTACTGGCATGCTGCGTTAATCTGGCTGCAAAATTCGCAGTTTGCAACAACGCAAACCTCCGCTGTCATGACAGTGGAGGTTTTATGTTTTAAAGGGGATAAAAGTTTCTATTACCGTACCGTGGTTGTCTGGGCCGGGCTTGACAGAAAAACTTCCACCCAACAGCAAAGCACGTTCGCGCATGCCTAATATGCCGTGGGTTTTTGGCTTGCTGATGGCATCTGTTGGGATACCTATGCCATTATCAAGAATCTGCAGCCACAATCCTTGCTCCGTGCGTTTCAGGCTGATCCTGACCTCAGTAGCTTGTGCATACTTGATGACGTTATTCAGCGATTCCTGGGCAATGCGGAACAGGGCAATCGACCAGGCTGGATCTATGGTGTCGAAATCTTCTGCAATATCCGCCACATAAGATAACCCGGCCATTGCCGTTACTTCTTCGTAATAGTGTTGTATGGAGGCAGACAAGCCAAGGTTATCCAGCATGCTGGGACGCAAATCTTCCACGATGCGCCGCTTCATATCAACGGTGTCAAGCAGGGCAAGTTTGGTTCTTTGCAATTGCTTTGCCAGCTCAGGTTCTTTGTCCTTGAGTTTTTCCGTGACGATAGAAATATCCATGCTGATCGCCGTTAAATTCGATCCCATTTCATCGTGTAGCTCGCGGGCCAGTTTGGCTTTCTCTTTTTCCGAAACATTTAATAAGTGGCGCGACAAAACAGATAATTGCTCGGTTCGTTTCAGCACCGTGGTTTCCAGATTATCGTTGGCAATCTTCAACGCATTTTCTATTCCACGTTGATTGTAGAAACTACGATAGATCAGTCGGTAAAACAAAATCAGGACCAAAAGTGCAATGGCATTGGTTGCCGTACCGAAGAAGATCGCATCCTTATATTCGGTATAAAAAACCTGGCGCCTGGCTGCCAATACTTCGTTCTCTTCCTTTTCCATGATGATATCGAGCAGTCTGATTTCATCCATAACATCCCGGCCTTCTTCAACTTTGGCGAGTTCAGTGATACCAGTCAGGCCAAATTGTCTATACGTTGAAATGCCGTGCTCAAATACCTTGGCTTTGCTGTCGTAGAGCCTGCGTAATTCCGCCAGGTTCTTGACCTGCGCAGAGTTGTCTTGCAACAATTTGTCCAGTTCCTTGAAGTCATTTGCCAGCTTGCTTTTGGCTATTTCCCAAGGGCGAACATAGACTTCGTTACCAGACATGAAATAGCCACGCAGGCTGCTTTCGGAATCCATGATAAGCAGGTTGATGTTCTTGAGTTTGTCTTTGACACTCCAGTTATGTTCCACCCAGTCATTGTTAGCCTTGAGTTTTTCCAGATTCTGGTAAGCCGAATACGCATTGCCAATCAAAATGAAGAGGCAGATCATAAATAAAAACGTGATGTACAGGGGTATCGACGTAGATGTGTTTTTTTTCAAGAAAATTTCCTCAAGAAATGGCCGGATTCATTACGTATTGACTGGAAAAAATGAAAGTCAGCGATATGAGCTTTCATTCATTTTTTCCTTTTAAGCTGGAAAATCTGATTCTTTTGCCGACTATGAAAAACAATACCTCAATTGATAAATAATGTGTCGCAAATTTAAAGAGATTTTCTACGCCCCTGAAAATTCATGAAGTAGGTTTTTTCCTACAAACTATTCCGTGAAAGCTTATTGCCAATTAACTGTAGTCTCCTTAAAATGAATTGCATTGACACTTCATAACAGATCTGGTGGCCTTATCACAGTGAGTTTCAGTTTCCAAAAGTTTGGAACAAAATGGACGACAAGAAAAAATTGAAAGTATTTTTAATTGAAGATGCGCAAAGGATTCGTTCAGTGCTGATTGAGGTTTTGCAACAGACTGAAAATATAGAAGTCATCGGTTTCGCAGAAAGTGAAAAAGAGGCTTTAATTCAATTGCGCTCTATCGAATGGGACGTCGCCATTGTGGACATAGGCTTGCGTGAAGGCAGTGGCCTGGCCGTATTGTCCGGACTGAAAGATGATGGTCGTCAATATGGATCACGCCTGGTATTTACCAGCAATCCCAGCAATGCCTTAAAAACCCGCACTATGTCGTTAGGGGCGGAAGGCTTTTTTGATAAATCCCGCGAAATGGATAATCTGGTCGACCACATCCAGGCTCTGGTTCATTAAATCTTGCTATCTTGATACCCGGCAACACGACGCCTGTTCAAAAGAGATCATTTGTTTATTCGAGCAAATTATTCTTCATTGCGTAATAGGTTAAATCGCAATTTGATTGCAGATTCATTTTTTCCATCACACGGGTACGATAGGTACTGATGGTTTTCACGCTGAGCGACAGGGTAAGGGCAATGTCGGATACACATTCGCCTTTTGCCAGTCTTAGAAATACCTGGAATTCACGATCAGACAGCTCGGTATGCATGGCAGTTTCTGCATTATGGTCAAAACCCTGCGCCAGAATTTCACCCACGTCCGCACTCACATAACGACGTCCGGTTGACACTGTGCGTATAGCCTTGATGAGTTCATCTGCATCACATTCCTTGTTCAGATACCCATTTGCGCCCATGCGTAAGAGATTGACTGCATATTGCTGTGCAGGATAACCACTTAAAATCAGAATAGGTAACTCGGGCTGACCCTGTTTGATGGTACGCAAGGTGTCGATACCGCTTTGATCAGGCATGCTGATATCCAGCAGCATGACATCGCAGGCATCTTTCCTGGCAATTTCAAGGGCTTCACGTCCGGTCGTGGCCTCGGCAACTACTTCAAAATCACTGACTTCTGAAAATATCTGCCTGAAGCCTGCCCGCACAATTTGATGGTCGTCACAGACGGCGATACGTATCATTTTTTTCCTTCAGATGAAATGCAAAAACCTACACTAACTTGTTTCAATACAGCATCATATAGGCAGCATAAGCCACGCGTTTACGCTTACAGCATAGCACCTGGATAAAATATGTGGGCAAGTAGTCATCATGACTTGTTGTTGCTCATGGAAAATGGGAATAATGCGGTGCTCCGTCTGCCACACATGCGATGAGTGCTGCCGACCGTGCTGCGTCCTGAAGATAGGTCTGTTGGCCAGACGGTAACAAAGTCGTGACAGACCAGTTTGCTCAAGACGGCAGAGGATCAGGGTCGGGAAAGCGGAGTGAGATTGGTTTGTTGGCGTTTAATGCATTGTCTGATCACCTTTTGCGCATCACTGATGACCAGTTGGCATCTGGCATTGGCCAGCATTTGATAACCACAGGCACGTAGTTGTTGCTTGCCTAGCAAGAGGCCTGTACTTACAAACAATGCTCCGTGCAAAAAAAATACCCCGCTTTTGAATAGGCATGTGTTCATTACGATTTCTCCAGAGCATCGATGAATCCTGATTGCGCTACGTCGGTTAGCAGATATATCGGCTATCGACTTGCAAACCATACTAGCATTCGCCATGAGTACTTCCATATAGGACATGGACTTCCGCATTTGTAGGATTAGATGAAGTAGCGCTGCTTCGGTTTGTGGTAGAGGCTTGGCAATGCAGCAGGCCAAACGATCATGTTCCGGCTTTGGGGCAACTGGTCTGTGATTCAGTCTGAAGGAGGGTGTTGGAACTAAATTCATTTAACAAGGGTCTATTATGTGCAGTATGCTACACAACTGTACGTATCTTACAATTTCCCCCTATTTTCAATATGCATAATATATTAAAAAAATCTCTGTTGCTTACCCTGATACCCTGTAGTCAACTGGGTTTGAGCGGCTGTGCTGTCGTCTATGACATGCAGCAAGATACTGCCCAGCACCAATGTGAAAAGCTCGTGGACTGGAATGAGCGCAAGACTTGTCTTCAACAAAACAAGACGACCTACGAGCAATATGAAAAACAGCGTGAAGACTTACGGACCAAGGGGACGGAAAAGAAATAGCCACCGGGACCGGTGGCTAATGACTAATGGGGTAAGGTGTAAAGCGTCTGCCTTTGCCCTTACTGGGCAAAGGCATTAATTTGCTGGTGCTACCTGTACCTTTATACTTTGAGTCAGAGAGGCTTCGTTAAAGGTATCGCAGCAAATTTCGCTTGAAGTGCGTGAGCGATAATCATTGATGAATTGGTCAAAACTGCCGGTTTGTGATTTTTCCATTGAGGCCTGTTCTGCCAGTGATTGCTCTGCCATGTTGGTGTAGATGGCCAATTGATCAGCAGCTGGTGGACGGGAACGGAATTCTTCTGCCTGCAGCTTGCTTTGCTGCAAGGCAAACTGGGTGAACGAGTTATTTGCCGCACGTATTGCGGTCAGTACTTTGGCTGATGGCGTCAGTTCCGGGTGCTGCAATTTTTCTCTCTGGACATGCAGGGTTTTTGCGTGGCTGTCATCACCACGCTGGGCATCCAGCAGGGTGACTACCGGTGCGATTTTGTCCAGTAATTCCATGCTCCAGTCTTGCAGTGATATGGCTTGCCCATGGCGTGACAACATCAAGCCGGGGCGGCGGCCTTGTTTGACAGTGAGCGCAAAATTGGCAACATTTTCTTCTCCCTCTGCCTGGTTCGTCGATGGGCTTTCATCCATCGCGCAGAATAGCAGGAAGGCATCAAGGAAGCGCGAAGTTTCCAGGCTAATGCCCAGCGGATCGAAGGGGTTCACATCCATGCAACGCACTTCTACATATTGTACGCCGCGTGCACACAGCGCTTCTACCGGCCGTTCACCAGTCCTGATCACGCGTTTTGGCCTGATGGTGGCGTAAAACTCATTTTCGATTTGCAATACATTGGTATTGATCTGTACCCATTCCCCATTTTGCCGCGTACCCATTTTTTCATATGCAGGATAGGGTTGGCGTACCGCCAACGACAAACTGCGCATGTATTCCAGCAAGGTGTTGTAGGGCGGCACCAGACCAGCCTGGGCGTTGTTTTGGTAACCCAGGTCACTCATGCGCAAGCTGGTGGCATAGGGCAGGTACAGTGTATCTTCCGACAGGGTTTCCAGTTGATGCGGGCGGCCGCGCAGGAAAGGTGTGGACAAAGCCGGTGATGCACCGAACAGGTACATCAATAACCAGCTATAGCGGTGGAAATTGCGTATCAGGGCAATATAATTTTCTGATTGCACATACATGGATGTGCCAGGTGTTTGTTCAGCCTTTTGCAAGACCTTCCACAAATCTTCTGACAGCGAATAGTTGTAATGGATGCCAGCAATGCATTGCATACTTTTTCCGTAGCGCAAGGCCAGTCCGCGCCGGTACACATGCTTGATCATGCCTATGTGTGAATTGCCGTACCAGGCAATCGGTATATCTTTTTCTTCCGGCAAAGCGCAGGGCATGGACTGGTGCCACAGCATTTCATCGCCCATGACGGTGTAGGCGAAGCGGTGGATATTGTCCAGCTCATCCAGTGCTGTGGCGATGTCAGGCTCTGCAGGGGTAATGAATTCCAGCAAGGATTCCGAATAGTCCGTAGTAATTTGCGGATTGGTCAATGCCGAGCCCAGTGCCGGCGGATGCGGCGTCAGAGCCAGTTTGCCATCGGCGTGCACACGCAGGGTTTCTCTCTCTATACCGCGTAGTCCCTGGGCAAGCAACGGACGATTTGCTTCGCTATCGAGTAGCGCCAGACGTCGTTTTAACAGATCGCTCACGGTGTATTCCTTCCAGATTCAGTTGTCTTTGCAATCACGTTTGCAAAAAATATCGAGCAAGCATAGCCGAAAATTGAAAATGGCATACGAGGCTGCTCAAATTTCAGGTGGAAACTTTCTTAAGGGTAAAACAGTCTTATGACTTGCTGATTTCAAACCAGGGAAACCCTGCGCTGCATTAATGCGCCAAAAGATCCCTTGTTTTGTTTGCATCGCTTTAGAATACCCCATTCACCCATCCTCACAGGAGTTGATGTGATCTTCAAAAAAATCTCTGTACTCATGTCTGCCAGCGTGCTTGGTCTGGCGACATCTGGTCTGGTAGCGGCTGAGGATACGGTGTCTACCGCATCCCCGGCTCCTCCCGTTGCCGCCAAATTGCCGTGGCAGGAAACGCGTCATGGTGAAGTGGTAAACGATGATTATCGCTGGCTGCAGAAAAAAGAAAACCCTGACGTGATTTCTTATCTGAATGCGGAGAACGCCTATACCGAGGCCATGAGTGCGGATATCAAGCCGCTGGCAGACAAGTTGTATGGTGAGATCAAGGGGCGCATGAAGGAAGTTGATCTGTCTGTGCCTGTACGTCGCGGTAATTATTATTACTATTCGCGTACAGAAGCTGGCAAGCAGTATCCGCTGTCGTGCCGCCGGCATGCGGATGCCACCATGGCCTACGACGACAAGGCTGATGAAGAAATCCTGCTGGACCAGAATGAGATGGCCAAGGGACTGAAGTTCTTTGCCGTCGGTGGCAGCCTGGTCAGCCCGGACGAACAATTGCTGGCTTATGTGACAGACACCGTTGGCTACCGCCAATACCAGCTGCGCATCAAGAATCTGAAAACCGGCCAGTTGCTGGCTGATACGGTAGAGCGCGTGACTTCGCTGGCATGGGCTGCCGCCAACAAGACCCTGTTCTTTGTGCAGGAAGACCCGGTCACCAAGCGGTCTGACCGCCTGTTCCGCATGGAGCTGGGCAAGGCACCGGTAGAAATCATGCATGAGGCAGTGGAGCAGTTCTCGCTCGCGGTGGGAACTACCCGCGACCGCCAATTCATCGTGCTGACCAGCCAGGCGACTGATACGGCCGAAGTCATGCTGTTGCCAGCCAGTACACCTGACGCTATCTTCCGTTCTGTGCTTGGACGTGAAAAAGGTCATCGGTATAGTGTGGAGCACCGCAATGGCGAGCTGTATATCACCACTAATAAAGACGCCAAGAATTTCCGCGTAGTGCGTGCGCCGCTGGCAACACCGGACAGTAAACACTGGCAGGAAGTGGTGAAGCATGATCCCGGTGTACTGGTGTTTGCCGCTGACCTCTTCAAGGATTTCATGGTCGTCACCGAAAAGACCCAGGCTCTGAATCGTGCCCGTATCTATGACTTCAACAGCAAGCAATGGAAGACGGTGAAGTTTGACGATCCTGTGTATCTGGCAACCGGTGCTGGCACGCCAGAATTTTCTTCCACGCGTTTCCGCATGTCTTACCAGTCACCAGTGACACCGCCTACTGTGCTGGATGTGGATATGGCGACAGGGCAGCGGTATGTACTCAAGCAGCAGGAAATTGTCGGGGGTTATGATGCCAGCAAATATGAAAGCCGCCGGCTATGGATGACGGCCAGAGATGGCGTCAAGGTACCGTTGTGGGCCGTGTATAAAAAAGGGGTGAAATTGGATGGCAGCGCGCCTTTGTTGTTGTATTCGTATGGCAGCTACGGTTATTCAACCGAGGCCACATTTGCCATCAGCCGTTTGAGTTTGCTGGACCGTGGTGTCATCTATGTACAGGCGCATATCCGTGGTGGTCGTGACATGGGCGAACACTGGCATGAAGATGGCATGCTGATGAAAAAGAAAAATACTTTTTATGATTTCATCGACAGCGCTGATTACCTGGTCAAACAAAAATGGACCAGCCCTGACCGGCTCATCATTCAGGGCGGCAGTGCCGGTGGCTTGTTGATGGGAGCGGTGGTGAACATGCGCCCGGATTTATTCCATGCTGTGCATGCTGCAGTACCCTTTGTGGATGTGATGAACACCATGATGGATGCCAGCCTGCCTTTGACCACAGGTGAATACCTGGAATGGGGCAATCCGAATGAAAAGCCAGCGTACGACTACATGCGCAGTTATTCACCGTACGACAATATCGCCCACAAGGCTTACCCGGCCATGCTGGTGACGACGAGTTTGAATGACAGCCAGGTCATGTACTGGGAACCGGCCAAGTATGTCGCTAAACTGCGCGACTATAAGACAGATAAAAATCCGCTGCTGTTGAAAATCAATATGGCAGCCGGGCATGGCGGTGCTTCTGGCCGGTATGATGCGATACGTGAAGGGGCTTTCAATTCAGCCTGGATGTTATCGCAGTGGGGTATTAAAGAGTAAAAAATGATGCCCCCAACATTGGGTTAAGGGGTATTTCAGGATTTAGAAATCAGGAGTCAATTCTTATGAACTTTGCTTACACCATTATCTATGTACCCGATGTGGCAGCATCACTTGCTTTCTTTGACAAAGCCTTTGGCTTTGCCACCCGGTTTTTGCATGAATCGGGCATGTACGGTGAGCTTGATACCGGTGCCACGACACTGGCATTTGCTGCCCATGCCATGGGGGAAATGAATTATTCCTGTGGTCATGTGGAAGCCCATAATTCTGCCCAGCCATTGGGCATGGAAATCGCCTTTACCACGGCTGATGTGGCGCAGGCCCATGCACAGGCGATTGCTGCCGGTGCCAAAGAGCTTGCTGCACCTGTGCAGAAACCCTGGGGCCAGGTAGTGTCTTACCTGCGTTGCCCGGATGGTAGTCTGGTTGAACTGTGTACACCAATGGGCGGGTGATTAACCGGGCCATGTATCGGGTTAATCATGGATGCATGGCTGATTTTACAGGGTGTGCGTGATGAGCTAAACCAGTCTTAATCCAAGGGAAAATACTTATGCTTCAGCTTCATGACCGTGCCGTCTTTTTGCAGGCTTTCGTAGGCATTTTTCCAGGCTACTTCTTCTTTTTCAGGCAAATCCAGGGAACTGGCCAGATATAATTCGGCTGAACCAAGGGTGATGCCGGTTTTGAAGTCGTCGAAGTCAAATCCATATAGTTCTATTATTGCAGTCAGCATGGGGTAGCCAGCATAAATGGCATCGATACCGCCCAGTGACAGCATTTTTAGCAAATCCTGATAATTTTTTTCATACACGATGTAACGAAAATTTTTCTCTTGCAAGTCTTTTTCTAATGATGAACCACGCATGATACCTATACGCATGCCGCGCAATTGTTCAATATTGGTTTTTTCTATATCAATTTTCCCTTTGCGATAACCAAAAAAACTGTAGCTGACCTTGCTCAACGGTATGAGCCACTTGAAACTGGCTTCGCGATCAGGTGTTCTGGCTAACGGGAACAAGCCATAGGATTTCCCTTCTTTGCCCATGTTGACTACTCTCGACCACGGATAGAAAGTCACATCGGGTTTGCGCCCAAGTTGGGTCGACATGGCCACCACCAATTCATAGGCATAGCCACGCGGCACATTGTGCTCCAGCCAGACAAAAGGAGGTAATTCAGCAGTGATCCATTTGATGGGTTCAGCCGCAGTTGACTGAGCCTGACAATGCAGACATAACAGGGCCGCGAACAGGCAGATGATTTTTTTCATTTCAATTTCGTGAGAGAGATGATGATACCCACAGCTTCTTATTCAGGACTTACGCAAGATTGTTCTGGTAAGGCTAATGACAAGGAAACCTCCCTTGCAAGAGCGGTCCGTTGTCTTGGCCGACAACATGTTGTCGGAAACACCAATTAACTCTTATTGGAGCGTCTTTACGTCAATCCTGTTATTGCCTTCACCTTGCTCAGCTTGGCATATAGAACTCATTTCATCAATAGGGATGAGTGCGAGCAAGGCGATTCGGGATGAAGTGCAAGGCGTAAAGTGTTTACCCTGCGCAGCAAAGGCTGGTGCCTTAGCAAGCGCGACGTAACAACCTCGCGCTGCAATGCGCCCGCGAAGTGTCAATGCGGCCAGCTCCCGGAGGGTTTGCCTCATAACGCGCGTTGGACTCCCGCTATTGATCGCCTCGTCCCCTTGCAGGGCGCATGTGCGCTGGTAAGCGCACATCGTACGCAGGCGTGCAGCATGCTGTACGAAACCCCTGTTTTACCCTTGCCAGCCCTCGTTATGAGGCAAACGCATTTCACCCCTATTGATGAAATGAGTTCTAGTCATGCCTTTACCGTGAGTCACAGTATTGAGTTTGTGGAAAGGAAGGTCAAGTGAATTTTTTGTTGATGTGCGCAGAATCGGGCGACGTAAATGTTTAACAATCCGGCCTGATTTGCCATTTGAATTTTGCCTGAAATTGTCTATAAAGGAAGGTAGGGCAGTTGCGCATCCTGTCGTTTTTCCCAGTATGGAATGACGATGCTTGCTGTCTTATCCCCTGACCAATTTCCGGTCACCGTGTAGCCATCGCAACTGCCTCATTGGATATTTACTCCAGGAGGTTGTCATGAGACGCAGACTGTACTTCATGTTACCCGACGTAGGCAGCGCCAGGTCTATGCTGGATGAACTGTTGCTGGCGCGGGTGGACGAGCGACATATGCATTTTTATGCCAGAGAAGGCATGCTGCCAGCCGATATGCCAGAGGCAAATTCTTTCCAGAAAACCGATTTGATACACGGTGCTGAAGTCGGCATGCTGATAGGCGGTATAGCTGGTTTGCTGGCTGGCGGCTTGTGGCTGATCTTTCCACCCGAAGGGATGGAAATGCGTATCGTCTCAGTGGTGATTTCAGCTTTTGGCGGCGCCATGTTTGGTTCCTGGGCATCTGCCAGGGCGGCAACCGCCATTCCCAGTTCACGTCTGAAACCTTTCCTGGCAGAGATAGAAAATGGTCGTGTCTTGCTGATGGTGGACGTACCTTTCAAGCGGGTGACAGAAATCAAGGAACTGGTCAGCAAGCGGCATCCAGAAATCCGTTTTGGTGGTGTTGATCCGCATGTGCCGGTTTTCAGTTGATTTCATCGCTACTCCTGACTTTTTCGTAACACGCAGGCAATAATATGCCAGCGTGTTGTTTGCGTATACGGCACTTATTTTTGTTCATTTAGGAATACAATGGCTAAATTTTTAGACAACATTTCCCAAAATGACAGACATAGCCCTGGAGTTGCGCGACCTGAGTAAGAACTTCGGTCGTCCCGCCGTAGAAAATCTGAATCTGCAGGTGCGTCGAGGCGAGCTGTATGCCTTGTTAGGTCCCAATGGCGCAGGGAAAACTACGACCTTGCGTATGGTGGCTGGATTGATCTTGCCCGACAGTGGCAGCATCCGTATCCTGGGCAATGACCTGGCGACCAATGCGGCGCTGGCCAAGAGCAAGCTGGCCTATCTGCCGGATGATCCCATGTTGTATAACAAGCTCAAACCTCTTGAGTATCTGGCATTTGTGGCTGGCTTGTGGGGTGTCTCTGCTGACGTGGCAGAAACCCGGGCGCGTGAATTGCTGGAATGGCTGGACTTGTTGCAGCATACGGACGAGCTGACCGAAGGCTTTTCGCGTGGCATGAAGCAAAAGCTGGCATTGGCTGGTGCCCTGATTCATCAGCCGGAACTGATCATCCTTGACGAACCGCTGACCGGCCTCGATGCAGCAGCGGCACGCCAGGTCAAGGATGTCTTGCTGGCGCATGTGAAGCAGGGTGGTACCGTGATACTGACCACCCATATCCTGGATGTGGCTGAGAGACTGGCAGAACGCATAGGCATTATCCAGAATGGCAAACTGATCGCCGAAGGCACGCTGGACGAATTGCGTACCCGGACCAGCCATAGTGCAGGCACACTTGAAGAGGTCTTCCTGCAATTGACGGAGCCAGCATAATGGTGCGCGGCTTTACATTCCAGCCGGGCACAGCAGCCTGGCTGCTATGGCATGAAATTCGTCTGGCTTTTTATGACATGGGCCAAAGCAGGCCGGGGCGCAAAGCAGCCCGTGGCATGTCCGTGTTTGGTATTTGCCTGATTGTATTTATAGCCTTGATGGCGCATGTCGGCGTCTGGTTTATATTGCGAAAAATACCACCTCTGGGCAAAGAAATTCCACCGTTCATTCTGATCATTACCGGTTTGCTGATGATGGTGATTTTTAGCATGATGCTGTCACTGGGGTTGACGCGCAGTGTCAGGGCCTTGTTTGAACGCGGTGATCTGGATTTGTTGCTGTCTTCACCATTATCGTCGCGCACTATCTTTAGTGTCAGGCTGGCAGGGGTGACTTTTGGCATAGTGATATGGTTTTTGCTGTTGCTGGCACCAGTTGCTAACGTAGGTGCGCTGATTGGTCAGTGGGCCTGGCTGGGGATATATCCAGGCATACTGGGCATGGCCATGATCGCGGCGGCGCTGTCGATGTTACTGACCCTGGGGCTGGTGAAAAGCATCGGTGTACGCCGTACCCGGACGGTCGGGCAGATATTGGGGGCACTCACCGGGGCCTCTATTTTCATCCTGTCACAACTGTTTGGCAATTTGGGTAAAGAAGTACGTCAGGATGTGCAGGCTTACCTGACACCCTTGTTTCAACCGGGCGGCCCGCTGGATGCGCAAAGTCCGGTATGGACACCGGCGCGTGCCTTACTGGGTTCGCCATCTGCTATTTTGGTGTTCGGCCTGATCAGCCTGGCCAGCTTTTGGCTGACAGCCCGGTTTACCCATCAATTCTTTGTGCGGGGTGTGCAGCAATCCGTTGGCAATTCGCGCAAGCCGCTCCAGAAAGGGACTAACAGCAAATCGTGGCGGGCGGGTTTTGGGCGCAGTCTGCGCATGACCATCATCCTGAAAGAATGGCGTTTGATCGCCCGCGATCCGCAACTGATCTCTCAAGTGTTGTTGCAACTGCTGTACATGTTGCCCCTGTTTTTAGTTGTTTTCAAGGGCAATTCGATTTTGCCAGGGGTGGCATCGGGTATGATTTTTCTGGCGGCTTCGCTGGCGGGTTCATTGATCTGGGTCATTGTATCCGCTGAAGATGCGCCCGACCTGTTACGTGCTGCCCCAGTCAAACCGCTGACCATAGTTGTCAGCAAGTTGATTGCTGCTCTGTTGCCAGTAATGGTATTGATGACACCAGTCCTGATTTGGCTTAGTGTGCAGCATGTACTGTTGGGGCTGGCAGTGGCGCTTTGCGTGGTGCTGGCCATGCTTAGTTCCGCCCTGATCAACCTGTGGCAATCCAAGCCTGCTCCACGCGCCCAGTTTAATCGTCGTGGCCATGCACAATGGATAGCCGGGCTGCTGGAAGCACTGAGTTCCTTTAGCTGGGCAGGCTGTATTTATGTGGGAATGCAATTCACAAGTTGGTTATGGATACCCCTATGTACAGCACTGCTGGCTCCTGCTTTGGCCTGGCTGTTTCGCATTGAACGAAATATTTGATTGCCGGTCTATCGCTTAGCTGATAACTTGAGATTGGTCTTACTATGCCTGTATTTACAAAGAAGCGCATTTTTGTGGTCATTGCCCTGTTGGTCGTGGCGAGTGCCGCTGCCATGTATTACCAAAAAGAAAAAGGCAAGTCCAAGGAAGAAGAACCCAAATATAAAACGTCCATCACTGACAAAGGTAATATTACCCAGACGGTGACCGCGAGCGGCACACTCAATCCCGTGGCCCTGATCAACGTTGGTTCTCAGGTATCAGGTACCGTGGTCGAATTAAAGGCTGATTTCAATGACAGAGTGAAGCAGGGCCAGATACTGTTAAAGCTTGACCCGACCATCTTTAATGCCCAGATCAAGCAAAGCGAAGCCAGCCTGGCTTCCGCCGAAGCGTCCAAGCGCCTGGCCCAGGCTACGCTGGACAGGAATCAAAAGCTGGTCACACAAAATTATATTTCTGCCACCTCTATGGATCAGGCCAAGCGCGAAGTAGAAGTGGCCGATGCCAATATCAAACTAGCCAAGGCTCAGCTCGACAGAGTCCTGGCCGATCTTAACAACAGCGTCATTCGTTCCCCCATCGATGGTGTCATCATCAAGCGCACCATCGACATGGGGCAAACGGTGGCCGCATCTTTCCAGACACCAAACCTGTTCCAGATTGCGCGTGACCTGACCAAGATGCAAATTGATACCAATGTGTCGGAAGCCGATGTCGGTTTACTGAAAGATGGTTTGCCTGCCCGTTTTGTTGTCGATGCCTATCCTGACCGTGAATTTGAAGCCAGGTTACGGCAATTCCGCCTGGCTGCCAATGTTCAGCAAAACGTCGTAACTTATAACGTCGTACTGGATGTGGACAACAAGGATGAATTGCTAAAACCCGGTATGACAGCACAGGTCCGCCTGGTAGTTGGCAGCCGTGAAAATGTGGTGCGTATCCCGACTGCGGCCCTGCGTTACAAGCCAACAGAAGAAGAACAAGCCAAAGAAGCCAAGGCACTCAAGGACAATGAAAAAAATGGCAGTGCATCGGCTTCTGTTCCGGCGTCTGCCAGCAGCAATCTGCCAGCTCCAGATGGCGATGATGACGTGGCTTTCCGCACCAAAAAAGATCTGACCCGTACTTTCAAGTTATATAAATTGGATGATAAAAACCAGGCTAAGGCAGTTGATGTCAAAATTGGCTTGTCAAATTTCCGTTTCACAGAAGTGATTTCCGGTGATTTGAAGCCGGGCGATAAAGTCATTACACGCGCACTGGACAAAGCCGGGGCACGCTGATGAGTGATAAGCTGATAACCATAAGCAAGGTTTCCAAGAGCTATTTCTCTGGCGGTGTCGAAACCAAGGTCTTGCATGGGATTGATGTGCAAGTGCCGCGTGGTGACTTTCTGGCCGTCATGGGTCAGTCTGGCTCTGGCAAGTCGACGCTGATGAATATACTTGGCTGCCTGGATCAGGCTACCAGTGGTTCTTACCTGTTAAATGGCGTGGATACGTTGAGCCTGTCCCGATCGGCACTGGCGACCATACGCAATCGCACCATAGGTTTCGTCTTCCAGAGTTTTAACCTTATCAAGCGCATGAGTGTGGCAGAGAATGTCGCCTTGCCTTTGATATATGCAGGTGTCGGACGTGACAAGGCGCATAAGAAAGCGCTGGTCGAGCTGGAGCGTGTTGGTTTAAAAGAATTTGCGAAACGCATGCCCAATCAGCTATCAGGTGGACAGCAGCAGCGTGTCGCCATTGCCCGTGCCCTGGTGGCTGACCCGCCACTGATTTTGGCGGACGAACCTACCGGTAATCTTGATACCCAGACCAGCGAAGACATCATGCGTTCATTGCAGCAATTGAATACCGAGCGTGGCATCACCATCTTGCTGGTCACGCATGAGCCAGATATTGCGGCGTATAGCAAGCGCCTGGTGCGACTCAAGGATGGCCATGTCTTGTACGATGGCCCCGCAGCAGAAGGTTTACGTCAACTCGCGGCTTCACATGCTGAATATTCAGAAGCACGGGTGGAGACAAAATGAATTTCTTCCAGGTCTTTATAGAAGCCTTCCGTTCCATGAATGCCAACAGACTGCGCACGGCGCTGACTATGTTGGGTATCATCATTGGTATTACCTCGGTCGTAATGATGCTGGCGGTTGGCGAAAGTGCCAAAAAATTCATTGCCAAGGAACTGGAAGTACTGGGCAGTAATCTGATGATTATCTCCCCCGGTGCCAACCGTACACAGGGCGTCCGTGCGCGTACCGGTACTGCCCCGTCGCTGTCGGTTGAAGATGCATTGGCGCTCAATGAAATCAGCAGCCTGAATGGCGCTGCACCAGCCTTGCAGGGTTTTTTCCAGCTCACGGTGGGGAATGACAATTCCAATAATGCGGTGCTGGGTATCACGCCGGAAATGTTCAAGGTGCGTAACTGGAAAGTGGATCAGGGTAATGAATTCAGTGATTCCGACATCCGTGGTGCAGCACGTATGGTCATCATAGGCAAGAAACTGGCGGATCAGTTCTTTTACAAAGAAAATCCCGTAGGCCAGTTTGTGCGTATAGACAATGTGCCTTTCCAGGTGGTCGGCGTCCTGCAGGGCGAGGGGCGCATGTTTGATGGCGGTGATCTGGGTGAGATGGTCTTGGTCCCCATCACATCTGCCAGGGCCACCCTGATGCGCAGTCCTTTCCCACGCAATGTGCATTATGTCGTGGTTCAGGGCAAGAGCGAAAAACAACTGAAGGATGCCGAGGAGGATATCAAGGACATGTTGCGTGACCGCCACCATATCAAGTCCGGACAGGAAGATGATTTCCGCATCGATAACCTGGCCTCCATCGCCGAAACCGGGGCCAAGATCAGCGCTGGTCTGGCAGCCATGCTGGGTGCGATTGGTGCCATCTCTCTTATTGTCGGTGGCATAGGCATCATGAATATCATGCTGGTTTCGGTGACCGAGCGCACGCGCGAGATAGGTATACGCATGGCGATTGGTGCCAAGCCGCGTGACGTGTTGCTACAGTTTTTGACGGAAGCAGTCGTCATTTGCCTGGTCGGCGGCATCATAGGCATTTTGTTGGCAATGGCTGGTGCTGCTGCCATTACTTCTACCGGAAAACTTGAGGTGATCGTCGGTCTGGAAGCCATGGTTGTTGCCTGTGGTTTTGCCAGTTTTGTTGGTATTTTCTTTGGTTTTTACCCGGCCCGCCGCGCTTCACGTTTATTGCCGGTGGATTGTTTGCGGTATGAATAAACTGGAAGGTAAGCGATGAGTCTGATCGGAAATATCCTGTGGCTGTTATGTGGAGGCTTTATCACCGGGCTGGCCTGGTGGCTGGTCGGCGTGGTGGCTTTTATCAGCATCATTGGCATACCGTGGGGCCGGGCCTGCTTTGTTATCGGGCAATTGACTTTTATGCCGTTCGGCAAAGAAGTAGTTAATCGTCAGGACGTGACAAAGCAGGAAGATATTGGTACCGGGGTGTTGGGGGCTATAGGCAACATCATCTGGTTCATTTTCGCTGGCGTCTGGCTGGCGATAGCCCACTTGTTTTCAGCTTTGTTTTGTTTCGTCATCATTATTGGCATCCCATTCGGTATCCAACACCTGAAACTGGCCGCCATAGCACTGGCACCTATAGGTAAAACCGTAGTTGACAAGGAAGTGGCAGCCAGGCTGCACCGTTGATTGTGGTTGTGCTGGCAGGGGATGCGACAGAAGATGCAGTCGCAGACATGACAGCAGGCCCCTTGGGAAAGGGCGACCTGCTGCAATCAATAGCTTATTTCTTTGATTTTTCAATCAGAATATCTAACACCTGCATGGTCGCCTGATGTAACTGCTCACGTGGCAAATTGCTGTTTGCCTCGGCTATCATGGAAGGATTGGTCAGGTAGCGGCCACCAACTACAAAAGTCGGTGTGCTGTCCACTTTATAAGTGGCGACCTGCTTCGACAGGTTGGTCAATTTGGTGATGACCGCGAAAGAGTTATAGAAATTCACAAACTTGGCTTTGTCGATACCATTCTTGACGGCCCAGTCAATATTTTCCGCATCACTGCTCAGGCGACGATGTTCAACATGCCAGGCAGTCAATACCTTGGCATGCATGGCAGTTTCCAGATTCATCGCTTCCAGCGTCAGGAACAAATGTGCTTCAGGATCTTTTTCACCTGTCAGTGGCAAATGCATGCGGCGGAACAGGATGTTGTCACCCTGTTTTTTAACCCAGTCAAGCAGAGTAGGTTCTAGCGCATTACAGGCGGGGCAGTGGTACATGAAAAATTCTATGACTTCGATTTTCTTGCCGCTGGACAGCACTGGCTGGGGTGCGGACAGGGTAATGAATTCTGCCCCGTTTTTGGGTGCTGCAGGCGTTGCCTGTGCCGTGCTGGCAATAAAACCGAGAGTAATCAACAAAAGGCGTAAGAAGCGCATGGGTTTCCTTTGACATGAATCACAACAAGCCGCTGAGCTTACCAGTATTTGCATAATTTGGCATGCGCCTTGTGAACGGGGCGGTGAGTGATGGCAGGACTGTCAGCAATTTGCTGCTTATTCGTCAAACATCTTTAAAAATCCCCTGATTTTTTAGCAAAACCTTGCACCATTAATTGATTCATAGAAAAATGAACTCAGGCTGGCGCAAAAGCTGCTGTCTTCACGGGAGACCATCATGTCTGTCCAGAAGCTGCTGGTGCATCTCAGAATCAGATATTGCCTGCGTCCTGTTTGCATGTATCGAAACCTGCATCAATTTTCCCAGACTGTGGAGCACCTGCAATGATGACTGTGCCTATCGTGATTGATTTCGAAGCGTCGGGCTTCGGCAAAGGCAGTTACCCTATTGAGGTCGGCTTTTCGCGCCGCCATGGGGAAGGCTGGTGCAGCCTCATCCGTCCCGAATCCGATTGGCAGCACTGGGATTTGTGTGCCGCACATATACACCGCATTCCGCGTGAAACCCTGATAGAAAGAGGCAAAACCCCCAATCTGGTCACGGAACAATTGAATCTGCAACTGGCAGGACAAACCGTCTATACCGATGGCTGGACTCAGGACTACGTATGGATGGCACTGTTGTTCGATGCTGCCGACAGGGTGCCGAGTTTTCGCCTGGCTGATATGCGTGAAATTATCTCCCCGCTGCAGGAAAGCCTGTGGCACACCACAAAAAAGCAGGTGCAGGAAGATTTGAATATTTCCCGCCACCGCGCCAGCAATGATGCCCGTGTGCTGCAAATGACCTGGTTACGTACCTATGACGCGACGCGTGGTCTTAATTGAGCAAGACTTATTCGAAGCAACCTTCATTTGCTTCAATCAGGCTTAACTGCCCCATTACTATCAAACCCATCGCACTGGCATTTGAAAAAAAATATCAAATGATTATCCAGACAGTGCAAAATACGTGCTGTGATAATGTCATGCCGTGTTTGTGTACGGCATCTGGCTGTCCTGCATCTATGAGGAGATGAAGTTGAAGAAATGGATAATTCGTATCATCCTGATCATACTGAGCTTGCTGGCGGTGGCGGTAGTATATTTGTTGCTGGCTCCGGTGCCTATCAATCCGGTTGCCTGGCAAGCGACGCCGTTTACTGGCTACTCTCCACCCCATGCGCGCAATGAAAAACTGGCCGCCTTGAAAACCATTGATATTGGCAATGAAACCGGGCCGGAACATATCGCCATGGGACCGGACGGGCATTTGTATGCCGCCGTGACTTCAGGTGCCATTTTGCGCATGCTGCCGGATGGTAGCCAGCGCGAGGTCTGGGTAAATACAGATGGCAGGATTCTGGGATTCATGTTTGACGCAGTGGGCAACATGATTGCCGCAGATGCCTTTCGCGGTCTGTTGTCGATTGCCCCCGACCGGCAAATCACGGTACTGACTGATAAGGTTGGTGATAGCCCGATTCTCTATGCCAATGCGGTTGTCGTCGCCAAATCCGGCAAGATGTATTTTACTGATGCCTCACAACGTTTTGGCGCGCGCGAATATGGTGGCACCTTTCATGCCAGCGTGCTCGATATCCTTGAGCACTCTTCCACTGGACGGGTACTGGAATATGATCCGGCCAGCAAACAGACACGCGTCATTGCAGAAGGAATGTGCTTTGCCAACGGTCTGGTACTTAGCGAGGATGAACAGCAGCTCATCATTGCCGAGACTGGTGAGTACCGCATCTGGAAAATTTCCATCCATGCCAGCCAGTTAAACCTGAAACGCAAGCCGGATAAGAAACTGGCCAGCATACTGTTGCGCGATTTGCCGGGGTATCCTGATAATCTCATGCGCGGGCTTGATGGACGTGTCTGGCTGGGGCTGGTCAAGCCACGTGGTGCAGCGATAGACAATATGGCTGAGAAACCCTGGCTGCGCAGCATCACCCTGCGTTTGCCACGTGCCCTGTGGCCGGTACCTCCGGCCTATGGCCATGTGCTGGCTTTTAATGAAGCCGGAAAAATACTCGCAGATTTACAAGATCCGTCCGGCCAATACCCAGAAACGACAGGCGTTACCGAAACCGCAGACCGGCTTTACATACAAAGCCTGCATGCGCAAGGCATAGGCTGGCTGCCGAATCACCTGATCAAGAAATGAATGGCGTACCGTAGATGACAGTGCAGATGACAGAACACGTGGCTGAAGTGGATGTGCTGGTGATAGGCGGTGGTATCAACGGTGTTGGCATAGCGCGCGATGCTGCCGGGCGCGGCCTGAGTGTGCTCTTATGTGAAAAAGACGATCTGGCCGCACATACCTCGTCGGCATCAACCAAGCTGATACACGGTGGCCTGCGCTATCTCGAATATTATGAATTTGGTCTGGTGCGTAAGGCGCTGCTGGAACGAGAAGTGTTGATGCGGTCAGCACCGCATATCATCAGCCCCTTACGCTTTGTCATGCCACATGCGCGTGGCCAGAGACCTGCCTGGATGATACGGGCTGGCCTGTTTTTGTATGATCACCTTGCCAAGCGGGAGTTGCTGCCAGGCGCTGAAAGCCTGGATCTACGCACGCATATTACCGGCAAGCCCTTGCACGCAGACTTCAGGCGCGGGTTTGCTTATTCCGATGCCTGGGTGAATGATGCACGTCTGGTGGTGCTCAATGCGATGGATGCGGCAGAAAAAGGGGCTCGCATACTGACCCGCACCACATGCATTTCTACCCAAAGAGAAGATCAGCACTGGCTGGTGCGATTGCAGCAAGCCGATGGCAGCCTGATCAAGGTCAAGAGTCGCAGTCTGGTGAATGCCACCGGGCCGTGGGCAGTGAATGTGCTTCATCAACTGCTGCATCAGGGGGGCGCAAAGACTCTGAGATTGATCAAGGGCAGCCACATCGTTGTGCGGCGTCTGTTTCATCATCCTTATGCCTATATTTTCCAGCACCAGGATGGCCGTATTGTATTTGCCATTCCTTATGAGCAAAATTTTACCCTGATAGGAACTACCGATCTGGACTACACCGGCTCTCTTGATCAGGTTGCCATTACCGATCCGGAAATCAGTTACCTTTGTGACCTGGCCGGGCAGTATTTTACTCAATTGATTACTCCCGCTGACGTGGTCTGGTCGTATTCCGGTGTGCGGCCGCTGGTGGAAGAGGAGCATATTGGAGGCAAGGAAAAAGCGACGGCACTGACCCGCGATTACCGGCTGGAAATCGATACCAATGGCCCACCCCTGTTAAATGTGTATGGTGGCAAAATCACCACTTACCGCAAGCTTGCAGAAGAAGCGTTGCAGCAACTGGCTCCCTTGCTCAACAATGCCAACGCGGACTGGACGCAACATGCCTGTCTGCCGGGCGGTGACATCCTGGGGCCGCTGCCACAAAATAAGGCAGTACTTGATTTTCCTTTGTTCATTCAGCATTGCCAGCAGCAATATGCGTGGTTGCCTCCCCATCTGACTGAAAGGTTTGCGCATGCTTATGGTACGCGCATCCATGTCTTGCTCAAGAACCGGCAATCATTGTCAGACATGGGGGACATGCTGTTTCCGGGTCTTTATGTTGCCGAAGTGGAATATCTGGTACGACACGAATGGGCACGCACGGCAGAAGATATTTTATGGCGTCGCAGCCGCCTGGGCTTGCACATGCTGAGTGAAAATACACAAAGACTGACAAGATGGCTTAGTCATCATCTTGCCAGGCACATCAAATAAGGCATGTTGAAAATATAAAACACGCCTTATTCGTGGGGTGCTTCATCCTCACACACGCAAAAACGTCCGATAGTGGCTGCTGCCTGTCCCTGACTTTTGCATTTCATCACCCCGAATTTGCGCACTGTCGCATGGCGATGGTTTTGCTCCTTGGTATTGTTTATTCTCAAAATACGCAAAAACAGGGAGAAATCCATGAACAAGACTGAATACCTGCAAGCACTCCGCCAGGCACTTGCCGGTTTGCCAGCGATGGTAATACAAGAAACCGTCCGGGAATATGAAGCCATCTTTGCCGATGCTGCGGCATCTGGTAAATCGGAAGAAGAGGTCGTCGCCAGTCTACCCAAGCCGGAATTGGTCGCCGCCCGCAAAAAAACCAGCAGTCGCTATCAGGTGCTGAAAAACAATTTCACCATTGGCAATATCGCCGGCTGGCTGGTCGCTTTGATTGGTTTGATGGTCTTTAATTTTTTCCTGTTTATCCCCGCCCTTGTGTATTTCAGTCTCTTATGTTCCAGCTATGTCGTTGCCATGAGCTTGTATGTGGCTGGCATAGGCGTGACTGCTTTCAGTTTGTCGGGCGTTGAACAGTTCAGTATTGATGTTCCTTACCACAGTCATCATATGATCAGGCACGGTCATCACAAAGTCATGGGCGATCTGCAACATGAGAATGTGCGGGTGGATATCACCGGATCAGGCATTTTGATCGATGGTGAAAAAGCCGTAAACGAAGGCAAACCAGCAGAAGCTGCCGACGCCATCAAAATCGACAGCACGCATGGTGTAACTGACAGTGCCCCCGCTACGGCAGTGGGATCTGACGAAAAAGAATTGCATATCGAAGTGGGGAATCGTTTTCATGGCGGCAAGGCCCTGCTGGGTATTGGCATGATCATCGCCTCAGTGCTGTTACTGATGCTGAGCATGTTCATGACCAAATATACCTTTATCGGCTTCAAGAATTATCTGCGCTGGAATCTGTTGCAGTTGCATTTGGTCCACCCGGCATGAGTACATTGCTAGGTTTTTAATACAGCATACTGAAGTATTGCTTCAACATCAGGAGAACAAGATGAAAAACATTATTCGTACCGGCATAGGCATGTTGGCTCTGTCCGTCGTATTGACAGCCACATCGGTCATATTCATCAAAGCCCATGCAGCCAATGTTGCCATGGCCAGTGGTGGTTCGTCTGCCAGTGAAGTGCGACCCGTCAATGCCGGGGTCGTGAATGTCGTCATGCATGGGCCAGTTGACCTGATACTGAAACAGGCGAGTACGCCGGAAATGCTGGTCAAGGGTGATGCCAAACTGGTTTCCCGTGTCACCACCACCGTTGAAGGTAATACGCTGCATATCGGTACCCGTGGCATCTATATTTCCATCGGCAAGACAGAGCAAACGAAAGTGGAACTGAGTTTGCCGAATCTGGAAAAACTGCAAATCTCTGGTAGTGGTGATGCGATGGTCAAAGGTTTTCGCGGCAATAAAATGGATATCTCGCTGAATGGTTCAGGCGATGTCAGTTTTGATGGCGATTTCCAGCAAGTCAGTGCCGGGATACATGGCAGCGGCAACCTGAATCTGAACCTTGGTAATAGCGAGACCATTGAACTCAGCGTCAATGGTTCGGGCGATAGCGTCATCAAGGGGCAAACCAAATCATTCAATGCCAAGCTGACTGGTTCAGGAGATTTGAACGCGGTCTCGCTGAAAAGTGGGCAGGTCATTCTTAATTCCATGGGGTCGTCCGATGCCAAAGTATTTGCCAGTCAGGAAGCCAGGTTGAAGCTGATGGGCAGTGGTGATGTTCACGTTTTTGGCAATCCGGTCAAGCGCAATGTTGAACGTCTGGGCTCAGGCGAAGTACGTTGGGACTAAAACCTGTTCACGATCTGTAGCGAGCGGGCGTCAGCGGGGTGAAGAGCAGCGCATGAGCCCCGATCACGCCCGCGCAGTAAGATCGTGAACAAGGTGCTGAGAAAACGGGCAGGAATTCATTCAAAGCTGTCGATGAAAACCATTTTAGTGTTGTTTATTGGCGTAGAGCAAATATTCTTGCCTTAAGGAATGATATTTTCGATGGGAAATATTTCCAATTGGAGAATTATATTTTGAAAATATGACGTTTGTTTAATTAAAATTCATCGCTGGTGGCTTGTTACCAAAACTCTATTTACTTGGTGCATTTTTCTGCAATAATCATTGCGAATATGTAAGAATTTGTTTCAAAAACCAAGAATAAGTTCTGTGTTTGTCGATACAGACCCAATTTCAACCTGACCAGCCGAGAATCATGACTGCTACTCAAAGTAAGTGCTTGACCGCGTTGTTTGTTATGTTCAGCTTTGTTTCTGGTGCTTTTGCCCAGGAAAATCCCATGCAGTTTCTTAGTAAGGCGAATGCCAAAGTGGCACGAGCGGCATCCTTGAAGAACCATTGGGAAGGTCCGGCCGACGGTCCCCGGTTACAAAAGAAAAAGAAGATTATTTTCATCGCAGCAGACATGAGCGATCCTGGCACTGCCGGTATATTTGCAGGTGTGCGCGAAGCCAGCGCCAGTGCCGGTTGGGAAACCCTGCCTATCGATTGTCGCGGTCGCTGTAACCAGGGGTCTGCCATCGTTGCTCAGGCCCTGGATATGAAGGCGGAAGGCATCATCATGGCGGGTGTGGATGTTGGTACCCAGGCCAAGGGTATGGCCGCCGCAGCCAAAGCCAAGGTACCAGTGGTGGGCTGGCATGCCTCTGTCAAGAGTGGTCCGACTGACGGCCTGTTCACGAATATTGCCACCAACCCGAAAGAAGTCGCGCAAGTTGCTGCCTTGTATACCGTGGTAGATTCAAACAACAAGGCTGGCATCGTGGTTTTCACCGATTCCACCAACCCTTATTTACTGGCTAAATCCAGTGCCATTGTCGAAACCATCAAGCAATGTGAAGGCTGCAAATTGCTCAGTGTGGAAGATGTGCCGCTGATTGATGCACACCTCAAAATGAAAGGGGTGGTAGAAAATCTCGTCAAACGTTTTGGCAGCAAGTGGACACATGCCATCGGTGTCAATGACTTTTATTTTGATTTGCTGGAAGTACCGGCGACGGCTGCTTTAATCGCCAACAATAAACTGGTTGGTGTGTCCGCTGGTGATGGTTCACCCACTGCCTATAAACGTATTCGTGCCAACAGCTTGCAAACCAGCACGGTGCCAGAACCGCTGTCCATGCATGCGTGGCAATTGGTGGATGAACTTAATCGCGCTTTCTCCGGTGCCGAGCCCAGCGGATTTGTCAGTTCATCCGCGCATCTGGTGACAGCACAGAATATTGCCTACGATGGCGGGCAGAAAAATACTTTCGAACCAGGTAATGATTTCCGCAATCATTACCTGCATTACTGGTCCAAATAAGCCTGTTATTGTTTGACGGGGATTGGGTTTTGAAAAGCAGGCTGGAGAAATATTCCGGCCTGTTTTATTTTGTACGGATGATATTTACCGCAAGCCTGTTCGTTGCGTGACTGCTTCCAGTATGTTGTCCGGGACGGATTTGTCCAGATACATGCGTTGATCGGCAATCTGCATCAGCCGGTCTGCCGTACGCCCATCAGTTGGGAACATGGCCGAACCAAGAGCCGCCTCAATATTCACGGTATGGCCCTGTATGGTGCAGGGGCCGACCAGCATTTTTTTCAGTCGTAGTAAAGTGCTGTCTAGCTGGGATTCCTGGTTCACCCCAAAGGTGATGGCGACAAATTCGTCCCCACCGATGCGACCAACAAAGTCGGCATGGCGGCAAAAATTTTTCAGGCGTTTCGCCACTTCTTTCAGCAATTGATCCCCGGTCTGATGACCATACCGGTCATTGACAGATTTGAAGTGATTCAAATCTATCAGGATAAAACCGAAACCTTGCTGGTTGCGGGCGCTCATGGCGATGGCACGGTCAAGTATTTCATCGACATGCCTGCGGTTGGGCAGGCCGGTAAGTACGTCTTCGCGCGCCATTTGCAATATGCTGTTTTGCGCCCGCAAATTGCAGCAGGCGCTGACACCATATGTCCAGCTCAGCAGACATAAGACCAACACCAGATACACCACATTCAGCAACGGGTGACTGGCAAGTTGCGTATTGTCGCTGGCACCGAAGGCCAGATACCAGCGAAGCATGAAGGCTGCCGCCATAGCGGACATGGATAATGCTCCTATTCCCGCAGCCAGCAATTCGAGGTCGCGAGTTTTTCTGATGAGTATGAAGGCATTTGCCAGCATTAATGTCGCGGCAATGGCGTCATGGAACAGGTAACGGCGTATCATGTCGTCCCGGTTGATGAATGCCAGCAGGATGAATAACGGGATCAGCACCAGGCCCAGACGCCAGCGCTGGAGCGATGCGTAACCGCGAAAGCGCAAGGTGCCTTCCAGCATCAGCAGGATGGTGGTGAGTGCCAGGGAATTATTAATGGCAATAATCAGCGCTTTGGGGACATCAGTGATGCCAATGAGCCGCATCACCAGGAAGGCGGGCGCAGTGACCGACGCTGCAAGCGCCCAGACTCCGGTGCCTGGTATGCCGCGATTGATACGCCAGACAGCCAGCATGACCAGCATGGAAATCACACTGATGCAAACAACGACAAGATCAAGCGTAGTACGATCCAGATTAACCATAGACAGGTATGGGTGCATGGGTGGCACGGCAGTCATATCAGACAGGTACTTCAGGAACTAGCGATCAATGCGACAATCCCGCATTCACGTCATCAGACCATGCGCAGGAACTGGTACAAATGACACGAAATCATATTATGACGCAAACTTATGCAAAAGCACTCAAATAATTCACAAAATGACAACACGGAAGAGGTGATCGTTATTGGTGGCGGGCCTGCTGGCTTGATGGCTGCAGAAACCCTGGCCAGTCAGGGGCTGGCCGTCAGTCTGTATGATGCCATGCCCTCGGTAGGGCGCAAGTTTTTAATGGCAGGCAAGGGCGGAATGAATTTGACCCACTCGGAAAATTCTGTCTCTTTCATGACACGTTATGGCGCGCGTGAAGATGTCCTGCAACCCATTATTAAACAGTTTGATGCCGCTGCGCTACGAAACTGGGCTGCTGACCTGGGCATAGAAACCTATGTCGGCAGCTCTGGCCGGGTTTTCCCGATGGATATGAAGGCAGCGCCACTGCTGCGTGCCTGGTTGCATAGATTGCGCCTGCAAGGCGTGCGTTTTCACATGCGTCATCGCTGGCTGGGATGGCGTGACGAACAGACATGGGCATTTTCCACCCCGGACGGCGAGGTCAGCAGGCCAGCACGCGCCGTGATCCTGGCCCTGGGCGGTGGCAGCTGGGCCCGCCTTGGTTCCGATGGCGCTTGGGTAGATACGCTACGTCAACGTGGTATTGCAATAGCCGATTTAGTGCCAGCCAATTGCGGTTTCGACGTCGGCTGGACTGCTTTTTTCCAGGAGCACTTTGCTGGCCACCCCTTGCTGACCGTTGCCGCCAAGGTGCAGGGGAGTGGCTTGCCCATGCGCAAAGGCCAGTTTGTCATTACGGCAGGAGGTGTTGAAGGCAGCCTGATTTATGCCCTGTCAACCGCCTTGCGTGAGCAGATATCTGGTACTGGAACAGCCGTGCTTGAGCTGGATCTGTTGCCGGATACGCCATTGCAAAAAGTGATTACTGAATTGCAGCACCCGCGTGGTTCACGTTCCCTGTCCAGCCATATGAAAAGCCGCTTGAAACTGGATGCATTAAAAACGAGCCTTTTGCATGAGTGCTTGCAAAAATCTGATTTTGCACAGATTCATGTATTGGCGCAGGCTATAAAGTGTTTACCGTTGCGACTCAAGGCGGCACGTCCCATTGATGAAGCAATCAGCAGTGCCGGTGGTGTGTGCTTTGAAGAACTGGATGCAGGGCTGATGACGCGGCAAGTTCCAGGCTTGTTTTTTGCCGGAGAAATGCTGGATTGGGAAGCGCCCACGGGTGGCTATTTACTAACGGCATGCATGGCCAGCGGTAAATATGCCGCTGAGGGTGTTATCAAATGGCTGGAGAGCAGCAAATAGTTCTGATCAGTCTTGGTGGAGGCCGATAGAAATCGGTACAATACATGTTTCTTGACGTTAACTTTTCGGACTATATGTCTTTGCATTTCTTTTACGTACTTGTATGAGTGAAATTCGCAGCAATCCGCGCTCCAATGTAACTTGGCGCGGTGCCATCCAGGTGGTCCCCGGTAAAATTGTTCCGGCCAAAATTGTCAATTTTTCTGTCCATGGTATGCAGATGCAGTGCAGTGTCCTGTTGAAGGAAAAGCAAACTTACCAGATGATGATGGAAGTCCCCAGCCTGCGTGATGCGTCTCAGCGCACCCAGGTGGTGTGTAAGGCAACCTGTATCTATTCTCTGCTCAGTGGCAGCGAATACCGCGCTGGCATGAAATATTTTGATGTGCCGCTTGAGTATATAGATCTGCTTTCTGCATGGTATGTCTGATGCAGTGGCATACCTGCCCATGGCTTTGTCACCTGACTGACAGCACGGGTTCAAGGCTTGTGATATAAACCGTTTTTGACTTCTTTTTTGCAGCGTCATGTCCAAGCATCCCGAATTGCCAGAAACTGCCTTGCGTGTCGCCCGCCTGCTGGAAAGCCTGGGCCACGACCAAACCATAGTCATGTTGCCGGAAACCGGCAAAACTTCCGCCGAGGCTGCTGCCGGGCTGGGTTGTGAAGTTGCCGAGATTGCCAAATCCATTGTTTTCCGTCGTCTGCAGGATAATGCTGCCGTCATGGTCGTGGCCAGCGGCATCAATCGTGTGGATGAAAATAAGGTAGCGGCTCTGGTTGGCCCCTTGGGCAAAGCCGATGCCCGTTTTGTCAAAGAAAAAATAGGTTATGCCATCGGTGGAGTTTGCCCCATCGGCCATCTGGAAAAAACCGTGATGCTGATTGATCAGGATTTGCTGCAATACCCCAATGTCTGGGCGGCTGCCGGTCATCCACATGCCGTGTTCAGGCTCACACCGGAACAATTGAAAAACATGACAGGTGCGCCTGTTGCAGACGTGGCCTTGCGTGCATGAATATCCTGTATGAATTTGATCCGGCCCAGTTTGTCATGAAGCCTGGTGCCACTGTGCCTTCGCCGTGTGTAAATATATGCCGCATGGATGAAAAGACTGCTCTCTGTAGCGGCTGCTACCGCAACATTGATGAAATCATTTGCTGGAGCAAGGCAGATAACCATAAAAAACTGGAAATCTGGGATTTGATACAGCAAAGAATGTTGCCCTGACAATAAATCCTGCGGACCCTGGCAGTTCCTGTATTTGGGGTTGAGTCAGCAGGCAAAGGAGACGTCATGAAACAGCTGGACTGGTATTTTGATTTTATATCGCCCTTCGCGTACCTGCAGCACGAGCTGCTGGTACGCGCGCAGATGACAGAAAACCTGCACTACCACCCGGTCCTGTTTGCCAGCCTGCTCAATCACTGGGACAACAAGGGGCCAGCAGAAATTCCACCCAAACGGCAATGGACTTTCGAACATTGCGTCTGGCTTGCCCACAAACATGGCATCAGCCTGCGCATGTTGCCCGAACATCCTTTCAACCCTCTGCCCTTATTGCGCCTGTGCCTGGTTCTTGGCTGTACTGCCCCCGTCGTGCACCGCCTGTTTCGCTTTGTTTGGCGGGATGGACATCTTCCTACCCAGACTGGGCACTGGCAAGCACTGCTGGAAGAATTAAAGGTAACGCCAGACAGGCTGGATGCTCCCGAGATAAAACAGATGCTCAGATTCAATGGTGAAAAGGCCATTGCAGCCAATGTCTTCGGTGTGCCAACAACAGTGGTGGATGGTCGCTGTTTCTGGGGAATGGACAGCACCGACATGCTGCAAGCCTACTTGAATGGAGATGGCTTCTTCAATTCGCCCGACATGCTGGCAGCGCGCAATATGCCGTATGGCTTGCAACGCAAGGCAACGGAGAAAACATGATTCATTTGCCTGCCAGTATACAAGTCTTTGAACGCGGCTGGTTATCCTCGAACAACATCCTGTTCGTTGATGCGCAGCAAACTGCTTTGGTGGACAGTGGCTACCTGACCCATGCGCCACAGACCCTGGCGTTGGTGCAGCAAGCCCTGGGTGAGCGCAAGCTGGATTTGCTGGTGAATACCCATTTGCATTCTGATCATTGTGGTGGCAATGCCCTGCTGCAGCGCCACTATGGCTGCCGCACCCTGATACCCATCGCGGAGACAGCAGCCGTAGCAATATGGGATGAAGCCGCCCTTAGTTATGCCGCCACTGGTCAGCAATGTGAACGTTTCGGTTTCGATGCAGCCATACAGCATGGCGACAGCCTGCAACTTGGCGGCATGGACTGGCAAGTGTTGGCTGCGCCCGGACATGATCCCCATTCCATGATTCTGTATTGCCCGCAGGAAGGCATACTAATCTCTGCTGATGCCCTGTGGGAAAACGGTTTTGGCGTGATCTTTCCTGAGCTTGAGGGGGAATCAGGTTTTGCCGAACAGGCTGCCATACTGCAAGTCATACGTGAATTGCATCCGCGCATCGTCATCCCCGGCCATGGTGCTGCCTTCAGTAATGTGGATGCCGCGCTGGAACGGGCAGAATCACGCCTGGATTATCTAAGTGCCGATCCCCGGCGCAATGCCCGCAATGCGGCCAAAGTCTTGTTGGCTTTTCTCTTGCTGGAGTCCCAGCGGCTTAGCCTGAGCGCCACAGTATCCCAATTGGGCAGTACAAGACTGGTAACTTCTTCTGCCAGATTATTGGGTCTGGAAACAGATTTGTTGATACCGCAAATGGCAAACGAATTGGTCACGGCTGGCGCTGCCCGCCTCGAAGGCGATATGCTGATCAGCACCCGTTAGGGAAACACGCCCTGCAACTGACTACAGAATATCTGCACCACGCTCGACCAATAATTGCCTGAGTATTGAGCGATGGCAGCGGCTTTCATCTTCACAATAACAACCGACAGAAAAATTCGTCGTCTTTGACATTGCCACCAGCAAGTCAAGTACCTTGCTGGCATCGGCTTCATTCATTTCTGCCTTGAAGCTGCGGGTGAAGCTGGTCCATTCTGCAGCTGTGTTGACCGTTTTGCCCTTGGCCATCAAATCCGCACTCGGTGACAGGTTCGGGAACCAGACATCGTAATAATTACGGCTGGCAAATTCAGCCTTGGGAACACCGCGCGGTGGCCGTCTTACCGTGCCTATGCGCAAGCCTTCATCGGCTGCGCGCTCTGTGCCTAGCTGGACTATGCGTATGCTCATGGTCTTTCGCCCTCAATTGATCGCCAATTTTAATCAAATGGCAGTGATGTAGGTTGGGCTACGCTTCACCAGCCCAACACTGGGCCTGCGATCAACGTAGTTCTTTCTTAAGCTTTGGTCCTGTCCTTTCAATATTTGTTGACGTTATCTCACCGGGTGGGCGCTCTAGCGGCGTCTGTCGCATATCGATAGCTGATTTACTCATCTCTGATTTCAATACCAACATTACGTCGATTGACGCGTGCAGGCCGGTGGTAGACCGGCGGCTACATTGCATCAAAGGCGTCGACACATGGGAACTGCAAAAGTCACAAGCAACCCCAACGTCAAAAGCAACATCAATACGACTTATAGCCACATTGCCTGCTTCGTGTTTGATCAAACCACAGTTACACCTATTTCAAATTATAAGCAGTGACGTAGGTTGGGCTACGCTTCATCAGCCCAACATAGGCGATGAATCAATTCTGATGAAACTGCCATTCACTTCAAATGATAAGCAGCCTCAGAAAACGAACTAACCGGTGCCAGGTCCGCATACTCTGTCGGCCTTCCCTGTTGTTTCGCCATGAAAGCTTCCATCAGGTTGCTGCTTTGCCAGATACCGGATTGCAGCCAACCCATTTGTTGCAGGGCGTCATGGGTGCTGTGGTCGCGGGCGTAGTGGATGGCCTGTTTGCTGCCCCAGATGGCGACGGGAGGTTTTTCTGCGATTTCGGTGGCCATTTGCTGGGCGGCTTCCAGCATTTTTTCCTGACTTTCAAATACTTCATTGAGCAGGCCAACTGCCAGGGCGCGTTGCGCGGGCAGGCGGCGGCCAGTGTAGGCCATTTCGTGAACTATGCCTTCGGGGATCAGTTTGGGCAGGCGTTGCAGGGTGCCGAGGTCGGCAGTCATACCTATATTGATTTCCTGTATGCAGAAAAAGGCATCGCTGCTGGCCAGGCGTATATCGCTGGCGCAGATCATGTCAACACCGCCACCTATGCAACCGCCATGGATGGCAGCAATGACGGGCATGCGCAACGATTCGATCAGGTTGAAGGCGTGATGCATGTCTTTCAGCGCCAGGGCGATATTGGCACGGCCAACGGCGCTGGCATCATCCAGTGTGATGCCGCCACCGGCGAATACATCCAGTGCCATGCCAGCGGTGAAATGCTTGCCAGTAGAAGAAATGATGAGCACGCGGGCGTTTGCCTGACTTTGCAGGTTTTGCAAAATCTCTGTCAGTTCACGAAAAAATACCGGGTGCATGGTATTCAGCGTGGTTGGTCGGTTCAGACGCAGGTGGGCGATTTTATTGCTGATACCGAAGTCAAAACATTGGTAAGTCATGGTGTCTCCACAGGAATTTTATTAGCACGGTAAAATCATACTGGATATGTGCAGCAAACTAGCTGTATATGCTTACCGTTAGAGGATACCGACTATGGCTCTCGACTCACCAGTATTGCATTCAGCGTCACGCTCAGTGTCAAAATTACCTGCAGTTTTGCAACACCTGACCTTGCCCGTCATCGGCTCACCCCTGTTCATTGCCAGTAGCCCTAAACTGGTGGCGGCGCAATGCAAGGCTGGCATTGTTGGTTCTTTCCCGGCCCTGAACGCCAGGCCAGCAGAGATGCTGGATGTCTGGTTGACAGAATTACAGGCCGAGCTGGCAGCGCATCAGGAAGCCCACCCAGATGCCCTGATCGGCCCTATCGCCGTCAACCAGATTGTCCATCAATCGAATGACAGGCTGGCACATGATGTCGAAGTCTGCGTCAAGCATCAGATTCCCATCATCATTTCTTCACTGCGTGCTCCACCACCAGAAATGCTGGATGCCATCCATAGTTATGGCGGCATCGTCATGCATGATGTGATTTCGATACGGCATGCACAAAAAGCGCTGGAAGCCGGGGTCGATGGCTTGATCCTGGTGGCAGCCGGTGCCGGTGGTCATGCCGGTGGTTTGTCACCGTTTGCTCTGGTAGGCGAAGTCAGGCAATTCTTTGATGGCCCAATTGCCTTGTCCGGTTCGATTGCGACTGGTGATGCCGTATTGGCAGCACAGGCCATGGGAGCCGATTTTGCCTATATAGGCTCGCGCTGGCTGGCTACTGTTGAATCGAATGTGGATGAAGCCTATCGTCAGGCTATCCTTGATTCGGCAGCGGCAGACATTGTTTACACCAACCTGTTCACCGGTGTCCATGGCAATTACCTCAAGAAATCCATCATTGCTGCCGGCCTGGACCCGGATAATTTGCCAGTGGCTGACAAGAGCCAGATGAATTTTGGTTCTGGTGGAGGCAGCAAGGCCAAGGCCTGGCGTGATATCTGGGGTGCTGGCCAAGGGGTGGGGCTGATGAATGATGTCCTGACCGTGGCGGAAGTCGTGGCACGGCTGAAATCTGAATATACGGCAGCTAAAGCCCGTATCCTGTCGCTTTAATAAATTTTTACTATTTTTTATCAGGAGTTGTATGAGTAAAGCATATGTCGTCGCCGAAATTCAGGTTACCAACCCTGAACCTTATGCCGAGTATAGGGTACTGTCTACCGCCAGCGTAGACCAATACGGCGGCAAGTTTTTGGTACGTGGCGGTACCCGTCTGCAAAAAGAAGGCGGAGACGATCAGCACCATGAAGGCTGGCGCACCGTGCTTGTCGAATTTCCGTCCCTGGCTCAGGCTCAGCTCTGGTATGACTCGGTTGAATATGGCAAGGCCAAGGCAATTCGCCAGGCTAATTCCATAGGCCGTTTGTTCATCGTTGAAGGTGTGGCAGCGGCAGCCTGACGACACAAAAACCACAAATTGCCAGCAGGAATTCAAGTTTGCAAAGAGAATTGCCGTAACAAGGGTATCTGCCTGTTTTTATTCCCGTTACCTATTCCAATTATGCGCCGCTATCTTGCCCTGCTTGCTACCATGCTGATGGCTGCGGCCGTTCATGCGAACGACCCGCCATCCAAGCCGATCAAACCGGCATCCGCAAAAGAAGAGGCGTCAGCATCTGCTTCCAGTTCTGCGTCGGCGTCAGCCAAGGAAGAACGCAAAACCAGCACCAAGGAAAACAAGGAATCTGCCAAGGAAGCAGCAGTCCGTGCCAAGGAAGCCCTGGCCGCTGATGAACTGGCGGCACGCATTGCCGAACGTCTGAGCGTGATCCGCAAAGAAAAAGATGATGCCGGTCGCGCTGCCCCCAGAGCTGTTGCGCGGGCTCCTTATGCGCCACCAGTGCGCAGACCGGAAACCACCAAAGTCAAGAATGAACATGGCGCGAATGCCACGAATGCCACCAATGGCGCTGCTTCTGCCGACAATATGGCGACCAGCCATGCTGAAATACACTGGAGTTATCAGGGTGAAGGTGGCCCCCTTAACTGGGGCAAGTTGAATCCTGCCAATGCCAAATGTGATATAGGCGAAAGACAGTCACCGATCGATATCCGCGATGGCATCAAGGTCGATCTTGATCCTATTGCCTTTGATTACAAACCCAGTCGTTTTTCTGTGCTCGACAATGGCCATACCATACAGGTGAATATAGGGGCTGGTAACTATATCAATGTGTTGGGACATAATTACGAACTGGTGCAATTCCATTTCCACAAGCCTTCCGAAGAACGCGTCAATGGCAAGAGCTTTGAAATGGTGGCTCATCTGGTCCATAAAGATGCTGATGGCAAACTGGCTGTCGTGGCCGTGCTGATAGAGCGCGGCAAGGCGCACAGCCTGGTGCAGCATGTATGGAACAATCTGCCTCTGGAAAAAAATGAACCGGTGCAGGCTTTGACCACCATGGATATGAACGACATCCTGCCGGTCAAGCGTGATTACTACACTTATATGGGCTCATTGACGACACCGCCTTGCAGCGAAGGGGTATTGTGGCTGGTCATGAAAGAGCCGATAGAAATCTCACCCGACCAGTTGATGATATTCAGCCGTCTGTATCCGATGAATGCGCGGCCAATACAGAAAAATTCTGCACGTTTGATCAAGGAGTCGAATTAAGCAGGAAGCAATATGACGACACTATGAGGCTGGCCAATCCAGCCTCAACTCTTTGCGTACCACCAATTTCAAACCTGACCATATATCACTGACGGCGCAGACCTTGATGTCGACGTAACCAAGCGGAAGGGCCACTTCTCTTATCGTGCCTTCGGTAATGTCGGTGGCTACTTTGGATGATTTTTTCGGCCAGGATACCCAGATTGCAGCATCACTGCGCAGCCGTGATTTATAGACGGCCAACTCTTTGATCAGCACCGCTCTCTGGTTGGTAAACAGGTGAACGATATCGGTTGCCTCGCTCAGCTTTTTTTCAAAGCGGACATCGGACGGCAAGTCTGCCAGCAAATCCATGTAATTATCAGGCGCGTGTTTGACATAGACCTGGCTACCCGCCTGGATACCCAGTTTCTTCGCCAATGGTGTGCCGGAATAACCGCTAGTTGTTAAAGTCATTGCAGGATGGGGAAATAAAAAAAGCGGTACCTATAGATCAGGTACCGCTTTTCGCTACTGGATCAAGCTGCCTTGAACGGCAATTCACGCCAGCGCTTGCCACCCGCTCTGGCTATGGCATTGGCAAATGCCGGTGCCAGTGCCGGCAAGCCGGGTTCACCCATACCGGTAGGGGCATCCGCACTAGGTACAATGTACACTGCGACTTGTGGCATGTCAGTAATGCGTGGCACCACAAAATCACTGAAGTTACTTTGTTCGACCACACCATCCTTGAGCGTGATGGCCGCACCTGGCAGGCACATCGACAAGCCCATCAGTGCCGCCCCCTGTACCTGCGCTTCCACTGTTTTGGGATTCACAGCCAGGTTGCAATGCACACCAGCCGTGACCTTGTGCAGTTTCGGCTGACCATTTTTCATGGATGCTTCCACCACATAGGCAACGATGGAAGAGAAGGCTTCATGCACGGCAACCCCATAGGCATGGCCGGCAGGCAGTTTTTTCTTGCCATAGCCGGATTTTTCCACCGCCAGTTGCAGGGCCGCCTTATGACGTGGATGTTTGTCACCCATCAGCTTCAGGCGATAGGCAACCGGGTCTTGCTTGGTGGTTTCGGCAATTTCATCGAGCAGGGTTTCCATCACAAAGGCGGTATGGGTAGAGCCCACACTGCGCCACCACAAGACAGGGACGTTGATTTTCGGGTGATGGACGGACAGGCGCATCGGTATTTCATACGGCTCTTTCATACCTTCCACAGCGGTCGCATCGACGCCATTCTTGACCATCATGCCTTCAAACGGGGTACCACTGACGATGGACTGGCCAACGATGACATGGTCCCAGCCCAGTATATTACCCTGCGCATCAAAGCCGATATCTGCCCTGTGTACATGCATGGGGCGGTAGTAGCCACCCTTGACATCGTCTTCACGGCTCCACAGTGTGCGTACTGGCGCATCCAGCCCAGCAGCCACAGCTGCTTTGGCAACGACACAGGCTTCCACCACATAATCACTGGTAGGAATGGCGCGACGGCCAAAGCCGCCACCTGCCATCTGGGTATGTACAGCAATATTCTCTGGCTTCAGGCCCAAAGCGGTTGATGCAGCAAAACCGTCAAGACCGGGCATTTGTGTTCCCATCCACAATTCTGCCTTGTCGCCTTTTATTGCGACTGTGCAGTTCAAGGGCTCCATCGGCGTATGAGCCAGGTAAGGGAAGCTGAATTCTGCATTCAGTTTATGGGGGGCGGTCGCGATTTTGGATACATCGTCGTTGTACTTCAATGCGCCTTGCTGTTTGGCCATTTCCTTGTAGCTGGCCAGTTGTTTCACGCTATCGACTTTTTCCACGCTGGCCAGATCCCATTCCAGCTTCAGGGCATCACGCCCTTGCTTGGCTGGCCAGTAACCGGTGGCGATGATGGCAACGCCTTCACCACCACGATCAACCGGCACACGCAACACGGCTTTGACGCCCTTGATGGCCTTGGCTGCCGTGTCATCGACAGACTTGAGCTTGGCACCAAATACTGGTGGGCGGGCGACAACGGCAGTCAGCATGCCGGGCAAGTGGGTATCAATGCCGAAGTCCTGGGTGCCGGTAGATTTTGCTTTGGCGTCCAGGCGACCTGTGGGTTTGCCTATCAGACGGAAGCTTTTAGGGTCTTTCAGCGTGACTTTTTCTGGTACCGGCAATTTCATTGCTGCTTCAGCCAGTTCGCCATAGCCCAGTTTCTTGCCACCTGGCCCAATAACGAAACCGTTTTCTGTACGCAGGGCCGATGTATCGACATTCCATTGCGTTGCTGCAGCTTGCACCAGCATGGCACGGGTACGTGCACCCAGTTCACGGTACTGGGTGTAGGAATGGGCGATGGAATTTGAGCCGCCCGTCAAATGCATGCCAAATGCCGGATCGACATAGGCGGGGTGATTATTGCCATTTGCGTATTTGACTTTCGACCAGTCGGCATCCAGTTCTTCTGCCAGTATCAGAGGCAGGGCGGTCTGCACACCCTGACCAAATTCCAGTCGATTGATGGTGACGGTGACGGTGCCATCTTTGGCTATCTGCACGAACGCACCGGGCTGTTCGGTAGGTTTCAAGCCTGCCGGGGCTTTTGCTGCGGTATCTTGTGCGGTAGCCAGCATGGGGTAGCAACCCAGGGCAAAGCCGCTGGCAGTGGCCATTTTGAGGAAACTGCGCCTGCTGAAGCCGGTTGCCTCCGGTTTGTCTTCTGCAGACGCCTGTTGCATCAGGGATTGCAAATGTTTAGGCATCTCGGCCAAACGGGAATCAAAATGCATAGTGTTCTCCTGAATTAAGCCAAAGTGGATGCGGCGTCGTGAATCGCAGCGCGTATCCGTACATAAGTACCGCAACGACAGATATTGCCTGCCATGGCGGCATCGATATCGGCATCCGACGGTTTTTTGTTGGTTTTAAGCAAGGCGGTTGCACTCATGATCTGGCCACTTTGGCAGTAACCGCATTGGGCCACGTCGTGTTTCACCCAGGCCGCCTGCACAGCCTTGCCGACCTTGTCCTGGCTCATGGCTTCGATGGTGGTGATTTTTTGACCGGAAACAGCAGATATGGGAGTAACGCAGGAACGTATGGCCTGGCCATTCAAATGCACAGTACAGGCACCACACAAGGCCGCGCCGCAGCCGAACTTGGTGCCAGTCAGACCAAGGGAATCGCGCAGTGCCCATAATACGGGGGTAGAAGGGTCAGCATCGAGCTGATGATCTTTGCTGTTGATATTCAACGAAGTCATTGTGCAGATCTCCATCAGTTAAGGGTTGACAGGTGCTGCAGGAGGGCAGACCTGTTATTGTTTGTAGGACTTACGCAAAACCGTCCCAGCTGGGTAGCTGCTCCTTGCCGTACTAAAGTACTGGCTTCGTCACCGACCCTTGCTGGGACAATTTTGCGTAAGTCCTGATTTGTTTACTTAACTACTATAGAATAAATTTGAATAACGTGTGCGGACTGCTGTCAGTTGCATAAATTTTGTGCAGTTTCTGCCAGATGTGTGTGAAGCCCTTAAAGTATTCGTGGGTACTTGCGCAGCAGTAATTTATACTGTCCAGCTTAAGAATAAATCCCCCGACTACTCCTGCCCCTGATGTTGTTCAACTCATTTACCTTCCTGTTGTTTTTTATCCCGGTGTATGGCCTGTTCTGGCTATTGCCCGGATGGGCAGCCAGGAAGAGCCTGTTGCTGGTGGCAAGCTATGTCTTTTATGCCGCCTGGAATCCGCCATACGTGATACTGTTGATGCTGTCCACGCTGGTGGACTGGTTGCTGGCCAATCGGATTGCCGCTTCTAGCTCAACAGTGCGGCGTCGTCTGTTGTTGCTGATCAGCCTTATCAGTAATCTGGGCATGCTCAGTTATTTCAAATACGGTAATTTTTTGCTGGATATGTATGCAGATCTATCTGCAGCCTTTGGGGGGCAATTTGTGCATGCCGACCATTCCATTATCCTGCCCATAGGGATATCGTTTTACACCTTTGCCTCGCTGTCTTACACGGTTGATGTGTATCGCGGGGTACTGACCTCGCGTTATAGTCTTAAGGACTATGCCCTGTTTGTCAGTTTCTTCCCGCATCTGGTGGCAGGCCCCATCCTCAAGGCAAATATCCTTATGCCGCAGCTGGAAAAGCCGGTACTGCCGGACCAGCAGCAGGTCGGCTGGGGCTTTTGCCTGTTCTTGCTGGGCCTGTTTTGCAAGCTGGTATTGGCGGACACGCTGTTTGCACCGCTGGTGAATGAAGTCTATGCGCATCCTGAACAATATGGCGTTCTGGAAACCTGGTGCGCGATCTTCAGTTTCTCTGGGCAGATTTATTTTGATTTCTGTGGTTACTCGCTATGTGCCATCGGCCTGGCAAAAAGCATGGGGTTTTATTTCCCGGAAAATTTCAATTATCCCTATACCGCCACCAGCTTTTCCGACTTTTGGCGACGCTGGCATATTTCCTTGTCCAGTTGGTTGCGGGATTATCTGTATATTCCGCTGGGCGGTAACCGTCATGGCTGGGGCCGGACTTATCTGGCCCTGTTTGCCACCATGTTGCTGGGTGGTTTGTGGCATGGCGCTTCCTGGATGTTTGTGCTGTGGGGGGCTTTGCATGGCGCGTTTCTGGTCATTGAGCGAGCATGCGGCGGTCGTGCGATAGCTGCCTATCTGACGCCAGCCATGCGCAGGGGGCTGGTGTTTGTGCTGGTGACACTGGCGTGGGTACCTTTCAGGGCAAATTCACTGACCCAGGTGCAAGCTATAAGCGCGGGTTTGTTTGGGCAACATCATGCGGGTGAATATCTGGACTGGTCGCACGCCCTGGCGCTGGGGGTGATGGCCTTGGTCGTTATCGGCGTCACTTACCTGCATGACATGAGTCTGGAAAAATTATTTTCCCGGCTGGGTATGTCGCTGCAGATTGCGGTTTTGTGCCTGTGCCTGATGTCCCTGTTTGTTTTTTCGGGGACAGGGCAAAATGCCTTTCTCTACTTTCAGTTTTAACGATCCCATGCCTGCTTATCCCTGGAAGCGAATTTTTGCCTTTATCATTTTACTGACGCTGACAGCCATCGTCGCCATGGAACTGAGCCTGCGCAGTCTGGACTACCACCCTACTGCACTGGATTCCAAAGAACGCTGGGGCCATGAACGCGCGCGTGCCAGTCAACTGGGGCCGCAAGCCCTGACCTTGATAGGCGCATCCCGTTTCCAACTCGGTATGGATCTGGATGTCTTGCGCAAAGGAACCGGGCTGGAGCCGATACAACTGGCCATCGATGGCAGCTCGTTTATACCGGTACTGAAAAACCTGGCCGATGACCCGCGTGTCACCGGCAGCATACTCATCGATTACACCTCCGGTGCACTGGCCAATGCCAGACAGGGCAATTTTGGTTCGGCCAGTGGTTTCGTCGATGAGTATGAAAAGCAGCAGTTACGCTTCCAGAATTTTTCGGCTGATTCCGTAGAGAAAAAACTCACTGCAGCCATCCATGAAAATTTGAGCATTTTCTCTGATGGCAGCAACCCATGGTTTGCCCTGCGTTATCGCATCTTGCCGTGGAAGCATTCTTCCCAATACATCACTACCCGGCCCGACCGTTCGCGACTGGCAGATTACAGCCGCCTGCCCTGGCCCGATGTGTATTATTCGCGCGTCGCCAAACAGCTGGGTATGGAATGGAACCCGCAATTCGGGCGGGGCAGGGCAGAGGCCAGGTTCCGTGACAAGATAAAAACCATGCCTGTCGGCAGCCAGGCAGAGTTTCTGTATGGTGCCCAGTTGATACGCGGCTATATCGATACCATACAAAAGCGCGGTGGCAAGGTCTTGTTTGTCAAAATGCCGACCACCGGCCTGGTGAAAGAGGCGGATGATCAACGGTATCCGGAAGACCAGTTTCTGGAAGTCTTCTTTGCCAGCAGCCACTTGCCCATCCTGTATGACAAGAACCATCCTGCCATCAAAGATTTCAAATGCCCCGATGGCTCTCATCTTGACCAGAAGGACAGGGCCAGCTTCAGCGCTATCGTTGCCAGATTTGTTGCTGGCAAGGGTTGATTGTTATTCGTATTTGCGGGCGTCGTCGATCACCTTGCCATCATTTGGCAAACTGGCTTTTGCTACGAACAATACGTCAGCACGCAGCTTGGTGACATCGCGCAGGCTGTCAATAATTGCTGTCTTTAATGCAGGGCTGTGGTCGCGGCTTTCGCAATGCAGGGTCATGACATCGTTCGCCATCTCTCCCGTCACCACCAGGCGTGCCTTGGCGATTTCCGGATGGCGTTTGACCACTTCTGCGATTTGCGAAGGATGCACAAACATGCCCTTGACCTTGGTCGTCTGATCCGCACGCCCCAGCCAGCCCTTGATGCGCTGATTGCTGCGGCCACAGGGTGAAATACCCGGCAAGATCGCTGACATGTCACCCGTGCCAAAACGTATCAGCGGATAATCAGGGTTGAAGGAAGTGATGACGATTTCACCAACCTCACCTTCTGCAACCAGGTCACCGGTACCTGGCCGTACAATTTCCAGTATCAGGTCCTCGTCCAGTATCATGCCGGGATTGACCTGGCCATCAGTCATGCTTTCGTAGGCAATATTGCCGATATCTGCCGTCGCGTATATTTGCAATACCTGCGCCACGCCATGATCTTGCAGCCACTTGCGCAGGGACGGCGGCAAGGCTTCGGCACCGACTATGGCGCGCTGTACGCTGGAAATATCTGCCCCCATATCCAGGGCTTTTTCGATGATGATTTTTAAAAAACTGGGTGTTCCTATATAGGCATCAGGACGCAGTTCTGCCATGGCCTGCACCTGCATTTCAGTCTGGCCAATACCGGCCGGGATGACGGCGCAACCCAGGCGGGCAGCAGCGCTTTCCACCATGAATGCTGCTGGTGTGAAATGATAGGAAAAGCAGTTTTGCAGCAAATGCCCACTGCGCAGGCCGACTGCATACAGAGGGCGGGCGAAACGCCACCAGTCTTGTCCACGCCCTTCGGGGTCAAATATCGGGCCGGGTGACATGAAGATGCGCCCCATCTGATGTGTTGGCGTGGTGTTCAGGCCACCAAAAGGTGGCTCTGCTTTCTGCAAGTCCTTGAGATCGGATTTGCGCGTGACCGGCAATTGCGCCAGACTCTGGCGGTTGCGAATGTCAGTCGAGTTGACACGCGCCAGTATTTTTGACCATCCTGTTGCAGTTTGTGCGTGTGCAATCAATTGCGGTAGCCTGTTCATCAGTGCTTGTTCCCGGCTTTGCGGATTGCGGGTTTCCAGTGCGTCCAGATAATCACTCATGAGCATGCTCTATTGATGGTAAGTTGTATGACTGCTGGTTGCCATTTCAGAGCGCCCAACGTTTGCGACTGATGACCAATGGTCTAAGCCAGCCAGCGCTTGCGCCGGCGATAAAATTTCATGTCCCTGAAGCTCTTGCGACCGGCACCCGATACACCAAGATAAAATTCCTTGACGTCTTCATTGGTACTCAGGTCTTTGGCGTCGCCTTCCATGACGACCCTGCCGTTTTCGAGGATGTAACCAAAGTCGGCATAGCGCAGCGCGATGTTGGTATTTTGCTCGGCCAGCAGGAAAGACACGTTTTCCTGATGATTCAAACTTTTGACAATTTCAAAGATCTCTTCCACCAGTTGCGGGGCAATACCCATCGAAGGTTCATCCAGCAAAATCATTGAAGGTTTGGCCATCAGCGCACGGCCTATGGCGCACATCTGTTGCTCACCACCCGAGGTGTAGCCAGCCTGGGAATTACGGCGTTCGCGCAGACGCGGAAAATAGTGATACACCTTGTCCAATGCTTCCTTGAGTTCAGCACGGGACAGGTTGCGCGTGTAGGCACCGGTCAACAGGTTTTCTTCCACTGTGAGGTGGCCGAAGCAGTGTCGTCCTTCCATCACCTGTGACAGTCCGCGCTTCACCAGTTCATTCGGTGTCAGGTGATCGACTCGTTGCCCTCGAAAACTGATATCGCCTTTGGTGATATCGCCACGCTCATTTTTGAGCAAGGTTGATATGGCTTTCAGGGTGGTCGATTTACCTGCTCCATTGGCTCCCAGCAAGGCGACGATTTTCCCTTGTGGCACCTGCAAGGAAATACCTTTCAGCACCAGGATCACATGATCGTAGATGACTTCAATATTGTTGACGCTGAGATAGGCTACGTCGGCCACATCGGTCACATCAGCGTTGATGCTTTGAATACTCATGATCTTGATTTGTAATGAAGTTGGTGATTCTGGCGGAGACATGTTGCTGCCTCCGCCAGCATTACGCTTATTTCAAACAGGCAGGCGTGATTTTTTTCTCGGCTGCATATTTGTTGGATGACTCTTCCAGCATGGCGCGTGTCAAAGCCTTGTCACCTGTGATCCAGTTCGGTGTGATTGCTTTCCATTTGTCACCTGTCCATTGCTGTACTTTGACAGCGCCAGAACCTTCATGGTCTTCGCAGGAAGTTTTTACTGGTGGGAACATGCCCATCGCACCCAGCGCTTTTTGACGTGCTTCATCGACGTTCAGGTTCTCAAAACCCCAGCGTATCTGTTCAGACGTCATGAGTTTGCCTTTGCCATATTTCTCTTGCGCTTTCAGGATGGCTTCCGTCCACAAAATCGCGGCGGTCACGCCACGCATGTGGTACACCGAACCGATGCGGGATTTGTCACCCAGATTACCCTTGCCAGTTGCATAGACCTTGCTGCGGATTTCATCCAGTACAGGATAATTTCCAGGTGTATTGAAAGTCATCGTGGTGTAGCCTTTGGCAGCATCGCCAGCTGGAATCGCATCTTCTTCTGAACCAGCCCACCAGACCCCCAGCATTTTTTCTCGTGAATAGCCATTACGTTGTGCGGTTTTGATCGCCACCGCATTCATCACACCCCAACCCCACAAAATCACGTAATCAGGATTCGCCTGACGGATTTGTAGCCATTGCGATTGCTGTTCATTACCTGGATGGGCAACCGGGATTTTTATCAGTTCGAACCCATATTGTTTGGCCTGGGCTTCAAGTACCGGGATAGGTTCTTTGCCGAACGCTGAATCATGGTACAGATGAACGATTTTTTTACCCTTGAGTTTATCCATGCCACCGGATTTGTCACCCAGGTATTTGGTCATGGCTGCAGCCTGGTTCCAATAACTGGTGATCAATGGGAATATATATGGGAATACTTTGCCATTGGCAGCGTCGGAGCGTCCATAGCCTAAGGTCGTCATGGGGATTTTGTCTTCAGCAACGCGATCCAGGATACCGTAGGCGATACCGGTTGACAGTGGCTCTATCAGTGATGCGCCACCCTGGGTTTTTTTCAGACGTTCGTAACACTCAACACCACGTGAAGCATTGTATTCAGTCTCGCATTCTTCCCATGAAATCTTGACGCCATTCAAGCCGCCTTTGGAATTGACCAGATTGAAATAGTCGATGGCTCCACCGAAAAAACCGGAGCCGCCAGCAGCATACGGGCCGACACGATAGGACAGGATAGGAATGAATTGGTCATTCGCCTGCGCTGCACTGACTGCCCCGCATATCGCCGAGGCCAGTAGTAGGGATTTAAGCAGTTTCATATTGTCTCCTTGTGGTTGGATGGGTATTGCCTGACGCTTGTCATCCTCGATAAGGTGCAGCGTCTTTTTATTAGGACTTACGCAAAACCGCCCCAGCTGCGTTGCAGCTCCTCTCCTAGGAGCCGCGTACTGTTCGTACTGTCTTCGTCGCTACGCCTTGCTGGGACAATTTTGCGTAAGTCCTATTTATGAATTTCTATTTCACTCTCGATACATTTCTTGTTATGCCAAAATTTAATGTGGGAACGGCCACAGTCGCAATTTTTCCTTGGTGATTTGCCATAGTCTTGCCAGCCCGTGCGGTTCAACTATCAGGAAGAAAATGATCAATGCACCAAATACCATCAACTCCAGATTCGATGCAACATTGGTTGGCAACGACAGTCCATGTGCAAGCAGATTCAATACAATGGGCAACAGGATGATGAAGGCTGAACCGAGGAAGGAACCAAGTATGGAACCGACACCACCAATGATGATCATGAACAGGATGCGGAACGACAGGTCAAGGTTATACGCTTCCGGTTCTACCGTACCCAAATAGGCATAGGCATACAGTGCACCGGCAATACCGCAGTAAAACGAAGACACGGCAAAGGCCAGCAACTTGGTACGCATCGGGCGAAAACCGATCACTTCGGCTGCCACGTCCATATCCCGCACCGCCATCCAGGAGCGGCCAACGTTGGAACGCACCATGTTTTTCGCCAACAGGGCCAGCACACACACTACCGTCAATGTCAGCAGGTATTTTTTTACTGGCGTATTAAAACTCATCCCCATGATCACCATCTCTTGCGCGGTGATGACACCGGATGAACTGTAGTTGGTGAACCACTGTATTTTGGTCAGACACCAGACCACAAAAAACTGCGTTGCAAGAGTGGCAGCTGCCAGATAAAAACCGCGTATGCGCAGGGAAGGCAAGCCAAAGGCGATACCGACCATGGCAGCAGACAGACCGCCAAGCACAAAAGCCAGCAGCACAGGGATGCCAGGTATACGCAAGACGAAGTTATATGAAGCAAAGGCACCCACCGCCATGAAGGCAGCCGAGCCCAACGACAATTGCCCGGCATAGCCAGTCAGGATATTCAAGCCCAGTGCCGCCAGCGAGAAAATCAGGAAAGGGATAAAAATTGCAGAAAAGGCATAGTCGGATGCCAGCCCGGGTACACCAAAAAATGCTGCCGCCAAGACTATGACGATGGCGATGCGGTCTTGTCGTATCGGGAAGATCTGATTATCTGCCTGATAACTTGTTTTGAACTGACCTGCTTCACGGTAGAACATGCTTAACCTCTGATCTTGATTTGCCGGTAAGGTCCGGGCAATATTTCATTCAAATTCTGCGTATGATTTTTTCGCCAAACAGACCTTCTGGCCTGACCAGCAAGAACAGCAGGGCCAGCACATACGGGAACCAGCCTTCTATACCGCCACCCACCAGCGGACCTATATACACTTCCGCCAGTTTTTCTGACGCACCGATGATGAGGCCACCGACAATCGCACCAGGTACCGAAGTAAAGCCACCCAGTATCAATACCGGCAAAGCCTTCAGCGCCACAAAGGTCAGGGCAAATTGCACGCCATTGCGGGCGCCCCACAGCAAACCAGCTACCAGTGCCACAAAGCCAGCCACTGCCCAGACTATGCCCCAGATCTGTTGCAGGGGAATACCAACAGCCAGCGCCGCCTGATGGTCATCAGCCACCGCCCGCAGCGCACGGCCTATCTTGGTTTTGGAAAACAGCAGGGCCAGACCAGTTACCAGCATGGCGCAGATCAGGGCGGCGATGACATCAAATTGAGACACCAGGATATTGAATTTCTCCATCAGAAATTCTATGGGTACGTCGTCAATCGGCAATGTCAGTTTGTGCGGTTGCGAACCCCACAGCAATTGCGCCAGACCTTCTATAAAAAAGGTCAGGCCTATGGTGGCCATGAACAAGGTGATTTCCGGCTGGTTGACCAGAGGACGCAAGACGATGCGTTCTATCGCCAGACCCAGTATCACCATCACAAGCATGGTCAGCGGTATAGCGAGCCACAGTGGCAGTTCAAATTTTTCTGTCAGGCCGACACAGGTCAGGGCAGCAAAAAATACCATGGCCCCCTGAGCAAAATTGAATACGCCAGATGCCTTGTAGATCAGCACAAAACCCAGCGCTACCAGTGCATACATCACACCAGACAACAAGCCACCAATAAACACTTCAAAGAAAAAACTGATATTCATTTCAACCTCTTGTTCACATCAACATGCGCGAATGACCCGGATGATCAACGAAGACCTCTCAACGCAGAGGCACAGAGACACAGAGGAAAAACATGAGAAAATCTTTAGCCATTTTTCTGCCTTTCTCTGTGGTGTAGCAAGGAATTCGAGTGGCATGCCACTCGCTTGCGAAACGAAAACTTCTTGCAAGAAGTCTTTCCAACCTCTGTGTCTCTGTGGTTAATGGTCTTAAGTTTTTCCATATTTAATGCGCCACACCCAGATAGGCATTGATCACTTCCTGATTCGCCAGCACTTCGGCAGGTGTGCCGTCGCCGATTTTTTTGCCGTAATCAAGCACGACCACACGGTCAGAAATATCCATGACCACACCCATGTCATGCTCGATCAGTACAATGGTAGTACCGAGCTGGTCATTGACATCCAGGATGAAGCGGCTCATGTCCTGTTTTTCTTCCACGTTCATGCCGGCCATGGGTTCATCCAGCAGCAATATTTCTGGTTCTGCAGCCAATGCACGGCCCAGTTCCACACGTTTTTGCAAGCCATAAGAAAGGCGGCCTACCGGTATCTTGCGTATGTGCTGGATTTCCAGGAAATCGATGATTTCCTCCACCTTTTCACGGTGGGCAATTTCTTCCTTTTGTGCTGGCCCCCAGTACAAGGCCTGCATGAGGAAATTGCTTTTCATTTTCAGGTTACGCCCCGTCATGATGTTGTCCAGCACACTCATTCCTTTGAACAGGGCAATGTTCTGGAAAGTGCGGGCGATGCCGCTCTTCGCTGCTGCATAGGTATTCATGTCCTTGCGATGCTTGCCACGATAGGTGATGTCACCCTGTTGTGGCCGGTATACACCATTGATCACATTCAGCATTGAACTTTTGCCAGCACCGTTGGGGCCAATGATGGCGCGTATTTCATGCTCTTTCACATTGAAGGAGATATTGGTCAATGCCTTGACGCCACCAAACGAAAGCGAGATGCCTTGCATGTCCAAAATCACGTCGCCGATTTTTCTGTTATCTGCCATTGCTCGTCCTCATGCCGCCAGCTTTTGGGCAGAAAATATTTTGACATCGCTGATATGCAGGTCCGCACTGACCGTGCCCTGGCGGCCATCTTCGAATTTGACCAGGGTTTCTATGAATTGCGAGCGCTTGCCAGAATACAGGGCATCAATCAGTACAGCATATTTTTGTGAAATGAAACTGCGTCTGACTTTGCGGGTGCGCGTCAGTTCATCGTCATCCGGGTCCAGTTCTTTATGCAGCACCAGGAAACGGTGGATTTGCGTGCCTGCCATCAAGTCTTCACTGGCCAGGTCAGCATTGACTTTTTCCACACAAGACATGATCAGTTGATAGGTCTCTGCCTTGGCTGCCAGGTCGGTATAGCCGGAATAAGCGATGCCGCGTCGTTCCGACCAGTTGCCAACAGCTTCCATATCAATATTGATAAAAGCACAGACCATGTCACGCTCATTGCCGAAGGTGACAGCTTCCTTGATGAAGGGGAAGAATTTGAGTTTGTTTTCGATGTAATTGGGGGCGAAGATATCACCCTGCTTGAGCTTGCCCACATCGGCAGCACGATCGATGATTCTCAGATGACCGTCCTGGTCAAAAATACCGGCGTCACCGGTATGGAAGTAACCTTGTGCATCCATCACTTCTGCCGTGGCATCGGGGCGTTTGTAATAGCCAGTCAGCATGGCATCGGACTTCACCAATACTTCTCCATTTTCAGCCAGCTTGACTTCTACACCGGGGGCCGCGGCACCAACGCTGTCAAACTTGATGTGACCATCCGGCTGCAGACAGACATAGGCACAAGTTTCGGTGGAACCATATAACTGCTTCAGGTTGACGCCTATAGAGCGATAGAAGCGGAACAGGTCAGGGCCGATGGCGGCACCAGCGGTATACGCAACCCTGACACGGGATAAGCCCAGTACATTTTTGAGTGGCCCGTACACCAGTAATTTGCCCAGGCCGTAACGGACTTTATCGATGAGTGCGACCGGTTTTTTATCCAGGATATCAGCGCCAACACGACGTGCCACTTCCATGAAATGGGCGAACAGGTAACGCTTGATGGCACCGGCATCTTCCATGCGTATCATGACTGTGGTCAGCATGTTTTCAAACACGCGCGGTGGAGCAAAATAATAGGTGGGGCCAATTTCGCGCAAATCCGTCAATACAGTTTCGCTGGATTCTGGACAGTTGACTGTGAATCCGGTTGCCATTGCCTGTGCAAAAGAAAACAGATGGTCACCGACCCATGCCATGGGCAGATAAGACAGGATATCTTCGTCTGCCGTCAATTGGTCAAACTGCATGCCGCCCATGGCTGCGGTCATGAAAGATCGGTGTGACTGACATACGCCTTTTGGTTTGCCGGTAGTACCTGATGTGTACAACATGACGGCTGTGTCGCCAGGCTGTCCCATTTCTACTTCACGCATGAAAAAGTCTGGGTGGCTCATATCGTAAGCACGGCCCAGCTCTTGCAGGGCGGCATAGGAAATCAATTCAGGCTGATGGTAATGGCGCATGCCACGGTCGTCATCAAAGGCAATATGTTGTATGCCTGCATAGTGCTGTTTGATTTCCAGCAGCTTGTCGACCTGTTCCTGGTCTTCAACAACGGCAAAGGCTATTTCTGCATTTTCCAGTACATAGGCCATGTCGGCGGCTGGTGCATCCTGGTACAGGGGTACGGGTATGCCCCCCAGACATTGGGCAGCAGCCATGGCCCAGTACAGACGCGGACGATTATCACCAATGATGGCCAGGTTCATGCCGCGTTTGAAGCCTTGGGCAGCCAGGCCGCAGGCGAGGGCGCGTACTTCGGCATTCACCTGTTGCCAGTTCCAGGTTTGCCAGATACCCAGGTCTTTTTCGCGGAAAGCCGGATGGCTTGGCCGTGTTTTCCCGTGCTGTAACAACAGTCGCGGGAAGGTCGAATTTGCTGCATCTTTTTGAATCATGTCTCCACCACCAGCCTTATCTCATTTACTGATTTTTATGGGCTTGTTGTTCTGTGAGTGTCCTCACTTCCCCTTACGGCAAACTTACGCTTCATGCATAGTTTATCTAGGGAAATTATTACGGAGTGCCTTGTTGTGGCGAGATTGAATGATTTGGACGTGAACCACCCTACAGTGTTAGCTGTAGAGGGTAACCTCGCTTACAATGACTCCGTATTTCTTTTTGTTGATGGGATAGTAGTCTCTTCGCCAGCTTAGGGTTGTCATTCGACGGACAATCTCGAAGAATGAAACAATTATCGGTGGTGCGTTGCACAAATATGACTAAACAAATCGGTGACCTAAAAGAGCGTTTCAGCAAAACCATGTGGGCCAGCATGCTGGCACCGGAACATATGCAAAAGGTGGAAGCAGAAGTGACAGAACGCTTCATCCCAGCCGGTGGCTATGTTTGCCGCAAAGGGGATGCAGTCGAGCATTGGATGGGTGTTATAGATGGTTTCCTGAAGATGAGCAGCATCTCTCCGGATGGCAAGACCGTCACCTTCAGTTGCATGCTGGCAGGTGGCTGGTTTGGCGAAGGCTCGCTGTTGAAGACCGAGCCGCGTCGCTATGATGTCGTGGCTTTGCGCGATACCCGCGTGGTCTATATGCCGCGTTCGACTTTTACTTACCTGCTGGATAACAGCATCCCCTTTAACCGCTTTCTCTTGCATCAATTGAACGAAAGACTGGGGATGTTTATTTCTCTGGTTGAATATGATCGCATGCTTGACCCGGACACCCGTGTCGCACGTTGTCTGGCGGCGATGTTCAATCCTTATCTGAACCCTGGCAGCAGCATGCAGATACAAATATCACAGGAAGAAATAGGTTATATCTCCAGCGTGTCACGCCAGCGTGCCAATCAGGCTTTGCAGTTACTGGAAAAGAAAAAATTGCTGAGTGTAGATTATGGCGGCATCACCATACTTGATCTGGACGGCCTGCGCAGTTTCCCGGAAGAGCCGTCAACATGAAAACCCTGAATGTGATCGGCGCTGGCAAGGTTGGTACAGTGCTGGCAAAGAATTTCATTGAGCAAAAGGTTTTTTCTGTTCAGCAAGTCATGAATCGGACCTTGCAAAGCAGTCAGGCAGCAGTGACCTGGCTGGGCGAGGGAACGGCAGTAGCTGACCTGCATGCGATGCAGCCTGCTGATGTCACCATGCTGACTGTGACGGATGATCAGATAGTCCCCGTTTGTGTTGCAATGGCGGACGCCGGTTTGCTGCATGCAGGCAACGTCGTGTTTCATTGCAGCGGCGCCAAGGCATCGACCGAATTGCAGACTGCCATATCGGCAGGTGCGGCGGTTGCCAGTGTCCATCCGGTACGCAGTTTTGCCGACGGCAAAGCCATCGCATCCAGGTTTGCCGGTACGATCTGCAGTGTGGAAGGTGATGCACGCGCGCTGGCTATCTTGTTACCAGCCTTGCAGGCCATTGGTGCACAGACGATAGAGATCAGTGCTGACAGCAAATTGCTGTATCACGCCGGTTCGGTGTTCGCCAGCAATTATCTGGTGACGCTGATGGACACCGCCCTGCGCAGCTATCAGGCGGCAGGTATACCCTTAGACGTGGCGCAACATATGGCAGCACCATTGGCCAGGCAGACACTGGAAAATGTATTTTCTATGGGAGCAGCCAAAGCACTTACCGGGCCGATAGCCCGTGGTGACATGCAGACTGTAGCCCTGCAACAAAAAATGGTGGCTGCGTGGGATCAGGCTGCGGGCGATTTATATCAGGCCTTTACGCCGCTGACGCAGGATGTAGCAGCACGGCGTCATTCAGAAAAATAAACACTGTTGCGACCATTTTCCTTGGCTTGGTACAGCGCCTGGTCGGCGCGTTCAAACACACTGTCTTCGGTATCCTTGTCACGGCATTCTGCGACACCCATGCTGACGGTAATCGACAGCCGTGTGCGGGTCAGGTCTGTCGTGCGCGAGAAGTCATTGTTGGCAATCGTATTGCGCAGGTTTTCTGCAATCGATGTGGCTTTTTCCAGCGTACAGTTTTTCAACAGGATCAGGAATTCTTCGCCTCCCCAGCGGCAGATGATGTCGCTTTCCCGCAGTGAGCGTTTGGCAATCAGGGAAATCTCCTTAAGCACATGATCACCCACCAGATGCCCTTGCTTGTCATTGATCTTCTTGAAAAAATCGATGTCCAGCAAGACTACACACATAGGCTGACGAGAGCGTTCACCATCCAGCAAGGCTTGCTGGAAGACAAAATCGAAGGCCTGGCGATTTAGCAAATTGGTCAGGGTGTCGGTGGAAGCCGATTTTTCCAGACGTTTCTGATAACGCCTTACTGTTACCAGCAAAATGATCAGGATAAAGGCAGTGATCCCTGCACTGACGCCGATGTTAATCAGAAAGACATTCTGTAGCGGTTTGATTTCATCACCGGTTTCTTGCTCTACCAGTAAATGCCAGCCCAGTTCAGGGATAAAGCGGGAATTGACCAGTATTGTTTCGTTTTCAGTCTTGTATTCCAGGTGCAGGGATTCACTTTTGCGATTGCCCAGTATCTGTTGCGACAAGCCACTGATGCCTGGCATATTGCTGAGATTGCTGCGTACCTTTTTCATATTGTTGCCAGCCAGGGCGATATTGCCTTTCTGGTCTACGAAAAAAATATTCCTGTGGAAACGGGTCTGATAACTGTCGATCAGGTTCTTCATGGTATCAAGCGTCATGCCAATACCAGTGGCACCGATGAATTTCCCGGAATAATCCACGATCCGGTAATTGATGAAAATGGTCATGGTGTCACGATTGGCCATGTCGGCATCAACATTGGTTTCGTAGTCTGTTTTCATGTTACGGACACGAAAAAACCATTGGTCACGCGGTTCCGTTTCGCTGACACTCTTCAGCACACCATCCGCCGTGTAATACTGGTGGCTTTGCCCGGATACCAGGAAACTGGAAATAGCGTGGTTCTTGAGCTTGATTTCTTTCAGGTATTTGGCAATCAGATCCTTGTCCTCTTCACCATTGATGATCCAGTCGCGTAAAAACGTGTCATGTGCCATTTGTGATGAAGCAAACACAGGGCGTAAGATATCTTTTTGAATTTCGGAATAGACATTATCACCAGTGATGGGCAAGGTCTGTTCGGATATGCCCTGTTGTATAGCGTCACGGGATACAACAAAAGACGCCACTGTAGTGGAAACAAAACCTGCAATAAGAATCAGGGATAGCCATACCAGCAGACCGTATTTTTTTAACATTGTTTGCATGAATGATAGACGGAGCGTAAGCGTGAGGTTTGCCGCAAGATAATACTATAAACCCATGCAATTTCATGGGTATTTGCGCCCGTGTTACTGGCTTAAGTCATCACTTTGATGCAGAGTTCAATGAAATTGAAGCCGTTTCCCCATATTTTTTTGCAAGTACATGGAGTTGCCAGGCTTTTTATAGATTTAAACCTGTATTACCACCGGTTTATTCTGGTTAAACACAAAAAATGCCGCTGATTGCGGCATTTTTCTAATTCATTCCAGGTATCTTTAAGGACGTGGTGTCAATGACACATGCAGGCGCATGCGTGAACCCGGATCATATGGCATGACCGACGTGTAAGTACGGTTATTGTATTCATAGGTGACCGCATAACCATTCGTGCGCGATTCCCAGTGGTCTATGTTACGACATTGACGGACTGGGCGGCTTTCATAGACAGGCTGACTATTGTTGTAATTATTGTTATTGTCATTATTGTCAACGCGATCACCGACTATTGCACCAGTCAATGCCCCTGCTGCTGCAGCTGCAATACGTCCATTGCCGCCGCCGACCTGGCTACCGAGCAAGCCACCGGCGATACCGCCGATAATGGCACCACCACTGCTGCGTTCAGCCTGTCTTTGTGGAACCTGGCGTTGAGTGGTTTCGTATTCGGTCCGGCATTCCTGGCGTGGTACATTGACTTGTTCAACTTGTGGCGTGACGCTGACGACACGTGCAAAATCATCAAAGTCGGCAGCATAGGCTACCGGAAGTACCATACCCAAAGCCAGGATGGATGCTACTTTGGAAAGTTTGTGGAATGAAATAGTCATTTTTTACCTCTTCTCTGATTGGATGTTAAGCAAAACTGCTGCACGATGTTCAATATGGTCTGCATATGACATATGTATGGTCTGTCTATGAAGGCTTAGACTGGCGTCATTCGGAATAGTTTTGCTTAGGTCCTGTGATAGTCTCCAGATAATGCCTGGATGGTATGTATGTAACGTCTGAATCAAAAAAAAGAAGACATAAAAATGTAAGTGAGTGTTTCAAAATTGTTTCTTGCGATTTAAATAATTGCCCATACCTAAATAAAAATTTATTTACCCGAACCCTGAATTGGAGAAGCTATGCAATTGCTTTGGACTTCCTGGCTGACTGTCGCGGTATTAGCATTGTATTTCTGGATCATTTACAGGGTTGGAAAAGCCCGCACGCTTTTCCAGGTCAAGGCACCTGCAACTGATGGACCTCCGGAATTTTTGCGGACTTTGCGCGTGCAGGCAAATACAGTAGAGCAAATGGTTTTCTTCTTCCCTGCATTGTGGCTGTGTGCAATCTGGGCTGGCGATAAACTGGCAGCAGTCATGGGGCTGGTGTGGCTGATTGGGCGCTTCATGTATGCCATCGCTTATTACAGCGATGCCAGCAAGCGTTCCATGGGCTTCATGATTTCTATGCTGGCGGCAATGGGCTTGTTGCTGGCTGCGATTGCGGGCATGAATGGAGTGCTGAAATGAAAAGCAAATCCCTGATTGTGCCAAGTCAGCTGTCTGCTTCAGTATGGGCTTCCTATGCGCTGGCTGCCATTGTTCTGTTGCTGGTATTGAAAGCAGGCTTGTTGGTGGCCCTGTTTTCCGGCTTGCTGGTGTTTTCGCTGATACATGTCATGGCACCTGCCATAGCGCGACGCTTTAAACATCACCAGCCGCGCATGATTGCCGTGGCATTTTTATCATTTTTAATGATTATTGCGATCATTGTAGTGATCTGGGCTGTGCATGTCTTTTTACGTAGCGATGCTGGTAATTTGCATAACTTATTGCAAAGGCTTGCAGATATTATAGAAGCGTCGCGCAGCCAGTTGCCAGGGTGGGTGAGCACCAACTTGCCGGAAGACGTCGAAGATTTAAGAACCATCATGACACAGTGGTTGCGTGAACATGCTGGCGAAGCAAAGCAACTTGTTCCAGAAGCGGGCCACCTGATCGTGCATTTGATACTGGGTATGATCATAGGCAGTATGATTGCCCTGCGTGACGTAAGCGGCGACCATAATCACAAACCCTTCGCTGCGGCCATGCAGCAGAGGGTAAGCAATCTGGGCCAGATTTTCCATAAAATTGTTTTTGCACAGGTACAGATATCACTGATTAATACAGTCTTGACTGCAATTTATCTGGCTGCAATCTTGCCCATGGCCGGGGTGCATCTGCCGTTGACCAAGACCATGATTGCCATCACCTTTGTGGCTGGTCTGATACCGGTGGCGGGGAATATTATCTCCAACGCCGTCATTGTGATTGTGGCGCTGTCGCATTCACTCAATGCTTCTATCGCTTCCCTGGTATTCATGGTGGTAATACATAAGGCAGAATATTTCCTGAATGCGCGTATTATCGGTGCGCAAGTGAATGCCCGCGCCTGGGAGTTGCTGACCGCCATCCTGGTCATGGAAACCCTGTTTGGCGTGCCTGGTGTGGTAGCGGCACCGGTGTTTTATGCTTACATCAAGAAAGAACTCAGTGATCGTGGTCTGGTGTGATGCAAATAGGCTTATTGATAAATATTTAATGATTACAAGGTAAATGATGATATTGGAAATCGCCGATATTCGTATTCAAGCCGGGCAGCAGGCAGATTTTGATGTGGCCATACAGCGTGGTCTGGCTGAAGTGATACAGCATGCCAAAGGTTTTCTTGGTTTTAAAGTCAATAAATGCATAGAATCACCGGAACGCTATGTCCTCATGATTTACTGGGCAACCCTGGAAAACCACACAATAGATTTTCGTGGCTCTGAAGCATTCCAGCAATGGCGTGCGATTGTTGGTCCTTATTTTGCTGCGGCACCTGTGGTCGAGCATTTTGACCTGCTGGCAGAGTCAAGCTGATTCTGGCGGATTTTTTCTAGTAGTATGTGACGGGCCTGACTTGATTCTGGGCATTTCACCCCAAGCTTAGGCAGCGATACCGTGTAGCCTTACCGTGGCGCGGTGCCGTCGGCTTTTGTTGTCATTTGTGTGTTTTTCGGGATACATGACCATGGAAGCAAGTCAATTTGGCAAAAAACCTGCTCTACTAAAAGGTCATTATGGTTCCGCATCTCGTCACCGCTCTCAACGGCCCTCTGCTCGATCTCGAAAAAAAGATACTCGAAGCCACTCCTGCGATAGAACGCTGGTTCCGTCTCGAATGGCAGGAGCATACGCCGCCTTTTTATTGTTCCGTCGATTTGCGCAATGCTGGATTCAAGCTGGCACCAGTGGACACCAATTTATTCCCTGGCGGTTTTAATAATCTGGCATCAGAAATGTTGCCGCTGGCGGTACAGGCTGCCATGGCAGCGATAGAAAAATATTGTCCGGACGCCAAGAACCTGCTGGTGATTCCCGAAAGCCACACGCGCAACGTGTTTTATTTGCAAAATATTGCGCGCATGATGCAGATATTCCGCCAGACCGGTTTGAATGTCCGTCTGGGTTCGCTGTCGGCAGATATTACTGAACCGACACCGATTGATTTGCCTGACGGCAGCCAACTGGTGCTGGAGCCGCTGGAACGTTCTGCCAATGGCCGCCGCCTGGGTCTGAAAAATTTCGACCCATGCACGATATTGCTGAACAATGATCTGTCAGCGGGTATTCCTGCAATACTGGAAGATGTCAACGAACAAACTTTGCTGCCCCCACTGCATGCGGGTTGGGCTTTGCGCCGCAAGAGCAATCATTTCCATGCCTATGACGAAGTGGTCAAGAAATTCGCCAAGATGGTGGATATTGACCCATGGATGCTGAATCCCTATTTTGCCAAATGCAAGGATGTGAATTTCCATGACCGCACCGGCGAAGATGCACTGGCGGCGACAGTGGATACCATCCTGGCCAAGATACGCAAAAAATACAAGGAATATGGCATCAAGGAAAAACCTTTCGTCATCGTCAAGGCCGACGCCGGCACCTATGGAATGGGCATTATGACGGTGCATGATTCCAGCGAAGTACGTGATCTGAATCGCAAGCAACGCAACAAGATGTCGGTCGTCAAGGATGGCATGGAAGTCAGGGATGTCATTGTGCAGGAAGGTGTGTACACCTTTGAGCAAATCAATGAATCGGTGGCTGAACCGGTGGTCTACATGATAGACCGCTATGTCGTAGGCGGTTTCTACCGTGTGCATGAAGACCGTGGTGTTGACGAAAACCTGAATGCGCCAGGCATGCACTTTGTACCGCTGGCTTTTGCCCAGCAACATGCGGTGCCGGACATGAAGGCCAAGCCGGGTACGGCAGCACCAAATCGTTTTTACATGTATGGTGTCGTTGCGCGCCTGGCTTTGCTGGCGGCATCTTTAGAGCTGGAAAAGACTGACCCTAACCCGGAAGTATATTAATTTCCGATTCGTCACCATTATTGAGTATAGCCATGAAAATTGCTTTCCTGACTGATCCGCTGTCGCAGTTCAAGACGTATAAAGATTCTACTTACGCCATGATGGTGGAGGCGGGCAAACGGGGTTACGCAGTTTACGCATTTGGCCCGGATGATCTGGCGCTGGAAAGTGGCAAGGTGGTGGCGAATGTCAGCCGAGTCATCCTGACCGGCGACAGCGATGACTGGTATCGTCAGGAAGTGGCAGAATCCCTGCCTCTGAGCGCGTTTGATGCGATCTTGCAGCGCAAGGATCCGCCTTTCGACATGGAATACATTTATTCTACCTATCTGCTGGAACTGGCCGAGCAGCAGGGTGCAAAGGTATTCAATAAGCCAGCGGCGATACGTAATCATAATGAAAAACTTAGCATAGCCCAGTTCAGCCAGTTTACTGCACCTACCCTGGTTACGCGTGATGAGCAAAGAATCCGGGCCTTTCACCGTGAACATCAGGACATCATCCTGAAACCGCTGGACGGCATGGGTGGCACAGGTATTTTCCGTATCCGTGAAGATGGCATGAACCTGGGTTCTGTCATTGAGACACTGACCGTGAACGGCAGCCGGACTATCATGATACAGCGCTATATTCCGGAAATTGTCCATGGTGACAAAAGGATATTACTGATCGGTGGCAAAGTCGTACCGTTTTCGCTTGCACGTATTCCGCAAAATGGAGAAGTCCGCGGCAATCTGGCGGCTGGAGGTTTGGGTGTCGCGCAGGAATTGTCCGCACGTGATCTTGAGATTGCACAGACTTTGGCGCCTGAGCTTTATCAACGGGGCTTGTTGCTGGTAGGATTAGATGTAATCGGCAATAATCTGACAGAAGTTAATGTGACCAGCCCGACCTGTTTCCAGGAAATCACTCAGCAAAAGGGATTTAATGTTGCTGCAATGTTTATTGATGCGCTGGAAGCGGCTGTTGGTGATCAAGTTGGTCACCATTAATGGCAGATAATCCAGCTTTGCTGAATGTCGCCTGAACTAGCAAGGTTTTCGACAAATATGATCGCAACCCCTGTAAGAACTGAATAGATATGGTTGGCATACTTTTGATGACGCATGCACCGCTGGGTTCTGCCTTTATGCAGGCCGCAGCCCATGTTTTTCGTGGCATGCCAGAGCACTTTGAAGCGATTGATGTGATCGCCGACCAGAACATTGATGAAGTCAATCGCCTGGCACGCGAAGCTGTGCAACGTCTGGATGACGGTTCTGGTGTGCTGGTGATTACCGATGTCATGGGGGGGACACCTTCGAATTGTTGCCGCCAACTGGGTGACCCTGACCGGGTCGCCATCATTGCCGGCATCAGTCTGCCCATGTTGCTGCGGGCGATCACTTATCGTAGTGATGCGCTGGATGTGGTGGTGGAAATGGCGCTGGCAGGCGGTCAGAACGGTGCCATCCGTCTGGATAACCGCGTTCGCCTTTCACCGAATTAATTGAAAGAAAGTAAAGCATGATTCAACAAGAAATCGAAATTGTGAACAAACTGGGCCTGCATGCACGCGCCTCTGCCAAGTTCACGCAAACCGCAAGCAAATTCAAATCCGAAGTCTGGCTGACCCGCAATAATCGCCGGGTCAATGGTAAATCCATCATGGGCGTGATGATGCTGGCGGCTGGCAAGGGTAGCAAAGTATTACTGGAAACTGAAGGAGCTGATGAGCAGATCTGCTTTGATGCAATCGTCAGCCTGATCAATGACAAGTTTGGCGAAGGCGAATAGAGCGGTGATGCAGTGGATGTCCTGCCAGATTTGAAACAAAGTATGTTGGTGCTGGCCAGCCGCTAAGAACCAGTTCACGATCTGTAGCGAGCGAGCGAGCGGGCGTCAGCGGCAGTAAGGGTAACTAAGCGCAGCGCAAAAAGCGGAATGTCTGGTACATGAGCATTTTGAGCAGCGCATGAGCCCCGCATGGACTCCGATTACGCCCGCGCAGTAAGATCGTGAACAGGTTGTAAGTCAAGTCATCTTAATTTCGTATCAGCCTCTTGAAAAAAACTGCTGTAAATGAAACAAATGGCAACATATTCTGCATTGTTGCTTTGGCTATATTCTGTTAAGTTGTTCGTTCTTGAATGCGCCTGTTCGTGGATGTCTTATCCTTTCAGGTGCACAGGAAATAACAACAGGGTTGCTTGATGGTTGGCACCCTGGATTATTGCAATTTTGGGGGACAAGGCATGGCATCTTTTACATTGCAAGGCATCCCCGTTTCACGCGGTATTGCTATTGGGCGCGCGCATTTATTGCGACCAGCGGCTCTGGATGTACAACATTATCTGGTAGGGCAAGAGCAGGTCGAAGCCGAAGTGCAGAGGCTGCAGGCAGCTATAGTCCATGTACACAAGGAATTACAGGCCATCTGGTCGGATTTGCCGCAAGATGCGCCTACCGAACTTGGTGCCTTTATCGACGTCCATGTATTGATCTTGTCTGACCCCATGATTTCCGAAGCACCGCTGGATATCATCCGTACCCGTCACTACAATGCCGAATGGGCTCTGGTGAGTCAGATCGATGAACTCTCGGCCCAGTTCGATGAAATCGAAGACGATTATTTGCGTGAGCGCAAAGCGGATATCCAGCAGGTGGCGGAACGGGTACTCAAAGTGCTTACCGGTACCGCCAATAGCGCCTCACGTTCTGATGGCATCGACGAACGCAGTGCCAACATGATCGTGGTTGCCAGGGATATATCACCAGCTGACATGATGCAGTTTCGCGACGTCGCGTTTTCCGGCTTTGTCACTGATGAAGGTGGACATAACTCGCACACAGCCATCGTTTCGCGCAGCCTGGGTATACCGGCCGTGGTCGGCATGGGTAATGCGTCACGCCTGATCGAGCAGGATGACTGGCTGATTATTGACAGTGATGCAGGTGTGGTCATTGTCGCGCCTAGTACTCTGGTACTGGAACAATACCGTGAGCGCCTGACGGTATTGATGAAAGCCAGGAAGAAACTGGGCAAGCTGAAAAAGACGCCAGCCATTACTCAGGACGGGATAGAAATTACCCTGCTGGCGAATATCGAATTACCGCAGGATGCAGCACCAGCACTGGAAGCTGGGGCCAGTGGTGTGGGCTTGTTCCGGTCTGAATTCCTGTTCATGGAAAGCAGTGGTCAGGAACACAAACTGCCGACAGAAGAAGAGCAATTCGACGCTTATCGCACGGCGGTCATCGCCATGAAAGGCCGCCCGGTTACCATCCGGACCCTGGATGTCGGCGCTGACAAACCGCTGGATACGACCGAACACAATATTCTCAACCCGGCACTGGGTTTGCGGGCCATACGTTATTGTCTGGCAGAGCCGCAATTATTTCTGACACAATTGCGGGCGATTTTGCGCGCTTCCGCATTTGGACAAGTCAAGATACTGATACCAATGATGGCGCATGGTTTTGAAATTGACCAGTCGCTGGCAATGATAGAACAGGCAAAGACTGAGCTGCGTAAGGAAGGTAAAGACTTTGATGCCAATATCGCCGTTGGCGCGATGATAGAAATCCCGGCGGCGGCCTTATCGCTGCCCATGTTTGTTAAGAAGCTGGATTTCCTGTCGGTAGGGACGAATGACTTGATTCAATACACGCTGGCGATAGACCGCGCTGATCACGAAGTTGCCCACTTGTATGACGATCTGCATCCGGCCATTTTGCAATTGTTGCAGATGATTATCACAGCTGGCGAACGTGCTGGCATCCCGGTATCCATCTGCGGCGGCATGGCGGGCGATATACGGCTGACCCGTTTGCTGACGGGTATGGGTTTCCGTGAATTGTCTATGCCGGCCGCCTTGTTGCCGGAAATTAAGCAAGAAATTCTGAATACCCGGCTGGATGCCTTGCAAGGGCATGTGAAGAAAATATTGCGCAGCTATGATTCCGCCACTATCCGTGAAACCCTGGCCGTGATGGGCAGCATTACACCAAGCTTGCCAACCTTGCATTAAGCTGCGCCGTTACCGCAACCAGGACGGCGTTGAAGGTTTGACGGCAGCGCCGGACTTGGTTATCCTTTGGGTATTGCGCCGATTTGAAAATCAGCTTGCGGGCGCGTTTCGGGAAGTTTCCCGAATGATAAATACGGCTAAAGCGAGCTTGAATGCAGCTTTCCCCTTCCCACATTCAGCCCTTCTTTTAGCCTTCCTGAGTTTTTTGTTAACGTCATAACGAGTTGATTCTCGATGGAAGAGTGTATGTCATCCTCACCCGGATCCGTCGGAATTGTGACGCCACAAGCGTTTCAGTTCGACGAGCCTTTAGCCTTACAAAACGGTACTTCAATTGCCGGCTACACCCTGATGGTGGAAACCTATGGCAGCCTGAATGCCGACAAGTCAAATGCTGTCCTGGTTTGCCACGCCCTGAATGCCTCGCACCATGTGGCGGGCGTGTATGCCGACCAGCCCAAGAATATCGGCTGGTGGGACAATATGGTGGGACCCGGCAAGCCGGTCGATACCAATCGTTTTTTTGTCATTGGCGTCAATAACCTGGGTTCCTGTTTCGGTTCTACCGGCCCCATGCATACCAATCCAGCGACTGGCAAACCGTATGGAGCAGACTTTCCGGTTGTCACCGTGGAAGATTGGGTACAGGCGCAGGCCAGACTTGCAGACCGCATGGGTATTCAGCAATTTGCTGCCGTCATGGGTGGTTCGCTGGGTGGTATGCAGGCGCTGGCCTGGAGTATCCTGTTTCCAGATCGTTTGCGCCACTGTGTGGTCATTGCATCCACACCCAAATTGTCAGCACAGAATATCGCCTTTAATGATGTCGCCCGCCAGGCCATACTGACGGATCCAGATTTTCACGGCGGCGATTTCTATGCCCACGGCGTGGTGCCCCGACGCGGCTTGCGCGTGGCGCGCATGATAGGGCATATCACTTATTTGTCCGACGATGACATGGCAGAGAAATTCGGGCGTGACCTGAAAGGTGGCGATTACCAGTTCGGTTATGGCGTGGATTTTGAAATTGAATCTTACCTGCGCTATCAGGGTGATAAATTCTCGAACTATTTCGATGCGAATACCTATTTGCTGATCACCAAGGCGCTTGATTATTTTGATCCGGCCCGGCATACCGGCGGTGACCTGAGCAAAGCTCTGGCGAATACCAAGGCCAAGTTTCTGCTCGCTTCCTTCACGACAGATTGGCGTTTTTCACCAGAGCGCAGCCGTGAAATCGTTAAGGCCCTGGTCAGTAACAAACGAACTGTCAGTTATGCAGAAATTGATGCGCCGCATGGGCATGATGCCTTCTTGCTGGATGACCCGCGTTACCTGAATCTGGTGGCCGCCTATTACCAACGCATTGATGCAGAATTGCAGGGAGTGCCCGCATGAATTTTTCCGAATTGAGTCATCTGCGTCCCGACCTGGCCTTTATCGCCCACTGGATCAACAAACAGGCGCAAGTGCTGGATGTTGGTTGTGGTGATGGCGTCATGCTCGACTACCTGCAATCTGACAAGCTATGCACAGGCTATGGCATAGAAATCGCTGATGACAAGGTACTTGATTGTGCCAGACGCGGCGTCAATGTGATCCAGCAAGATATGGAAATTGGGCTTGACATGTTTGGCGACAATGCCTTTGATACCGTATTGTGCCTGTCGTCATTGCAGATGATGAAGCATGTGGAACCGCTGCTCAGGGACATTGCCAGAGTAGGGCGAGAAGCGATTGTTTCTTTCCCCAACTTTGGTTACTGGCCACATCGTACCGCGCTGTTGCAAGGCAAGATGCCAGTGTCCAAATCCTTGCCGTATCAGTGGTATGACACCCCTAATGTACGCTGCGCGACGATTTATGATTTTTATGATCTGGCCAATGAAGTTGGCCTGGAAGTGATGGAGTGCGTCGCCCTGCATGAGGGAAAACTGGTGACCTGGTTGCCTAACTGGCGTGGCAGCCTGGCGGTGTTCCGCCTGCGCAAGAAGCAGCTGTAAATTTTTTAGCCTTGCGACATTCATTGCTCTGTATCTGCTTGTGTTATTCAAGCAGATACATCTTTAAATTTCGCAAGCTGCTATCATTTTACGACTTAGATATTACACACATATTGAATGCCAAACCCGCCATGAAACTGACCTGTATCGCTATCGTTTTTTCCAGCCTGTTTGGCATGGCCAGTCTTGGCTTCGCCAGCGACAGTGAGCCGCAAGATGGCGTCAAAGTGGGCAATATGTCCATCATGCGCAAACTGGCACCGACCGGCGCACTGGAACAGCAGGCTGCCGCCCAATATGCACAGACCATGCAACAGGCACAAAACCAGCGTGCCCTGGGGCCATCCGATAATCCTCAGGTTATACGTCTACGTGCCATTGCAGACCGCATCATTCCACATGCCCTTAAATGGAATGAACGCTCAAAGCAATGGAAATGGGAAATTAACCTGATCGGGTCCAAGCAAATTAATGCGTATTGCATGCCCGGTGGCAAAATCGCGTTTTATACCGGCATACTTGATACGCTTAAGCTGACCGACGATGAGGTCGCGATCGTCATGGGACATGAAATTGCCCATGCCTTGCGTGAACATGGGGCCGAACGGGCAGGCAAGGCCATGGCGGCCAACGTGTTCGTCCGCGGCGTTGAAATATTTGCCCACGCCAAAGGCTACGATCCCAATCTTGCAGGCGGTATTGCCGGTGGTGCGGCTAAATTTGGCATGCTGGCATTTTCCAGGGCAGATGAAACCGAAGCCGATATTGTTGGCCTGGATATTGCCGCCCGTGCCGGTTTTGATCCACGTGCTGGCATAACCCTGTGGCAAAAAATGGGCATGGTTAATAAAAGTGCACCGCCACAATGGTTGTCTACCCACCCTGCGGGACCTAGTCGTATCGCTGAAATTCAGCGTCATTTTCCTGAAGTCATGCCCTTGTACGCGCATGCAAAGGGTGTCAGCATCAGTTCGCTGCCACCATATCAAACGAATGTGAAGGGTATCGCACCCGTACTATATTCGGCAAAATAAGCATAAAACTGGCAAATAAAATTACTATTAAGGCAATTTGTGGCGCAATTGTGACAGTTTATTGCCGCCAAAACCACTTTGTCATCATCCTTTCATAATTGAATGTGACACTCTGCAAGTTCAAAATTTTATGTGATAGACTATTTTCACATATCAAAGTATCTGATCAACCGACCATTTGCCAAGGCATTTGCTCAAGTTTAAAAGATGTCATTAGGAGATAGGCGCACTGTAATAAGTCCGTCTGTTTTTTGCTCAGAAATAGCAATCGTTTGCGCAGTTCGGGATTTTTTATTTTCCAGAAAAGCAATCGTTTGCGCGGCTGGATGTGACGGTACAATATTTCTAATGTGACATGTAATGGCAGATGAGTGTTGTGAAATTACAACCAGTTACAAAAAAAAGCCAAAAAATTTGGCACAAAAATGAGCTGTATAGGGGATGTCATCAGGCAGTTGTGATGGCGCGAGATGATGAACGGGGTTTTGCACTATTTTTTTATTTCCATTTGTAAAATGATTCGGGAGCTTCAATGAAACAATCTAACAAATCGTCCGTATTTCCATCGCGTTTGTCGATGGTAGCGATCGCGTGCCAATTGGCATGCCTGACCATGTCCTCTGCATATGCCCAACAGACAGAGTCAAATGAGCAGCCAGATGCAAATCGCATCACGATTACTGGCAAGAAGGTCGGTATGGGTTTGATGGTGCAAGAAAATGCGCCGAAAGCACGCAGTACCATCACTGCTGAAGAATTGGCCAAACAGCGTCCCACAGGCAATGCCTATGAAGCGCTGGAATTGATGCCTGCGGTCAATAGTTTTAACTATGACGCAACCGGCTTGTTTGGTGGCGGTTTGACCTTGCGTGGTTTTAACAGCGACCAGATCGGCGCGACGATCAATGGCGTTCCTGTCAATGACTCAGGCAGCTTCTCTGTATTCCCGCAAGAATTTGTGGATCAGGAAAATACCTGTACTCAATTCGTGACTCAAGGTTCGACTGATGTTGATTCCCCACAAATTGGTGCAACTGGTGGTAACTTTGGTATCGTGACTTGCGATCCAAACAAGGAAAAACGTTTCCGCGTCATGCAAACAGTGGGTGGTTTGAAACTGTCCAAAACTTATATGCGTTACGACACTGGCCTGTGGTCTGATGGCATTTCCCGTTTCTTCATTTCTGCTTCCCACGCGCAAGCAGACAAATGGAAGGGTGAAGGCGGTGCTGACCGTAATCACATTGATACAGGTTACCGCATCGATTTCGACAAGTTCAATTCCATCAATGCCATCCTGTTATATAACCGTGCCATCAATCAGAACATCAGTACGTTCAACCTGGCTGACCTGGCAAAAAATGGTTATTACTATGACTATTCGACCACGTTCATTGGTCATGTCACACCAACCAAAGGCAAGGCTGACAATGATCCTAGCCAGGCTAATGCAGACACTTACTATCAGCTGACAAAAAATCCGTTTGAAAATGCGATTTTCTCTGTTACTGGTAAATTCCGTATCGGCGAAAATACGGATGTCAAAGTCATTCCTTATTACTGGTACGGTTATGGTACAGGCGGTGTGCAACAACGTCTGCAATCCGAATCTGCATTCCTGAATCAAACTACAGGCAAACTGACCGCAGGCGTTGATCTGAACGGTGACGGTGATACCCTGGATAAAGTAATTGTCGCCAATAGCAGCGTGACACGTACTAACCGTCCAGGTATGACGGCCTCTGTCGTTCATACTATCGACAATCACCAGATTTTGGCTGGCGTCTGGTATGAGCGTGCAACACACGAACAATTCGGCCCCATGGTCGCAGTTGATGCCAACGGTAACGCTGCTGACATCTGGTTGAGAGATGGCCGTATTACCCGCCCGGATGGTACTCCTTTCCAAAGCCGTGACTGGAAAACCATTAGTACTGCTTACCAGTTCTCTTTGCAAGACACAATTAGTCTGTTGAACGACAAGCTGAGCATCAACATAGGCTTGCGTGTGCCAACCATGAAACGTAACTTCACCAACTATGCGAATGAAGGTACTAATTCGGGCGTCACTTACAATATTGAACGTACCTATACCAAAGCATTGCCGCAATTGGGTGTGCGCTACCAGATTGATAACAACAATCAGATATTTTCGAGCTTGGCGCGCAATATGAAGGTGCCGCCAAACTTTGTCTACGCAACAACAAACAATGCCAAGATCAATCCTGATGGCAGTATAGGTTTTGCAGAAGTACCTCCGGAAACTTCCTACAATTTCGATTTGGGTTATCGCTTGCAAAGCGACATGTTGACTGCTTCAGCCACAGTTTACAATGTGAATTTTACAGATCGCCAGGCAACTGCTTATGATCCGGTCTCTAACCAAACCTCGGTTACTAATATCGGTAAAGTAAAAACCAAGGGCTTCGAAGTTGAATTGGGTAATACACCTGTGAATGGCTGGTCTTTCTATGGTTCCGTTGGTTACGCGAAGAGCGAAATTCAGGATGATTTGCAAGCGGGCAAAGGTATCTATCTTCCAACATCTGGCAAGCAAATGACGTTGACACCAGAATGGAAAGCCGGTCTGAGCGCACAGTATGAAACAGCTGTCTGGTATACACGTTTGAAAATGAAGTACACAGGTGGTCAATTTGCAACCATGACGAATGATGAATTCGTTCCAAGCTACACATTGTTGGGCTTTGATGCAGGTTATCAATTCCCGAACACCGGCTGGATGAAAAAACCAACAATTCGCCTGAGTGTCAGCAATATCACTAATGAAAAGTATCGTAACCCTTCCAGTTTCAACGTCACCAATGCAACCGCCTATCCTGGCGTTACAGCAAAAGGTGTGTTCTACTATCTGGGTGCACCACGCTTTACTTCAGTGACTTTCCAGGCAGATTTCTAATCTGATGGTATGACCTGGTGAATCATTTTCTTACCGGTATACGGAGTTAATGCTGGCCTGCAACAAGCTTTCTTGTTGCAGGCCTTTTTCTTTGGTTTTAAAGATAAGTGTATGCAAAAAAGTAAGATTATTAGCTTGTTGTTGACAGTATCACTTTTCACTGCCTGTGCCAGCCCCGACATGGCTGGCAAGAGTGCTACGACTGACATCACTATTTTCAGCATCAACGATTTCCACGGCAATCTGCAGGCAAGTCAGCCCGTGCCCTATATGGCGACGAAGGTCGACCCGGCACATCCTGGCGAAAAAATTTCCGTACCCGCCGGTGGTTACGCCTACCTCAGCAGCAAGTTGAGTGAGCGACGCAAGGCTGTTGCAAACAGTATTCTGGTGGGTGCGGGTGATTTGATCGGTGCTTCACCCATGGGTTCGGCTTTGATGAAGGATGAACCAGTGATCGAGGCCATGAACTGGCTGGAAATGGCCGCAACAGCCATAGGTAATCATGAATTTGATAATGGCACCGTTGATCTGATGCGTAAGATCAATGGTAATTGCCCGGCGACTGGTTGTGCTTATCAGGGATTCAGCGGTGCCCACTTTACTTATCTTGGAGCGAATGTATATGAGCAGGGTAGCAGCAAGCCCTGGTTGACGCCTTATGTCATTCGTCAGGTGGGTGATGTAAAAGTCGGTTTTATCGGTGCCGTGACATCGGATGTGCCGAATCTGGTGGCGGGTGACGCCGTTAAACATTTACGCTTTGAAGATGAGGCTACTGCCATTAATCGCTATGTCCCGGAATTGCAAAAACAGGGTGTTGCCGCGATTGTGGTATTGATACACGAAGGTGCCACTTACAAAGGTGCAGAAACCGACCCGACCTATCGCTGCGAGGGTTTGCAAGGTCCGATCATAGCTATCAGTAAAAAACTGGACAAGGCGATCAGCCTGGTGGTGTCCGGACATTCGCATCAGGGATACACCTGCAAGATTGATGGGCGACTGGTGGTGCAGGGGCGTAGTTACGGTTCATTTTTGACGGAATCTACACTGACGATAGATCGCAACACCAATACCGTGATCAGGGCTGTAGCGGTAAATCATCTCATCGATCAGCAAATCCTGAAGCCGGACCCGGCAGCACAAGTGTTGGTGGATCTGGTGGCAAATCAGACTGCAGGCTTGCGTCAGCGTCCCATTATGAACCTGAGCGCCCCTCTGTTACGTTCTGCAGAAGGCAACACTTTTGACAGCAGCCTGGGTAACATCATTGCTGATGCCCAATTGCATCAAGGGCAGCACATGGGCGGGGCCGATATTTCATTCATGAATGCAGGTGGCATTCGCAGTGATGTACCGTCTGGCAAGCCACAGGGAGCTGTCGCCGTCAGTTATGGCGATTTGTATGCGGCCCAGCCGTTTGGTAACAATCTGGTACGCATGCGTCTCAGCGGTAGTCAGATTCTTGGCTTGCTGCAGCAGCAGTGGGATGGGCGCAGCGTTGATGACCCGAAAAAGCTGTTTGTATCCCATACGATCACCTATAGTTGGGACCCGCAGGCAGCAGTGGAAAAACGAGTCAACAACGTGTTGATCAAAGGCAAACCCCTGGATATGAATCAACACTACCTGGTGGTAGTGAACAGTTTCCTGGCAGATGGCGGAGATGGTTTCACCATACTAAAGCAGGGTAAGGACCGCGAAATTATTGGTCGTGACCTGGAGGCTTTTGAGTCTTATGTGCGCGAGCAGGGTGCCAAGTTGAGTGAAGTCAGACACGACCGTGTAAAGCGCTTGCCTGGTAGCGAGACCAAGCCCTGAATGAACTTTGAATCGCAGCCCTGTGCTTACCGGGCTGTGATTCGGGTCACGACAATGCTCAGTACATGCTTATTTATAGTGGATGATCAAGGGGGCATGGTCAGAGAAGCGCTGTTCCTTATAGATAGATGCGGTGTGGGCTTTCTTCCCTATGCCACTGGTGGCGACGTGGTAATCGATACGCCAACCGACATTGTTGGCCCAGGCCTGACCACGATTACTCCACCATGTATACGCGTCACCGGTAGTTTCAGGATGCAGGTGACGATATACGTCCAGCCAGCCTTGCTCGTCAAACAGACGCGTCATCCAGGCGCGCTCTTCTGGTAAGAAGCCGGAATTTTTTTGATTGCTTTTCCAGTTCTTCAAGTCGATTTCTTTGTGGGCGATATTCCAGTCGCCGCAGATGATGATTTCCCTGCCTTCGGCTATCAATGCCTGCAGGTGGGGGAAGAAGGCATCCATGAAGCGGAATTTTGCCTCTTGCCTTTCTGGTGAAGACGAGCCAGACGGACAATACAGGGAAATGACGGATAATTTACCAAAATCACAGCGCACGTAACGACCCTCGGCATCAAATTCTGGACAGCCGAAGCCTATCATTACTGCATCAGGCTCTTTTTTACTGTAAACACCTACGCCTGAATACCCTTTTTTCTCAGCATAGTGAAAATGGCCGTGATATCCATGTGGATTCAAAAAGTCAGGCGTCATGTCTGCTTCCTGGGCTTTCAGCTCCTGCACGCAGACGACATCCGGCTTTTCTTTTTCCATCCATTCAAAAAAGCCTTTTTTGGCGGCTGAACGTATGCCATTGAGATTGGCAGAGATAATCTTGGTCATGATGAGTGTGGGCTCCAGATGAGAAGTGAAAAGCATACCAGATGCCAGTGCTTCTTGTTAGCTTGGGTGGTGGCTTGGGCCGATGGTTTATACTGCCAGATCAATTATGTAAGATTTTAGAATGCTGATGACCATGAATGAAGATCAACTACGTGCAGAACTGGAGGCAGTGTATGCCAGTTCTTCCTGGAAAATCACTGCTCCGTTACGGTATATTGTCCTGTTGCTCAAAAGAGGTGGCTTGTCCAGACTGCATACGGACGTACGTGCATTGATCAGGAAGTTGCTGGTATCCGCCCCAGTAGTTGTCCCGGAACTACCAGAAATCAAGCCAGACCGTCTGAGTCAGGATGGAAAACGGCTGCTGAATGAACTGCAGAGCCGTATTCACAGCAATCAGCACATGAAATTCTGACCCATCCCCCATCATGCGTATTCTCATTGATTTACAAGCCTGCCAGTCAACTGGTAGCCGAAACCGTGGCATTGGCCGTTATTCACTCGCATTGGCCAAAGCGATGGCACGCAATGCCGGTCAGCATGAACTATGGATGACGCTGAGTGGTCTGTTTCCTGAGACCATACAGCCATTGCGCACTGCCTTCGCTGACATGATCCCACAAGAACGGATTATTACCTGGAGCGCCCCCGGGCCTGTCGCGGAGCTGGTACCCGATAATTACTGGCGCAGTTGTGCGGCTGAATTGCTGAGAGAGCAAGCCCTGACCGCTTTGCGTCCAGATTTTGTTCATGTTACCAGTCTGTTTGAAGGCTCGGGCGATGATGCTGTTTCCAGTGTTTCTGTATCAGGCGAACACTTGCCAACGGCAGTCACTCTATATGACCTTATACCGCTGGTTTACGCGAAGCAGTATTTGCAACAGCCGGACCAGCGTGCCTGGTACTACCGCAAGCTGGCCAGTTTGAAACGTTCAGATTTATTGCTGGCGATTTCCGAATCTTCCCGGCAGGAAGGCATTAATCTGCTGCAATTGCCTCCTGAACGTGTGGTCAACATTTCATCCGCCGTGGATGAACATTTTCAGTTGCGCACCTGTGACGATGGAACGATGCAATCCCTACGTCAGCGTTATGGTCTCAGACGCAGTTTCATCATGTATACCGGTGGCATAGATTTGCGCAAAAATATCGATGGTCTGATATATGCCTATGCCGGTTTGTCGCCAGCTTTGCGTCAGCAGCATCAACTTGCCATTGTATGTAGTGTGCAGGATGCAGATCGTCAGCGCATTGCGGCGCTGGCAAAACAACTGAATCTCGCTGACGATGACATTGTTTTGACTGGTTTTGTTCCAGATGCAGATTTGCCCTTGCTGTACCAGGACTGTCAGCTATTTGTGTTCCCTTCATGGCACGAGGGTTTTGGTTTGCCGGCACTGGAAGCCATGTCTTGCGGTGTTCCAGTCATCGCTGCCAATACCAGCAGCCTGCCGGAAGTATTGGGCTGTCCTGATGCCTTGTTCAATCCAAGAGATACGCAAGCCATCACGGCAAAAATTACCCAGGTACTGGAACAACCGGAATTTGCTGCCTACTTGCGTCAGCATGGCTTGGCACAATCAAAAAAATTCTCATGGGATGCTTCTGCCAAAAGAGCGATTGCTGCATTTGAAGCCAGCCACGCTGAACAAAAGCAAAAAGCAGCTGCAAAAGTGCATATTTGCCTGCCACCAACCAAGCCACGGCTTGCCTATATCTCGCCGCTGCCACCGGTGGCGTCAGGAATAGCCAATTACAGTGCCGATTTGCTGCCTGAACTGGCTGATTATTACGATATCACTCTCATTACTGATCAGGATGAAATTGATGCACCCTGGTTGGTCGCTAATTTTTCTGTGCGTGATGGCGCATGGTTTAGTGAGCATGCGACCAGATTTGATCGTGTGCTGTATCACTTCGGTAATTCGCCTGCACATGCTTTCATGTATGCCCTGTTTGATCATTACCCTGGAATTGTTGTGCTGCATGATTACTTCCTGGGCGATTCGCTGGCACATCTTGAGTTAAGTCTGCAAATGCCAGGATTATGGACGCGTCATATGTACCAGTCGCATGGATATGCAGCTCTGCTGGAGCGTCGCGATAGTGCCGATCTGGTTGCCATGATTCGCAAATATCCATGTAGTGGCAATATCCTGGACCGTGCCGAAGGGGTCATTGTTCATTCCAACTATGCCCAAACATTAGCGAAAATCTGGAGCAAAGGCTGGCAGGCCAGCCAATGGCAACAGGTGCCATTGCTGCGCCGTATACCGGGGCAACTGGATCGTGAACTGGCACGCGCTGAACTGGGGCTGGATGAACAGGCTTTTGTCGTGTGTACTTTTGGTATGCTGGGTGAAACCAAACTCAATCATATGTTGCTGGATACCTGGCTCAATTCGGCACTGAAAGAAGATGTACGTTGTCATCTTATTTTTGTTGGTAAAAATGATGAAGGTGAATATGGTGCACAGCTACAGGAACGTATAACCGCCAGTGGAGCCAGTGAGAGGATACGTATTACTGGCTTCACCGATACCGAACTGTTTGATCATTATTTGCAAGCTGCAGATGTCGCCGTACAGTTGCGGGCGTTTTCACGCGGTGAAACATCGGCTGCCGTGCTGGAATGCATGGCGTATGGCTTGCCGGTCATACTGAATCGTAACGGCGCAATGGCAGAATTGCCACAGCATACCGTACTGGCTTTGGAAGATCAGTTCAGTCAGGCTGACTTGTTGCAGGCAATAATAAGCTTGCGTAATGACGTGTCAGCACGGACTTTGATGGGGCAGAGGGCCCGTCAGCTTGTGCAGCAAGAACACCCGCCAAGTCTGGTTGCCAGATTGTATGCGGAAGCCATAGAAGAATTTTCTGCTACCGAACCGGCTGCACGCATGCATAGAACCATGGCGGCCATTGCCAGTGTCGCACCGGTATCGCCATCAAACGTGATCATTTCAGGAGAAATACCCCTGAACGACATACTGGAATGCGCACGTCATCTTGCCGGCAATGTGGTGCGGCCAGGTAAGCGCCAGGTCATGCTCGATGTGAGTGCCTGGAGCCAGGATCAACATGCCTTGCCAATTTGCCTGAAACTTGCGCTTGAACGGCTTATTATTAAACGGCAAGACCTGCGTTTCGAAACAGTATTTTATTCAGGCAGCGACTTTTGTTACGCCAGATCCTGGACTTTTGAGCAGTTTGGTTTCACAAATTCTGCGTTGACAGACGATATTGTGGCAATCCGTGCCGGAGATTTGTATCTTGATTTATCCGCTTGTAAAGATTTGCAAGTTGCCTTGATGCAAATAAGGCAGCTTGGTGTGGATTGTCACTCTATTTCCCAGCAAAAGCTGTTAAATGTGCATGATGAAGTTGCGATAGAAGAACTCATGACAGAGTTTTTACTGGTTTTGCCGCCGGAAACTGACTAAATCGTGGCATTTCCCCATGTTATGCTGTAGGTCTTGGGGAAATTAGCAGTTATTGAAGAAATAGAGGTTATTTTGAGCACTTTAAGACAAGAATTTATACAATTTTCAGTGGAAGCAGGGGTCATACGCTTTGGGGAGTTTGTCACCAAAGCGGGGCGTACTTCACCTTACTTCTTTAATGCCGGCTTGTTTAATGACGGGGCCAATCTGGGGCGCATCGCTGATTTTTATGCGCAGACCTTGCTCGATTCAGGAATAGAATTTGACATGCTGTTTGGTCCTGCCTACAAGGGCATTACCCTGGCTTCAGCGACAGCGGTCGCGCTTGCACGCAAGGGTAGAAACGTGCCATTCGCCTACAACCGCAAGGAAGCGAAAGATCACGGCGAAGGTGGAAATATTGTTGGTGCGAAACTGGAAGGCAAAGTCGTCATCATTGATGATGTCATTTCTGCCGGGACATCGGTGCGCGAGTCTGTGGAGATCATACGCCATGCGGGCGCTACCCCATGCGCTGTCCTGATTGCACTTGACCGTATGGAGCGTTCAGGCAAGGATGATGCTCTGTCTGCCCATTCTGCGGCGCAGGAAGTAAGCCAGTCATATGGTATGCCGGTCGCCGCCATTGCAAACCTGAATGATTTATTTGATTATTTGTCTATAGTCGGCGCTGGTGAAGAATTATCACAATACAAACCAGCAGTTGAAAATTATCGAAAACGCTACGGCGCAGTCTGATTGACGGCCTGAATACCAGTTTTACTTGAGTCAATAAAAGGTGTTTTTCGTTCGTGTTTGTCGAAATAATAATATTAAAACAATATCACTTACAAGCACTTGCATTAATTTTCCGCAGTGCGGCGAACACTCATTGTATACTGGGCAACTGTGGATAAATTGTGACCGCTATCACAGATGATTTAATACGGGCGGTCCATTATCTGATTAGAAAAAAGAATGTTGAATGTTCGCTGCTGCGAAGAGGTTTTTTTGAATGAGTAAAAAAGCGTTAATCACTGGTATTACTGGTCAGGATGGAGCCTATCTGGCTCAGTTGCTGCTGGAAAAAGGCTATACCGTCTACGGTACATACCGGCGTACCAGTTCAGTCAATTTTTGGCGCATAGAAGAGTTGGGTATTGACTCACATCCGTCGTTGAACCTGGTTGAATATGATCTGACCGATTTGTCGGCCAGCATACGTTTATTGCAAAGCACGGGTGTCACGGAAGTGTATAACCTGGCGGCCCAAAGTTTTGTTGGTGTGTCTTTTGAACAGCCGCTGACTACTACGGAAATCACAGGCATCGGCGCTTTGAATTTGCTGGAAGCGATCCGTATCGTGAATACGGAAATTCGCTTTTATCAGGCTTCGACTTCCGAGATGTTTGGCAAAGTACAAGCTGTGCCGCAGGTGGAATCTACACCGTTTTATCCGCGCAGCCCATACGGTGTTGCCAAGTTGTATGCGCACTGGATGTCGATCAATTATCGTGAATCGTATGGCATTTTTGCCTGTAGCGGCATACTGTTCAATCACGAATCGCCATTGCGTGGACGTGAATTTGTGACACGCAAAATTACTGATTCGGTTGCCAAGATCAAGCTGGGTAAGCTGGATGTGCTGGAATTGGGCAATATGGATGCCAAGCGTGACTGGGGCTTTGCCAAGGAATACGTGGAAGGCATGTGGCGCATGTTGCAGGCTGATAAGCCTGATACCTTTGTGTTGGCGACCAACCGTACCGAAACCGTACGTGATTTTGTGACCATGGCATTCAAGGCGGCAGACATACTGCTCAACTGGTCTGGTGAAGGCGAAAATGAAACCGCCAGCTGTGCAAGAAGTGGCAAGTTGCTGGTACGAGTCAATCCAAAGTTTTATCGTCCTGCGGAAGTTGAGCTGCTCATTGGTGACCCTGCCAAAGCCAAACGGGTATTGGGTTGGGAACCAAAAACAACTTTGGAAGAGTTGTGCCAGATGATGGTGGAGGCTGATTTGCGTCGTAATCAGAACGGCGCATCGTTCTGATGTCTGCGATGCCCCGCGCCCTGATTACGGGCATTAAAGGTTTTACCGGTCGTTATCTTGCGCAAGAACTGCAGGCCGCTGGTTACCACGTGTTTGGTACTACCCATGGTGCTGAATCACAAGGACAGGACAATTTTTCTGTTGACCTGTGTGACAAGCAAGGCCTGCGTCAAGTGCTGGAAGAAGTGCAGCCAGATGTGGTAGCTCACTTAGCTGCGATCTCTTTTGTCGCGCATGGCGATGCCGAAGAAATTTATCGCGTCAACATCGTCGGTACGCGCAATCTGCTCGAAGGACTTGCAGGCTTGAATAAGAAGCCGCGTGCTGTGCTGGTGGCAAGCAGCGCCAATATTTATGGCAACAGCCGTGCTGAAGTGTTGGCAGAAACTGAACCAGCCTTACCAGCCAATGATTATGCTGTCAGCAAACTGGCTGTTGAGCATGTGGCCCGGTTGTGGATGGACAAGCTGCCGATTATTGTGACCCGGCCATTCAATTACACGGGCGTTGGGCAGACTGAGAATTTCCTGTTACCAAAAATCATCAGCCATTATCGCCGCCAGGCCAGGGATATTGAATTGGGTAATCTCGATGTCGCCAGGGATTTTTCCGATGTGCGCACCGTTGCAAAGGCATATTTGCGTCTGCTGGAAAAGGCACCTGCAGGCGAAACCTTCAATATCTGTTCCGGTAATGCCTACAGCCTGAGATCGGTATTACAGATGGTGGCAGAACTGGCAGCTTACGAAATCAATGTTCATGTCAATCCGGCTTTTGTACGTGCGAATGAAGTCCACAAGCTGATAGGTAACCCGCAGCGTTTGCATGACTGCATAGGCGAATTACCTTCCATTCCTTTGCGCGACACACTTGCCTGGATGTTGCATCACAAGGACGAAGCATGAATATCGTCCTGTCCATTGAAGCAATACATCCACCTTTGGCCGGCATAGGCAGATATGCATGGGAGCTTGCTACCCGTCTGCCCCTGCAGACTCAAGTAGAATCGGTACGTTATTTGTCAGATGGTTTTTGGCGTGAGTTGCCGAGGATAGATGGGCCGACTGTCAATGGTACGGACACTGCAGTGGCAGCGCCCGTGCAAATCCCTGAAGCACTGAAGCTGAATTATAAAGGCCGCATGCGCCAACGGCTTGGCCGACTGCAAATCATTGCGCGTTTATACGGAAAGTTATTACCCATCATGGCTGGTCGTCAACTGAACAGCGTGCAAAATGGTATTTTCCACGGTCCCAATTATTTTGTACCCAAAACACGCTTGCCCAGTCTGGTTACCATCCATGATTTGTCTATCTACCGCTACCCGCAATGGCATCCCAAAGCCAGGATAGACCGCATGCGGGTGGCGATACCAGAGGCCGTACAACGCGCCAACCTGGTGTTGACCGACTCGCTGGCAACGCGCCTTGAGGTGATGCAGGAATTCAGCCTGCGTCCAGAGCAGGTGTGCGCTGTCCCGCTCGGTGTGGATGAGGTTTTTCATCCTTATACAGCAGAAGAGACAGCCCCTATATTGAAAGAATTTGGATTGCAGCCGGATGGTTACAGTTTTTTTGTCTCTACCATCGAGCCGCGCAAAAATCTTACCCATTTACTCGCGGCTTATCGCGGTCTGCCGCAACAGGTGCGTGAGCGCTGGCCGCTGGTGCTGGTTGGTGGTGAGGGATGGCAAAGCGAATCCATACACGACGATATAGAAAAGGGACAGCGTGAAGGCTGGTTAAAATATCTGGGTTTTGTTGACCAGCGATTGCTGCCTATACTGTATGCTGGCTGTCGCTTGTTTACCTATCCGTCGTGGTATGAAGGTTTTGGTTTGCCGATCGCCGAAGCGATGGCCAGTGGTGTGCCAGTATTGACTTCAAATTGTTCGTCCATGCCAGAGGTTGCTGCCGGTGCGGCCATGTTGGTAGACCCTGCCGATGTGGATTCCATACGCAATGGTTTACGACAGGCATTGGAAGATGACGAATGGCGGGCTACGGCAAAGGCACGCGGTTTGCAGCGCGCTGCAGAGCTGACCTGGGATGCCTGCGTACGCAACACGGTTGCCGCTTATCAATTGGTTCAATCCAGATAAGGACGGGGCAAAGTGAAAGTTCTGCACTTCTACCGCACTTATTACCCTGACACCTTTGGCGGTGTCGAGCAAGTCATACGCCAGATGGCGGTGGGTACGACGCGCCTGGGTGTGGAAAACGAAGTACTGACACTGACACGTGATCCGACGCGGCCTGTGATCGAATTTGAGGGGCACAAGGTATATCGTGCCCATCTGAATTTTGAAATTGCTTCTACCGGTTTTTCCTGGTCTGCACTGTCGCGCTTTGTTGAACTGGCAGGCAAGGCAGATGTGGTGCATTACCACTTCCCCTGGCCTTTCATGGATATTGCTCATTTCCTTGGGCGTATTAAAAAACCCAGTGTGGTGACCTATCATTCGGATATTGTCCGGCAGAAATTTCTACTGAAATTGTATGCGCCGCTCAAACACCAGTTCTTGCGTGACGTAGACCGTATTGTTGCCACCTCCCCCAATTATCTTGCCACCAGTCCAACCCTGGAGTTATACAAGGATAAAACCGAAGTCATTACTTATGGGCTGGACAAGAATATTTACCCAGTCCCATCGTCAGAGTTGCTGGAGCACTGGCGTCAAAAAGTAGGTGAAAAATTTTTCCTGTTTGTGGGAATGCTGCGCTACTACAAGGGCTTGCATATCTTGCTGGAAGCGGCAGCGGGTACCGGCATTCCCATCGTCATCGTCGGTGACGGTCCGGAAGAAATTGAATTGAAGCGTCAGGCTGAGAGCCTGAATCTGAAGAATGTGCATTTCCTGGGTGCCTTGCCAGAACCGGACAAAGTTGCCTTGCTGACGCTGTGTTATGCCCTGGCTTTCCCATCTCATCTGCGTTCAGAGGCATTTGGTATTTCTCTGCTGGAAGGGGCGATGTTTGGCAAGCCCATGATTTCCAGCGAGATTGGTACCGGCACGACTTATATCAATGTGGCTGGTCAAACGGGTCTGGTGGTACCACCCAGTGATCCGGCTGCATTCCGTCAAGCCATGGAATATTTGCTGGCCCACCCGCAGGAAGCGGCGCAAATGGGGCAACGCGCCCAGCAGCGCTATATGGACCTGTTTACGGCTGACAAAATGGCGAGCAATTATGCTCGCCTTTATCAACAGGTCATTGACCAGCACCAACGCAAATAGTCGTCACGAAGGGGTGACTATGAGTTGCTTGCCAACGCTGATACCGCTTCTGTCGCCTCTTGCTTATTGATCTGGAATTCACCACGCAACCAGTTGCTGCCTATGAACTGCGGATGGTCGACATTGATGACATCAAACACCAGCAGATTATCTGACCACTCATAGTTTTCATCGAGATGGGTTTCTGCCTTGGTCAGCGCTGTAGTAACTGAATAAGATCCTGGCCCCAACGGACATTCGAATGGCAGTACGATTTCCAGGGCATCTCCTGCGCGTAAGCCATGTTGCACCTGACCGGTATGCCAAGTGTTGGTGCCCCAGATGATACTACCCTGCTTGTCACGCAACATCAGACCCAGCACCAGCTCCGGGATATCGGCACGCAACAGCACTTCTGCTACCAGTTTTACTTTTTGCCCCACTTGCGCGGCAGCCAGTACCTGGTCACTATCCTGGTCGCGCAGACTCAGTTTGCTGACAGTGGCCTGGCCGGTTCCCGAACGAGTTTGCAGCCAGCCTTGCTCGTTGCGGTGTTGTTCAATTTCGAATTTTTCATTTTCTTTGCGCGCGATCATGGCATTGTAAAAATCCACGACTTCATCGGGCGCTCCCTGCTTGATGACGCAGCCTTTGTCGATCAGGATGACATGATCACATAAACTGCGCACGTCACTCATGCCGTGGGTGACCAGGATGATAGAGGTACCCTGTTCCTTGAACTGGCGTATGCGGTCAAAGCTGCGATGTTGAAAATAGCTGTCACCAACTGACAGAATTTCATCAACAATCAAGACATCCGGGCGTACGGCAGTCGCTACTGCAAACGCCAGACGTGCCTGCATGCCGCTGGAATACACGCGCAGCGGCTGGTCGAAGAAAGCACCGATTTCAGCGAAGCTTTCTATACCTGGCATCAATTGATCCAACTGTTCGCCACTAAGACCCATCAGACCGCCTGCCATATAGGCATTTTGCCGGCCAGAGAATTCAGGGTTGAAGCCCAGCCCCAGTTCCAGCATGGCGCTGATGCGTCCGCTGACCGCAATATGGCCAGTGGTAGGACGAACAGTACCGGTGATCATTTTCAGCAGTGTACTTTTACCTGCACCGTTCTGGCCAATGATGGCAACGGCTTGCCCAGCGGGTACATTGAAGCTGATATCACGGTTAGCCCAGTATTCGTAGGCGGGTTTGACTGGCAATCCTGCCCAGTGCATTAGTCGTGAAAACAGGCCGCCAAATTTGGCATAGCATTTTCCTACACCCTCGACACTCAATACAATTTGACTCATAGCGCATCCACCAGATCTGCGCTGGCACGCCGGAAAATCCAGAAAGAAAATACAAACAGACCTGATGACACCAGGAAAGGAATGAACAGATCAGTCAAGGCCGGAGCAGTGCCATACAGCATGGCATTCTGATAAATCTTGACCAGCGGTGTAATGGGATTCAGGCTCAACATGACCGCAAATCGTTTGGGCAAGGTGTCGCTCAGGTAGACCACAGGCGTAAACCAGAACCATAATTGCAGGACTATGCCCATCACCTGGCCGACATCGCGCGAAAACACATTCAGCAGGCCCAGTAAAATCCCCAGACCAAATGCAAACAGCACAATCAGCAGCATGCCTGCTGGCAGCGCCAGCCAGGCCAGTGTCGGCATATGTCCAAAGAACAGGAATACCACGGCAATCGCTGCCAGCAACAGCAGATGATTGAGCAGGGCGCTGCCACCAACGATCAACGGCAGGCACAGACGCGGAAACGCGATTTTTTTCAATGTGTTCGAATAATCGATAAAGACCGTCGTGCAGCGAGTGATGATTTCCGAAAACAGGCCCCAGGCAGACATACCCGCCATCAGATAAATGGCGTAGGCAGACTTGTTGTCGATATTTGGCATCTTGGCTGCCAGTACTTCGGACAGCACGATGGCAAAGATCGTAGCCTGCGCCAGTGGATTAAGTATCATCCACAAGGCCCCCAGTTTGCTGCGCGCAAACCGGCCCGAAAATTCGGCCTTGATGGACGACAGAATAAAGTGGCGATAGTGCCACAGTGAGATAAGTACAGCTTTCAAAACTTTGCTTTCCTTAGCAGGAATTAACCCGCGACACGACCATAAATATCATCAAAACGGACGATGTCGTCTTCGCCCAGATAGGCGCCAGATTGTACTTCAATCAATTCCAGATCGGTATCACCCGGATTTTCCAGGCGATGTTTGACCCCCAGGGGAATATAGGTAGATTGGTTCGCCACCAGAGTCATGACATCATCCCCGCGTGTCACCAGTGCGGTACCGCTGACCACGATCCAGTGTTCGGCGCGATGGTTGTGCATTTGCATGGACAGACGGCCACCAGGCTTGACCACAATGCGTTTCACCTGGAAATGTTCGCCGCTGTCTACGGAATCATAGTGGCCCCAGGGCCGGTAGACTTTGCGGTGATTGTCTGTCTGCGTATAGTTTTCTTCCTTCAATCTCGTCACTACACGCTTGATATTCTGAGTATTGGCCTTGTTGGTGACCAGCACTGCGTCAGGGGTCTCTACCACGATCACATCTTCCAGACCCAGACAGGCTACCAGGCGGCTATCAGAGATGACTAGGCAATTGCGGGAATCTTCCAGTAATACATCGCCATGCACGGTATTACCGTTCGCATCTTTGTCAGATACTTGCCATACAGCGTCCCATGCGCCTACATCTGACCAGCCTGCATTGAACGGTACGACGTAACCGGGGATATTCAAATCCTTATCCCGTGCCAGTTTTTCCATGACCGCATAGTCGATGGAGTCAGCAGGGCAGGACAGGAAAGCTTCTTTGTCAACACGAACAAAATCGCAATCCAGGCTGGCCTTTTGCATGGATGACTGGCACGCTGCATACATAACTGGGTTGAAGTGCTGTATGGCCTTCAGCCAGGTACTGGCGCGCATCATGAAGATGCCGCTGTTCCATAAATGGCGTCCGCCTTCCAGATACTGCTGGGCGACTTCGAGTACCGGTTTTTCGACAAATGCCTGCAATTCACGGACCTGCGTGCCTGCCATCAGTTCACCAGTCTGGATATAGCCATAACCAGTTTCAGGGCGGTCGGGCACAATGCCAAATGTCACCATGGCACCATCCAGCGCCTTCTGCAAGCCATTTTGTATCGCCTGATGAAAACCAGGATTATCATTGATGACATGATCTGCGGGCATCACCAGTAACACGGCATCGCTGTCGGTCGCGATAGCAGAGAACGCTGCCAGTGTTAACGCTGGCGCCGTATTGCGGCCAGTGGGTTCGAGTAACAGCGTGCAGTCGTTGAAGCCGGCGACACGCAGCTGCTCTGCAGTGATGAAGCGATATTCTTCATTGCACACCACAATCATTCTTTGGGCAACACCAATACTGCCGCTAAAATCGCGCACACGTGTGGCAGTTGCCTGCAGCATGGTTTCCTCACCTATCAGGGCAAGTAACTGTTTTGGGTGCTTTTCACGCGATAGCGGCCATAACCGGGTTCCGGAACCCCCGGAGAGAATGACAGGCTGTAATAACATGTTAACTTTCTTGTGTTCTGTGCCTTTTGGCAGATAATTATAAAATATAAATCTTTTGCAATTCGAAGCCGACGCTTCCCATTCGTGGTGCTGAAGATGTGGGCAAACGCCGAATAAGCTAAACTTGGGGCATTTGTGGCTTAAACAATAGCCGAATAACAAGAGATTGTATTTTTGTGCCGGTACAGCACATTCACATAAATAGGCTGATGTCGATAAATTCGTCGCAGTTTACATCATCATTTATACTTCATCCCCTTTTCGCGGTCTAAAAACTGATAATTTGCCGCCAATTATGAATAAAACCCAAGAATTATATGGCGATACAGAATAAAACCGAATCCGAAGCACAGCAACTGGCTGCAAAAGCCAAGCTGATTTTGATCAATAGACGAAATCCCGTGCCCTTGGCACATCCGTCAGATCAGCCAGCTCTGGAGCCGGTACATGCAAGGAAAACAAGATTGAATCCACAAGATATACCAGAAAATCAGCCAGTCACACCGCCCCCCCAGCCAGGTTTGCGGCAAAAATTACGCGCTATCCCAGGTTTGGGATACGCGTTGGCCTGGTGTCAGGCCCTGTTGCGCCTGCCACGCACCCGGTTTCAAACCGAGGTAGCATTGACAGGCTTGCAAAGGCAAATCGATGTAATGCAAGCTCAACTGCATGAACAGAGTATGAGGCTGGCACAGCTGGAATCGCATAAATTGCCCATGCGTATGGACCAATATGACGCACTCGACATAGGCAACAGGCTGATGCAGTTTGATCGGCTGCAAATTGCCCGACAATTGCGGTCCGTTAATCTGATGATGCGTACCAGTTTGCAAAATGAGAAAACTTCCAATTCCGTCACACCTGCTATTTCTGGACCGGCCGCAAATGAGCATTTGCTCACACCTGCAATCGAAGTGCGTCCATTGCAGCAAGCAACACATGATTTCGACCAGGACCAGTTTTACCTGGAATTTGAGGCATTGTTTCGCGGTTCGCGTGAAGATATCAAAGAACGCCTGAAAGTATATTTGCCGTATTTGTCACATTTGACAAGCCAGCCAAAAGATCAGCGCAAGATGGTGATTGATGTTGGTTGTGGTCGTGGCGAATGGCTGGAATTACTGGACGAGAATGATATTCCGGCGATGGGGGTGGACATGAACGTGTCCATGGTCAACGCCTGCCTGGACAAAGGCTTTTTGGTGCGGCATGCCGATGCCATTGCCTATCTGCGTGAACAAGAGGCCGGTAGTATCGGCGCTGTAACCGGCTTCCAGATTATTGAGCATTTACCGTTTGAGCAATTGATTGCCTTGTTTGATGCTGCCCGTCATGCCTTGTGCCCTGGTGGCGCGATTATATTTGAAACGCCGAATCCGGAAAACCTGAAGGTTGGCGCATGCAATTTCTATTTTGATCCAACGCATTTGCACCCGATAGTTCCTCAGGTCGCGGAATTCATGGCGCGTCAACGCGGCTTTGCGCATGCAGAGATTTTGCGCTTGCATCCTTATCCTGATGATCATTTGCTGCACGGTGGAACAGAGGTGGAAGCACTGATCAACAAGGAATTGTTTGGTGCCCAGGATTATGCAGTGATAGGTCGTAAATAAGATGCAGATACATCAATTCAGCCCTTCATGTGGAGAGGGCGATGGCGTTAGCAATGGCATGTTTTTTACCCGCAGCCTGTTGCGTGAAATGGGTTTCGATTCAGATATTTTTTGTGACCTGGTGCAGGATGAGGTGCGCGACCAGGTCAGGCACATGAGTGAATTGAAACTCGGCGATAGTGATGTATTACTGGTTCATCACAGTCTGGGTTATGAAAACTGCGCCTGGTTGAAAGACGTCAAGGCACGTAAGGTGCTGGTCTATCATAATATTACGCCACCACAGTTTTTGCCAGACAATGGCTTACCTGAACTCAGTCAATTGGGGCGACGGCAACTGGCATCATGGATGCCTGATTTCGAAGCAGCGATTGGTGATTCAGATTTGAATGCTGCCGAATTGCACGACGCCAATTACCCACGTGTCATCACGTTGCCTCTACTGGTTGATGTGGCACGCTGGCACAAGCAGGCACTCAACACAGAGTTGATGAACAGTTTGCGTGGTGCGCATAATATCCTGTTTGTAGGCCGGCTTTGTGAGCACAAGCATCAGTTGCAATTGCTCGATATGTTTCAGGAGTTGCGGCATTTCGCGCGGCAACCAGTAAGGCTGATATTAGCTGGTGGTGTGACCAGTCTCCCTTATGAGCAGCAGGTACGAGAGCGCATACAGCAACTGGGACCTGATGCGCAGGTGCTGATGACAGGAAAAGTGTCTGATGCCGATTTGCAGACCTTGTATCACAGCGCAGACGTGTATGTCAGCTTGAGTGAGCATGAAGGCTTCGGCATGCCACTGATAGAGTCCATGCTGCACGACGTGCCAGTGATTGCCCGCGCTACCGAAGGCGTCACCGCCACGATGGGTGACGCCGGTATGTTGCTGGACGCGAATGTCAGTCCGGCAGAATGTGCTGCACATGTACACATGCTGTTGACAGAACCTGCTTTACGCCGCCAGGTCATTACAAGGCAAAGGCAGAACGTACAGCGATTTGGTCGTAGCAGCATCCAGCATGATTTGCAAAACTTTTTGCAATCATTGGGAATACAGATACCGCTTCCTCAAACGGAGCCTGTTGTGGACCCGACCGCTTTGTGGCAAATGGAAGGACCATTCGATTCCAGTTACAGTCTGGCGATAGTGAATCGTGAATTGGCGCGGGCATTTGCTGGTCAGGACAGCAGACATCATGTATTTGGCCTGCGCAGTCGCGAAGGATATGGCGATTTTGAGCCGTCTGCCGATTTTTTGCGAAGCAATCCAGATGTCGCCGCCATGCATGAAATCAGTCAGCAGGCAAACACACTGCCGGATGTAGTGTTAAGGAACTGTTATCCACCCACACTCGATGATATGCAGACCAGGGTCAGGGTGGTTCATTCATATGGCTGGGAAGAAACGGGTTTCCCCACACAATTTGTGGATGAATTTAATCGCAAGCTGGATCTGATTACGGTGGTCTCCCGTTTTGTTGGCAAAGTGTTGCGTGACAATGGTGTAAGGGTGCCGATTGCCGCTGTGGGTAATGGTGTAGATCACTTGATAAAAATCGCTCCGGAAGCGATTCCGCAAACCTTGCTGAGTGAATCAAAATCTTATCGGTTCCTGCATGTGTCTTCGTGTTTCCCCCGTAAGGGTGTGGACGCCATGCTGGCAGCATATGGTCAGGCTTTTCGTGCGACCGATGATGTGAGCCTGATTATCAAGACTTTCCCTAATCCGCACAATGACGTGTCTGAACAACTGGCTGCGTTGCGTGCTGCGGATGCGCTGTTCCCTCACGTGCAAATTATCATGGATGATTTTACACAGGGGCAGATGCGCAGTCTGTACACGTACTGTCACGCAGTGCTGGCTCCTAGTCGTGGTGAGGGTTTTGGTTTACCTGTCGCCGAGGCCATGCTGTTGAAATTACCGGTGATTACCACCGCATGGAGTGGGCAAATGGATTTTTGCAATGACTCCAACGCCTGGTTGTGCGATTATCACTATGCCAAATCGGCATCTCATTTCAGTGCTGCGCATTCGGCTTGGGTCGACCCTGATGTTGATCATCTGGCTGCATTGATGAAAGAGGTACACGAGAGCCCGGCTGAACTGATTGCACTGCGAACTGAGCTTGCTTATCGCCATATCTCTGAAAATTATGCCTGGTCTGATGTGGCCACCAGAACCAGTCAGGCCATTGCTGCACTTGAGCAGCAACCGATATGGCGTAAAGAACTGCGCATAGGCTGGATCAGTAGCTGGAATGCGCGTTGTGGTATCGCCTCGTATTCTTCATTTCTTACCCATGGTATTCCACACGACAGACTGGTTTTTCTGAGTAGCCATATTCCGGAAAGGACAGCACGTGACGCCGACAACGTTATCCGTTGTTGGGAGGCAGGTATGGAAGAAAGTATGGAATACGCCTACCTGGCGATACAGGAACAGCAACTGGAAGCCATTGTCATTCAGTACAATTTTGGCTTCTTTTCGCTGCCGGTGCTGGCATCGCTGATTACCCGCCTGAAAGCTGCAAAAATTGCAGTGTATGTGTTTTTTCATTCTACCGCAGATGTGCAACGTGACGATGGACCGGTTTCATTGTCATCCATTGCTGGCGAATTGAAACTGGCAGATCGCCTGTTTGTACATGGAATTGATGATCTTAACCGGCTCAAGGGGTTCGGCCTGACTGATAATCTTCTGTTTTTTCCGCAGGGCTTGATGCCTACGCGGGCACAGGATGCAGTTCCAGTCGATATGTCGCGCTTGCAAGATAAAGTCGTGATTGCGTCTTACGGTTTTCTGTTGCCACACAAGGGTGTGCAATCCCTGATCAAGGCATTTGCCAAATTGCGACAAGGGACCGAGCCTTATCACTTATTACTGATCAACTCTCTTTATCCGGTGTTTTCTTCGCAGCAGGAATGGATGGCGTGCCAGCAATTGATCGCTGACCTGGAATTGCAGGAGCACGTCAGTTTTCTGTCAGATTATCTGTCCGATGAAGAAAGCCAGGCCTGGTTGCAGCAGGCTGATTTGATTGTATATCCATACCAGCAAACACAAGAGTCATCCAGTGCCGCAGTTCGTATGGGATTGGCTTCAGGTCGCCCGGTTGCAGTAACGCCGCTATCTATTTTTGATGATGTCAAGGACGCGGTACATGTTTTGCCGGGCACGGACCCTGCAGCTTTGGCTGCCGGCATCGCGGCAATTCTGAAAGATGATGGAGCAATGCAGGACAAGGCGCGTCAGGCCCATGCGTGGACTGCAAGCCGCCAATGGCCAGCTTTGTCACAGCGCTTGTTGAATATCATTGACGGTATAGCCAATACGCTGGATATAGAAATTGGCAGGCTGTAGGGCCAGTTGAACTATGTTGCAGTGCCTGCGGTCAGTAGTGGCCGCAGGCAGTTTGCGGCCTGGTATGTAATAGCTGTATCAGGCGTGCGGTGTGTTTGGCTCTGGCCCAATCCTGCAAATGATGGTCAGTATCGAAAAACCAGCTTGCCGGATACATGAAGTCTTGTGGTTTACCCAGAAACTCCACACCAAGTTGCTTCAGACGGTCTGGCAATTGTGTGTAAAACATTTGGTCTTCTGCGTCGGTGTCGTATTTTGCGTGGTGTAGCAGAACTGTGGGTACGGCTATCAGACAGATGTGCTGATTTTTCGCCCATAGTGCATAGTCTGCGATAGTGTTCCAGCCACCGGCTTCAGTGTTGGCCCTGTGGCTGTAATTCCAGGCTTTGACTGACTTGACCGCAGCGATGTCGCCGGGTGTACGTTCAGCAGGGCTGGTATGGGTTTGATCACCACGTGCATCCAGGTGGTGGGCACCGTAAGTGCCACTGATGACGGGTGTATCCGGTAAATGGCGCAGGCCATTCAGCCAGCGTTCGGCACTCAGGCCTGCTGCAAATTTCAATTGTCCACCACGGCCCAAACTGCGCCAGTAATCGAGGTCGCGCGCCATCACATAATCAATAATCTGGGAATTGGCCTTGCCTTCATCCAGGTACAAGGCATATTCCATGGGCATCAGAATAACGTCACCTGGACGGGCCACCCGTTTGGACATGTCCAGTATATAGGGCAGGCCTAGCCCCGCATTGACACCAAGATTGATGACCGGGCGCTTCCAGTCTTGTTCCAGCATGCCGGAATCGATACCAAACAAGGCGTTCGAGCCGGCAACGATCAAGACGCGCGGCCCGCTGGCTTGTTGTGCTGCGTTTATTTTGTGCTGGTAGGCATCAAATACCCAGCGTGAGCTTGCAGTGCCTGACCCTAATTGATGCTTAATGCCTATGATCCATAAAATCGACCACATCAGTAAGATGCTTGCGACGCTGATCCAGAATTTCTTCATGCTCTGACTTCCTCAAAAATTGAAATAGAGAAATTCAGTGGCAGGCCGCACGGCCATCCATTTCAGTGCCAGCCAGAAACAAGTGCCGCAGCCTATGCCCAGTATGATTTGCATTTTTGAAGCGATGGTCTTGAGGCGGACATTGGCATCAGCTTCATAAGACAGTAGTTGCACTGAATTAGGCAGGCACCAGACGGTCAGTAAGCCTATGCCTATCCAACCCCATGCCAGTTCTGGAGAAGCGCTTAGCAAGCCTTCTGCAAGCTGTGCCGGGGCATGCCAGGGCAGGGCAGGCATGGCGTTGCCAGAAAATGGGTGCAACAGGGCGGCATACATGTGCAATGCACTGTTCATGTCGGTAGCCCTGAACAATATCCAGGCAAATGCTACCAGCAAAAATGTCAGCATCATCATGAAGAAAGCGGGCAGGGTTTGCCATGCTTTTGCCAGCACGGGTCTGCTTTTCAGCAAGTGATGCCAGAAATGATTGATGAGTAACATGCTGCCATGCAATGCTCCCCACAACATGAAGTTCCAGCCTGCACCATGCCAGATGCCTGCCAGCAACATCGTCAACCATAGATTGCGATAGCGTTTGAATTCGCCATAACGATTCCCGCCCAGCGGGATATACAGATAGTCACGCAAAAAACTCGACAGCGTCATGTGCCAGCGGCGCCAGAATTCGATGATGGAGGTCGCTTTATAGGGGGAAAAAAAATTCATCGGTAATTTGAAGCCAAACATCAGGGCCAGGCCGATGGCCATGTCCGAGTAGGCTGAAAAGTCGAAATACAATTGCAGTGTATAAGCCAGCATGGCTTGCCAGGCTGCTTCGCCGCTAGGAACAGTTTGTTTGGCCAGTTCAAATACCGGGCTGGCATAGCGTGCCAGACTGTCGGCCAAAATAGTCTTTTTGAACAAACCCAGTGCCAGAAAACAAAAACCGCTTACCAGCGCCTCTTTTTGTGAAAACAGGGGGTTATTGTCAGTATTGGCCTGCGCAATCAGCGGTTTGTGATGAACGATGGGGCCGGCGATCAATTGCGGGAAGAAGGAAACAAAAAACATGTAATCCAGCACATCGTGTCTTTGCACTTGCCCACGCCGGCAATCAACCAGATAGGCAATCTTCTGGAAGGTCACAAATGAAATGGCCAATGGTAAGACGATGGGGTCGAAGGGTGGTGCCGCCTGAAACAGGGCAAACAGGTTTGTCGCAATAAAATAGGTGTATTTGAAACCACCGAGCACCAACAGATTGAATGCTACGCCAAGCTTTAGCCACAGACCCGCACGATTATCAGCACCTTGCTGACGGGCATGCAAGATGCGCCCCCCAAGCCAGAAATTGATGCTGATAGAGGTTAGTAGTACTGCTAAATAACGGACATCCCAGACGGCATAAAAAAACAGGGAGGCAATCACCAACCAACCCAGTGCGATGCGCAGGCCAGCCTTTTGTCGCAGGAATAGCCAGATTGCCAGTGTGACCGGCAAAAAGGCAAACAAAAATCCAAATGAGTTAAATAGCATCGTCAGTCAGGCGATTAGCGTAACTGTTAGCGCAACTGATGCACGGTTTCAAAGACCAGCACCCAGGGCCAGTTTCTGCAGTTCATCCGGCTTGCGGATGATGAGGCGGTGCAGGTCTTTTTCGACGATACCTTGCTGCGCCAGATGCAGTAGCGCCCGGGTGACAGTTTCGCGACTGGTATTGATCATCATCGCAATGTCCTGATGGGTAGGCAGGTTTTCGATGACTTCGAGATTGCCTGGCATGATCTTTTTGAACAGGGCGATGAAGGCATAAATCCGTCGCGAAGTATTGCTGATACTTAGCAGTGCCCGGAATTCTGAATCGCGCTGGATTTTCTCTGCCAGATGTCGCAGCATCATGTTGGCCATGGCTGGCGAATGGGAAAACAGGTGCAGCGCAGTAACGCTGGGCAAAAAGCCCACCAGCACATTACTCAAGGCGACCACGGAGGCTGACCTGGCAGTGCCGTTGATGATGGCAATTTCACCGAAAAAATCACCTTCTTTTAGCATGCGCAGACCGATGGCGCGACCATCTTCCGTAACATCGACAACCTGTAACTGCCCGGACAGCAAAAACAGCAGGCTGTCACCGATGCCCCCTTTTTGCAATACCACGTCCCTTTTGTTAAAGTGGCGGACGCGCATGTCAGCTTTGACCTTGCCCATGTCTTCATCACTCAGACCCATCAACAGGGGAATATTCCGCAGGTTGACGGTGATTTGATTGACTTTGACCTGGACCTTGGTCTGTATCGGGATCTTGATCTGTAATTGCCCGGGCAATGCACCAGCTTGCTCCGTAGCCGGGGCCTTGCTATTGATTACAGCGACTTCATTATTTGATACTGTCATTGCTTAATCCGATTATTGCGGCTGGTCCACGGTCTGGTCTGATTTTGCCGTCCGTTTCAAGCAGCTGTTTGCCATCCGCGCATCACGTGATGATGTTTGAATAATGTAGATGGTGATGATTATCCACAATATCAAATCATGTTTGCAAAGTCTGCCCGGGGCAACATTTTCCCCTGCCGGAATTGATTGCTTTTTTAAAGCAATCAGTCTTTATTCCGCCTATTTTCGCCGATTTTCTGGGATTCCGACAGAAATCTGGACTGACGCACGGTTTTAATTCGCTGCCAGAGTGTATTCCAGTAGCAAACAAACCAGCATTCCGGAAGTGATACCGGCGGCATTGGCAAGCAGGTCTTTCCAGCAAAAATTACGACCGGGGACAAGCGCTTGCAACAACTCGATGCAAAATCCGGCGATCAGTAACCCGACAGACCATACTGCCAATTCATGTAAATTTGCCACGAGTATGCGTGCAATCAGGACCATGCCGCCAAATGCGACAAAATGGGCAAATTTGTCGTGTTTAATCGGTGGCATCCATTTGGCTGGCAGTAAACTACCTAAACACACCAGCATTGCCGACAAGGCAAAAAGCCAAAATACAGCCTGGCTGGTAAAAACTGATAACTCCATCTATGCTGCATCCTTGCTAAAAATTCTGCCACTGCCAGCTCAATTGCAGAGTTTTGCTATTGTATTGAAGGATAGATATATTTTCTTTGTTATTTGTGGCCCTGTATTCCAATTGTAATGTCTGCCGGTCTGTCATCACCCAGCTAAGTGCTGCTTTCAAGGTTTGCGTATCCTGGCTTCGTGCAACGTCAATCAGATTCGGGGAATAGATGGTTTGGCTTTGCCATAACTGTTGATTCCAGCCCAGTTCAAGTTCGTAACGTTGTGATAGCTGCCTTCTCAGATTCAGGAACCCGTAATAACCCTGACGATGTCCCCCCTGACGATCGGCATGTGCACGATCAGCAAGGTAGGCCAATCCACCTTGCAGCAAGAATTTTTCTGTCTCATAGGAAAGCAGGCCGCGGAGTTCCCAAGTGTGCGCATCAAAATTGGACAAGGTTGGATACTGGACATTACTATAGCTGGCAATAGTGCTGAAATGCCAGGGACTGGACTGACGGGTTGGTGGCGTCAGGCGTAGCTGCAGAATGTCCTGTTTTTGATACAACTGGCCACCCAGAGTCAGCATGCTGATCAGGCCAGTTGCACGAAAATTATAATTGTGCCAATTCCACGGCTGTTCCAAGCCTAGTGCAAGAGACGCTGTATTGAATGCAGACAGGGATTCATAACTGCGCAAGCGCAGCTGTGTATAGCCTACCGTTCCTGTTTTACCGAATTCTTGCGAGGCGTTGGCTGATACTGTGGCAAAGCGGTCAGCCTTGGGCTGATATTCGGGTAGCAGTTGTAATTCGAGTTGCTGGGCACCACTGCCCAAAATAAAATTGGGATCGCTGGCACCCTGATTGACGTTGCTGTCATAGCCAACTTCCAGCGCGACGGCAAATTTTCTTGCTGGGCTGCGTGGAATACAATTCTTGGGTTGTAACAATTCCAGCTTGTGCAGTTGTTCGTCAGACAAAGGAAGGCTTGCTTTCATGGTTTGAAACAGACGATCTGCTTCTTCCTTATTGCCAAGCTCGCATTGCAGCATTGCCAGGTCCAGTAGTGCACCCCCATGCTGTGGCATTTTTTCTATCAGTTTGCTGAGCATGATTTTGGCGTCATCATGCCGTTTTTCACTGATGGCTTTTAGCGCTTCAATATAAAGCGTATCATTTTCTGTACCGTCGTCGGCAAGTGCTACTTGCTGTGTCAGCAGGGCGATCAACATGCATAGTGATAGTTGGTGCAGCAGTTTGAAACCCCTCATGCAGAAACCTCTACCGTATAGATGGCAGTTGGTTTTTCCTTGCCTTTCAACAGACGCTCTCCCAAAGATTGGAAGCTGTGCCTGGTTGAACCATCGACCGTGCCTTTGCCAATGATAATGTCGTGAGGGTAGTGACGTGCGGCATCTTCCAGTCGTGACGCGGTATTCACGCTGTCTCCGACAGCAGTGTAGATGCTACGGAATGAACTTCCAAAATCTCCAGCGATGGCGATGCCGCTTTCTATGCCAATTCGTACTCTAATCTTTTTTCTCCCCTGTTGTTCATATTGGGCACTCAATTCCCTGACATTCCTGACAATTTCGATCGCTGCATCCACTGCCAGATCCGCGTGATTTTCCACTGGCAAGGGTGCCCCCCAAAAGGCGACCAGACCATCGCCAGTGTACTTGTCCAGTGTGCCTCCCTTCGCCAGTACCGGTGCTGTCAGACACTCCAGAAACTCGCGGGTCAGACTTGCTGCCTGTTCCATAGGCAAGTTTTCCACCTGGCTGGTGTAGCCTTCCATATCAGCAATGAGTGTGGTGACATGTAGTTGGCGTGGAGCCAGTGGGTCTTTCAAGTCACTACGCAATAACTCTTGTACTACCGCTTTGGCCACATATTGCTGTAATGTCCCTAGTAAGCGACGCGATTTACGCTGTGCTGTCTGCCATCCAAATGGAACCGCTACCGCCAGCAAAAAAAAGTTTGACATCAAAGGACCGACAGGCGAAAACCACATGTCATGCCCCACCACCAGATAAGCCAGCCCTATCCATATTGCTGACGCTGCCCCCAGCATTAAAGTATTCGATAATGCTGAAAAACGCGGAAACATGAACACAGCAATTCCCGCAGTCAGCATGCTGAACAGCAGGGCAATCAGGCCACCTGGCCATTTTACATACTCGCGTCCTTCCTGTTCATCAAGCAGCGTAGTCAGAGCCTGTGCATGTACCAAAAAACCACTGGTTAAGTGATGCAATGGTGTCGGTATGCGATCTGCCAAGCTTAGTGATGATGAGCCGATAATGATGTATTTGCCGCGCAAAGATTCAAGTGGCGTTGTGTCCTGTAAAACGCTTAAGGCCGGAACCACTTCATATGACGACAAGGTACGGCTGTACTCTACCCGGGAAAAACCATTTTCATCTACATCTGAAAAGCGGCTTTTCGTCTTGAATAACTGATCAGATCGTATTTTCGAACAACATTCAAGCAGGACACGCGACAATCCATCATACACTTTGTCACCGAAGCGAGTCTGAGCCGGAATTCGCCGTAAAGTTCCATCTCTGTCTGGCACAAAGCCGATATTGCCGATAAATCGTGCCTTGTTCAGTCCTTCATGATTGGCTATATAGCCCGTTGCATGGGCCATCCTGGCAGGATCACCTGGTTTGGCGACAGCCAGTGGTTTACCACCTATTAACTGACCATTGCGTGCCGGCGTAAGCTTATCCTTGCTGAAATCGAAGGCCTGTGCCAGTACAACCGGTCCGTGGGCTGCCAGCATGGCTAGCCTTTGGTCGCCAACGGTGTCCTTTTGTTCTTCAAAGTAGATATCCAGGGCAACGCCACGGACATCAAATTCAACGATCAGTTTCTCTATCAGATCAGCTATACGGGTGCGCGGCCAAGGTGCTGCTCCCAAAACGTCAATACTATGGTCATCAATATCAATCAGTGCCAGCCGCTCTTCTGGCAAGTCTTTTGCACTGAGGCGAACAAAGTGATCCCGTAGCCATTCATCGCCGGAGAACAGGCGATGACTCTCCGGCAACCACTGGTTGACGGCACACAACCCGACTGCCATTGCTGCAATCGTCAACCATAAATAGGTTTTTGCCGGGATGCGCAAAAAAAACTCATATGCGCGCCTCATGATAGTGTAAGAAGAGCCGTTGAATTATTCACTGTGCAAGAGGCATTTGATTGTTGTGCCGATCAAAATTAATTCGGCTGCATAATAATCTGAAATGTTTAAATTGTGCTAATTTTTGCGCATCATTTTTGTGCGAGGCAATAAATTTACTCTGAAAAGAGACAAGCAAAATGGCAATCATAAATCGGCCTCGTCTCATTTTCATCTGTAATCATGGCCTTCTGACCCTTTCAGGATATGGATTTTTATAATAATCCTTCTATTTTCAATGGCTTAGCCGAAAAATGATATAGTAGCTGGAAATCGTAAATTGTGACCGTCGTCACAATAATATTTGAATATCAGTGGATAATAACAAAATAAGTGCCGATATTGACCGGAACAATGGGTGTCCGGTGAGAAAGAACTTTGCTGGAACATGGGCAGGTGAGGATTAAATATGAAAAGCAACACAGTAAATGCGATGCGCTTGTTGGCAAAATGGAGCCTGGCATTACTGCTGGCGATTCCTGCAATGGCGTTCGCTGGCGAAGCTGCGAAGGTAACTGCCATATGGGGCAAGGTTGAAATCAACGGTAAAACTGCCATTTTGGATAGCGCTGTGCAAGAAGGTTCCAATATCAAGACTGGCGCTGACAGCTATATTTATATGAAAACCATAGATGATGGTTTGTTGATTGTGCGTCCCAATAGTGAAGCACGCATAGTGACTTATCACGTTGATAAAAAAGACCCGGCAAATACCAGCATCAAACTAGAATTACTGAATGGTGTGGCGCGTAGTGTGTCTGGTAGTGCTGTTAAATTAGCAAGGCAGAATTTCCGTTTTAACACCCCTGTGGCTGCTATTGGGGTGCGTGGTACTGACTTCACCGTATTTACTACTGCCGATACCACTCGTGTTGCTGTTGTTGAGGGGGGGGTCGTGGTTAGTGGCTTTGATGGGGCCTGTTCTCCGCAAGGGCGTGGACCTTGTGAAGGCGGCGCAGCAACAGAACTATTTGCACGCCAGCAAGGTTTGCTGCTTCAAATCAATAAAGGCCAAAATAAGCCGCAATTGTTGCAGGCTGCTGCTGGCCTGGCACCTGATGCGGTAGCACCACCGCGCCCTGATGAACCTGCGACCAAGGCTGCGATCAGCAATAGCAGCAGTTTGGTGTCGCCTGCAGTGATTGACCCTAATCTTGATCCAAGCAAGGCTGGTGGCGTCAAGCAGACCGTTGCCGTTGGGAACACGGCTGGCGGCAATACAGGCTCCAATACCGGTAGCGGTAATACATCTGGAACAGTATTGACCAATACCATTGTGTGGGGGCGCTGGATTGATGTCCTTGGTCAAGGCGCACAATTCGATGTCATCAAGCTTGAAAAAGAAGGTGCTACCACAGTTGGTCTTAATAATAGATACCAGGTTTCGGTTACCAAGGGTTCTGAATGGCAAGTGCCGACTACGGGTAGCATGGGTTTTGCCTTGAAAGATAGCCAAGCTGTTGTTGTTGACCAAAAAGGGTTTGAGGCAGCGGCCAAGCTGGAAAATGCAAAATTGCAGCTTGATTTTGCAAAGTCCAGCTTTGCGACCAGTTTTGATTTGTTGACTGGCAGCGAGCGTTTTGCGCTGCAAGCCCAGGGGGTGGTTGGTGCCAATGGAACGTTATCTGGCGGCGATCAAAATACCTATCCGAATAATATGCAGGTCAATGGGGCGGTAACTGCAGAAAAGGGCGGTACTGCCGCTTATGTATTTACTTCAAGATTGGACAATGCAGGCAATCGTTATGCTTACGGCGTTACCTACTGGAATAAGAAATAAAATTCTTTGATCTCACTTTGATCTCAAATAGAAAGGCCCCTTCCAAAGGGGCCTTTCTATTTGTGTCAATGGATTTCTGTCATGCAGCGAATGTGGTTTGTTGTATTTTTGCACCAATCTATGCAGATTATCATCATTGTCCTTTTGGAGAATTGGAGTGGCTGATTTTTTGTGGTGCCAATTTTAAACATACTGATGTGCAAATTGCATGTAAATAAATTTGTGAGCAAACGTAACGTAATACTTAATAAAATTTCATACTTAGCATACTTTGTGGTTGGGAGTTGGAATCCAAATATATGGCTGTATAGACATTTATTGTCATTCCTGCTCTATGCGAATTATTCTTTTGTTTTCCCCAAATGCAGATTTATCCTGATTTCCCTTTTGATATGGCATCGCTAAGAGGTAAATGATTTCCGTATTTCCTGTCATGTAATATTCATTTGGGTTTACCGGAAAGCTCCCCTTATAATAATAGGTTGGCAAAGTCACATCCGGATTTTCCATTTGAAAGCTGTTTCTGCAGAACAAATCGAAAACCCGGGAAAGATGAGCGCCAAATGTTGTGAAGGCTTGCTTTTTTTTGAGAATGTGATTTGCATCACATCCTTGATAAGGTGCATCTGCGACTATCTGCTTGCCGTAACGCGAGTAGGTGCCTAAAAAGCAAGCTTCGCACTTTTTAAATCATAAATTAGGAGTTCTAAATGGCTAATGCAGCTAGTGATATCCAAAAGCTTTACATCGCTTATTTCAACCGTCCAGCGGACCCACTGGGTTTGGCGTACTGGACAGCGTCCAGCCT
>NZ_JBXASD010000014.1:0-183339 GCF_058808955.1 Undibacterium sp. GW821-FHT11B02 | reverse complement strand
GTACCTCTGCTCGCACATATGGCTGCCTGGGGCCTTCGGCATACGCATCCGAGCAAGGAAGCGTCTTTGCGCGGGGAACTGCTGGAAAAGGGCGGCCCTTTACTTTGGAGTGCCGTTATGGATGAACTACGTTACCTGCATCTTGGTGCGCCGCGTCCGGCGCGCTCGGTATTGGACGAACTCCGCGCCGACGACGAAAAGGCAATCACAAATTAGTGCTAATCTTTGCGTCATGACATACATCATGTAGTGCACGAAAAGTACGATTACCCCTACTCGCATGCGAAACGAAGGCTTCTTGCAAAAGCCTTTCCTTCCCCCGTTGTTTCTGTAGTGGGGAGTCTAAGGTCTTATTGCCTGATCCAGGCAATCATGCAAATAGATGCATATTAACGTCGTGCTAAAAATTTTCTAACTATTTCGTTTAGCCTGGATCTGCCGCCAACTCCCTGCAAGCTGGAACCAGCGGTAGCAGGTTTAACAGCATAGGCGAGATTGGCTGGCAACCTGACCTGTATCTCGGTCCCGTGATCCGCCACTGATTTCATTTGAAAATGTGCGCCCATGGCTTCGGCACGCTCTTTCATGCCCACCAGACCCCAGTGCCCTTCTCGCTGCCCCTTTGTTGCGATTTCCGCTGGGAGGCCTTGCCCATTATCAGCGATACGCAAAGTAAAAAAATCCTTGTCATATCCCAGTTCCAGAACGACCTTGCTGGCATTTGAATGTCGTGCGGCATTTAACAGAGCCTCGCGACCAATAGCATGTATTTCATTGCGCACAGGCACGCACAGCAACCGTGGCGTACCGTGTAAAATCAGCTCAAATCTTTCATTTAGCAAGATGCTCCCGTATTGCTGCAATTCCAGTTCCAGATATTCTGGTACCGAGGCATTGCGCAGATCCATGATGTGTTCGCGTCCTTCCACCATCAATTGGTCTGCCAAATCCAGGGTTTGCTCCAGCTTGGCGCGTTCCTCGGAATTGCTTGGAAGCCGTCTTGCCTGCTGATCAAAATACATGATGAGCCCTTGGACACTTTGCAACAGGGTGTCGTGCAGGCCACGGGCGATGCGGGCACGTTCTGCCAGTCTTTCATGCATGATATCTTGCATGTACGCAGTCAGGTAACGTATGCGCAACAGGTAAAGACCATATAGCAATGCAGTTGCCACAGCCAGCAGGAAGACGATGAAACCAGGTGTTTCTACAAAGCTTGGTGGGATGCTGATTTGCATGGCAGCACCTTGCTCATTCCATACCCCGTCTTCATTGGCGGCCTTGACCAGAAAGCGATAATTGCCGGGTGGCAGGTTGGTATAGAAAGCTTCGCGCCGTCCGTGGGGGTTTTGCCAGTCCTTGTCGTAGCCTTGCAACTGGTAACGAAAATCCAGTCGCTCAGGCATACTCAGACTGAGGGCGGTAAAGTTAATCTGGATATCGCGGTTACCCTGCGGTAGTTGCAGGGATGACTGTGCCATATACTCTTTGCCGCCGACATGGATGGCGGTAATTTGTATGGGTGGTGGCAGCAGATTACGGGCAATGTTTTGTGGGTCTATGCTGGCAACTTCGCCGGAGGTGGAAAACCAGAGCCTGCCATCCGTACCAGTGATCAATGACGGCAAGGGACGTAGTTGGGATGGACTGCCGAGCAAGCCATCGAGCGCATTGTAGGGTTCGTAATTCACTATGTGTGCAGGCTCGCGCAATAGCTGTTTCACTTCGCTGGCGGGGATATGGGTAATTCCGTCTGCACCATGCAGCCACAGGTCACCAGCCGCAGTGCGGACTATGCCTGAGATGCCCAAAGCTTGCCGACCACTGATTTTAACTGACACAAAGTGCTTGTCATCCCGTTTGCTGTCGTACAGGGCCAGGCCAGTTTCACCGCCTGCCCAGATGTGTTCGCCATCAGCGCACAGAGCCAGCACATTACCCAGTGCCAAGCCCTGGGCCTCGCCAAACATGTGTACGCGCTCGCCATCGATAAGGGCGATGCGGTTATACAAATAGCCCGCCCAAATGCGGCCAGATTGCCCCTTGATCAAACTCATCGGTGCCTCATCGGGTAAACCACTCAAGCCGCCTTGCAACTGCCATTTGCCATTATCAATGCGAAACAAGCCCATACGCGCCACCGACGCCCATATTTGCTGCGAGTTGACAACAACCATGGCCTGAGCCTGGTTGCCGGAGACAGCTGACGGCATCGGCAAAGCGGTATATACACCTGCGACACCTGCGACACCTGCGGCATCACGCCGCCATAGGGCGACATCATTACCCAGCCAGACAGTGCCATCGTCAGCACGATAGCTCAGGCTGAAATGCCCAGACAACTCGTGCTGGTATTCGCCGTTGGCCTTGAAGCGGCGTACCGGGCCAGCAAAATCGGCAGTCATGATTTCGCCATTGCCTGCGCTGACTATGGCTGGATGGTCAAACGGCAGCGCCACAGGCAATATCTGCAAACGGTTGCGACGCAGGCGGTCAAGGCCATGCGACGTGCCTATCCAGATATTAGCTTCCCTGTCCTGAAAAAAAGTCTGCGGTAAGGGGCCACTCATACCGCCCTCCTGTGTCAAGAGCTGCTCTGGTCCGCTTTTCCCCGTCCAGGGTGCACGGCGACGTTCCAGCGCATGGGTACGCAAGATCCACATGACGCCTTCACGGTCAAAGAACATGCCATTGCCTTCAATCTCAGACTTGGGCGTGGGATTGCCAGCCGGAACGGTGGTGCTCATACGATAGAATTTATATGCACCGTCAGACGCCCAGAGAGTGCCATCGGGGCTCTCAGCCATGGCCATCAGGTCCAGCCTGGGCCAGGCCTGGATATAGCGGGTTTCGCCTGGACGACGAAAGTAAACCCCGCCCTGAACAGACACCCATTGCACACCGCCCTTGTCAAACAATATTTGCCTTGCCATGATTTGCGGCAAACCACTCTCAGTACCGATACGATTGAAACGTCGCGCCCCAGGTGCGAGTGCAGCAAGGCCTTCACGAGTCGCAGCCCAGATCGTACCGTCTGGCCCCATGCTTATGCTCATCACCGTGCCGCCTGGCAGTCCATCAGCTTCGGTATAAGTATGCACAGTATTATTCTTGAAAACACTGATACCGCCAAAGCGATAGCCTACCCACAGGCTGCCATCAGGTGCGCCCAGCAAACCCAGTACGTTGCTGGAACGCAGAGGCTGGCCCTGGACTTTGCCCATACGTTCAAAACGCTGTCCGTCAAAGCGAAACAGTCCTGTAGATGTGGCTATCCACAACCAGCCATCCGTAGTTTGGGTAAACTTGAGTACATCAATGGGCGCACCATTCAAGCCATTCCAGGCAGTGTGGGTATAGTCGGACAGCAGACGACTTGGCTGCACTGCGGCTACAGCGCTGCCAGGCAGGACACATAAGAAGCTCAACAACAGCACCGCCATGCTGGTTTTCAGAGAGATCTGCAATTTGGCAAATAGCACGTGGATAATCCTGGGCAATGAACAGCCTACAGTCTAACCAAATTTGCAAAAGGACAAATGGCGTATTAGGTTTTACCTTCATTGATGCTGCAAGGGTAATGACTCAACGCAGCACATCAACTCATTCAGAAAAAACCAGTAATACGCCACACAAAATCAGCACCGGCAAAGTCAGTGCAAAAAAGCCTGCATACAAATACGCAAATGCCCCCATCACTGCGCCCACACCAAAGGCCAGCACAGGCCACAAGAATTTCCACAACCTGGCCGTGGTACCGGTTACTGCACTGCCCCTGAGGATGTCCACCAAGTCGATGACGATCTGGGTCACATTACCCGTCATGACCGTAGTGGGTGCCAGCTCCGTCCATACCAGCCGGCTGGCGGCGTTTTGTACGCCCATGGCAGCTGCACCGGCAATGCCTGCCAGCAGGGGCAAGACGGCATCTGTGTATTGCAGAGGTGTGGACAGCCAGCCCAGCAGCATGAAGACCAGCAAGAACAACAACTGCATGCCAGTCAGTGCCCGTGCCGCAGATTTGCCGCTGGCTTCAAGTTTGACGGCGACCATGCGTGCCAGTGCCACCGCCAGGATAAACGCAGGAAAGGCCAGGAACTTGATCAGCACGCCATGACTGGGGTGTGCCAGTTCGCTGCCGATGAGTACAAAGTTGCCCGTCACATGGGCAGTAAATAAGCCAAACAGGGCAACAAAACCCACCGTATCGACGTAGCCTGCGGTGAAGCCCAGGGCAACACCCAGTGTATGTTTGCTTGTCATACGACTTTGCTACGGCTCAGTGAATACGCACCTGGCCCGGCAAGGGCGATGGTGCAAAAGATAATCAGCAGCAGCCAGCCAAACTGGCCTTCGGCGATGCTCCAGTCCGGGTGTACCACCAGCATGGATACCAGCAACAAAAAGATGATGGGCAGGCAAGCCAGACGCGTCAGAAAGCCAGCCGCGATCAGTAACGGACAAGCTATCTCTGCCATCAGGGCCAGGCCCAGCGTCAGATTACGCCCCAGATGCAGCGGGTCATCTATGTGCGCCAGCTCATTGTTGTAATGCACGAGCTTGGGCAAGCCATGCACATAAATCAGCATGAAGGCCCCAGATAACCTGAGGAATAGCAAACCCAACTCTGGCAGGGATTTGCCAGATAAACGCTGCAAAAGATTCATCATGCTCATGGACTGTCTTTCAGGCAAATTGTGCGGCAGCAACGTAACCAACTGTCATGGCCACCACCAGCAAAGCGCCAATGGGAGTGGGTGGTGCTGGTGAAGGGATATCCAGCCAGCGGCATAAGCCACCTATGGCCAGACCCAATAATGCCCCTATGACGATACCCATATCAAGTTCCATCCTTATGATCTAATGCATGGCCACCACATAGCGCCTTGTGTTGCGCTTCTCGCGCCAGCGTGTAGCGATCTACCAGCCAATAGCCAACACTCATGGCAAACACCAGAAAAGCCCCGCTCAATACCGGCGGGGACGGCACGGGGATATGCAGTAATTGACAGCCAACACCTGTGACAAAAGAGATCAATAGCCCCAGCAATATTTTTGAGTAACGCATACAGCACCCCTTTAAAAAGCAAAACAGCTACAACCCAGCGCACCCCAGAATCCAGAAAAATCTGCGACGGGCACATTGGCACCACGGGCCAGGTCGTGCCTGTGGGCATGCACACCGCAAGCCCCCTTACACTGGTGTGGCAATGCGTTTTTTTGCACCCCGGTAACTGCACGACAATGTGCACGATAATGACCACTGACCTTGCTCACAGGTGACCAGTCCGGCAACACTGGTATGGCAGAGGGTGACAAGGGGCCGAATTCTGCTGCGCCATAAACGATCCTGCCATCGACAACGGTAAGTACCGATTCTATATTCTTGATGTCATCTTCAACTACACTGAAATAATCGGCAGAAAGCACGGCCAGATCAGCCAGTTGCCCTTCCTTGATCTGTCCTTTCTTCCCTTGTTCATTGGAAAACCAGCTACTGCCCAGCGTCCATAATTCCAACGCAGCATCGCGCGACAATTGCGCGTTTGCACTGGCCAGGCGCATACCGCCAACGGTGCGGCCCGATACCAGCCAGTACAGCGCAGTCCAGGGGTTGTAGCTGGCCACACGGGTGGCGTCAGTACCTGCGCCGACAGGCACGCCCATTTCCAGCATTTTGGCGACAGGCGGTGTGGCACGGGCAGCTTCGGCACCATAGCGTTCAACAAAATATTCACCCTGGAAAGCCATCCTGTGTTGGATGGCAATGCCGCCGCCAAGCGCGCTGACGCGTTCTATATTGCGTTCAGAAATTGTCTCTGCATGATCAAACATCCAGTGCAAGCCATTGAAGGGGATGTCGCGGTTGACTTTTTCAAACACATCCAGCATGCGGCTGATTGACTCATCATAGGTAGCATGCAGGCGGAAGGGCCAGCGCTGGCTGACCAGATGGCGCACGACTTTTTCGAGTTCATCTTCCATACCTGCGGCCAGGTCTGGCCGGGGTTCCAGAAAGTCTTCAAAATCAGCCGCCGAGAATACCAACATTTCACCCGCGCCATTGTGGCGGTAGAAATCGCTGCCGTCACCGGGCTTGACCATGTCTGTCCAGCGCTGAAAATCCTGCAATTCCTGACCCTTGTTCTGGGTGAACAGGTTGTAGGCAATGCGTACCGTCAATTGTTGCTCTTTGGCGAGCTGATCAATGATGGCATAGTCTTCTGGATAATTCTGGAAACCGCCACCGGCATCTATCGCGCTGGTCAAACCGAGGCGGTTCAGCTCACGCATGAACTGGCGAGTGGAATTGACTTGCAAGTCCAGCGGCAGCTTGGGGCCTTTTGCCAGTGTGGCATACAATATCATCGCATTCGGCTTGGCGATGAGCATGCCAGTAGGGTTGCCTGCGGCATCGCGCTGGATTTCACCACCGGGTGGATTGGGTGTATCTTTGGTATAGCCCACTGCGCGCAACGCGGCACGGTTGAGCAATGCCCTGTCATACAGATGCAGAATAAAAACCGGTGTATCTGGTGCGACGGCATTAATTTCATCCAGCGTGGGCATGCGTTTTTCTGCGAACTGAAATTCAGTCCAGCCACCCACTACCCGCACCCATTGTGGCTGCGGCGTGCGCAACGCCTGTTCTTTCAACATCCTCAACGCATCGGCCAGCGAGGGCACGCCCTCCCAACGCAATTCCAGGTTGTAGTTGAGGCCACCACGGATCAGGTGAATGTGGGAATCATTCAAGCCGGGGATGACGCAGCGCTTTTGCAGGTCGATGACTTTGGTGCTGTCACTTTTGAAGCGCATGACGCTTTCCGACTCCCCGACGACCAGGAACTTGCCATCCTTGATGGCCACTGCAGAAGCAAGTGGCTGGCTACGGTCTACCGTGTGGAATTGGCCATTGTGGAATATCAGGTCTGCGTCCATAAAACACCCTTTCAGGAATTCAATCATTGGTCCAGCAACTGATCCGGCAATTGAACTATTACCGGATCAGATAGTGCTACAACGAACTAGTGCCCTTCACTGGCATTGAACATGCTTTTCGCATAGATCAGCCCCAGGCCATAACCACCACCGTGGGTAATTGCTGTTGCCACCGTTTGATTGTAGGTCTCGCCACGCGCCCAGTCACGCTGTAATTCAAGCAGGTATTGCAGCGATGTCATCGGGCGAGCACCCATTTGTATCATGCGCTCCATAGCACGCTGATGGGCTTCGTCGGAAACGTCTCCGCAGGCATCAGCGATGACGTACACTTCAAAGCCTTGTTCCAGTGCGGAAACTGCCGGGCCAACGATGCACACCGACGTCCATAAGCCTGCCAGCACGATTCTGCCCTTACCTTTGGCGTTGACGAGTTCGGCAATGCGACCATCTTCCCAGGTATTCATACTGGTGCGGTCAACGATTTTCTGGTCAGGGAAAACCGCTTTGATTTCCTCAAAAATGGGGCCAGAAAAAGATTTTTCGGCAACCGTGGTCAGGATGGTGGCTACCTGGAATTCCTTGGCCGCCTTGGCTACCATGGCCGCATTGTTGCGCAATGATACCGGATCGATGGACTTGGTGGCGAACGCCATCTGTGGCTGATGATCAATCATGATCAGGGTATGGTTAGTCGGATTGAGCAAGGCTTTACCGGGTTCGGCTTTAGCGATAGGCATGATATTTTCCTTATGTCGAATAAGTGAGTAAATAAGGTGTTGCATGAGAACTGCTCTACTTCGTGCACCTGCTTAGCTGGCCAGGGCCGCCAGTGCTGCGGTAACACCAGCACCGTAAGCCGGATCGGCCGAGCTGCAACTACTGATACGGCGTTGCTATATTTCCGGTTCTGCACTATCAAGGAAACATGCCGTGTTTTCAAACAAGAGTTGCTGCTTGTCTGCACTTAACTGGCGAAACAGATTGCCGGGCTGGCTGTAGTGATCTTCATCGATATGATGGTCCCTGTGGTCTGTAGTCCGGGGGTTCTGGTTGTCAGTCACCGGTGCACAGGCTGCTGTCGTTAGTTTATTCATTGTCTGTCTACCCTGTTATTGAGCATTTCATTTGTCTGCATCATCTGTTGTATGGTCGCGCAGGATGATCAGACGTCGGCCAAAAAATTTGGCGTCAAGGGAATATGCACCCGGCCCCAGCAGCATCAATGCCAGCGCATTGGCGATAGCCAGGCCGAACATAGGCAGCATGGCTTGCATCAGCGCCCAATGACTCAACAGACATAGCAACGCTGTCACCACACAAAGCAAGGCAAGCAACGGGGTCAATATGCCAATACAAAGCAACACTGCCAGGCCCTCTGTCAGCATCTCCATCCACCAATCCATTACTGGCCTGGTGCAACAAGTACTGAAAGCAGGAAGCTGCAAGGCCACGACTATCCTCAGTATCAGCAAGCCAGCCCCCGCCTTGCCAGCCGGGAACATGGGGTAGAGTCTTTGCATAGCCGCAATCCCTGACGAGAGGGCCTGTGTTTAACCTTTGATAAAGTGCAGCATGTCTTTATTGAATTGATCCTTATGGGTGTCTGTCAAGCCATGCGGCGCACCTGGGTACACCAATAATGTAGAGTTCTTGACCAGTTTGGCAGAAGCACGCCCGGCGGCATCGATAGGCACGATCTGATCATCATCGCCATGTACGATCAATGTAGGGATATCGAATTTTTTGAGGTCGTCCCTGAAGTCAGTTTCCGAGAATGCCTTGATGGAATCATAGGTATTCTTGTGTCCGGCCTGCATGCCTTGCGACCACCAGGAATTCACCAGCCCCTGCGATATTTTTGCGCCAGGACGATTGAAGCCATAGAAAGGCCCGCCCGCCACATCCAGATACAGTTGTGCACGGTTGGTTAATGAACCTGCACGCAAGCCATCAAATACCGACATCGGCAAACCACCAGGGTTGGTATCTGTCTTGAGCATCAACGGCGGCACGGCAGAAATCAGTCCAGCCTTGGCCAGACGCTTGGTACCATGGCGGCCAATGTAGCGCGCCACTTCACCACCACCGGTAGAGAAGCCGAACAGGACGACGTTTTTCAGGTCAAGCAACTCGATCAACTGTGCCAGGTCATCGGCATAATGATCCATGTCATTGCCATCCCAAGGCTGGCTGGAGCGGCCATGGCCACGGCGGTCATGGGCGATGCAGCGGAAACCTTGCGAAGCCAGGAAAATCATTTGCGATTCCCAGCTATCAGAATTGAGTGGCCAGCCATGGCAAAAGACGACGGGCTGACCTGAACCCCAGTCCTTGTAATAAATATCAGTACCATCTTTGGTTTTGAAGTAAGCCATTTTTTTCTCTCCATGAAAGTGAGCTTGCGTAATTGCCTGGTCTGTCGTTACTGCTGGTAATGCCATAGTGCCAAAAGGCAGCGTGACAGCACCTACAGCGACGACACCGCCAAGCAAGACCTTGCGCCGCTGATGATCTACTGCCATACCGTGATCTTTTGTTTCCATGAACTTCTCCAATTGCATCAAAAAAAGGGGGGCACCAGTCGCTGTACTGAGAAAATCGGAGATAGCGAATGACATGTCACAGAGTGTAGGGTTCATGCAATAAATACACATCGCCATAAAGCGGGGTAGGTGACTAATCATTTCGGGTAGTTTTTTGACGCTGTCATTGACTGCACTAAGGCAGATATAACAACTGCAGTAACCGGCAGACCTGGAAGAAGCAGGAAACTGCAAGCTGGTCAGACTGGGGTTCGCTATTCAGGCGCAGGAACAATTCCGTACCCATTTCTGGAGCGCTCCAAAGTTCCAATCTGGCTGGCAGGGTAATTGCCTGCAACAACATTTGCTGCAGGCCAGGATAGCCATGCTCGCTGACAGCATCGATATCGGGTGCCCAAAACCCCTTTCCATCGTCACGAATGCATATGCTGAGCGTGTCCCAGGTGTAGCAAATATCCACTTCCACCCTCCGGGAGTTTGCATGTAAGGCAGCATTAATCATCGCAGCGTGCACCAGTTGGTAGAACACTTTGTGGGTTGCCTTGGCAGCAGGTTTGCCACGACCGCTGATACGCATGCAAAACGAAACGTGACTACTGTCAGTCAGGTTTAGTGCCAGCTCAACCAGACTTAACTCCAGATCCGACAAGGTCGGACTTTGTGCATCTTTCATGGCCTGCCGCCCTTGCGCCAGCAATTTGTCTGCCTGGTCAAGCAAGGTTTCGATCTGCGCCCGCCCCTGCCACTCGTCAGGCAGCTGGCTGGCAGTGGCCTGCAGACTCAACATCAAGCCTTGCACACCCTGTATCAAGTTGTCGTGAGCTCCGAGTGTGGCACCAGCTTTTGCTATGCCGGGACTCAAAGCGTTAGCACGCCACATGCTGACCTGACACAAAAAGTAGATGCATGCACTCAACATCAGCAAAGCGATGGCTGAGTGCCATGGCAACATAGCATTGTAGTAATGCGGTGCATTAAACATGCTAAAAACCGGATGTTCTGCAATCAACATCGCGTCCTGATTTTGTGTGAGGGAAATGAGCAATGTCATGCCTGCAGCGCCAATAGGCAATCCCCATTAAGGGTAATTGACAGCGCCCGATAGGGAGTCACGGTATCTGGCCGATCGGTTTCCTGGGTCAGGCAATACCACTTTTGACAAACGATGTTATATTGCAGTTTTTTACAATTACCGTGAGAACAAGGATTTCCCGCTAGTGGAACACCCTGTCCCCAGGTCCATTTTGCAAACACGAATCATGGAACATTGCGAATCGACCGCAGCAGCTATCAGCATCTTGTCTGTGGATGATCATCCGCTATTTCGCCAGGGTATAGCCAGCGTCATAGAAAGTCAGCCAGATATGCGGCTGGTGGGTGAAGCGACTAACGGTAGCGAGGCTCTGGCTAATTACCGCGCGTTGCGCCCCGATGTCACTCTCATGGATATTCAGATGCCGGACATGAATGGCATTGATGCGACCATTGCGATACGACAAGAATTTCCAAAAGCCAGAATTATCGTGCTGACCACCTATGAAGGTGATGTACGTGCATTGCGTGCCGTCAAAGCGGGGGCATCCGGTTACTTACTCAAGAGCATGTTGCGCAAGGACTTGCTGGACTCTATACGTCAGGTTCACAGTGGCCGCCGATGCATCCCGCCGGATATCGCCATGGAATTAATATCGCCAGCAGCGGGTGATGCCTTAAGCAAACGCGAAATTGAAGTTTTGAAGCTTCTTTCTGATGGAAAAACAAATAAGCGCATCGCCCTTTGTCTGGCAATTTCTGAGGATACGGTCAAAGCGCATGTCAAGAACATACTCGCAAAACTAATGGCTAATGACCGCACCCACGCTGCTGTTTTAGCTCTGCAACGTGGCATTATTGATTTAAACAGTCCAACTTCGGTTTAAATTGTTGTAGCTCAATCGGGACATACAGAATAGCCGTTTCAAGTAAGCTGTCAACGGCAGCAGTACGATTGGAAAACCTTGACGGCGCAGTAACTTACCGGGGGAAATTCAAGTAAAAAACGGTAGATTCACCTTGCAGTAAATCTGCCGCTGAAAAAATCCCCGAGGGAACGGGAAATCAATTCTTTCTTACTCAGGCTTTACGGCCATCCAGACTCCAGCCACCGCTGCCATGTATCAAGACATACAATAGTCCACCGGCCATGGAGATATTTTTCATGAAATGGATCATCTGGTTTTGCGCTGCATCAGCTGGTACACCCCAGAAATTATGGAAGATAAAGGCCGCAGCCAGCGTGAACAGGATCATTGCCGCCGCTGCCCAACGTGCACGCCAACCCAGGATGACCATGACGCCGCCGCCTAGCTCTACAACGATAGCAGCTATCGCACCCAAGGCAGGCAAAGGCAAACCCTTGCTGGCGATATAGCCTACGGTTTGCTCAAAACCGGATATCTTGCCGGCACCGGATGCCACGAAGATCAGGGCGATCAATACACGGGCGATGAACGAGCCGAAGACGGGGCCTATGGTTTCTGTTTGTTTCATTTTGTTTTCCTTAAATGTAGATTTTGATTTTTTTCGTTGTTAATTGAAAACTTGCTTTGTAGGTTGGGCTACGGTTTACCAGCCCAACACTCGGCCTCGAAGTAACGTATAGGTTTATAAAACGCCCAGTTTCGTAGGTTGGGCTACGGGGTATCAGCCCAACACTCGCCCTCAAAATAACGTATACGTTTATAAAACGCCCAGTGTTGGGCTGGTAAACCGTAGCCCAACCTACAACGACAAGTTCCTTCGTCCGTGAAAATGATGCTTAACTCTAATATCAAGCAACATCCGCCAACTTACCCTCACGAAAATCGCTTATCGCTTTAAATATCTCAGCCTGACTATTCATCACAAACGGTCCATACTGAACGATGGGTTCACCGAGCGGCTGGCCAGCAATCAGCAACAAGCGGCTATCCACTTTGGCATCAATCACCACGCCATCTGCATCCGGCGATTTTTTCAATATTGCCATGCGTTGCATCGGCACATCGCGCTCAGCTATCTGCACTTCACCTTCATACACATACACAAAGGCATTAAAACTGGCAGGCAAGCCATGTGTAAAACTGCTACCAGCTGGCATATGTATATCCAGATACAGCGGCTGGGTTACTTCACGCTGCACGGCACCTGCTACTCCGTGACTACTACCTGCGATGACGCGCACGTTCACACCCGCTGCTGTCAGCAATTCAGGAATGGCTTCACTCTGGATATCGCGATACCAGGGAGCGATCATCTTGTCCTTGGCAGGCAGATTCAGCCATAACTGGAAACCTGTCATGTGGCCTTCTTCCTGTTCCGGCATTTCTGAATGAATCACGCCACGCCCGGCTGTCATCCATTGCACGCCACCGTTTTGCAGCAAGCCTTCATTACCGGCACTGTCGCGATGGCGCATACGACCAGCCAGCATATAGGTGACGGTTTCAAAACCACGGTGCGGATGGCTGGGGAAACCGGCGATGTAGTCACCTGCCTCGTCACTGCCGAATGCATCCAGCATGAGGAAGGGATCGAGCCGGTATTGCAGTGGCTGCGTCAATACCCGTGTCAGCTTGACACCGGCACCGTCCGAAGTAGGCTGCCCTGCGACCAACTGTTCCACCACGCGTGAATTCGTTACGTTTTCCACTTGTTGAACTGTTGTATTGCTTGCGACTACATCTGTCGTTTCCATGATCCATCGTCCTTATAGTTTGCCCGTCAATTTATCAGGCAGGCAGTAATTCATTAATTTGTTGGTGTGCTGACGCCAGCGATGCTTTTTCTGCATCCGGGCCCATGGCCAGACCTTCTGCATAGACAAACTCTACATCGGTCATGCCCAGAAAGCCAAAGAAGGTTTTCAGATAAGGCATTTGGGTATCGTTTGGTGTATTGCGATACAGGCCGCCACGTGTCAGTACGACATATACTTTCTTGCCAGTCAGCAAACCTTCGGGGCCGTTGGCGGTATAGCGGAAAGTGACCTGGGCGCGGGACACGGCATCGATCCAGTTTTTCAATTGGGCAGAAATACCAAAGTTATACATGGGTGCGCCAAGCACGACCACATCTGCGGCCTGGATTTCTGCAATCAAGGCATCATCCAGGGCAACGCGGGCTTGTTGTTCTGCCGAACGCTGGTCTGCCGGAGTGAACAGGGCTTGCAATGCTGTTTCATCAAGTATGGGGTGAGGATTGCGGCCAAGGTCACGCACATTCACAGTGGCACCGGAAGATGTTTCCAATAAAGCCTCAACCAGGCTATTCGCCAATTGAGTGGAATGAGAAGCCTGGGCACGGGCGCTGGAGTTGATTTGCAGGATGTTCATTTTGTGTTCCTTTCAAAAAAAGAGTTGATGGACGCACTTTAATCGTTCCAAAAACATTCCGGAAGGCGTTAAAATGGATATCATTGTTCCAAAAATAGGAAAATAGTATGGGAGTGCGATCATGACTCTGGAAGCCAATGACCTTCTGCTATTTGCCCGCGTGGTCGAAGAAGGTAGTTTTAGCAGAGCAGCGGAAAGGCTGGGGGTGCCCAAATCAACGCTGTCACGCCGTATTTCTGCGTTGGAAGCCCAGCTAGGCGAACGCCTGATCTTGCGCACCACGCGCAAGCTGACGGTGACTGACCTGGGGCAGAATGTTTTGCTGCATGCACAACATGTACAAGAGGAAGTCAATGCCACGCTGGCGCTGACCCAGCACAGGCAGGCGGAACCGAATGGTAGATTGAAGATATCAATGCCAGGCGATTTTGCCATTCATCAAATGGGTGAACTGTTGTCAGATTTCATCAGCAAATACCCTTCCGTCAATCTGGAACTGGATCTATCGCCACGTAGAGTGGATTTGATAGGCGAAAATTTTGATGTTGCCATTCGTGTTGGTGATTTGCCCGATGATGCGTCGCTGGCAGCACGTGGACTGGCACGCTTCAGCATAGGCCTGTATGCCTCACCAGCCTATTTGAAATTACATGGTACGCCTGCCGAACCTGAAGCCCTGATGGAACATGATTGCCTGCGTTTGACAGCCCGTAATGGCGAACCATCACTATGGCGCATGGAAAAAGATGGTGCAGTCTGGGAAGGTATACCGCCGGGTCGGGCCAGCGCCAATTCTCCCGAATTGCTGACGCGTCTGGCAGTGCGTGGCCAAGGTATCACCATGCTGGCTGACCATTTTGCTGGCCAGCATGTACACAACGGTCAGTTAGTACCCTTGCTGGAAGACTGGAAACTACCTGACGTCAATGTCTGGGCAGTTTTCCCCGGTCGTCGCCTGATGCCCGCACGCACCCGCGTTTTCCTTGATGCCCTTCAGGCTGAATTCTCAGGCCCACGCTGTTTGAAGATAATTGATGAAGTGAATGCCTGTAAAACAGAACGCAAAAGACTGAAGACGCTTTGACTGCAGCGTCTTCATGACGCATCAAGTCTCGGTACTGACTTTGTCCCAGTCATTTTCTTCTTCATACTGACACAGCCAATTCGCTGCCTGATGCCATTCCCGCACGGCATGCGCATTCAGGTTACCCGGCGCATCGCGCCCGGTAATATGTGCATGGCGAACCGCCCAGTGCAGGCGATACAGCAAATCTGACCAATCCAGAATCTGCCCTTTGCGGCGCGGCTTCAAGGCTGCCAGCAGGCGATCCGGTGCTTCCATCGCATGTGGGAAGATTTTTAAGACTTGCTTCAGATTTGCGGCTTGCGTGGGTACAGCCAGCTTGTCAGTCAAACCTGCTGCCCAGGCCAGGAAATACAAGGCTTCCTGCCTTTGCACAAATTGCGCACGCAATTCTTCAGGCTGTTCAGTTGCAAACAACAATGCCTGCTCCTGATCTGACAAACAAGCCTTCAGACCATGAATTTCCAGATATGTGCGGTAGTGTGCAGCATCGCCCCCAGTAGCTACCGCAGTCACCACCCACAAGGCCAGCATACGCTGCATCAGTGCTTCAGGCGTGCGCAATTCCACTTCTTCATCAGATTCAATCACATGCAATTGCACATTGATGCGGATACCACGTTTATGCAATTCCAGTTCGGAAGCTTCTTTGCGTTGCTCTGGGCTCATTATTTCTTCAATCTCGTTAATCAAATCACTCGCAATCAAGGAGCAGGCGAATTATCCCAGATTTTTCTTGACTAAAGCATGCAAGAACATTGCAACCCTATGCTCAAAGGGCTATTAAAATGTCCACCTATCACCTGCATTCACAAAGCGCACATGCCTGAAACCACACACTTCCCGGTGTTGCACACGCCAAACTATCTACTTCGCCGCATTGTTGCTGCCGATATGCCTGCAGTTTTCCAGGGTTTATCCGATCCGCGTGTCAGTGATTATTATGGTGTCAGCTACGATACCCTGGCATCAACCCAGGCACAGCTGGACTGGTATGAAGAAGTCTGGCAAGCTGGTACCGGAATCTGGTGGGGCATTTGCAGTCAAAGTAAGCCGGAATTATTGATAGGCACTTGCGGCCTGCATGAATGGGAACAGGAACACCATTGCGCAGAAACCGGCTTCTGGCTCTCACCAGACCATTGGGGCAAGGCCGTCATACCTGAATGCCTGAACGTGATGATCGCCCACTGCTTTCAGCATCTGGGCCTGCACCGCCTGCAAGCCATGGTAGAGCCAGAAAATATCGCCAGTTGGCGTTTAATAGAAAAACTGGGTTTTCAACTGGAGGGTGTATTGCGGGAATGTGAATACAAACATGGACGCTATGTTGATCTCAAATGCTACTCCATGCTGGATAGCGAATTTCGTTCAAGGCAGGAGTGACACAAGATGCAAGAACGGCAGGCCAGTCTTTGTATAGGGAGTACGCAGACGGCCTGCCGGTTGCAAAAACTGTGGAATAAAATCACGTAAAGCGGAGGTGTTGCTGTTGCTGTTGATTTTGACTTTAATCCGCTTGGGACGACGTAATTTGTGCTTCACAGAAAATGGATCAAGAAGAGCCGATGTCTGAGCGAAGCGAGTTTCGGATCTTCCCATTTTTTATGATGCACAAATTATGCTGAAGCGCAGCGCAAGCACCCGAAGGGCAAGTCTGCGGTCGCCTTTCTTTGATTCCTTTCTTTGGCGAAGCAAAGAAAGGAATTCGGCCGCCGGGCCGAGACCCGGCCTGGTTGTATGAAGGGCAATCGCTTAAATAAAACTCCAGTATGCAACAAACGCCGCTGGATTCCTGCCTGCGCAGGAACGACGAATTTATCTGCACGGTATTTCAACATGCTGTACTACCAATCAGTCCTTCTTCCCACTACCCCTCAATTTCCCCACTATCCCCACCGGAAAAAAATAAATCGACACCACAAACAATACCCCCAACCACAACATCCACCGATCCGGATGCAAAGCACTCGCCAGCAACGGCACATCTGCCAAAGACGACGATGCCATCCCCATCAGGCTCTTAAGATAATTCTGCGCCAGTATGAACAGCGTGGCACCAACGACTGCTCCATACATCGTCCCCATGCCACCTATCACCACGATCAGCAAAATATCCGTCATGACTTCAAAACTCAACATGGTCTTGGGACCAACATAACGCAACCACAAGGCCATCAATGCACCCGCCATGGCCGCAACCAGCGCCGCTATGCAATTCGCCAGAATGCGGTAGTACACGGTACGATACCCCAGTGCCTCGGCACGAAAATCATTTTCACGTATAGCCTGTAAGACCCGGCCAAAGGGCGAATTCACGACCCGCAGCAAAAACAGGAATAACAAGACGCTGCCAATAAACACGATGTAATAAGTAATCACCTTGCCATCCACAACACGACCAAACAACTCCATTTCGAAAAGACGATATGCAGGCGACAACAGGGAAGGAACACTGAAGGTTTTGCCATCTTCACCACCAGTAAAATCCGACAATTGCGATGCCAGCACGGCAAAGGAAGACGCCACCGCCAGCGTGATCATGGCGTAGAAAATTGCCCGCACACGCAATGCAAACAAGCCAACGATCAGAGCCAGTACCAGCGTCACCAGCAAGGCTGCCAGCAAACCCACAGCAGCCAGTCCCCAGGATGGTGTGCCACTTGCCAGCGCCAAGCCTATACCATATGCACCTATACCAAAAAACATGGTGTGAGCGAAAGAGACGATACCGGTATAACCGAGCAGCAAGTCATACGAAGCAACCAGCACAATGTACACACAGATGGTGGCAGCAGTATTTAAAGGCCGTGCGCCACTGGTGATGAAGGGAGCACAGGCCAGCCCCAAAAATATCGCCACCAGAATCAACGCCAGCCAGCGGTTACGCGGAAAATCATCCGACAGGATTTGTTTCATCACATTCATGTCTTAACGCCTTACCACAGTGTACAAGCCAGTCGGACGCCAGAGCAGCACGGCGATCATCAGTAAAATATTGGAAACCAGTGCCAGCTTGGGTACCAGGAAACCGGCGTAATTGGCCACCAGCGCCATCAGCAAAGCACCGATAAAACAGCCGCCAACCGAACCCAGCCCACCGATGATGATGACAATGAATACCATGACCATGATGTCACCGCCCATGGCTGCAGTCAGACTCTCCTTATACAAGCCCCACATGACACCACCCAGGCCAGCCAGTGCCGAACCGGCAGCAAACACCAGCACAAACAGGCGACGTATGCGGTAACCAAGCGCTTCTACCATCTCGCCATTTTCTACACCAGCACGTATCAGCAAACCCAGTTTGCTGCGATTCAGCACCAGAAACATGGTGATAAATACCAGCAAACCAACTACCACGGCAATCAGGCGATATTTTTCTATGGCAGCATCACCCAGCAATATGCTACCGCGCAGGCTGGTCGGCAACGGTAACGGAATTTGCTCTGCACCCCAGATGACATTGATCATCTGTTCGGCGACTATCATGCCGCCCATGGTGATGAGAATTTGCTTCAGATGTTGTCCATAGACCGGCATGATAATGATACGCTCAAAAGCCCAACCCAGCAGACCGGTAGCCAGCATCGCCAGCAGGATAGCCAGCCCCAGTGCAGTCAGGTTCATGAGCAGCGAATCGGCTTCCATCCAGCCATGCATGGGCAACAAAACTAGCGTGGCGACAAAAGCACCGACGGACACAAAAGCACCGTGACCAAAATTCAATACATCCATCAAACCAAAAATCAGGGTCAGGCCGCTGGCCATGATGAAGATCATCATACCCATGGCCAAACCTGCAACGGTCAGGGTGATCCAGGTCGGGAAGCTACCAACCAGCGGCAGCATCAGCAAGGCCAGGGTCGGTACCAGTACCAGCGGCCAGATATCGCGTGGTGCTGTTGGCAGGCTGGCGACTTCTGGCTTGGCGGTCTTGTCCAGAACAGTATCTGTCATTATTCTTCCTCTTGCTTTATTGATGCGCAGCCAGTGACAAGCCCAGCAAATGCTGTTGCAAGTCATTGTCATCTGCCAGTGCCTGCATGCCGCCGGTATGCACGACACGGCCATCATCCATGACGGCTACGGTATCTCCCAGCTTGCGCACGAAATTGAAATTCTGCTCCACCAGCAAAATCGTCGTGTCACTGGCTTTCAACTCATTGAAGGCGGCCATCAGGCTAAGGATGATGGCAGGTGCGAGACCCTTGGTCGGCTCATCCACCAAAATCAGTTTGCGCGGTTCGACGATGGCGCGGGCAATGGCGACCATTTGCTTTTGACCACCAGATAAATTGCCTGCCGGGTAATTCCAGAATTTTTTCAGTGCCGGGAAAAAGCCACATATCCATTCGACCCGGTTGCTATCCAGCGGGCCATTGCGTGCTGCCAGTACCAGGTTTTCTTTTACCGTCAGGTCAGAAAATATCGCCATGCTTTCTGGCACGTAGGCAATACCTAGCTGGGCAATATCCGGTGTTGCCATGGCGGTGATGTCGCGACCATCGAAATGGATCTTGCCCTGGCTGGCTTTCCACAAACCCATGATGGTACGCAGGGTAGTGGTCTTGCCTGCACCATTGCGGCCCAGTAAGACAGAGAGGCCGCCGCGTGGTACCTGCATGTCTACGCCTTGCAGGATATGGTATTCACCGATATGGGTATGCACACCGGCCAGTGTCAGTAGGGTTTCAGACATGCTGCTCTTCCTTGGCTTCAGGGGTGATACCCAGATAGGCTTCCTGCACGATGGCAGACGCCATGACGCTGGCTGGTTCGCCATCTGCTACCAGCGTACCGTTATGCAGGACGATGATGCGGTCAGCCAGTGAGCGCACCACGTCCATTTTGTGTTCCACCAGCAAGATGGTTTTCTTGCGTTCAGCCTTGACCTGATGGATCAGGTCAAGCACTACTGGCACTTCATCAACACTCATGCCTGCAGTGGGTTCGTCAAACATCATGATGTCTGGCTCCAGTGCCAGCAAGATGGCGACTTCGAGTTTGCGTTTGTCGCCGTGCGACAGCGCAGAGACTTTATCCGACTTGCGGTCTGCCAGTGCAATCTTGTGCAGATAATGTTCTGCCCGCTTCAACAGGTCCGTATGCGCGGACCACAATGAAAAGATATTCAAACCCAGACCAGCTCTGCTTTGTACTGCAAGACGCACATTTTCCATGACTGACAAATTAGGGAAGAGATTGGTGAGTTGAAAAGCCCGGCCTATTCCCTTGCGCGTGCGTTCTGCCGCACCCTTGCTAGTGATGTCCACACCAAATAAATGTACGCTACCCGCACTGGCAGACAGCTGTCCAGACATCAGGTTGAAGTAAGTGGTCTTACCTGCCCCGTTAGGGCCGACAATAACGGTCAGGGTACCGGGATAAAAATCTGCCGTTACCTGATTGACGGCCACATGGCCACCAAACCGTATGCTCAGATCACGTGTTGATAGCGAGGGTGCACCGCTCATCTGTACTCCTGCCATCATCAACGCTTGTTCTTGATCGGGACTGGTAATTCACTGGCTGGTATTTCCCTGACCAGTTCCAGCAAATCCCATTCATTCTTCTGGTCCTTCTTGATGCGGAACTGATACATGGATTGCATGGCCTGGTGATCTTCCTTGCGGAAATTCATCTTGCCTTTAGGTGTGTCAAATTCCATGCCTTCCATGGCAGTGATGAGTTTTTCAGTATCCGTAGACTTGGCCTTGCTGATGGCCGTGTACACAGCACTGGCTGCAGAAAAACCACCGGCAGTAAAGAAATCAGGCGGGGCCTTGAAACGCTTGGTATGCTCAGTCACCAGCCAGTCATTCATCTTGTTTTTGGGGAAGTCGTAGTAATAGTAAATTGTGCCCTGGGTGCCTACATAGGTCTTCCAGTTTTTCATGACAGGCAGGATATTGCCGCCGGGGGCCAGGGTAATACCAAAACGCTCCGGCTTCATGTCAGCCAGCTTATTCATGGGATTGGGTCCAGCCCAGATGATTTGCAACACGCGCGGCTCTGGCTTATCTTTCAGCACATCAAAAATACGCTGGGCAGCTGCGGTAAAGTCCGTTGTATTTTGTGCCGCGTATTCTTCGTGAACGATCTTGGCCTTGGCACCAACTGCTGTCAATGCTTCCTTCGCTGCCTTTACACCGTCACGACCGAAAGCGTAATCCTGCGCCAGGAAGGCAATACTGCCGCCGGACTTGATGGTGCTGGCAGCGGCCAGGCCATCCTGCATGGAATTACGACTGGTGCGGAAGATGTAGCGATTCCATTTTTCGCCGGTAATTGCGTCAGCGACCGCTGGTTCAACGATGAGCACCTTCTTGTATTCTTCTGCCACTGGCAGCATGGCAATGGCAGAGCCGGAAGAGCTGGTACCAACTGCGATGTCGGCCTTGTCGTCACCAAATGCTTCAGCCAGTGCCGTGCGACCGAGGTCAGGCTTGCTTTGGTCATCCTTGACGATGACCTTGATCTTGCGGCCATTGATTTCCATCTTGCCGCCGGTCAGGTATTCCAGCCCCATCATGAAGCCGGTTTCGGTTTCCTTGGCATAGGCTTCCAGTGCACCGGTCTTGCCTGTAATGAGGGCGATTTTCAGGTCCTGTGCCAGACTGCTGGCTGAGATGAAGACACTGCTCAGGGCCAGGCTCATACAGACGAGTTTAAAGCGTTGATTCATATTCATGTTGTCTCCTGCGTATATATTTAGGAATTACGCAAAAACCGCCCCAACTGTGTTGCAGCTCCTCGCCGTACTATTCGTACTGTCTTCGTCGCTGCGCCTTGTTGGGACAATTTTGCGTAAGTCCTAATATTGAAAGTGGCATGCTTTTGTCAGCGGCATTTTCTGCTCTTTTTGACAATGCATATAAGCATACTGCAATTCGTCTAATCTACTGTGTCTAAAAATTCCTTTATCGCTTTTTTTGCCGGCGCTTCCATCAGCATGGGGGCATGACCGACACCATTCACTTCGGCATACTGCATGGCAGGGGCCATGCTTTGCATATAAGCGAGTTGTTCAGGCTCCAGCAAATCCGATAAACCGCCACGTATCAACAGCGTGGGGTGATTTTTAGTGAGACGGCGAAAAGCAAAATTGGCGACCCAGGACCTGGCCTTTAACTGGCCATTTTGCAGTGGCCTTGCGATATTCGGATCATATTGCAAGACCAGTCTGCCCTCGACATTTTCGGCAAAAGCCCGCCTGGCCCACCTGCCCCACTCTTCCATACTGTTGTCGGGAAAAGCGGACAGGTTGACCTGGCGTATGTATTGCGTTGCTTCTTCCCAGTTTTGTACCTGCACACCTTTGCCGGCAAACCCGGCGATCCGCCCCAATCCTTTGGGAGACAATGCCGGGCCAACGTCATTGAGGATAGCGGCTGCGATCAGTTTCAGTTTGCGCAAGGCCAGGGTCATGGTGATGATGCCCCCCATGGAGGTCCCTATGAATACAGCCCTGGCAATGCCCAGGTCGCTGGCAAGCTTGATCACATCATTTGCATACGTGGCAGAGTTGTAGTGTGCAGGATCAGCATCATGCTGAGAACGTCCACGCCCCCTGACATCGACCGCAATCACGCGCCTGCCCTGCGCCGCTATCCATGGTGCCAGGTCTTCAAAATCGCCAGAGTTGCGGGTCAGCCCATGTATGCAGATGACCGCACATTTGGCCTGCCCTCCACGCGACGCATAATCCCGCGCATACAGTTGCAGGCCATCAGTACTGGTAAAGCTGATGTCAGTGAAAGTAGTCACTTAAGAATATCCTCTCGCTGTCGCCAGACTAGAAACGGTATTCAACCGTCGCTGAGACAGTTCTTGGATTGCCATAAAAAGCTGTGGTTGTACCTTCCAGACCCAGTGTAGGGAACAGGTAACCGGCAACCTTGTAATGCGTATTGCTGAGGTTCTTGCCATGCAGACCAGCACGCAAGCGCTTGTCGGTGCTAGTCCAGACCAGACTGGCATCCCACAGTGAATAAGCATCCTGATCCAGCAAGGCATTTGGTGTTTCAAACTGATTGGTGGCAGCGCGATACGAATAGCTGGAGATCAAAGTCAAGGTTCCATTTCTGCCAACCATGTTCATCGGCCAGTCATAGCTGGCAGTCAGGTTTGCTGATTGCTTTGGTGTATTCTGAAATACCTTCTGGCTGGCGACATCTACACCAGCGACGATAAATTGCGTGTACTTGGCGTCGATATAACTGAACATGCCAGACAGGCGAAAGGCATCCGTGATACGGGCCGTGGCTTCCAGCTCGAAGCCCTTGATGCGGGCCTTGCCAGCGTTGGTAGTGACGCCAGCGAAATTGTCATCCTTGCCGTCACCGTCGGTATCCACTGCGACCGAGCCAGGTATTTGCACATTCTTGTAATTACTGAAGAACAATGCGGCATTGGTCATGATGCGACCCTTGTCGAATTGAGACTTCAAGCCCAGTTCCACTGTTTCGATTTCTTCCGGCTCATAGCCTGCTTTTGCCTTGCTCAAACTAATCTTGGTACCGACCACATTCAGGCGCGGATCAAAGCCACCACCTTTAAAACCCTGCGACCAGGATGCATACACATTATTGTCAGCATTAGCTTTCCAGTTCAATGACAGACGCGGTGTGAACTTGGTATCAGTACGGTCCAGATCAGTCTTGCTGAGATTAGTGTCGGTACGGAACAAGACTGCACCAGGGGTTCCCATTTCCGGGGAGCCCTTGGTACCCAGATACAATTGCCGCAAGATCGCTGCCTGGCGCGTGTCCGAAGTATACCTGCCACCGACAGAAACACTGATAGTGTCAGACAAGCTCATGCTGCCATCGGCAAACACGGCCCAGGCCTTGGTATCAACATCGCCCATGGTATAGACAGACAGAGGTAAAGCACCATTCAATAAGGTATCGAACTTGTTGTAGGCATTGGCATCAATATAGTAGACACCGGCCACACCCTGTATGGTCTTGCCGCTATAGCTGAGTTGCAATTCCTGGCTGAACTGGCGGTTTTTGTAAACAGCGGGTGCTTCCAGATCAACCACCGGCAAAGAATCAAAGTCGATCGGTGCATACGATGTATCACGACGGCTGGCAGTAATTGATTTCAGCGTCAATTCATTATTGATCTGCCATTCAACCAAAGCAGACCCACCTGATTGTTTGACTTGTTGTAAGTGACCAAGGGCTGTGGTCAGGTTGGCGCGGGTATCAAATACATTGTCCAGTATCGGTGCTTTACTGGCATTACCTACTGTCAGGCGATAACCGTTTTTGGGACTGGAGTCATCCTGGGTAGTGTCGGCAGAAACACGTATGAACAAATTGGAGTTCGGCGTGAACTCTGCAGTCAGGCGGGCAGCAGCCACGTCTTTGTCGTAATTCTCAGCACCGGTCAGCAAGTTTGTGCCATAACCATTGCGTTTAAATTTTGCCAGAGTGGCACCGACCCTGAGAGTATCAGATACAGGGGTACTGGCAGTCAGTACAGCATCGGTCTGGCCGTAAGTGCCGACCGTAGCTTTCAGACGCACATCGGTTTCGGGTTGCAGTTTGCGTGTCACATATTTGACGGCACCACCTATGGTGTTACGTCCATACAAAGTGCCCTGAGGGCCGCGCAAGACTTCTATGCGTTCAACATCATAGATGTCTGCCACCGCACCTTGCGGGCGAGCGATATACACATCGTCCAGATATATGCCGACACCGGCTTCAAAACCGGCCAGCGGGTCTTGCTGCCCAACGCCACGAATGAAGGCGGTCAGCGTAGAATTGGTGGCGCGTGAAGCTTTCATGGTGGTGTTGGGCAAGACCTGAACCAGACCAACGATGTCGGGTACTGCCGTTTTCGAGAGCTGATCGGCAGAGAAAGCTGTCACTGATACCGGCACATCCTGTAAGGATTCTTCGCGGCGACGAGCCGTTACCACTACTGTGGTTGGCTCGGCTGATGTTGCTGCCTCGTTGCCTGCTGTAGTCGTCTGCGCCTGAGCCAGGCCACTGCCCGACAAGGCAATCAATGCTGCGGCGGACCGGCGTAACAATTTCTGCTTTCTCTTGCTCTGGTTCATCTCTGTCTCCTGTATTTTTTTATGTGCGCTCTATACTTGTTGTATGTCGCATGGCAGGCAGTGTGCACGGAAAGAAAAAACCTAGAAAGCGCATGCGTGCCCACCCTTTGTGCATTAATGCACATCAGAGTGAAGATAGAGCGAATAATACTGCCCAGTTGTTGTGCAAAATCCCTAATTATTTCATTATTGCAAAGAAGAAATGCATTATGGCTTGCTGTCGAATGTGCTTTGTCGCACAATTGGTCGCATGAATAGCATGCCTGAATGGACCGACCTGCGTTATTTTCTGGAGCTTGCCCGTGCTGGCACGCTATCTGGCGCATCGCGTCGTTTGGGTGTCGAACACACCACAGTCGCACGACGTATAGACCGGCTGGAAACCCAGCTGGGCTCCACCTTGTTTGACCGCAGCCGCGAAGGTTATGAGCTGACTGAAATGGGGCATGCCCTGCTACCCCATGCGGAAGCAATGGAAAGCGCCGCCCTGACCGCTACTGATCAACTCGGTGCCGCCAGCGTGTCTGCCCATGGCGTGGTAAGGCTGGGTGTGCCGGAAATGTTTGGCACTCTTGTAATAGCGCCCTTGCTGGCGGGTTTGTTGAAAGATCATCCCGATCTCAGCATCGATTTGCTGGTACAGCCACGCTTTGCCAACCTGGCCAACCGCGAAGCCGACCTCGGCGTGACGCTGGACCCACCGAATACTGGTCGCTATATCTTCACCCGTCTGGCCACTTTTCGCCTGAATCTATATGCGTCGCCCGACTATCTGGCACGCCATGCGCCGATACGCAATGAAGCCGATCTGGCCCAGCATGATTTTGTCGATTATGTACAGGACAGACTGGCCAGTACCGAATTGAATTTTCTCGACAAACTGGGTTTTACACCCAGGCGACGTCTTTGCTGTACCGGCATGATGGCCCAATGTGAGGCTGCCGCTGCTGGTCTGGGCCTGATCATGGCACCGCCTTACGCCATCCCTGCCAGCGGCACACTGGTACCTGTTTTGCAAGACAGTTTCTTTACTGAACGTTCTTACTGGCTGGCAGCGCCGAGTGATTTGTATCGCCTGCAAAGGGTGCGTGTGGTCTGGAATCTGTTACGGGAATTTGCAGAACAGCATCCTTCTCTGTTTGTGCATGCAGAAAGCAACAAGTCTTGATATCGTATTCTGTGTATAAATTGGAAATCGACTAGAATCACGCCAGTTGTGCCCATGTCTGCTTAAAGCACCTCATTAAAACTTATATAACCGACAGCCAAGATTGGATAAGCAATTGCCCACTGCCGCTCTGGATACCAGCCAGTTACAGAATTGGCTAGCCGGCGTCGCCCGTAAAGACGCGCAGGCATTTAAATCTCTGTATGACGCCACTTCAGCGAAACTGTTTGGCTTCGCGCTACGTATATTAGTTAAGCGTGAGTTGGCAGAAGAGGTTTTACAAGAGAGTTTTGTCAACATCTGGAATAACGCAGGCAGTTATCAGGCCGGTCTGGCAGCACCCATGACCTGGATGACAACTATCGTACGCAATCGCGCTTTCGATCTCTTGCGTCGTGTTGACCATGACGTGGAAATTGATGCTGACAATTTTGATATGGGAATCATGCAAGCCATGGAAAGCAATGAACCGACGCCAGCACAGACGCTGGAATTGACACAGGATGCCAAAGCGCTGGCATCCTGCATGTCACGTCTGGAGGGATTGCACAGGCAAGCAATGGCGATGGCATTTTTCCACGACCTGTCACATAGTGAAGTGGCAGAACATATGAAACTGCCCATAGGGACAGTGAAAACCTGGATCAGACGCGGACTCGACAAGTTGCGCACCTGCCTCACTCGTCTGGAGGCATAATGAATTTGCACCAAGTCAAAAATAATCCAGCCCTGCAGGAAAAACTGGCTTCTGAATATGTACTGGGAACCCTGCGCGGCGGTGCCCGTCGCCGCTTTGAAGCATGGATCAAACAGGATGCCGCCCTGCGTCAGGTAGTTGGCCGATGGGAAGCACATCTGCTGCCCATGGCTGAATTTACACAGCCAGTGGCTGCACCGGCCAGTGTCTGGCCCGCATTGGAAAAACGCCTGAATCTGCCGAAAACCGAAGACCGCTGGGCGTACTGGCGCAATCTGCGTGAAGACCTGGCATTCTGGCGTGGACTAGGCATGTTCTCAACCACGGTTGCAGTGGTCTTGATTTCTGTCATGCTCAACAAACAGGTAGACCAACCAGTCGCACCACAAAATAATTATGTAGCAACGCTGTCAGATGAAAAATCACAGGCCATTGCCGTCATTACTGGCGACAGCAAACGTGGTCAGTTGCAGATACGCATGGTGACAGCGCAAAACATCGCTGCTGACAAGAGTTTAGAGTTGTGGGCAGTCGGCAAGGATGGCAAGGTCAAATCCCTGGGTCTGGTCGCCGACAAGGGCATCATCACCCTGCCCATGCCTGCCAACATGACAGCCGACAGCGTACCTTTGCTGGCAGTCACGCTGGAACCGAAAGGTGGTTCAGGTAATCCTGAGAAGCCATCTGGACCGATTATATTCAAGGGTAACTGGGTGCAGATTTAAAAGCGCGGTTTAGCGATATATTTCTATCAGGGATAGTGAAGATTATTTTTTGTCTTTATCTTTGTTATCTTTGAACAGAAAGAGTGAATTATTGAACCCCGAAAAAAGAAAATACCGGTCGGGATGACGTTGCTCTTGACTTTTGCAGTTCCGATGTGTCGACACCGTTTGTGCGATACAGAAAATGGAAATAGAAGAGCCGATGTCTGAGCGAAGCGAGTTTCGGATCTTCCCATTTTTTGTATCGCATAAACGGGAACCCCGCAGGGGTGGCGACGCCTCGGTCGCCTTTTTGGCCCACCTTTTTGGCGAAGCAAAAAGGTGGGTAGCCGCCGGTCTACCACCGGCCAGCAATCTTCAATCAACGAATATTGACTGAAAAAAACAGCTACCAAACCCTTGCTGGCAACAAAGTCCCCACCACTTCACCAAACCCGATACGCGCACATCCCTCTTTCTGCGCCCAGCCACGCATAATGATGCTATCGCCATCTTCCATGAAAATGCGCTGCTCACCATTACTCAAGGTCAGCGCCTTCTTGCCTCCTTCAGTCAACTCCAGCAGAGAGCCAGCTTCTTCTGCCAAAGGACCAGATTGCGTACCCGACCCCAGTAAATCACCAGGATTGAGATTGCAACCGTTGACCGTATGATGCGTGATCAGTTGAGAAATCGTCCAGTACGAATGACGGAAATTTGACAACGACAAACGCTCGGCAGGTGCCGCTGCTGCACGCATTTTTTCTGTCTGCAACAAGACTTCCAGTTGTATATCGAAGGCACCGCTGTCACGTAAATCTGGCGCGTCCAGATAAGCCATGGGTTGCGGATCTTCAGCATCGCGTGTCCATGCATGGCGGTAAGGTGCCAGCGCTTCCAGCGTGACTACCCAGGGTGAGATAGTGGAAGCAAAATTCTTGGCAAGGAAAGGGCCAAGCGGCTGGTATTCCCATGCCTGTACATCGCGGGCCGACCAGTCATTCAACAGGCACAGGCCAAATATATGGGATTCTGCCTGCTCCATATTGATGACATCACCCAACGCATTGCCCGGGCCGACGAAAATGCCGATTTCCATTTCATAATCCATGCGCTTGGCTGGACCAAACACTGGCGTCTCGGATGTTGGTGGTTTGGTCTGGCCTATGGGACGACGGAATTGCTGACCAGATACGCCTATGGAAGAAGCACGTCCGTGATAACCGATAGGCACCCACTTATAGTTGGGTAGCAAAGGATTATCCGGGCGGAATAATTTACCAACTGCCGTCGCATGATGAACGGATGTATAAAAATCGGTGTAATCACCAATCTGCGCCGGCAAGGCAAATTCTGCCGCACTTTGCGCCAGCAGGCAGGCTTGCAATGCCCCTTGCAGACTTGCACCTTCGCGCAAGACACGTGACAGAGCCAGGCGCAATGCCGACCACACTGGTGCACCAAGCGCCATCAGGGCATTCAAGTTATTGGCATTGACGGCATTGGTGAAATGCCCGCCCTGCAAATCTGTATAGCCGGCAAAGGCATGCGCCGCATGGGCGGCAGCCAGATCAAGTATCTGGTCACCAATGGCAATACCGATGCGGTAAGACTGATTGCTGCCTTGACGACGGAACACGCCATATGGCAAATTTTGCAGAGGGAAATCCGTCTCCGCCTGATTGGCTGACGCTACCCAGCTGCGCAAGCTCACATCATGGGTTTCATTGAGTTGTACCGTCATTTATTTTTGCTCCGGATTAAAATTTTTCTTGATGCCTTGCCAGCATTGGTAATAGTCAGCCTGCAATTGTGCGGATTCCATGGCCGCACGCGCAGGTTTGATGATAGTACGCGTTTCTATCATAAAGGCCATGGTGTCATCGACTTTATGTGGCGTACTGGTATCAATGGTTGATGCCTTGTCAAATGTCGGCGCATCTGGGCCATGGCCGCTCATGCAGTTATGCAAGCTGGCACCACCCGGGCGGAAGCCGGTCGATTTCGCATCATACTGACCATGGATCAGTCCCATGAATTCACTGGCAATATTGCGGTGGAACCAGGGTGGGCGGAAAGTGTTTTCTGCCGCCAGCCAGCGTGGAGGGAAGATCACGAAGTCTATGGTATCCACACCCGGCGTATCGCTAACAGCCTGCAAGACCAGGAAGATGGAAGGATCAGGATGATCGTAGCTGATAGAGCCTATTGTATTGAAATGGCGCAAGTCATATTTGTAAGGCGCAAAATTGCCATGCCAGGCCACGACATCCAGCGGTGAGTGAGCTATCTTTGCTGACCACAAATTGCCACTGAACTTGGCCAGCAATTCAAAATCACCTTCTTTATCTTCATACCAGGCAACAGGCGTTTGAAAATCACGCGGATTGGCCAGGCCATTGGAACCGATCACACCCAGATCGGGCAATTTCAACATGGATCCAAAGTTTTCACAGACATAGCCACGTGCTTCACCATCCGGCAAATGCACCTGGAAGCGTATGCCACGTGGTATGACGGCGATTTCTTGCGGCTCTATATCCAGCAAGCCCATTTCGGTACGGATATGCAGGCGGCCTTGCTGGGGGATGATGAGCAATTCAGCATCGGCGTTGTAATAAAACCGCGTGCTCATGTCACGATTGGCGGTGTAGATGTGGATAGCACAACCTGCCTGAGCGTCAGCGGAGCCATTACCGGCCATGGTCATCCAGCCATCGATGAAATCTGTTGCCTCAGCTGGCATGGGCATCGGGTCCCAGCGCAATTGATTTGGGGTGCTTGGCATTGCGCCAAAGTCATTGGTCATACGACCATTGCTGACTTGCTTAAACGGCTGGTGCATGGCGGCAGGCCGTATGCGGTAAAACCAGGAGCGGCGGTTTGCATGGCGTGGCGCGGTGAAGGCTGTACCGGAAATTTGCTCGGCGTACAGACCATAAGCACATTTCTGCGGGGAATTCTGGCTTTTAGGCAAGGCGTCCGGTAATGCCTCAGTCGCAAATTCATTTACAAAACCAGTCTGGTAGTGAAGTTGAGCCTCTCTTGCATCATGCTTGTTCATGTCGATTCCTGCCATATAGATGTACACAGAAACAAACTTTAATGCAAAGCTCGCCGTTTTACGATATAAATACAAAAATGTACCACATTCACCAAATCAATAATACTGGACAACAATACTGAAATATTATGCTGGAACCCAAAGACATAGATCTGAACTTGCTGGTAGTGTTTCAAGAGGTTTATCAGGACCGCCAGATATCTTCCGTCGCGCGCAAGCTGAACCTGTCGCAACCAGCGGTCAGCAATGCTTTGGCCAGACTAAGGCGCTGTTTTGATGATGAACTGTTTGTACGTACGGCAACAGGCATGCAGCCAACAGCGCTGGCCGAGCAACTGGCCGAACCCGTTGCCCTGGCACTTACCCATATCACCCAGGCCCTGAACCGTCAGGAAAATTTCGACCCTGCCAGCAGCAAGCGTCACTTCACCATCGCCATGACCGATGTCGGGGAAGTGTATTTCATGCCCATCCTGGCAGAACATCTGCATACGCTGGCACCGCAAGTTCAACTATCTACGGTACGTGCCAGTGATATCGATTTGAAAACAGAAATGGAATCAGGCCGGGTTGATCTGGCCATAGGTGCCTTTGATCACTTGTCGGATGCCTGGTATCAGCGGCGTCTGTTCCGGCAAAATTATGTCTGTCTGTTCCGGCAAAGCCATCCGCTGGCGGCGGACAAGCTGGATATGAAGGATTTTCTGGCAGCACGTCATTTGATTGTTGCGTCCAAGGAAAACCCTTATGCAAAGGTCAATCAAAGTCTGGAAAAAGCCGGCATCAGCGCGGCCAGTCATTTGCGCGTCCCGCACTTTGTTGCCGTACCGTATATTGTCAGTTGCAATGATTTGCTGGTCACGGTGCCACAAAAACTGGCCGAACGGGCTGCCGCCCCCTTTGGTTTGCGCTATGTCAAATCCCCGTTGCGTTTACCTGCCCTGCAAACCAATATGTTCTGGCACCGCCGCTACAATCAGGATGCAGGCAATCAATGGATGCGTAGTCTGATATCCGATCAATTTCTTGAGTAAATAACCAGTTTTAGGACTTGTGATGAAGAATGATGCTGAAATTCCTTCATCATAAGTCTGAAAGCTTTTCCGCCATGGCTAGTTACTTATCATCTACACTTGCCCTACCCAATATTTTAGCCGGAGTAACCCCATGCCTGTCATTACCTGTGTAGAAGACCTGCGCCTGCTCGCCAAAAAGCGCGTACCCAAAGCATTTTATGATTATGCCGACAGCGGCTCTTACACGGAATCGACATACAAGGCCAATACCAGCGATCTGGCTGCCATTAAATTAAGACAGCGCGTCGCCATCAATGTTGAACACCGTTCCACCCGCACCACCATGATAGGCCAGGACGTCAGTATGCCGGTGGCAATCGCACCAACAGGTTTGACGGGCATGCAATGGGCTAACGGTGAGATGCTGGGTGCCATCGCAGCAGAAAAATTTGGCATCCCATTCACACTGTCAACCATGAGCATATGTTCGATAGAAGATGTCGCCAGCGTCACCACTAAACCTTTCTGGTTTCAGTTGTATGTGATGCGTGACCGTGGCTTTGTGAAAGAGATGATACAGCGCGCCAAAGACGCCAAATGTTCAGCCCTGGTATTGACGCTGGATTTACAGATTCTGGGGCAACGCCATAAAGATCTGAAGAATGGCATGTCGGTACCACCAAGGCTGACATTGGCGAATATTCTGGATCTGGCGACCAAACCAGCCTGGGCCTTGCGTGCCCTGGCTGGTCGAAAAACCTTTGGCAATCTGGTCGGTCATGTTAAAGGCGGTGACGGCATCCTGACACTCAGTCAATGGACTGCCAGCCAGTTTGATCCTACCCTGAGCTGGGACGATGTTGCCTGGATCAAAAAAGAATGGGGTGGCAAGCTGATTTTGAAAGGCATACTCGATGTTGAAGATGCCAAACTGGCCGTAGCCGCAGGTGCCGATGCCATCGTTGTCAGCAACCATGGGGGCCGTCAGCTTGATGGTGCCATGTCATCGATACAGGCCCTGCCAGCGATTGTTGATGCGGTCGGTCATCAGACTGAAGTCTGGTTTGACGGCGGAATACGTACCGGGCAAGACATACTGAAGGCAACTGCCTTGGGGGCTAAAGGCAGTATGGTGGGGCGCGCCTTTTTGTATGGCCTGGGTGCCATGGGTGAAGCTGGGGTCACCAAGATGCTGGAAATCTTGCAGAAGGAACTGGATGTCAGTATGGCATTGACCGGTACCAAGGATATACGTGAAGTGAATACGTCGAACATTATCCGAACTTAGGCCAGGGTCTGAAGCAATAGTGACAGGTATAAAAGCTGAAGCAAGCTTCAGCTTTTATACCGGGGAAATATCACCTCGAACAGTGTTCCTTGCCCCTGGCTACCGGTCAACACCTTGATCTCGGCCTTATGATCTTTTGCAATATCCCTGACTATAGCCAGCCCCAGGCCGCTGCCATTTGACTGGTCACTGACGCGATAAAAACGGTTGAATATCAATTCCTGATCTGACTGCGCAATGCCAGGACCGGAATCGTCCACTTTCAACAGCACTTTATCTTCCAGATTCACGCAACTGACGGTAATGGTTCCCTGAGCGGGCGTATAACGAATTGCATTGTCAATCAGATTATCAATCAGGTCGCGTAACAAAAAGCGATTCCCCTTGATTTCACAGGGCGATAAATCGAAACCCAGATCTATATTTTTCTTGTCTGCTTCTTCAATAAAGTGCTGTATCGCCTCTTCAACCAGCTTGTCCAGCGCCACTTTTTCAAGATAGGCTTCTACAAATTGACTGGGTTCAGCCCTTGCCAATGACAGAAACTGATTAGTCTGGCGTATCAGTCGCTCGCTCGAAGACAGCATCAATTCTATTGAACGACTGGTTTCTTCATCGGCGACGTAGCGTTGCTGCAACCATTCAATCTGCATTTTCAAGCCAGCCAGTGGCGTCCTGAGCTGATGTGCGACATTCGCTACAAAATCACGCTGCGCAGCGGCCCCCACCTGTACTTTGGCAAGCAAATCATTCAGCGCAAGTACCAGGGGTTGCAACTCAAGCGCGTTATGATTAACGTCTATCAGGGACAAGTCATCATAACTGCGGGAATCCAGGTCGGAACGCATTTTCTTCAGCGGCAACAGCCCTTTTGAAACGGCAAACCAGACGATGAGGATGGACATGACTGCCAGCAAACCTTCCATCAACAACAAAGTCGTAAAAATTTCGGAGCGTATATTATTTCTACGTCTCAAGGTTTCAGCTACCCCTATGAATACGGGCTTGCCATCCACCATGGCCTTGAGTGAAATGACACGTATCCCGGCACCACGCATCATGCCGTCATAAGCCAGAGGGTCATTTAAATGTTCGGACGTGCGCAAGGAAGGAAAGTCAGCATCACCGGCAATGGCTTTTCCGGCAGCATTTCTGACGATGAAATAGATGGGGTCAAAATGACCCACGCGCAATACCTGTTCAGCCTGCGGTGGCAAATCAATGGCGACATCGGCACTTGCCAGTTTTAATCTGGGTACCAGAGCCCAGGCAGTATCTGTCAGACCTTCATCAAATGCAGCATTGGCAGGTTCCCAGGCTAAACGATAAATCAGGATCGCTCCAAGAACGTTGGTAATCAACAAAGGGGCGATAAGCCATTTCAACAGCCGGAAGCGTATGCTGGCGTTGATCAACTTGCTTTCTCCAGCATATAACCAAAACCCCTGATTGTTCTGATGGTGACGCCGGCGTCCAGGATTTTGCTGCGTATCCGCGAGACATAGACTTCAACGGCATTGAGCGTGATGTCTTCCCCCCAGGGCAGGATGGCATCAATGATCTGCTGCTTGGAAACTACACGGGCTACCTGCAGCATCAGGTATTCCAGCACGGCCCATTCACGTACTGACAATTCAATGGTCTGACCATTTACACGTGCGCGTTTGGCAGTCTGGTCCAGGGTCAATCCACCTAATTGCAAGGCCACGGATTCTGGGGCACTGCGTCTGACCAGGGCCCTGATACGCGCTACCAGTTCTGGTGTCGCAAAGGGTTTGACCAGATAATCGTCTGCCCCCAGTTCCAGCCCGTGTACACGGTCCTGGATGGAATCTCTTGCTGTCAGCAGCAATACAGGCAAGTTAGCATTGTGACTACGCAAGCGCCTGATCACTTCAAAACCATCAATACCGGGAATACCAATATCAAGCACCATCACGGAAATCTCGGAACGCTGCAATGCTGACAACGCGTCAAGACCATTGTGAACGACGTCAATCACCATACCGTGTGCTTTGAGATTTTTGGAGATGCCATCGGCAATCACAGTGTCATCTTCGACTAACAAGACATGCATAGAGTATCCAGATAAGCATATAAACAACATAGCTATTCTACTCCAGGACTTACGCATAATTGTCCCAGCAAGGCGTCAGGGACGAAGACAGTACTTTAGTACGGCAAGGAGCTGCAACGCAGCTGGGGCACTTTTGCGTAAGTCCTATACTCTTTTGCCTCTATTCAGAGCCCAACTCCTGCTATTTTTCCTTGTCAGCTTATTGTCAGCCTCCTGTCATGTTGACGACAGAATGCCTTGTTATTCTTCCCGGTGATTTGTAATTGACTATTTGCTGAGGCAAACACCCGCCAGTTTTTTCCAGCCGGGTGAATTCTTGAGGTTGAAATGAATAAGAACAATACCCGTCTGAGTATGCTTAGCATGCTGATTACCCCCATCTGCCTGAGCATGTTGCTGTCTGGCTGCAACAGAACAGAGGCGCAGGGCTCCAAAAAAGAGGGTGCAGATGAAGCCAAATTGCCTCTCGTGAGGGAAGCGACTGAAATACGCCTGCCTGAAGCATCGCCGTTACGGAAATCCATCGCGGTGGCCGCCGTATCTGAACAGCCGGTAGAACGTGCCATCATCATTCCTGGCACGATAGAGCTGGATGCAGCAACGTCTGTCAAAGTAGTCCCCCCGGTTGCCGGGCGCATACTGCAGTTGAATAAACGCCTGGGTGACAAAGTAAGCATGGGTGACGTGCTGTTTTCGATTGATTCTGCGGATATCGCAACGGCATACAGTGATGCCAGCAAGGCACAGAGCGCACTTTTACTGGCAAAACGCAACTTGCAACGCCAGAAAGACCTGGTGGATGCAGAGATAGCAGCACGCAAAGATTACGAGCAGGCAGAAGCTGACTATTCTCAGGCCAACACGGAAGTTAGCCGGACCAAAGCCCGGCTGACACAACTCGGCGTCAGCCAGGACAATGGTGGTAGCCATCAGTACCAGTTACGCTCTCCTATAGCCGGGCGTGTCATTGAATTAAGTGCGGCACAAGGTGGCTTCTGGAACGACACGAACGCGCCTTTAATGACCGTCGCTGACTTGTCAACTGTATGGATGACGGCCAATGTCGCAGAAAAAGACTTGTCGCTGGTGTTTGCCGGACAAGCTGCAAAAATCACCCTGAATGCGTACGAGAATGAAGTATTCGAAGGCAAGATACGCTATGTCGGTGATGTCATTGACGCCGATACCCGCAGCGTGAAGGTCAGAATTGCCATTGACAACAAGTCTGGTCGTTTCAAGCCTGGCATGTATGCAAAGGTCAATCTGAGCGGGCAGGCACATCAGGCACCTGTTATTCCTGCTGCGGCACTGGTTCAGAATGGCTTCAATTCCCGTGTGTTTGTCGAAAAGAAACCATGGGTGTTTGAACCCCGCATTGTCAAAACTGGCGCGCAAGTAGGCGACAAACTGGAAATCCTTTCCGGCTTGAAAGCGGGTGAACGTATTGTGGTCAAAGAGGGAGTGCTCCTCAATGATTGAAAATATCGTTAAAGTCAGCTTTGCCCGACGCGGCATAGTCTGGCTGGTCTTCGTTCTGGTGGCCATGTATGGCATTTATTGCTGGAACCAATTGCCACTCGAAGCGTATCCAGATATTGCCGACACCACTTCGCAAGTAGTAACACAAGTCAATGGTCTGGCAGCAGAAGAAGTTGAAAAGCAGATCACGATACCGCTGGAACGCGAGATCATGGGTACGCCTGGCATGCATGTGATGCGTTCCAAGAGTACGTTTGGGTTGTCCCTGATCACGGTTGTGTTCCAGGACGGCACGGAAGATTATTGGTCCCGCCAGCGTTTGCAGGAGCGCATCAGCGCCGTCACGCTGCCCTATGGTGCCCAACCTGGCCTTGACCCCCTGACCTCACCCATAGGTGAAATATATCGCTATACACTGGAATCCAAAACCCGTGATCTGCGTGAATTATCCGAACTCCAGTTCTGGAAGGTTATCCCACGCCTTAAACAGGTAGCGGGGGTTGCCGATGTCACCAATTTTGGCGGTATCACTACACAGTTCCTGCTGGAATTTGACCCTGAAAAACTGAGCAAATATAACCTGAGTCTGTCGCAAATCACGCAAGCTATCAACGCCAATAACGCCAGCGCCGGTGGTAGCATCCTGACGCGCGGGCAACAAGGTTTTGTCGTGCGAGGTATTGGTCTTATCAGTGGGCTGGATGATCTGGGCAACATCATGATCACCCAAAAAAATGGTGTACCTGTCTTGCTGAAAGACCTCGGTGAAGTGAAGCTGGGTAACCAGGAACGTAGCGGCATACTCGGGAAAAATGAAAACCCGGACGCGGTAGAAGGCATTACTTTACTGCTCAAGGGCCAGAATCCATCCAAGGTATTAGAAGGTGTACATGCGGCAGTGCAAGATTTGAATGACAACGTCCTGCCCAAAGATGTCAAGGTGGTGCCTTACCTGGACCGCACCATGCTGGTGGAAGCGACTCTGCATACGGTCGGAAAAACCCTGCTGGAAGGCATGTTCCTGGTGACGTTGGTGCTGCTGCTTTTCCTGGGTAGTCCGCGTGCAGCGCTGATCGTTGCAGTGACGATTCCCATGTCTTTGCTAACCGCTTTCATTTTCATGCACCACTTCAAGATCCCGGCCAATTTGCTGTCGCTGGGATCAATAGATTTCGGTATCGTGGTGGATGGTGCGATTGTTGTCATGGAACAGATACTGCGCAAGTTTGAAGATGACGGCGGTAAACCCCTGACTGCAAAAGACGTCATGACGGCGGCACTGCAAGTCAGCAAACCCATCTTTTTTGGGATGATCGTCATCATCACCGCTTATCTGCCGCTGTTCATGTTTCAGCGCATTGAGTACAAATTATTTTCACCCATGGCATTTGCGATTGGCTTTGCGCTGTTTGGTGCATTGGTTGTCTCGCTGGTCCTGATACCAGGGCTGGCTTATCAGGCCTATAAAAAACCGCGCAAGGTGTTTCATAACCCCGTTCTGGAAAAATTCGCCTCCATCTATAAACCTGTACTGGCAAAAATAGTCAACTCACCCCGATTAACGATCAGTGCCTTTGTGTTTGCATTTGCTGCAGTCGTGAGTCTGGGAGGCAGTATAGGCCGCGATTTTTTACCGACTCTCGATGAGGGTTCGATCTGGCTACAGGTCACCTTGCCGCCCGGTGTTTCGCTGGAAAAGGCCAGCAGTATGTCCGACGAGCTCAGGAAGGCGACCATGGAGTTCAAGGAAGTGTCGGCCATCGTGACACAACTGGGGCGTAACGACGAAGGCACAGATCCGTGGACACCATCCCACATCGAGGTCAGCGTCACCCTGCATCCGTATGACACCTGGAAATCAGGCTGGAGCAAACAGGAACTCATAGAAAAAATGGCCCAGCGGTTTGAACAGCTACCAGGCATCCACGTCGGCTTCACCCAACCCATGATAGATGGTGTGCTGGACAAGCTTGCGGGTGCCCATAGTGACCTGGTAGCCAAAGTCTATGGCAATGATTTCAAGGAATCACGCCGTATTGCCAAGGAAGTGGAAAACACGCTTAAAGCTGTACCTGGCGCAGAAAATGTCATTATCGAACAGGAACCTCCCTTGCCTCAAATCCGTATCGAGGTGGACCGTGCAGCTTCCGCCAGGTACGGTATTAATGTCGCTGACATTGCAGATTTGATAGGGACAGGAATAGGCGGAAAACCAGTAGCCCAGTTGTATATTGATGAACGCCACTATGACATAGGGGTGCGTTTCAATAAAGAATCCCGCAACACGCCGGACGCACTGGCAAGCCTGATGCTGACATCATCAAATGGTGCCAAGATCCCACTGGCGCAAGTGGCCAGCATCCGTCTGGATGATGGTGAAAGCACCATCACACGGGAAATGGGCAAGCGTCATCTGACAGTCGGACTCGGCTTGAAAGGTCGGGACCTTGCTTCTTTCCTGGATGATGCCAAGGAACAGGTGGAATCCAAAGTCAACTACGATCATTCCAAATTCCAGATCACCTGGGGTGGCCAGTTTGAAAACCAGCAGCGTGCCCAGGCCAGACTGGCGGTGATTTTACCCGTCGTCGTGGCATTGATGTTTGTTTTGCTGTTCGGGCAATTCAGGAACCTGCGCCAACCGGCATTGATATTGATGGCCGTACCATTGGGAGCGATAGGTGGCTTATGTGCCCTGCACTTGCGCGGCATGACTTTGAATGTATCCAGTGCAGTCGGCTTTATCGCCCTGTTCGGCGTTGCAGTGATGGATGGAATTTTGATGGTATCAAATCTCAACCGTTTGCGTGCTGAAGGAAAATTATCGCTGCAGGATGTCGTTCTTCAAGGGGCGCGTGAACGTTTCCGCCCCGTACTGATGACAGCAACGGTTGCTGCTCTTGGCTTGCTGCCAGCGGCAATTGCACATGGTCTTGGCAGTGATGTGCAGCGTCCACTGGCTACCGTAGTGGTGGGAGGGTTAATTACTTCAACCGGACTGACTTTGCTATGGTTACCAGGTTTGTACTACCTGATAGAAAAATATATGGAAAACAAAAACAATAAAGCCGCAACTCAAACTGATGCAAGTGCGGCAAATGCAGTTTAAGGAATGATCATGCAAAGATTTCAGATTCAGTTACATCATGTTATGCCACGTGTGTTGCCGCTTATGTCCTGCCTGCTGCTATTGCAGTCACCTGCGTATGCACAAACAAATACCGTCAGCCTGCAGCAATATCTGGCCGCAGTAGAAAACAACAGCCTGGATTTACAAACGCAGAAAGAATCCATATCCAGCGCAAAAGCAGGTATTTCCATAGCAGGTGTAAGGCCAGACCCGCAACTGACAGCAGGTATTGACTCAAAAGAATTGTATGGGCCAAACAAACCCAATACCGCCACAACCTCGATTGCAGGCATAGCCCTTACCCTGGAAACGGCAAACAAAAGAGGCGCACGGATTCAGGCAGCCGAAAGCAATGTACGTATGACAGAAGCAACGGTCGCGGCATACAGGCGGCAGCTACTGAGTGATGCCTCCAATGGGTTCATTGAAGCTTGCCGTTCTTCGATGTCATTGACTCGCAGGGAAGCCAGCCTGAACGCCATGCGCGATATCGTGAAGATGAATGAAACACGCTTTAAAACCGGTGACATAGGCAAACTGGAATTGGTGCAATCAAAAGTTGAGGCCGATCGCTTTGCCATGGATGTCATTAGCGCCCGCGCAGATACGATCAACGCTGAAGCAGTCTTATCGAATTTTCTGGGAAGGAATTTTCATGAACTTTTTACAGACATGAAAATGGATTGCAGCGGGAACCAGGATGATATGACGACAGACCTGGCCACCTTGACCCGACAAGCTTTGGAAAAGCGGGAAGACATACAACTGGCAAGGTCCGCCAGCGACAATGCCAAAGACAATATAGAACTGGCGAGAGCGAACCGCTGGATTGATCCTGTGGTCAATCTTGGTATTAAAAATACGCCCAAGGTGAATGCCATACAAAATGCGAGTGGCACCGTAACCAATTCGCCGGCAGAACGTTCTAACTCACTCAGCCTGACGGTCACGATCCCCATCCCTTTTTCACGCACGCAAAGTGGGGAATTGAGCCAGGCTCAGTCAGCGTTGACGCAGGCACAACTACAATTGCGTTCAAGCCTGATGAAGGCAGAAACCGAGGTAAGGGGAAATTATCTGCAATATCAGGCAGCTTTGCAAAATATTAAAAATTATAAGGACCACGTACTGGATGATTCAGAACGCTTGCTGCAAGGCGTACGCACCAGCTACCGTAAAGGTGCCGCCTCCATGCTGGAACTATTGAATGCCCAACGCAATGCCGACGAGCTTTATCAAGCTTATCTGCAAGCAGAAGCCAACCTGGCAATTGCAAAAATCAAGCTGCAGCAAAGCACAGCTTACCAGGCGAAATAATCCACACGCTTTGCACTACCAGGCAAGGCATGTTGATAAGATCAAACAAGACCGACTCGTACAGAACTCGCACAAGAACTGAAAAATAAAAAAGCATGGGCTTGTCCATGCTTTTTTACTTCATTTTTGGAAACCTGGCCCATGTAACCTCATGGGCCATTTTTTTATTTGTTACTTAAGCGACCTGACGCTGTAACGGATTTTGTGCGCCTACCAGTTGCAGATTATCGCCATCAATCAGGATGCGGCGTGGCTTGTGTGCTTCTGGAATTTCACGCACCAGTTCGATGTTCAGTAAGCCATTGTCCAGGCGGGCACTGACGACTTTGACGTGATCAGCAAGGCGGAAACGGTGTTCGAAATCACGTGATGCAATGCCACGGTGCAGGAAGTTGCGTGTACCTTCGGCTTTTTGACGACGACCTACGATTTTCAGAGTGTCGCGTTCGGACTCGATATCAATTTCGCTGCGGTCAAAGCCTGCGACTGCCATGGTGATTGCATATTTATCTTCTGCAATCAGTTCGATATTGTAGGGGGGATAGCTGGGTGCGGTTTCAGCACGTTGAGCATCATCAAATAACTGGGCGAGGCGGTCAAAACCAATAGCGGAACGGTACAGAGGAGCGAAGTCAAAATTGCGCATGATAATATCCTTTTAAATTGAAGCGATATAAATTAAATGTTTGGAAACTCTTTTTTTGAAACTGTTACTTTCGGACTGCTTTAGCAAACCTCACGTTCGAGCATCTGCTGAGTAGAAAATGGCGCTGAGCCAAAGAGTTTCAAGACCCTGAAATAAAATTTTTATCAAATTTTTTTGCTTCAATAAAATCAACAACAACCCGACTGTTCTTACCAGCAACACTTGCAACAGTTTTAAGGAACCGACAGGAAACATGTATGGCCAAGCTCTACTTCAGATATTCAGCAATGAACGCAGGAAAATCGACTGCCCTTTTGCAGGTGGCCCACAACTATGAAGAACAGGGGCAAAAAGTCCGCCTGTACACTGCAGCCATTGATAATCGCTATGGCCCGGGGAAAGTCACTTCACGTCTGGGGCCGCAAAGACAGGCTGAAGTCTTCGATGCACATTTTGATTTTTTGGCAGAAGCACCCAAGGTCAGTTGCGTGCTGGTGGATGAAGCACAATTTCTGTCTGCGGATCAGGTCAGGCAATTACATCAATTGGCGCAAGTGCGTGGTGTACCAGTGATCTGTTATGGCTTGCGCAGTGATTTTCTGGGCGAACCATTTACCGGTTCCACTTATCTGCTGGCGTTGGCCGATGACATAGAAGAACTGAAAAATATCTGTGGCTGCGGGAAAAAAGCCACGATGAATATTCGCGTCGATGCAAATGGCAAGCGCATGAAAACTGGCGAGCAAATTGATATTGGTGGCAATGAGCGCTATCAACACGTGTGTGGACGCTGCTTCTACGCCGGTTAATTTGGGGCTTGCACAAAACCATACCGGCTGCATTGCAGCTCCTGGCCTGAAGACAAAAGAGCAGACTCAAGGTCTGCTCTTTTTACATCTGACAAACTGTCTCAGAGTACCTTCAAAAACTCGGTCAGATCGACAATCTCCTGCGGCGTCAAACCTATATTGAAACGCTTGTCATAGAACTTCACAACATCGGTCAACTCGACCATGCTACCGTTGTGAAAGTAAGGTGAGCGGGCTTCGATAGCACGCAGGCTGGGTACTTTAAAGCGACCAATGTCCTGCCATTTACCTGTATTCATGGCCTTGCCTGGATCTGTGGTTTCCATGATTTCACCGGTCAGCTTATTCTTCAACGTATACAAGGGCATGTCTGGTGTACGCAGGCTCGCGTCCGATACGCCGGTATTAAACAACCGAGGCACTGAATGTGAACCGACATTACCTACACTATGGCAACTGGTACAGGTCGCCCTTTGCAAAGCCACACGCAACTCGCCATTGAAACCAGCGACACCTGTGACATTAAAGGGTTTGTTATTGAAAATCTGCTCTCCCCTTGCGATAGAGGCCCTGGCAATATTGATGGCCGTAGGTGCCTGAGGTGCCTGAGGTGACTGAGGTGGCTGCGGTGCACGCCCCTGAACTGGTGGATTTGGCGAAACCGGTCTGTCAAGACCGCGCCAGGCTGTAAACATGTTCATGACATTGCGGTCAAATGGCGCGCCAGTAATATAGTCACCCGCATCAATGTCATTGATACCGAAATAGAAATTATTTTTTGCCAGTTCCAGCGGACCGCCTTTGGCACCAGCATCGGTCAAGCTGCCCGCAGTCAGACTACTGACCTGCGCCGTGATTAAAGTCTTTTCAAAATCAACGATGCTGCGCTGTTCAGCCGCAGTCAGCCCCTGCGCTGCCTGCGCATGGCCAGTGACAGCACTGTTTGACTGATGAAGCAAATCAAAATCCGTAGTGGCGAAGCATTGTAAAGGACGACTATTACGTATGCATACATTGGATAGTGCGTCGGTGAAGGTTTCGCGAGCGTCCCACATCACTGTGCTGAGGAATTTCAGATTTGTTGTGGGCAGAGGACGACGGAACAGAGACAGCTCTTTGGCACTGGCATATGCATATGGATCATCGACTTTGACCAGAGTGAATTCTGCATCGGCAGGAATAGCCAATCCTACTCTGATGAGCCCCTTGGTCAACAGCATGCTATACGCCAGGCGCTTTTGATCTATGGTCAGAACCAGAGCATTGGGGGAATTTGCTCCATCATTTGCACTGAAAACCGGATCACCGCCATTAGTTTGTGTGAATCTTTCCTGCAAAATATCCGGGCGCATACTCCAGCCCTGACTTTCCTGATGACAGCTGGCGCAACTGCGGCCATTACCAAAAGCTTTGAAGAAGGCATTATTTTTATCTATGGTGCCAACCGTGGATACTGTCAATGCAGATCCTTCACTATTGGCGATAGGTACAAGCGAAGGCTGCTCAGATGGTGCCGTTGGTGCTGGCGCAGCAGGCACTGATGCTGTGCTGACAGAGGGTGCGGCCTGAGGATTTGTGTCCGATGCTGTACTGGCTGTACCGGCATCACCACCGCATGCGCCCAGACTCAATAGCATCAGTACGGCAATGGATATTTGCGCCCTGCGATGAAAGCCATGCGAAATTAATTTTGTATGTGATCTCATTTGTAGTCCTCCGTCGAGTTTAATTTTTTTACTCAAGAAGCTTGGCATTCGCTGCACGAAGTTCCGAGACTGGAGACAGGATGAAGATCGAATATGGAGAAAAAATGAAGACAATGAGATTTTTTTGAATGTAGCAAAACAAAAATATTTATTTGCAGAACTTCGTGTTTACTCCATGATTGCTCCATAATTGGCTGGCAATATGGCAAATTGATACCATTCTCAGCAAGGTTCTTACAGCATGCGTCTCACCATAGCCCGCAAATTGGCAGTAGCGATTACCGCCATTGTGATTATCAGCATAGGCACCCTGGCCTGGGTAACCAGTCAAAACCTGAAGAGCGGTTTTATTGCCTATCTGAGTGATCTGGAACGGCAAGACCTGGTCAGACTTAGCAAATTGCTGGCAGAAGACTATCGTCAATATGGCAATTTTGATCGTTTTCAGGCAAATCGCCGTCCCATGCGCGATATGCTCGATCAGATACGCAACAAACCTCACCCGGAAAACGAAGATGCTCCGCCGCCCCCGCCGCGAAGGCGTCAACAAGCTGGGGAAGAAGAAGATCAGCGCCCCCCTCCGCCCCCGCGCTCACAGGACAGGCCACCACGTGATGTGCCGCCAGAACAGAGACCCCCCATAGATCCCATGGGTTTTGGACAAAGATTGTCCCTGCTAGACAAGGATGGCAATGCACTCATAGGCCCGGGTGATGCGCCAGGCGGCAGCGTACAGGCCATTATGCTGGGTGATCAAAGGGTAGGTAGTATCCGGCTGGCTCCTCTACGACAAATCTCGAACGCCAGTGCCATGGATTTTGTCACTGTGCAAATACGACAAACCTTATGGCTGGCATTGGCACTTATCCTGGTATCACTGGTGTTTTCCCTTTGGTTGGCCAGACATTTATTACGCCCCCTGAAATCTTTGCATCATGTCACGGCCAGAATTTCCAAAGGCAAGCTTGATGCCAGGGCAGAAATCATCAGTCAGGATGAACTGGCTGACCTGGCCAGTGATATCAATATCATGGCGCAAAACCTGGAAAGAAATGAAGCGCAAAGAAACAAGATGCTGGCCGATATCTCGCATGAATTACGAACCCCGCTGACTGTCATCCAGGGTGAGGTAGAGGCCCTGCTTGATGGCGTTCGCACGATATCGCCGGCAGCGCTGGAATCCCTGCATGCAGAAGTACGCCACTTGAACAAACTGGTTGACGACATACGGCAATTGACCCTGGCCGATACCGGTGACCTGTATTATCATTTTCAAGCCATGGAGCTACGTCCCTTGTTGCAGGACATGTTGCAACGCTTTGAATTGCGTACGCAACAGGCAGGCTTGCGCCTTGAAAGTCACCTTGGCGATATGCCAACCTGGATCAATGCCGATAGCAGCAGGCTGACCCAGGTGATCGGCAATTTGCTGGAAAACAGCATCCGTTATACGGACAGTGGCGGCGTTATCTTGTGTACGCTGACACGCAATGGACCATTGCTGGAACTGAGTCTGGAAGACAGTGCTCCTGGCGTTCCTGATGCCAGCCACGCTTTGCTTTTTGATCGTCTGTACCGTGCAGACAATGCGCGTAGCCGTGCCAGCGGCGGCAGCGGCCTGGGCCTGGCTATCTGCAAAGTGATTGTTGAAGCTCATGGAGGGCGCATCAGCGCCACCCCTTCACAACTGGGCGGCGTCAAAATGCTCGTACAATTGCCGCATATCAGAACGCCATAGGAAACCAGCATGGATACCGGTGCCCACATATTCGTGGTTGAAGATGACCAAAAAATCGCCGCCCTGCTCAAGGATTATTTGCTGGCTGCTGGTTATAGGGTCAGTCATGAGGTAAATGGCAGGCTGGCGCTGGCACAGATCAGGCAATCGCTGCCTGATCTGATCTTGCTGGATCTGATGCTGCCTGAACTTGATGGCATCAGTATCTGCCGGGAAGTACGCCAGTTCAGCCAGGTCCCCATCATCATGCTGACCGCCAGGGTAGAAGAAGTTGACCGCCTGCTCGGCCTTGATACAGGAGCCGACGATTACGTCTGCAAACCCTTCAGTCCGCGTGAGGTGGTGGCGCGTACAAAAGTCCATTTGCGCCGCAGCAAAGGTAACCCGCCCTCAGCGGGATCGTCCCGGTTTTTGATTGATAAGCAGCAATTACGCGTACTGGTCGATAGCCAGCCTTTGAATCTGACACCGGTAGAATTCCGTCTGCTGAGCGAATTCATCAGTCATCCTGAACGGGTATTTTCGCGTCAGCAATTGCTGGACTTTGCGCATGAAGACCAGCGCGATATCAATGACAGGACCGTAGATACGCATATCAAGAATATACGCAAAAAGATACAGGGCAAATTGCCTGGCAATGAATGTCTGCATTCCGTCTATGGCGTAGGTTATCGCTTTGAATTGCCATAGCCGCGCCAAAGTGGCATTTTTTGACCAATACATTGCTTTCCCGGGCAATGAAAAAGGGAGAATAGTGGTTTGACTATCTCCCCTTCTTCAAGCATGAGCTTGCACACTGCCACTGCATAGAAGTGCTTCCATATCGCCCCGGCAATAACAACTGAACGACAGCTATTTTTTTCAGTTAATGCAATATGGCATCAAAGCCACCCAGCCATATTGCAATCAATTTACCTTAAAGAAATAGTAAGTCGCTTTATAAGGTGTGCGTGTTTCTGCTCCCAACTGAAAATCCGAGCAGCCAGTCAACGGTGCTTTGCCACCTACGGTTACCACGCGCTGTACGCTGGTGATATTGGCAAATGTCCCTGTGTTTGAGCTTGATTTGGCTTTCAACAATAACCAGGGAATGGCATTGCTATCCAGACTTTCACTTTTGGCGACGACTTCTGCAACAACTTTACTGCCGTCATTCGCTTCCCAGGTTGGGCCTTCATAATGCTTACCCAGCTTCACACTGGTACTGTCGTGATTGGCATACAGTTCAGCCAAAGGGGCGCGGAATACCCATTCAAATTTTTTGGGGCCAGCTTTATTAGCCTTGCAGTCATAAATCTGCACGCCCGTTGCTGCCATTTGAAATGCCAACACTTCGCCGGCTGGCGCTTTCAAATTGGCAGGTACGCTGACTACCTGTGCAGGAGGTGCAACGGGTGCCGCTGTATGCTTGACGGGTGCGGTAGAGCAGGCTGACAAGACGGCAACGGCAGACAGGCTACCGACGATAGCGATTTTCTTCATTTCTTATACCTTTCAATAAGATGTTCAAGGCGCTCAATCACCACGACCAACAGGTTATAACTGATATATCCAGAGATTTGGAGTCGCATCAGGCGTTTGTACGAGCATACGCTGCAATGGAACCTGCGGGGTTTAAGTTTGGGTGGGCAGATTTTAGCAATAGTGTTTCAAAATAAATAAAACACTTACGGAATTTTACAACCTCACCACAGGCAAACAAATCTATCTGCTCTGTATGGCACGCAATAATTGCTTCATATAAATGATGCCCGATTTGTAGCAAACGGCTGTTCGCCCTTCATGGGACAATGCAGGTCCGGCATCCTGCCTGAATACAGTCAGGCATTGCAAATTTGTGGACCAGGCTTTATGAACAACAAGAACAGCAAGAAAAAAAGAAATCCGACTGCCGTGCAATTACTGCATCCACGCAATCGCCATCATGGCCGCTATGACTTCCCTGCCCTGACAAAGGCAGAACCGGCACTGGCGCAGTTGCAAATAAAAAATCCTCTGGGTGAAACCACCATCAATTTTGCGGACCCGTTGGCAGTCAAGTTGCTCAACAAGGCCTTGCTGCAAAGCAGCTATGGTGTGCGTGACTGGGATATTCCACCGGAAAATCTTTGTCCACCCGTACCTGGCAGGGCTGATTATCTGCATTACCTGGCTGACTTGCTGGCGGAAAGCAATCAGGGACGTATCCCCAAGGGCAGGCAGGTGCTTGCCTTGGATATAGGCACCGGCGCCAGCTGCATTTACCCTTTGCTGGGGTGGAGTGAATATGGCTGGTCATTTTGTGCCAGCGATATCAATGCAGCTTCGTTGGCGAATGCCCAGCACATACTCGACCACAATCCTGACTTGCGCTCGCAAATACAACTGCGTCATCAGGCGAATGCGCAAGCCTTGTTCAAGGGCATCATCGCTGACGATGAATGGTTTGACGTCAGTCTGAGCAATCCCCCATTTCATGCTTCCGCAGAAGAGGCACAAGCAGGCAGCGTACGTAAATGGGAAAACCTGAAGAAAACCGGCAACTCGGACCAGACTATACCAATATTGAACTTCAGCGGCCACGATGCAGAACTCTGGTGTGAAGGCGGCGAACTAGCGTTTATCAAGAAAATGATCACAGAAAGTGCCACTATACCCACAAAAATTTTGTGGTTTTCCACCCTGGTTTCAAAGTCAGCCAATTTACTTGCAATCCATGCGGCCTTGAAGCAGGTCAAGGTCTGCAATCAAAAAACCATTATCATGAGCCAAGGTAACAAAGAGAGTCGTCTGGTCGCCTGGACCTTCCTGAATGCCAGTCAACATGCCGCCTGGGCTAAATTACGTTGGCAAAATAATAAATAGGCCATACACCAAGGAAATTAAGCGCTGTACAGAATATAATTTCACCTGTACGGGCTAGGGCTGGCTTACAATCTCGTTCGTCTTCTGGATTGCAGCCCAGAGTAAGCATAAATATGTAACAAACAAGCAATATGGTTTGGCAGTAGGTGCGTCGAGTGATTTACTTTTGAGCAAAATGTGTCAAGGATAACAATGAAACGTGTAGATGATTTCCGCCTGAAACTGGGCAAAGATGAGCTGGTTCCTATTATGATCGGTGGTATGGGCGTCGATATTTCCACTGCTGAACTGGCTCTGGTTGCTGCACGTCTCGGTGGAGTCGGCCATATTTCTGATGCCATGGTCCAGGATGTGTCTGACCGTCGTTTTGACACCAGTTTTGTCAAGGAAAAGACCAAATTTTACAAATACAATATCGATAACTCCGACAAGACAGACATCAAGTTCAATCTGGATCAACTGGCAGAAGCAACCCGCCTGCACGTCGGCAAGACCATGGAAGCCAAACAGGGCAAGGGCATGATCTTTGTCAATTGCATGGAAAAGCTGACCATGAATGCCCCGCGCGAAACCTTGAAGGTTCGCCTGGAATCTTCACTGGATGCAGGCATTGACGGCATCACCATGAGTGCGGGTCTGCATCTGGGTTCCTTTGGTCTGATCGCTGATCACCCACGCTTCCGTGACGCGAAACTGGGCATCATCGTATCTTCGCTACGCGCGCTGCAATTATTCCTGCGCAAAAATTCCCGCCTGAACCGCCTGCCTGACTACGTAATCGTCGAAGGTCCTCTGGCTGGCGGCCATCTGGGTTTTGGTATGGATTGGGCTGAGTACGATTTGCAGACCATCATTGCTGAAATCGTCCAGTACCTGAAGGCAGAAAACCTGGATATCCCCCTGGTTGCCGCCGGGGGCATTTTCACAGGCAGTGACGCCGTGTCCTTCCTGGAAAACGGAGCATCTGCTGTGCAAGTGGCGACACGCTTCACGGTCACCAATGAATGCGGTTTGCCTGCCAAGGTCAAACAGGAATATTTCAAAGCCAGCGAAGACGATATCGAAGTCAATAATATCTCGCCCACCGGCTATCCTATGCGTATGTTAAAGAACACACCAGCAATAGGCGATGGCATACGACCAGGTTGCGAATCCTATGGTTATCTGCTGGATGGTAATGGCAACTGCGCTTACATCACTTCGTATAACCGTGAAGTGGCAGCCCACCCCGACGCCAAAAAAGTGTCGGTCATGGACAAGACTTGTCTGTGTACCCATATGCGCAATTTCAATTGCTGGACTTGTGGGCAAATGACTTATCGCCTGAAAGACACGACCCGCAAATTGCCGGATGGTAGCTATCAAATGCTGAGTGCGGAGCATGTGTTCCGGGATTATCAATTCAGTGTCGACCACCAGATTGCCTTGCCAGTATAAGTTGCCGGCATAAGTTGCTGATCTGAATACAAAAAGCCGTCTTGCCTTTTGAGCAAAGCGGCTTTTTTCATAGGTAAACGCCCTGCTGCACGATGCAACCTGGAACGGGTGGCTACTGTCAGTGGAATACGCCTATACTGGCAAGCTACAATTATTGATGGGGATGAATGTGGTGACCCAGGCGCAGGAAAAAAACAGCCTCTTTGAAAGCGGCCTGACACCGCCCCAGCCGCGTGATGCTTGCCTGGATGCGCTGGCCCGTGTACTTGCCAGCCAGACTTTTGCCAAAAGCGCGCGGCTGTCGTCGTTCCTGCGCTATGTCTGCGTCACGACCGTGGAGGGGCAAGCGGTGGTGCTGTGCGAACAGCATATCGGCGTGGCCGTGTTCGGCCGACCTGAACACTACAATCCCGCCGACGACACCATCGTACGCACTACGGCGCGATTGCTGCGCCAGCGTCTGGCCCAATACTATGCCGAAGAAGGGAGCGCGGATGCGCTGCGCATCGCGATCCCACGCGGCACCTACGTTCCCGTGTTCGTCCTGGCCACTGCGGTGCCGCCGCAGGCCGAAGAAGAGGTGGCCCTGTCGCCGGAACATCCCACCACAGCGTCGCCCCCTGAACCAACTCCACCCAGACATGACCGCAGGTTGACGCTGGGCATCGCTGCGTTGCTGGCGTTGGCAGTGCTGGCGGGTGCAACGGCCTGGTTAGGCCAGCGTGGCCAGTCTGACATTGCCACATTCTGGACCGCACTGCTGCCAGCTGACCGCGATGCCCTGCTGGTAGTGTCTGACGCGGGACTGGTACTGTACCAGTTGGAAACCCGCAGCCAGGTAAGCCTTGAGGCTTATGCGGCCAAGCGGGTGGGCGAGCCCTTGGTTTCTCCTGATTCAGGCCATGCAGAACATTTCCGTGCCCGCCGCTATACCGGCATGTCCTCGGTCCAACTGGCTGCGGAACTGGGCAAGCGTGCCGTCGCAGCCCCCCAACGCTTGCATCTGCGCTTCGCGCGCGATCTCCAGCTTGGCGACCTGAAACGAGCCAATGTAATCCTACTCGGGGTGGCGCAGGCCAATCCGTGGTGGGCGCTGTACCGCAGCCAGCTGGATTTCCATATCGACTGGAATCCTCAGTTGCCAGACCAGTTCCTGATCCTGAACGACCACCCCCAAAGTGGGGAAGCACCGGGGTACGCCTTCAAGACCGACGATCCACAACGACGCGGTTTTGCCACCATTGCTTACACCCGAGGGCTGGGCGGTGACGGGCATGCACTGCTGATCGGCGGCACCACCTCGGCGGGGACGGAGGCTGCCATTGAATTTCTGGTTGATCCGGCCCGGCTGACACCCTTGCTGAAGCGGGCCACGCTGACGGATGGTTCCGTCGGCAGCTTCGAAATCCTGCTCCAGTGCGTGCTGCAGGCAAACGGCAGCACCGACGTACACATCCTTGGTTTTCACGTGCACCAGGGCTGATTTCTCCTCGGTTTCACCGGGAAACTTCACCGTGAAACGCCTCACGGCACCAAGTGCGCCCCCTATACTCCGCTGCAATCCGGTCTAGTCCGGTAATCACAACAACCAGCCCAGTCGAGGAAATCCGTGGTGAAGAATAAACAAAGAGACCGTAGCGCAATATCCATGCTCCTGCTCGGAGCAATCAGTATCAATGTCCAGGCGGCCGATGCGCCGGCGCCAGATCAACCGGTGTCGCAAGACAGGCCCGAAGCCGCTCAGCAGCAAGTCGTCGTGACCGGCACGTCCGGTCGCAAGAAGAAGTTCGAGACGCCGTACGCCATCTCCACCATCGGCGAGGCGGAAATCCAGCGCAAGGATCCCAAGAGTACGGTCGACTTGCTAAAATCTGTCCCCGGCATCAAGGTAGAGAACTCTGGCGGCCAGGGCGGCGGCGAGAACGTGGTGATCCGGGGTCTGCCGTTTTCTGGCTTCCGTCTGATGGACATGCTGGAAGATGGCCTGCCCCTGTTCGAATCGAACTTCGAGCGTCAATTGCAGATCGACGAACTGTACCGGGTTGACCTGGGTACTGCCGGGGCCGAGATCGTGCGGGGTGGCACGGCACCGGTGTATAGCAATAATGCAGCTGGGGGCGTGGTCAACTTCTTGTCCAACTTCGGTACAACCGAGCCGGACCACTCTGCCAAGTTGACGGTGGGCCAGCGGCATCAGGTGCGTGCCGACCTGGCAATGTCCGGCCCGGTCAACGACCGCCTGCTGTATAGCGTCAGCGGTTTCCTCCGCCAGGGAGATGGCTTGCGCGACCCGGGTTTCAGCAACGCCGACCGCGGCGGCCAGATCAAGCTTGGTGCGACCTATCTGCTGGGTGGCGGCGACAAGTTGTTCGTCAGCCTGAAGCATCTGGACGACCGTGCCATTTTCTACACCAGCATCCCACTAACTGATACCCGCAACGGCAATTCACTGGCCAACCTGATCGACCCGCATACCGGCACCCTGGATTCGGCCAGCTTCCGCCAGATTCATTACCGCGTGTTGGACGGACAGGGTGGTAACGGCTTTGCGGACCGTGACCTTGCCGACGGCATTCATCCCAAAGTCACTACGTTAACGGCAGGCGGCGATTTCACGCTGCCGGGCGGTTGGAAGCTAAGTGACAAGGCCCGTTACACCAGTGGTGAGGTAGGCTTCAACGCACTCCTGAACGGCGCACCATCCGACGCCGCAGCGCTGCTCCAGGCCAACCTGAACGCGGCCCAAAAAGCTTTCGCTGGCACCACATCTCTACGCTACCTGTATGCAGGTAGCGGCCAAGTGTTCGATCCGGCTGTCACCGCTGGACTGACCATGACCAACACCTGGTCCAGTACCGTATCCACGATCCGTAACGCAGTCAACGACCTGCGCGCCAGCAAGTCCTTCGCCCTTGCCGACCTTGGGACGCACGATGTGGCGCTGGGTCTGAGCCTTAGCCGTTTCAGCCTGGAGCAGCGGCAGATCGGTAACACCATCCTCACCAACGTCAAGAACAATGCCGACCTGCTGGACATCCAGGCATTGAACGCCGCCGGTCAACCGACCGGCATGGTGACGGAAAATGGCTTCACCTCTTACGGCAGCGGCGACCTGATTGGCCGCGTGCACGGCCTGGCTTCGGCCGTTTATGCGTCCGAAAACTGGCACGTCTCCAAGGATTGGCAAATCGACATTGGCGTTCGCCATGAAGTACGCCAGGAAGACGGCGAGCGCGGCGTCATCGGCAAGCAAACCCTTTCCAGCACCGGCCCGTTGGCCGCGCAAAGCGTGACCGGCCTGACTGGCTATGTCCCCTATAGCGTGACCCAGCATGGCACAGCCTGGACCGCGGGTTCACTGCTCCAGATCAGCGAGCCGCTCAACGCGTTTGTACGCTACTCCAGCGCCTACAGCTTGCCGCGCCTGAGCGATTACTGGGCCAACATCAACAACGGCGTGGCTGGCACCTTGCCCAACGGCCAGCCAGTGCCGGTGACACCAGTGCGCCAGGCCGAAGTGGGTTTGAAGCTGTCGCAGCCGCAACTACAGTTGGTGTTGATAGGCTTCTACAGCAATTTCAAGAACCTGAATTCGTCGACCTACTTCGCCGACGCGAACGGCGTGCTCACCAACCAGCCACTCCTGATCAATACCACGACCAAGGGACTGGAACTGGAAGGGGCATGGCGGCCCTCCAGCTCGTTCGAACTGAACGGTTCAGCGACCTGGCAACAGCCGGACGTAGATGGCGGCGTTACCTTCACTACTTTGTCCGCCAGCAGCCTGACTGGCAAGCAGATCCCGCGCGTGCCGCGTACCATGGCCACGCTCAGCCCAGCCTGGATGTTCAAGTTTGATGGCCGGAGCGGACGCGTGTATGCCACCTTTAGCGCAGTGGGAAAAAGTTATCAGGACTTTGTAAATACCAGTATTTTGCCGGCCTACCGGACCGTGGACCTGGGAATCCAATATCGCCTGACGCCAGGAGTCAGCCTGCAATTAACGGTTTCTAACCTGACCAATTCCGCCGGACTTACCGAAGGTAACGCCCGTGCGCCATCCGGCAACGCCTTCAGCGTGGCAGAGGCAAGTACGGGCCGCCCAATCTTCGGTCGCAGTATCGCCGCGTCAATCACAGCGCAGTGGTGAGTACGATGAACGCTCAAGCAAACGGTCAGCTAACCTGGTCCCGGCGGCGCGCCTTGGCACTATTGCTGCAGGGCGGTATGGCACTCGGTGCCGGCGTGGTGAACGCCACGCCACGGGCGGCCGTAGTAGCACCGAAATTCAATCCCGACGGCAGCGAAGCGCACTGGCCCGGCAACTCTATCATCTGCCATGTGGACAAGCGCAGCGAAACCTTCATGGCCTTGCTGGACATCCATCGTGATCTGATGCGCAGCGGCATGTTGCACAGGATTGCCATGCTGCCGCCAGCCAGCTACCACATGACGGTCTTCAACGGCATCTCGTATCCGGCGCGGCATCTGGACTTTCCTACGGATATCCCACCCGATGCCGATGAAGCCTTCTGCAACGCCTGGTGGCTGGCCAAGCTGAAGGCTTTCGATCTCGGGTGCGAGTTGCCGTTCCGTCTGCGTGCGCTGCCGGTAGAGCAACAGATCAATTTGTACAACATCCAGTTCGAGCCGGTGGACGCAGCGGAAAACCGCAAGATCCGCAAGCTGCGTGACCGGCTGGCACAGGCACTGAATTACCGCCTGGCCGACCACGACAGCTTCCGCTTCCATATCACGCTGAATTACTTCTACTCGGCGATGACTGGCGAGGAGGAGCGCCGCTTCTTCAAGCTGCACCAGGCGCTGGCCGGGGAATTGATACGGCGTGCACCAGTGGTTGAACTGCAGAATCCGGAATACGTGTATTTCGATGGGATGTATGAGTTCCGGACGCAGTTGCTGCTGCAGAACAAGCGTCCGGCATAGCGACAAAAAAGCAAAGTGTATATGGTCGAATTCAAGACCAGGCTTTGGCTTGAGGCAGAATATGGGCTGAAAACCAGAGCCGAAGACCAGAGCAATATCACGCGGACTTGGTACAACCTCAAACTGCATATCTGAAAAAAAACGCCGCTTTGCTTAGAAGGCAAAGCGGCGTTTTTCATGGGTACAAGCAATCAGAGTTCAGATGGTTTCTTGTTGGCGATGGTTTTCCAGTTATTTTTTGCAAGATCGATATTGCCAGGAATGTCCTTGGACCAGATCGCACGGATCTTTGTATCGAGGTTGAAGTAGAGCTTGTTGTCAATGATGTCATAGACATCGGGGTCAGCAACAAATTTCTTGCCTATGGATGCGCCGTAAGCACAATAACCACCAAAAGCGGGCAAGTATTTTTCTGGATTCGCCAGGAAAGTCTTTTTGTTTTCTTCGCTAGCGAACAGGTAATCGACGCCATCCACTGTTGCCACATGATGACCAGTGCCATGGGTGGGCTTTTCGCTGGTAAAGAAAGTAGTAAGGTCATAGCCACGGGCACCGATAACGCTGTTGGCAACGGTATCCGCTGCGCTGATACCGGGTACTGCAGCCAGTGACAAGAAAGCCACAGCCGACAAGAGAATGATTTTGAGTCTGCTGACTAAGTTACCAAATAAGTTACCGAAGCTGCTGGATGTGCGTGTCATATTGTGTTCCTTTTCATGGTTTACGTCGGACTTTGATTTCGCTTTGCATGTGCATCGCGAATGACAGGCACTGTAATTCAGTTCATCCATGTAAAGAATAGTCAAATTATTGAATTCATTATTCCTCAAAAAGAAATAATAAGAATGACTATGCACATGAAAAGAGGTTTAGCACCTGGTACGTGCAAAGTCATGCCGCACGGTAATATTTGCTTACATTTTGGTGCATGCATGCGCCACCACTGGTATCACCAACAACACAATTCCCTGAAATAGCCATCAACTCACTCATATCCACCGGCATCAGCCTTGGCATGAAAAATGCTGCATCGCAAATAATACCTGTGTGTCATTGACGATGTTTTTTGAAAAGGCTAGTTTGATGAAAATACGCGTACTTTCCAGCTTAATACTTTCGTTCTCTTTCAGCCTGTACCTGTTCAGCGGCACCTGTAATGCACAGGCAGAGCCCCCTGCGGTGGCTTCTGTCACTGCAACGACTACATCAACCCCGGCTTCTACGACCGCTTCTACACTAGTTACCACGCCCGTTACTCCTGTTGCAGCCCTACCAGTAATGACCAAGCCAGGCATGATCGCAGCAGACAAGATCAGTGCTGGTGACACGGCCTGGATGCTGACCTCGACGGCACTGGTATTGTTGATGACCATCCCCGGTCTGGCCCTGTTTTATACCGGTATGGTGCGTAAGAAAAATGCCCTGGGTACGATGGCACATAGTCTGGCAACCACCTGCATCGTCACTGTCTTGTGGGTGGTATTGGGTTACAGCCTGGTATTTACTGCGGGGTCGCCGTATCTGGGCAGCATGGACAGATTCATGTTGCATGGCGTGAGCTTTTTGAAGGAAGCCGGTCAACTCAGCGTGCATCAACTGGCACCGACAATACCGGAAAGTGTGTTCCTGATGTTCCAGATGACGTTTGCCATTATCACCCCTGCCCTGATCACCGGTGCCTTTGCCGAACGCATGAAGTTTTCTGCCTTATTGCTGTTCATCACACTATGGTCATTGCTGGTGTATGTGCCGGTTGCGCATTGGGTATGGGAACCGGCGGGCTGGCTGGCGGCACGTGGCGTGCTGGACTTTGCGGGTGGCACAGTGGTGCATATCAACGCAGGCGTGTCTGGCCTGGTGGCCGCCCTGATTATCGGACCACGCCTTGGTTTCGGCAAAGAGCCCATGCCACCGCACAATCTTTTATTGACTGGCATCGGCGCTTCGCTGTTGTGGGTGGGCTGGTTTGGTTTTAATGCCGGGTCCGCCGGTGCCGCAGATGGCCGGGCAGGCCTGGCCATGCTGGTGACACAAGTGGCGACAGCGACTTCGGCACTGGCCTGGATGTTTGTCGAATGGCTGCGACGTGGCAAACCTTCGGTACTTGGCATCGTTTCAGGTGCCGTCGCTGGACTGGTGGCGATTACGCCAGCCTCCGGCTTTGTCGACTTGACGGGTGCTCTGGTCATTGGTGCCGTTGCCGGCGTGGCCTGTTACTGGGGTGCAACCTCACTCAAATCCATGGGCGGCTACGATGATTCACTGGATGTATTTGGCGTGCATGCGATCGGTGGCGTGGTCGGGGCCTTGCTGACCGGCGTATTTGCGCTGAAGAGCATAGGCGGGGCCGACGGCAGCCTGGCAACTCAGGCATTTGGTGTCGTCGTCACTGTGATTTATTCAGGTGCTGTGACTGCTGTCATTTTATGGCTGGTCAAAGTTACCGTTGGTTTGCGCGTCACTAAAGAGCAGGAAAGAGAAGGGCTTGATCTTGAACTTCACGGGGAGCATATTTTATGAGCACCAGCACCATAGTCCAAAACGCCATGTCAGACAATCTGGCGTTTTCCCTCATGGCACGTCTGCACGTGATTTTGCGGCGGCAAAATGGCCGTGTGACTGACATTGAATATATGCGTGTCAACCCGGCATATTGTCGTGCGATTCTGGATCTTTCACTGGGTTTGCCAAATGCAGATTTGCACGAAATTTGCCTGAAACTGGAAGAAATTTACTTTGGTGAAGACGGCCTGTTTGTTGCGCCACCGCCAGCAGGCCCTTTGCTGGCAAGACTGTCCTCTACCCAGAAATTGCGCCCCAAAGCTCCCGCGCTGGAGGACGACAGCATCATGCAGGTACCCATGCCCCTGCCTGACCACAACACCATGGTCGATCAGACTTACATAGGCAGGCTACGCTAAACTGCGCAGGCATTAAAGAACTGAGAGGCTTGCACTCAAGCCTCTGTCAGGCTGATTTCAGAACGCCCTCCGACCTCACATCTTATGGGGCAGCCTCACTATTACCTGGCGCTACCCAGCCTGACCAGGGCGTGTTGACATCCGCAATACGTCTGAACAACCTATGACAGCACCGTCCGTACCAAATGAAAAGTCTTGCTTATATTGCGTATTGCCCCTACCCACAGTATCAAGGCCATACCTGCACAAGCATAGGGGTCAGCCGGACCTCCTGCCAACACAAAAGGAAAGACAAGTGCAAACGCGCAAATAACCATACCCATGAGTTTATGTCCTGGATTTTCAAAGACCGTCGCCAGCGGAAAGAAATGCAAACCAATAATCAGCATGGCGGCCGGCGTCACCCATGCAGACAAGCCAATATTGATCAGCACATTGATGATGACCAGAAGAGCTATCCACTGCACGGCATTGATCACATAATATCGACGCATTCTGTTTTGTTTTTGTGCCGTATTATCTTCTTCTGACATATGCCTGAAACCGCGAAACCTGTTCAGCGCCAGCAAGAAAATGACCGCTCCGGTGGAGAGAATAATGGCATTAATCAAGCCGCTACCCTGGAAGACACGTTGATTCCATAAAAGCAGCCAGCAACTGCCAAAGACAGCGTACACCATGGCACCTTTGAGGCGATTAGCAAAAACTGTTGGGACAGAATTAGAATTAACAGACATGATATTTCCCAATCAAAGTAAGGGGCGCTGTCAGATTTTCCGGCAGCAGCCAGGTCAATATAGTGCGATGCGATCTGCACGTCTGAACAACAGTATGACCAAACCTTAGGTCTCATATCAGAGCAAACTGTCAGCAATTACAGATGACAAATGTCATCTCTTGCCAGCGGCAATCCGTTCAGCGCGTCCGGTTACCAGACCCGCCCCTTGAATCTCGTGATTGCTTTGTCATTTTTTTCATGGCAGCATAGGTCTGTTGCCTCATACTGTCAGTGTCGTGCTCAGGGCCAGAGCCAAACCAAGTCAATAAAATCAAGCAGGAGATATCAGGTGCACATTCTTATCATTATTGTGTTGTTACTGGCTTTGGCCTATACCATCAATCTGCTGATGCAACAGAAAAACGCTACAGGTCGTCAGGAAACCGGGGTTCTCAATCCACAAAATCAGGCGCAGCAAGCGCACCTGGACCGGCATGCTGCGGGCATGGCAGTTGCCTTTATTTCCGAGGGCAAGCTGTTTTATCGCGCCGCCCATGGCGAGGTGAAGCAGTTGCACAGTCCCTACGTACAGGAAATGATAGACAAGATGGAAAAGCACAAGGAAAGACATGCATGGAAGCAAGGCACCAGCTTTGGCGTCTCAGCTTCTGGTGGCATGCGTCGCTTTAATGACGATACTGCGCAGATAATTGCCACCTCAATGCAATTTGATCAGGAACAGAACATGCTGTATTTCCTCAAGGATGAGGGTATGGGTGGCCTGTTTTCCTTCAACCCGGAAACCGGCGTTGAAATACGCATACTGCACAAACAAAACCTGAACCTGACTGATCTGAATCTTGATACCAGCAGTAGCAAGATACTAGCGTCATCGATGAGTAAGTCTGGCATTGCCAACCTTGTCATGCTCAATAGCGACGGTGAACAATATCGCGAATTGACAGCAGGCGACACACTGGATACGGCTCCGGCCTGGATACCGGGCGCAGACAAGCAAATCCTGTATCAATCCGCTGGCATAGCACGCGATAAAAGCGGCCGGATGCTGGCCGAAGGCAATGCCAGCATACAAATGCTGGACATGAAGAACGGGGCCATCAGCCCCATCCTTGACGACCCGCAATTTGATTACCTGCATCCGCGTGTTTGCCCGCAAGGAAATCTGCATTTTATCCGCCGCCCATATGAACCACCACGCTATGCCACCGGTACAGCTTTGCAGGACTTGCTGTTGTTTCCCTTCCGCCTGTTACGTGCTGTGTTCCATTACCTCAATTTCTTTTCGCTGATGTATAGCCGCAAGCCTCTGACCAGCGCATCCGGGCCAGCCATGCAGGCAGATCTGAAAGAAATCATACTCAAGGGCAAACGCATCGACGCAGAAAAAGCCTTGCGCAAGGAAAACCGGATCAACGGTATCCCTTCGCTGGTACCGTCGTCCTGGCAACTGGTCAGCCGCAACCGTCAGGGGCAAGAGACGATACTTGCCCGTAATGTGGTGTCGTATGATATGCGCCCCGATGGCAGCATCGTCTATTCCAATGGGCGAGGGGTATTTTTGCTAGGGCAGGGAGAATTGTCGAGCCTGATACTGAAAAGTGATTTGGTGGCAGATGTGGTCGCGCAGTGACACTCCATAGTAACTTCGTCTGGAAATCACACGAATAATCCGAAATTGGTGCAATTTAAATAAGTGATACGTCATCATACAACATTATGATGACGACTTGATGTAAAATCAGTGCATCTTCGTAAGGTCAAGCTTGACACAATGGAAACTCAGCAAATAGCCAATCCCCCCCCTAACGTAAGGCGTCACAAGAGCCTGTCTCAAGGGCTGGTTGAGAACATTACGAACAATATCAAAAACGCTGTATTCAAACCTGGGGAAAAACTCCCTACCGAATCTGCCATCATGCAATTGTATGGCGTCAGCCGGACTGTGGTGCGCGAAGCGATCTCGCATTTGCAGGCGGCCGGGCTGGTACAGACGCGGCATGGCATCGGCACCTTTATCCTTGAACCGGTCAGCAGCACACTGGGCATTTCGCGCGAAGCCATTATCACAGTCAGGGATGTGCTCGACATACTGGAACTGAGGATCAGTCTGGAAACCGAAGCCGCCTGGCTGGCAGCATCACGCCGTACAGAAGAGCAACTGGCAGAACTGACAGCAGCCTTGAACGATATCCTCACCAAAAAAACCAGGGATATCGAGTCGGTCAATGCCGATGTACGCTTTCACCTGCTGATTGCCCAGGCCACCGGCAACCGCTATTTCGTCGACATCCTCAGTGACCTGGGTACCACCATCATTCCTCGGGCAAGACTCAATTCTGCAGCACTGAATCTGGGCACCACCAGCAGCTATATAGATAGAGTCAATCACGAACACGAAGACATTTACAACGCCATCCTGCGCAAGGATCCAGAAGCCGCACGCGCCGCCATGCGCACCCACCTCAGCAATAGCATGGAAAGACAGCGCCAGGCACAACTGCGCATGGAAGAAGCATCTTCTCGCAGCCATGTTGAAAATCACACCACCTGATATCCTCGTTATTTATTAGAACTTACACAAAATTGTCCCAGCAAGGCTATCGCTTCCAGGAAACCTCCCTTGCAGGGGAGGTTCGTTACGTCGGCAGACAATATATTGTCTGAAACCCCGACTACACCTATCGCTTTTAGGAAACCTCCCTTGCAGGGGAGGTTCGTTACGTTGGCAGACAACATGTTGTCTGAAACCCCAACTACACCTATCGCTTCCAGGAAACCTCCCTTGCACGGGAGCTTCGTTTCGTCGGCAAACAATGTATTGCCTGAAACCCCGACTACACCGTCAGCGACGAAGACAGTACTTTATTAGTACGACCAGGAGCTGCAACGCTGCTGGGGCGGTTTTGCGGAAGTCCTATTTATATCTGCGCCATACCGAATCGCCAATATTCAGTGTCTGAAGCAAGCTTATAACTACTGTATCTATAGTGTTTGCAGCAGGCCTGACAAAAATTTTCCCATACACCCCGGTGTACCAAGACAGTACTCAGGAACGCAAATAAAATAAATCACAATAAATAAAAACGATGCTTGCAGTCTTTGATTTTAAGTTGTACGATGACGTACATCTTGACTACTATCTTCAATATCAAAGGCGGAAGCACCAACCCGCACTGAGCAATCAAATGAAGATATGTCAACTCTGGCTACACCGGCAGGCATCATTTAAAGATTAAGCAAGACGAATACCTTACAAACCGACTTCATCCTTATTTCGCACTTATTTCAACTCATTTCACCTTACTCTCAGGAGACATCATGAACCCACAAGATCTGAAACAGATACTTTCCTCTGGCCTGCTTTCTTTTCCATTGACCGACTTTGATGCGGCAGGAGATTTCAATGCAAAAACCTATGCAGAGCGCCTCGAATGGCTGGCTCCATATGGTGCCAGCGCCCTGTTTGCTGCAGGTGGTACGGGCGAATTCTTTTCTCTGACAGCCAACGAATACTCAGACGTGATCCGTACTGCTGTTGATACCTGCCGCGGCAAAGTACCTATCCTGGCAGGTGCTGGTGGCCCTACCCGTCAAGCCATCGCTTACGCGCAAGAGGCACAACGCCTTGGCGCACACGGTATCTTGTTGTTGCCACATTATCTGACTGAAGCAAGCCAGGATGGCCTGATCCGTCACGTGGAAGAAGTCTGTGCTGGTGTTGATTTTGGCGTGGTTGTGTATAACCGAGGTATCTGCCGCCTGACTGCCGACTCTCTGGAAAAACTGGCAGCACGTTGCCCTAACCTGATCGGTTTCAAGGACGGTATCGGTGATATTGAACTGATGGTTTCCATCTGGCGTCGTATGGGTGACCGCTTCAGCTACCTGGGTGGACTGCCTACTGCTGAAGTCTATGCCGCAGCTTACAAAGCGCTGGGTGTTCCTGTATATTCCTCTGCGGTATTCAATTTCATGCCAAAACTGGCGATGGACTTCTATCACGCAGTTGCAGCCGATGATCACGCCACGACAAATCGCCTGATTGACGACTTCTTCCTGCCTTACCTGGAAATTCGCAATCGCAAAGCTGGCTATGCAGTGAGTATTGTCAAAGCTGGCGCCCGTCTGGTTGGTCATAGCGCTGGACCAGTACGTGCACCATTGACAGACCTGACAGCAGAAGAAGATGAAATGCTGCTCAAACTGATTCTGAAACAAGGTCCACAATAAGCTGTATAAAGACGAAGCTGCGCAGCCATGGCTGCCGCAGCTTCGTCTTTGCGTTTTGCAAGACTCGTCATTAACACCATGCTGATATCCCTGCATCTGATGCAGGAAAGAAGGAGAATATAATGCAAATTACCGGCAAAATGCTTATCGGTAAAAATTCGGTGTTTGGCCTGGCAGGTAACATCAATGCCATTGATCCATCCACCAACCAGCAAATCGAACCTGTATTTGGCTTCGCCACCGCTGAAGATGTGCAGCAAGCCTGCACTCTGGCAGAGCAGGCATTTGATACCTATCGCGAAACCAGTCTGGAGCAACGCGCCAGGTTCCTGGAAACCATCGCTACAGGCATCATGGATCTGGGTCCTGTCCTGATCGAACGCGCCGCACAAGAAACCGGCCTGCCGGTGGCACGTCTGGAAGGGGAGCGCGGCCGTACAGTGAATCAGTTGCGTCTGTTTGCAAAAGTCGTACGTGATGGCTACTTCCTGGATGCAACCATTGATTCTGCCCTGCCAGAACGCGCACCACCAAGGCCAGACCTGCGCCTGCGCAAAATTGCGCTGGGTCCGGTTGCTGTATTTGGTGCCAGCAATTTCCCGCTGGCTTTTTCCGTTGCAGGTGGCGATACCGCATCTGCACTGGCTGCCGGTTGCCCGGTTGTCGTCAAGGCGCACAATGCCCATCTGGGTACAGCCGAACTGGTTGGCCGCGTGATTCAAAAAGCAGTCGCTGATTGCGGCCTGCCAGAAGGCGTATTCTCCATGCTGGTCGGTGCCGGTAGCCAGGTTGGTCAGCAACTGGTCGGTCATCCAGCCATCAAGGCAGTCGGCTTCACCGGTTCACGTTCAGGTGGTTTGGCGCTGGTACGCACAGCCAACCAACGGAAAGAACCTATTCCTGTCTACGCAGAGATGAGCAGTATCAATCCTGTCTTCTTGCTGGAAGATGCATTGAAAACACAAACTGCTCAGCTGGCGCAAAACTTTGTCGATTCATTGACACTCGGCGCTGGTCAGTTCTGTACCAATCCAGGTCTGGTGATTGCCATTGATAGTGCGGCTGCCCGCAGTTTCCTGGAACTGGCAGGCCAGGCACTGGAGAAAAAGCAGGCATCTACCATGTTGACACCTGGCATACACCAGGCTTATGTCAAAGGCAGCAGCCACCTGGCAGAAATCGCCGAACTGACAGTAGTCGGCAAGGGTCAGCCAGCAGAATCGCCATGTGCAGCGCAAGCCGTGTTGTCGGTCTGCAGTGGCAGCACTTTCCTGACTACAGCAGCATTGCAAGAAGAAGTCTTTGGCCCATCATCGATCGCCATCCTGTGCAAAGACTTCAATGAAGTTCTGCAAGTGTCGGAATCGCTGGAAGGCCAATTAACCGCTACCGTACATGCAACATCAGCAGACCATGCACTGGCGAAGAAGCTGTTGCCAGGACTGGAAAGAAAAGCCGGACGTATTTTGTTCAACGGTTTCCCTACCGGTGTAGAGGTTGCTCATGCCATGGTACACGGCGGACCTTTCCCTGCCACGTCCGACAGCCGTAGTACCTCAGTCGGCGCAACGGCCATAGACCGCTTCTTGCGTCCTGTTTGTTATCAGGCTATTCCTGCCGACTTGTTGCCAGCAGCATTGCAAGATAACAATCCGCTGCAACTGACTCGCATGATAGATGGGAAACTGACTTTGGCATGATGTCGAAACGGGCTGGCCGCATGCGTTTGCATTGCAGGTCAGCCCGTTCAGTTAGCAACAAGTAAGCAATAAGCAAGCATAAACGAGCACACGAACAAGATGTGCCCATCATGAACAACTACAAGGAGACGCTCTGATGAGCCAGCAATCCATAGGCAAATACCGGTGGACCATATGTGCCCTGCTATTTTTTGCCACTACCGTGAATTATCTTGATCGTCAGGTACTCAGCCTGTTGGCACCTGACCTGTCTAAAGAGTTTGGCTGGACAAATACTGACTATGCCAACATTACTGCTGCATTCCAGTTCATTTATGCAATTTCCATGCTATTTGCGGGTCGCCTGATCGACAAAATTGGTACCAAGAAAGCCTATCTGATAGCGATTGCAGTCTGGTCACTGGGTGCGATCATGCATGCCTATTCCATTTCGGTAGGTCAAGGTGTGAGTAATGTCTTTGCAGCACTGGGGCTGGCTGCTGTTCCGGTGTCTGTAGCCGGTTTCATGGTTTCACGCGCAGTACTGGCCTTTGGTGAAGCGGGCAACTTCCCGGCAGCCATCAAGGCCACTGCGGAATATTTTCCTAAACAGGAACGTTCGTTTGCCACTGGCATTTTCAATTCCGGCGCGAATATCGGCGCCATCCTGGCACCACTGACCGTACCGTGGATCGCAGCGACCTGGGGTTGGGAAACCGCCTTCATTTTGATCGGCGCAATCGGCTTTATCTGGATGATTTTCTGGAGTATTTTCTATGAGAAGCCAGAAAAACAGAAGTACCTGTCCGCTGCTGAATTGGCATATATCAATAGCGGCGTAACACAAGATCCTGAGCCAAACATTGCTGAAGAAACACCGGGCAAAAAAATCTCCTGGATGAAACTGTTGTCGTATAAACAGACTTGGGCTTTTGTCATTGGCAAGTTCATGACGGATGGTATCTGGTGGTTTTTCCTGTTCTGGTTGCCCAAATACCTGCAAGCCCAGTACAAAATGCAGAGCACTGACATCGTCATACCTTTGGCGGTGCTGTATAGCATGACGATGGTAGGCAGTATTGGTGGTGGCTGGTTCCCCAGCTATTTCATGAAGCGTGGTTATAACGCCTATGACGGTCGCATGCGGGCGATGCTGGTGATTGCCTTGTTCCCGCTGGTAGTATTGCTGGCACAACCACTGGGTTACCTGGGTCCATGGATACCAGTGTTATTGATTGGTGTAGGTACATCTGCGCACCAGGCATGGTCAGCGAACATATTCACCACCGTATCGGACATGTTCCCGAAAAAATCCGTCGCTTCCATCGTTGGTATAGGTGGTATGGCTGGTGGTATAGGTGGCGTACTGGTATCAAAAATTGGTGGCTGGCTATTTGATTATTACGGTAGTCTAGGACATATACAGACAGGTTACACCATCATGTTTACCTTCTGTGCAGTGTCTTATCTGCTCGCATGGTGCCTGATGAAGTTCCTGGTACCTACCCATAAAGAAATCACTGATTTATAAATCGACTTTCATTATGACCCAGCATTCTATCCGACTCTCATCTCCATTCCCGGATCTGGAAGCCATACCGGCAATCAACTGCACCGTAGGTGAAAGCCCGATGTGGCATGCAAAGCAGGCTGCCTGGTACTGGGTAGATATCCCTGCGAAAACGATCTGGAAACTGGATGCGGGTTCCGGAGCATTGCGGTCATGGCAGACAACCGAGATGGTTGCCTGCATTGCATTGAAAGACGACGGTGATTTTATCGCCGGCATGGAAAGTGGCATCTTCAACCTGCACCTGGGTGCAGGGTCGCGTGCACTGCAAACCCGCCTGGCGGCACCTGACACGCTGACCACGGGCATGCGTTTCAATGATGGTCGCTGTGATCGCCAGGGCCGGTTCTGGAGTGGCACCATGTTCATGGACATGGTCGCTGCCAAAGCGGTCGGTCAGCTATTTCGTTATTCACAGAAAAAGGGCTTGTCCAAACCCTTCGTCAGTAATTTGTTGACGCAAAACGGTTTGGCCTGGTCACCGGATGGAAAGACCATGTATCTGTCGGATTCGCATCCAGCCAGCCAGACGATCTGGGTTTTTGATTACGACACGGATGCAGGTGTGCCACATGGCCAGCGCGTGTTTATGGACATGAAGCCACTGGCCGGGCGCCCGGACGGCGCAGCCATGGATGTCGATGGCTGTTATTGGATATGTGGCAATGACGGTGCTTGCCTGCTGCGCTTTACACCTGCAGGCAAGCTGGACCGGACTATCCCGTTACCTGTGACAAAACCTTCAATGTGTACTTTTGGCGGTGCCAATATGGATACGCTGCTGGTGACATCCATCGCTGCCGGCAAAGCAGAACATGACCAATGGGCCGGCAGTTTGTTGTTGGTCCAGCCTGGCGTTTGCGGAATGCCAGAAACGCCTTTTTCTACTTAACTCAGTGCTCGAATTTGAATCGAAAAATCAGATATAACCATAAAAATATAAGCTGATTTCGCAATTACCCCTTAGCCTTTGAATGCCGCCGGACAAGCCTTTACCAGCCCGGCGGCATTTTTTTAGGTAGACAGAATGCTGTTGTGCAGCTTGTCACCTATCTTCACATTCTTCAATTCCAGACCCTTGACGTTATACAGATACAAGGGGTTGGCAGCATTCACCGGTGTACCAAACTGGCAATCGCGAATAGTCACATTTGTCACTGGAAATACCGTGGGGTTCTTCTCTTCACCATTGTAGTCAGATGCCACTGGGCCCAGGATCACTACTGCCTGATAACAGGAAAACTTGCCAGCCTTGGTCGTCACGTCACCTACTGTGACATTTGAAATATGCACATTGTCCACCACTGGTGGCCGGGTTCTGACATTGTCATTCACTGGTGCATAATCACAGTCAAAGGTAATCACTGCACCAGCTGCCGTGGCAACGGTTTTTGAATGTATGGGTGAATTTGGCAGGGATGTATAGAAGGATGGGCTGGTCTGCACACCATTCGGGATAGAGATATTGCGAACAAAGAAATTTTTCAGGTAGCCGCCCCGATTCATATTGGTCTTCAGGCGAATTGCGGTATTAAGTGGATTGCTGGCCCAGTGTACGTTTTCAAACAGCAGGTTTTGCGCATACACATTCTGTATGCCACCCGCCATTTCACTACCCAGCGTGACGGCACCATGACCACTTTGCATGGTGCAATTTTGAATCACGATGTTTTGTGATGGCCCGTATTGGGTATCCAGGTTTTTACCTGCCTTGATAGCGATGCAATCATCACCAGAATCAAAAGTGCAGGATTCAACCAACACATGGTCACAGGCCTCAGGATCAAAGCCATCACTGTTGGGGCCGTGGCTTTTTGCCATGACATTTCGGATAACCACATTGCGGCAATGCACAGGATGGTGTTGCCAAAACGGCGTATTGTTGACCTGGTAACCCTGCATCAACACATTGGTGCAACCGATGAACTGTATCATCGGTGGCCGCAAATTATGGCCCATGCCAAAAATACGCTTGCCGACAGGTACACCAGCTTCGGACAATGCAGGCAGGAAATTCGAGTCAGCGCGCCATCTATCGCCTTCCCCCTGGATATGTAATCTCTGTTTCTCATCGAGTTGTGGAGCAATTTTTTCCAATGAGGTCGCATTGAGTTCATTGGCTGTATTTTCCGAGCGCTTGCCAGCCTTGTAGTTAGGTGTAGAACTTTGCGCCACTGCATTGATGGTCTTGAGCCGACCTTTCCAGGTCCACCAGCAATCCCCACTATCATCAAACGGGACCCCCCCCTGGCCATCGAGTATGCTGGTCCAGTCGTCGCCAGTCAGTGCGATATGATCTTGTGCATAGGCATACACCATAGGGGAAAAGTTCAGACAGTCGTTGCTTTGCCAGCGTGAAATCGTCAACTTGCCGTTCTGGCCGCAATCAAAATTGCCATATTTGGCATAGTCTTCCGGCCTATTGCTGAAGTAGATATGTGCGCCCGACAGCAAATGCACATTCACATTCGACAACAAAACGATGGGGCCAGCACAAAACCAGTTACCAGCAGGTACAAGGACACGGCCCCCACCAGCCTTATGGCAAGTGGCAATTGCTTCGGTGATGGCAGGGTAAATATCTTTGGCATTTGCGACCGGGGTCGGCAGATTGTCCTGTTCTTCAAATGAGATCCAGGCCTTGACGGTTTTTACGTCACAGGGCACGGCACCAAAATCGGTAATCCGGAAATCTGCCTGGCGAAATTTTAAGGGTACGGACAGACGGTCAACAATCGCCTGGGCTTTCAACCAAGGATCTTCTATCAAGGTCGCAGCCAACGCTTGCTCAACTGGCAAAGCGCTACCAGCGCCAAGCGACAATCCTGTCAACGATATTTTTTTCATAAAATCCCGACGTGGATGCTGGTGATCATGTGTCTGCGAATTGTGTTTTTTCATTATAGTGTCTCAGTTCATTAGGGTGTTTTATTGGTGCGGCCTGCCGGATTCACCAGACTCATTCTTCAGTGTTATTAAATTCCGCAAGAAAAACACGCGTCGGCGTGATCGGTCCGGGGTAGCCCAATTGTTTAACCGGGTCAATCCTGCTGGCCTTCAAATTGGCCCAATAGTCGTCGGATGAATATTGCGCAGGGCGATATGGCAAGGTGCCATATTTATTCCAGTCGGACCAGGGTTGCAGTTTATTGATATGGCTACCGATGACGGAATTCATCACGACCATTTTCCCCACGGTTTCCAGTGTTTTTTTGGTGATCGTACCGGTTGGTGATGCATATACATCGACTTGACCAAGTTGGCAGTCATAACCCGGAACAGGTACTACACCGTAAGGTGTGCAGCGTTCGTTATGGAACCACTGGCGAGCCAGGTGAAATTTACCGGCAAGGGCATTGCTGCTGCCGTCATGGGTAAAACGGCAATGATCAAAGACAAAACCATACTTGCTGTTGATATTGGTGTTGGGTGCTGCCATATAGGCTGTACCACGATCGCCCAAAGCTTTGATTTCGGACTGGTAAAAATACGCGGTTGCGTCACCAAAAATGAAATCGACATCACCTTCCACATAGGCATGATTGAAGAAATACCTGGCCGTCTCTCCTCCCGCACCAGACTTCATATACAAGGTATCCTGGAAACCTAGCATGCGTACGCCATCAAATTGCGTTTTATCGGCACCGTCCAGCATCACTGCCAATGCTTGATGATGCACTATCTGCGTTTGCGCATAGACACCGGCATCTGGACAATGTCCGGAAGGACAGTCAGCTCGCGCATTCCCTGCTTCCTTGTTGTAGGCATTTTCAATAGTCAGATTCTTTGCTTCGAAACCCCGGCTTTTAACCCACAACACGGCGGTACCAAAGGTACCCAACTCTGGCCGGTTTTTCAGGCTTTCATACATGGCCGTGATGCTGGCATGGGTTTTGTTGAACTGGCTTGCAAAGCGTGTCTGATAAACAGCACCAGTCAACGCCGCATCCAGATTAGCGCTGATTTTTGTTTTCTCAGCATCAGTTCCATAAATCGTGACAGGGCTGTCTACCGCGGGAACGTAGACCAGTTCACGATAGATGCCTGGCTTGACCAGGATATAAATGCGCCTGTTCTTATCTGTTTTTTTTTCCGCGTCAGCAACAGCGCGACTTACCGCATCTTGTACACGATTGAATGTGTACACATCGTCAGCTTTGGCACCGGCATCAACGATATAGTCAGGGATCAAGTCAGGGCTGGCAGCAATTGGTGCCGACAAGGGATCCCATGGCGACACCTGTTCGTTACCAGGCGTGCCTGCGTATTTCAATACTTCACTATAAGAAAAATGCTGCGCTGTGCTTGCGTCAAGCTGTGGTCGTTTCTCCGTCACCACATTTTCTGGAAAAGCAGCAAATGCCAGCTCACATTGTTTGGGATTGACTGATTCTGTATTGAAACCAGATTGCGCTGCATCTACCGTATGGTCGCTCAATAACTGTACGTGTTCTCGCTGTATGGTACTGTGGATATCAATCACCACATCCTGCAAGCGCAACATCATGGGATGAGCAGCATCATAGCCTTGCAGGATGATACGTCCGGGTGTCAATACCTGTACATGTTCCAGTTTGATGTCCTTGTACTGGGGTATCTGCGATCCTTTGGCATTTTTTCCGTAATGGGTATCGAAATCTATCGGCGCTTTGACATTGCGAATGCAAACATTGCGATAGCTGACATTCTGCACTAGCCCACCGCGTGAAACATCGCTCTTGATACGCAGGCCAGAAGTCGTGCCATCCATGCTCAGATTATCCACCAGCACGTTGTTGACGCCACCATTGGTCTCACTGCCAATTGACATGCCGTGACCAGAGTAAAAATGACTATTGCGTATTGTGATGTTTTCTGTCGGACCATTATTACCGGCCTTGATAGCGACATTGTCGTCGCCAGTACGGATAAAACTATTGGCGATGGTGATGTTACGCGAAGAAATGGGATCAATACCATCCGTATTTCTTGCGGTAGCAGGCGTATCAATACGCACGCCCCAGGCAGTAAAGCCATTGACCTGATTCAATGTCACATGAAAATTAGGTGAATTTCTGAGAGTGATACGGTGCAGTGTAAAGTTGTCTGACTGGTTAACCTCCAGCAATCGGGGGACATTCTGGCGATTATCTTCTTTCTGGGCGCGCCGGGCAATCTGCCACCAGGACTCTTCCTTGCCTGATATACGTTCCCCACCCTGACCATCAATCACGCCATCACCGTAAATACCGCTACCCTTTGTGTGATCAGCGGTAATGAAAGGTTTGCATCCCCTGCCCTTGTCATCATTGATGCCACAAGTGCCGTTACCCCGGTCAAAATCCTGTGGATTGGTCGACGTAAATAAAGTGACACCTGCATCCAACGACAGGGAAACTCCATTTCTCAGTTGCAAGGCACCAGACAGAAAAGCAGCTTTGCCATTAAGGCTGGTCAGCCTCACCGCCTGACCGGGCAGACAGGCGTCGATAGCTGCCTGCAGGCGACGGGTATCCGGTGCCCTGGCTTCAATAGATTCCGCTTTGCCGGATTCAAGCTGTGCTGGCAGTACGCTGCAAATCGCAGGCGTTTGTGGTTCCCTGACTTGTCTGCTGTCCTGGGCGCTTGCAGGTAACATGTTCAACGCCAGCACAGCAGTCGACACTACTGGCAAGGTGCTTAAGAATTTCATGGACGCTCATCCTTGCTGACTACGGCATCCAGTGCTGGCACCGCCTGCAACAATTCGGATAAAACTATGGCGGAGAAATGCTTTGCACCTTTGCTACCCAAGTGAGTACGGTCAAATGCAGAACGGGCAGCACCTGCACGTTCTGTTTTGGCGAGGTCAGTGCTGGTTGCACCTGGAGATGCTGATGCGGTCGCCTGCGATGCAACCGGCGCAACCGGAACAGATACTGACGGTGGTGGCTCCATTGCCAGGGTGTCAGCCTCGGCTTGCCCCATGGCTTGTACGGAGCGGTAACTGTCTGCATTCAAGTCCAGCAGCGGTACATGCTTGTTGGCTGCAACCGCCATACTGGCCTCTGCCCATGGCCTGAGGTCATTTTGTAATTGTGTGCCTTTGAAACTGCGGCGTGTCAGTGGTGTCACCAGAATGGCTTGCGCACCAGCGGCCTGCAAGTCATCCACATAGTGCGCTATATTCACCGGAAACTCTGTCGCCAGATCGGTAGAACGACCAGGCTTACCGGGTTGGTCATTGTGGCCAAACTGTATCAACACGAACGTCTGGCTGAACTGTTCGTGGTTTTTCAATAAATTCTGCACGACATCCCATGATCCTTCTGCCCGGTAACTGCTGGAACTGCGACCACCTTTGGCAAGATTCAGGCAAGTGACTTCGGGTTTGAAGCGCTTGCAAAAAGCATCGCCATAGCCGCTTTTGGGTGCCATGGTGGAGTCACCGACCAGGATGATACGGGTCGGTTTACCAGCGCTGCCGGCAGCGTCCACAGTTGCGGCAGTACTGCACGCGCCCAATACCAGAGTGCTGATCGCGGTCACAATGATAGAACGGGGAAATAATTTCATGTCATTCTCTATGTCGGTAAAATCAAAAATCGGGGACTGCAAGTATTGCTCGTCATCATTAAGGGATCAGTTGAACGAACGGTAACTGACAATGGCCAGTGTGCTGGGTATCGTTTTCTTAACAAACGGGGTGTGCGAGAATTCGTGCTTGCGGAATCGCAAAGGATGGACAAACGGTTTGCTCAAGCGCAGGTCGAATTTGCTGCTCATTGCTACGGCACTGTAGTCCTGACCATCAACCGTTAATACAGCGAACACAGGCACTGCCGCTAAAACCTGCTTGCGCTTGACATAAAGCATATAGTTCAAAAGGGGGATTTGCATCATCACTCCACACCCCCCACGCGCTAACGTGGGGGGGAACCTTTTTTAGAAGTTATAAGTCATGCGTGCATTGAACGCGCGGCCTATTGGGCTAGCAGCACTGCTCAGATAACCAAAGGTGTAACCGCTATGGTTAGTGATAGGCGGTCTTGCATTGGCCAGATTGGTGATGCCCGCAGACAATACCAGGTTTTTGAAACCACGATAGCTACCTGTCCAGTTCCATACCTGATACGGCTCGATATCACGGAAATACTGCGCTGCCACCAGGTTCTGGTCATGATAACCAGTGTTGTAGTTCTGGGTCAGTTGTGACGCCCAGTTACCTTGGCTCCAGGACATGGTCAAAGTGTGTTTCCAGCGGAAAGTAATGATAGGCAAGCTGCTGGTTGTACCGTTGCTGGCCACACCAAAACGACCTACATTGGAAATGTATTCGCCATCTTTTTCCAATTGGTTATCGAATTGGGTCAGGTAAGTGCCGTTCAGTTCAAACTTGAAATTACCTACAGCTGTTTTAGGAATCGAATAAGCCAGACCTACGTCGATACCCGAAGCTTTTTGCCCACCAAGGTTCATGGTGATGTTTTTGATGTAAGCCAGGGAACCATCTGGATTACGTACAAACAGATCAGCATATTTGGTTGGATTCAGGAAATACACTTGCTCTGGCAAGTTCGCCAGCATGTCTGTCATTTCGATATGCCAGTAATCAGCAGAAACGGTTAAATTTTGTACCGGCTCTGTTACAACACCCAGTGTGAAACCACGGGATTTTTCCGGGATCAGATCAGGGTTGCTACCAGTCTGACGTGGCAAGGCCACATTACACACTGCAGAAGCTACCAGACCTGGCAATGCCTTACCTGTGCCAGCTACGCCGGGCGTGCCGCCAGGACATTGTACTGGGTCATCCCATTTTGCAGCGGTAGTGGCATTGGCTCCCGCTACACGATAGCCATAACGGTCAAACAAGGTCGGTGCACGGAAACCGGTATTGGCAGAACCGCGGAACATCAGTGACTTCATAGGCTGATAGCGGAAGCTGGCCTTAGGATTGATGGTGTTACCAAAATCACTGAAATGATCGTCACGCACCGCTACGTTGAAGTTCAATTCCTTGGTAACTGGCATTTCCATTTCAGCATACGCCGCTGCTACATTACGCGCCCCCTGACCGTGAGAAGGACCAGACGCAGCGTAAGTGACGATAGATGTGATGTCAGTTTTGGTATCTTCTGTCGTATCGCGATGTACATCGGTACCCAGGGCCAGTGTCAGTGGACCACCGGCGAGTGTCATCAATTCTCTCGTGGCAGTCAAGTCCACACCTGTGTAGGTACTGATGGAATGACGATTCAATGCACCGTCAACCGAAATGCTCTTCAGGTATGCTTTACCGGCAGCATCTTGCAAACCGAAAGGATTCAGTGAACCATTGGCAATACCTGTCAACAAACCTGGACCACTGACATAACCGGAATCATAGTAACCGTCACGCTGGCTATTACCGTAGACAAAGCCAAGCTTGTAATCCCAGTTACCAAAGCGACCTTCATCATTGACGCTGACACGCTGATTGACTTGTATGTCTTTGGTAAGGGCTTCGGCCAGATCAGCGACGCTCCAGGTAACAGTCAATGGCTCGCCTTTCAACCCAGCAACTGCAGGTACGCCACCGCTACCACCTGGATACCATTTACTGGTGGACGGCAACAGGGCGTTAACACCGTTGGCAGCCAGGCTGGTTGTTGGGTTTTTTGTACCCAGGATATATTCTTGGCCGCGCATGTAATCAACGGTCAGGAAATGGTCATCATCAAATTTCTTGGTGCCCTTGGCATAGAAAGTAACCTGCTCATTGCCGTAAAGTGCTGTACCGTAAGCAGCAGCATTCAAGATACAAGTATTTTTTGCACCCTGGATGCTATAAGGACCTTGGCAACCACTTGCGTAATAAGGATTGACAGCAGTTTTGTTGGTAGCTGTAGTGAAGTTAGCGGGCATGGCAAAGCCACCGCTACCCAGTGTGGGTGCACGACCTATGCTGGTCAAAATGTCAGTCGTACTGAGATCGGCCCGGTCTGCGGCTAACAAGCGGCTGCGGCGATGGGCATCGATAGTTGCGTACAAATTCCAGCCATCTTTTTGCAGATCACCGACACCGACAGTGGCGCTCACACGTTGCTCATCACCACCGCCACTTTGCTGCGGTTTGACATATTGTGCAGAAACAGAATTGCCAACAACAGAACGCTTGGTGATAAAGTTAACCACGCCACCGATCGCATCAGAACCATAAATGGAAGAGGCACCGTCACGCAAAATCTCTACCCTGGCGATCGCACTCATCGGGATCACGTCCAGGTTGGCGTAACCATCCGCAATCGCTTCATTGGCGAGGCGACGACCATTCAACAGTACCAGCGTACGATTGACACCGAGGCCGCGCAGATTGATATTGGTACCGGAACCTGCATTCGAAGGTGCCAACGAAGCAGATTCTGGCAAAGACATCATCAAATCTGCCAATGTGGTCATACCACGTTTTTCTAATTCTTCCCCGGTCACCATAGTGACAGGCAGGGATGCTTCTGATGCGAGGCGCTTAATGGATGAACCTGTTACTTCCACCCTTTGTACATCTTCTGCCTGCGCCTGGCCAACCATCGTCAACACCGCCATGGCGATAGATGACAAAACAAATACTGGCCTGTGATTTTTCTTTGTGTCTTTCATTATTCAGTCTCCTCCGGATTTTTACATAAAATTCTTGCCCCCACGTCATACGTGGGCTCATACATGGAGCACCTCGCGTGCTCTGTGCCACTGCAACGAAGATGAATGCAAAGCATCATCGAGGTCGCAGCCGGTCAAAAATTTTTCTTACTTTGGTAACAGTCGCAAATGTTGGTCTTTGCTTTAGCTGCTATCCACGCGAGAAAGTTCTTGTCACTCTCTCTAAATGTGCCCGCATCGCCTTTCTGGCCGCTGCAGGATCATGCGAAGCAATTGCTTCCAGAATATTTCTGTGATCTGTCAGCGTTTGCTGGCGTAATTCTTCAGTTTGAAAATGCTCCTTTAATTTGTGCCACAGCCGGCCCCGTTGACTCCACAGGTATTCGATCGTCCCGACCAGCGCACTATTGCCGGTCGCCCTGGCGATGGACAGGTGAAAGTTCCTGTCCGCGTTTTCATTGCTCGAATAGTTGGCGTGGTGCCTTTCCATTTCCAGCACTGCCTTCAAAATATCGTCTATCGCTGCATCTGTTGCGACTCTTGCCGCAATGGCTGCTATTTCGGCTTCGATCAGTCTGCGCGCTGACAGCACTTCAAACGGACCTGGACCTACTTCTGGTAAATCTGGCAGCTCCTCAGGCAACTCACTGACATACACACCTGAGCCGCCACGTACTTCTATTACCCCACCCAGTTCCAGCGCAATCAAAGCTTCACGCAAAGAGGCACGGCTGACACTTAGTTTTGTTGCCAGATCACGCTCGGATGGCAGGCGTTCTCCAGGCAAAATATTTTCCTCGGCAATCAAAACCTGGATCCGGTCCGCCACAACGCGATACAGACGCGGTTCGTGAGATACAGATTCGCCGTGCGAATAATTTTTTTTCATCTCGTGTCTACATCAGGGAAATATGAAAAGCCTGTAAAAAAGCATTTCGGTCAGGCCATTCTAATGTGGTCAGACCAAATATGCAATGTGGACTAGCCAAAATTTTCATTTGGTGGCATACTCGCCACAGTTGCCAGTGTAAGAACTGCACCTGCATCGTATTTCGTCATCTTGATAAAGATTGCATAGCTCCTGCATTTTCATAGGTAAAATGCAGTTTTTAGACGATGCGTAAAGCGATATGGGCTTGCAGGAAACAAAATGAAAAAAAGATCGTGATTGTCGTATTTTGGTTAGACCAAATGTTGCAAAAATGATTTTCGAACAAAGAAGATGTGCATAAATAAGATGGGGCTCAGGTAAAAATTGTCCTGGCAAGGCGCAGCGACGAAGGCAGTACTAATAGTACGAACAAGAATTGCAACGCAGCTGGCGCATTTTCACCTAAGCCCTATAAAGACTAAAAGCAAGTAAGAAGGGAAAAAAATGAGTACTTCCAGCCCCAAGCCACCGCTATATATACGCATGCATGTCAACGATAACGTTGCCATAGTTGCCAATGACGGCGGACTACTTGCCAATACAGTTTTTCCCGATGGTTTAGCGCTCCTTGAAAATGTGCCGCAAGGCCATAAAGTGGCGCTGACAGATATTGCGGAAGGCCAGGCCATCCTGCGTTATAACGTGACGATCGGTTTTGCCGTCAGAGCAATTCCCAAGGGTAGTTGGGTTGAAGAATCACTGATACGGATGCCAGACGCCAGACAGTTGGTGGACCTGCCCATTGCCAACCGTCCGGCCCCCAAAACCGAACCACTGGAAGGTTATACCTTTCTTGGCTACAAAAATGCCGACGGCAGCGTGGGTACACGCAATATTCTGGCAATTACCACGACAGTGCAATGCGTAGCCGGTGTCGTTGAGCATGCTGTCAAACGTATCAAAGAAGAGCTGTTACCCAAATTTCCCAACGTTGATGACGTCGTTGGTCTCGAACATACCTATGGCTGCGGTGTGGCAATTGACGCGCCGAATGCTGCCATTCCCATTCGTACTGTACGCAATATCAGTCTGAACCCGAATTTTGGTGGACAGGCCATGGTGGTCAGCCTGGGTTGCGAAAAATTGCAACCTGGCAGGCTTTTCCCCAAGGGTAGTATCCCTATACAGAGCAACAATAATGGCGGCGAACCTGCGCTGGTCTGCCTGCAGGATCAGGTACATGTAGGTTTTCAGAGCATGATCGCGTCGATCATGACAACTGCGGAAAAGCAACTGACAGAATTGAATCAACGTCGTCGCGAACCCTGCCCTGCTTCCGATTTGGTGGTGGGTGTGCAATGTGGCGGCAGTGACGCATTTTCGGGTGTGACAGCAAATCCAGCGGTAGGGTTTGCGACTGACTTGCTGGTCAGAGCGGGGGCTAGTGTGATGTTTTCTGAAGTCACCGAAGTACGTGATGGTATTGATCAACTGACTTCGCGTGCAGCCAACGCTGACGTGGCAGCAGCCATGATCAGGGAAATGGAATGGTATGACGAATACCTGAAACGTGGTGGCGTCGATCGTAGCGCCAACACCACACCTGGTAATAAAAAAGGCGGTTTGTCGAACATCGTTGAAAAAGCCATGGGTTCCATCGTCAAATCTGGTACCGCCCCCATATCCGGCGTTTTGTCACCTGGCGAAAAGCTCAAGCAAAAAGGCCTGATTTATGCCGCAACACCTGCCAGCGATTTCATTTGCGGCACCTTGCAATTGGCTGCAGGCATGAACCTGCACGTATTCACGACGGGCCGCGGCACACCCTATGGTTTGGCCGCTGTCCCGGTCATCAAGGTAGCCACCCGGGATGATCTGGCACGACGCTGGCATGATCTGATGGACATCAACGCCGGCAAGATTGCCAGCGGCGAAGCCACCATAGAACAGATAGGCTGGGAATTATTTCAAATGATGCTCGATGTTGCCAGTGGCAAAAAAACCTGGGCAGAACACTGGAAACTGCATAATGCGCTAGTCCTGTTTAATCCGGCACCGATTACCTGATTGCACACACATCCCCTGTATACTTAATGAAGTCTCGCAATAGAGATTTGCAACACAGCTTCGCATCACAGATTATTTTTTGAAAATTTGAAGGAAGTTTCATGAATTCTACATCCTCGGAAAAACCATTTAACCGCATCTTGCTGACTGGTGCAGCAGGTGGCCTGGGGCAGGTATTGCGAGACAGGATCAAGGCTTGGGCCAATGTGGTACGTCTTAGCGATATCAGCGACATGGGCGAAGCCAGGGAAGGCGAGGAAATCGTCCGCTGCGACCTGGCAGACAAGGCTGCCGTGCTGGCACTGATGCAGGATGTGGATGTGGTATTGCATTTCGGCGGTATTTCCACTGAAGCCGATTTCGAATCCATCATGCATGCCAATATCCAGGGCACCTACAATATTTACGAAGCCGTGCACAAGTGCAAGGTCAAGCGCGTGATTTTCGCCAGTTCCAATCATGCCGTCGGTTTTTATCGCACCACTGACCATATTGATGCCGACATGCCTACCAGGCCGGATGGCATGTATGGCATCAGCAAATGCTTTGGCGAATCCCTGTCACGTTATTACTATGACCGCTTTGGCATAGAAACTGTCTGCATACGCATAGGTTCATCTTTCCCGGTACCGACCACACGCCGCATGCTGGTGACTTACTTCAGCTACGATGACTTGTTTGAAATGCTGCGCTGCTCAGTATTTGCGCAAAGAGTGGGCCACACCATCAGTTTTGGCGTATCGGATAATCCGGGCAAATGGTGGGACAATAGAAAAGCCGCCCATCTCGGCTATAAAGCCAAAGACAATTCAACCCAGTTCAATCACCTGTTCCCTGAAACTGGTGAATATCCGCCTGCAGATGACATCACTACCATTTACCAGGGTGGTGGATTTTTGCTGACTGGTCCGCAATACAAATAAGCCAGGCATACTGGGCATGCCCGTTAAACAATTCAGGCAGGTTTATCCTGCCTTTTTTATCTGGAACTCGTTTCATCATCCGTCAACAGTAAAAACTGATCCAGAATATGGAAGTGATCATCAAAAAATAATTCTTCCATACTTTCCAGTTTATCAATGGCGACCCAGGCAGCCTGTGCGGCATCGTCGGCAGCGCGGATATCGGGCAGGTGTTCAGTATGCAAATCAAAGAAATGTGCATGCGTAATAGTACGGCCACGCAGACTACGACCAGGGTGATCAAACACTTTGACATCTACCAGAGAATGCTCCAGCGTGGATGCCAGTACAGCCAGATTGGTTTCTTCAAACAATTCCCGTATCGCTCCCTGGAACAGACGTTCATTCTGGTCGAGGAAGCCACCTGGCAAAGCCCACAAACCTTTACCAGGAAAACCGCCACGTTGTACCAGTAAAACATAGTCATCGGCTTTGACAACCGCATCCACGGTGACAAAAATAGGTGCATAAGGAGCTGCTTTCCATGTCGCCTGATACGCCAGTAACTGCGCATACTCTTTCACCAGCACGGCATAGTGTGGCAGGATGCTCCAGGCTTTCAGGTACTGACGTACGCTCAGTGGCAGGTAATGAGCGATCACATCAAGAGAGACGCGCATGTCTTCTGCTTCAAACAAAACACTCCGGATGACAGTGGCATCGATAGCCAGTAACTGCTCCGCCGCAACCAGTTGCCATTGCGGGAAACGATTCAGATAATAACTGGAGGCATCCTTGAAGTGGCCAATCAATGCCACCCGTTTTGCGTAAGGGTAACGCTGCCCCACCTTGCCCCTGACTGCTTCAGCCCAACGCGTATCGTCATAATAGTCGCGCACTGCTATGTACGAGACCCTGTCGCGCTCGGATGGTGACAGGGTGGCAGCGATCATGTCAGCCCTTTCCTGCCAGGTGAAAGGGTTTTTGGTACTGCGCGCATGAAAGGATGAGCCAAGTACGATCACCACTTCTTCTGCGGTTTCCAGCGCCAGTTGCAAGAGTGTGGCATGCCCACTGTGGAATGGTTGAAAGCGTCCTATTAATACCGCAACGTCGATTTGCATGGTTAAGTTCTTCAAATACTGTTCTGGTTGATCTTAGAGGCCGTTGTGAAATTAACCTGGCGTTGTTGCGTCGCCTTGCCGTACTGAAATACTGTCTTCGGCGACGGCGCCCGGCCATCTTAATTTTGCAACAACCTCCTAATTACTATACTTCGCTGCGATAGGCATCTGGCGGCCACTACCAAATGCCCTGGCGCGCACACGTATGATGGGCGGCGCCTGCCTGCGCTTATATTCATTGCGTGCCACCATACCCAGTATGCGGTTCAGGCTCTTAACACCGGCTTCTGTCTTCTGCAATTGTTCTACAAAAGTCCTGGCCCTGGCAAATTCATGTGCAGGCAGACGTTTGCCTTCTATGTGCCATTTCAACATTTCATCCAGTTCTTCGTAGGGTGGCAAGCTATCGGTATCAAGCTGATCGGGTGCCAGTTCGGCTGAAGGTGGCTTTGTCAATACATCCTGTGGAATGATTTCACGCCCTGCTGCCTGATTGATATGCTGCGACAAGGCATACACCTCCGTCTTGTACAAGTCACCGATCAAACCCAGTCCACCATTGGTATCGCCATACAGGGTACAGTAACCGACCGATATCTCACTCTTGTTGCCGGTAGTAAGCAAGAGCGCACCAAAGGCATTGGAATATTCCATCAGTATGGTGCCACGTATGCGTGCCTGCAAATTTTCTTGTGTCAGACCTTTCAATGGCGCAGCAAATGCCTGCTCGAAGCCTTGGGCATATTGTTCGACCAGACTCAGTATCGGATGTGTCAGTAATTTGACTTGCAGGTTGTCGCATAGCTTGACAGAATCAGATACCGAACCCGTGCTTGAATAGGCCGAAGGCATGGTAATGGCAATCACGTTTTCTGCCCCCAATGCCTGCACAGCCAAAGCAATAGTCAGCGCAGAATCGATACCGCCGGATGAACCTACCACGACCTGCTTGAAACCACAGCGACGCGCATAGTCTTGCAGACCCAGGACGATCTGGCGACGTGTGAACTCCGGCACGGACAAGCCAGTACTATCTGGCTTGTCCAGGGCACTGCCATCGATACGGGTGAATTGATTAGTTTCAAATCCCAGCAACTGAAAATCTTCTTCAAAGCGTGCTGCTTCAAAAACCAGTCCCTGTGCCGGGGTAACCGCAAATGAGGCCCCGTCAAATACCAATTGATCTTGTCCGCCTATCTGATTCACATACAGCAAAGGCAGGGCATGATGCGCTGCTGCCTTGGCAAACATCGCATGTCTTTGCTGGCGTTTTCCTATGTCAGACGGGCTGGCATTGATACTGATCACCAGATCGACCCTGGCTGCCGTCAGAGCATTGAAGGGGTTAACCTGGTAATCCTGCTCTTCATCATTCCAACCATCCTCACAGACCATGAAGCCCAGCTTGTGGCCTGCGATATCCAGCGTACAGGCGACTTCCTGCCCCGGTTCAAAATGACGGCGCTCGTCAAAAATGCCGTAAGTGGGCAGCAATTGCTTATAGTATTCCGCAAGAATTTCGCCATTGCGTATCGCCAGCAAGGCATTGTGCAAGGTTTTGCCCTGACCTTTGTTTTTTCGCACTGTGCCTATCACGCTGACCAGGGTGGGATAATCTTTGGAAGCCTGCATAATGCTGGCCAATGCCTGCTCGGCCCTGAGTAAAAAAGCACTGTCTTCCAGCAAGTCGCCCGGGTAATAACCACAAACACAGAGTTCGCTGAATACAGCGACATCGGCATTGCCTGCCGTTGCTTGTTGCATGTGGTTGATGATAGCCCTGGTATTGCCTGAGAAATCGCCCACCGTATAATTCAATTGTGCAATTGCCAGTTTCAACATGATGATAATCCTGAACTTAACTTCGTTCAAATAAGGGGATGATGAAAAACCTGACGCAGATAAGCGAGGAAGGTTTCATCCGTACATAGTGTCTTGCCAGCCGAATCGGATAGCTTGGCGACCGGCTGTCCATTGCAGGACTTCAGCTTCATGACAATATTCAGCGCCTTGATTCCTGTATCATTCGTCAGATTGGTGCCTATACCAAAACCTGTCATGGTGCGGTCTGCGAAGTGTCTGTACAGCTTAAATGCGGTTGCCAGATCCAGTCCGTCGGAAAACACCAGGCGCTTGGTATGCGCGTCGATACGCAATTTTGCATAGTGCGCCAACGCCTTTTCACCCCATACAACCGGATCGCCAGAGTCGTGGCGCAAACCATCAAACAATTTGGCAAAGTACAAGTCAAAATCTGCCAGGAAGGCATCCATACCGACTACGTCCGTCAGGGCGGTACCGAGATCACCACGGTATTCCTGCACCCAGTCTTCCAGCGCAGCTTTCTGGAAGTCACGCAGGCGCACGCCAAAGGATTGATAGGATTGCAGGTATTCATGCGCCATTGTCCCTATCGGTACCAGCTTGTATTTTTTTGCCAGATAAACATTCGATGTGCCTTTAAAAAATTCGGGTACTTCACGCGCCAGCGTCGCTACCACTTCATCATGCCATTCGCCAGAAAAACGTCTGCGCAGGCCAAAATCAAAAAATTCAAAGGGATGGGTCTTAACGGTTTCCTGACCAAAGACGCGCAATTGTTCTATCTTCGCTGTTAGCCTGCTTCTGGCTTCCGTCAGGGTCTGTTCAGTTTGCAAACGACGGAAATACAATTCATTGACAATATGCAGCACATAAATTTCAAAGCCCATGACATGCACTTGCGGACCTGTGGCAATAATTTCCAGCGCATCACCCTGAATGCTGACGCGTATGAATTTTCGCTGGAAATGAAATACCGTCAAAAAGTCTGTGAAATCACTTTTGATGAAACGCAACGAACGCAGATAATCGAGTTCGTCTTCGCTAAAATTCAGCGCACACAAATGATCCAGCTCGCGCTCTACGTCCTGCTTTAATTCTGCCAGCGGATACGCTGGTGTATTGCGACAGACGAAAGCATATTCTGTCTGCGCATTTGGATGGCTATGCAATAAAGCCTGCCACATGGTGAATTTATACAAGTCCGTTTCAAGCAAGCTTTGTACTACGGGTTTCATATTTGTCTCTATCTCAATAACGTCTCTGGCAACGCGGTTGTGTAGCTTGTCAAAGGTAATTCCCGGGAATCATGCAGAGGCATTCGCCAACAGTTCGGGCAATACATCTGCCATTTTAGCGATCTGCACACCTTTGATGGCCATGTCGCGAACAAAACCTTCAAACTGCGCATCAAAACCGCTGACGGCACTCATGCAATCTGTCAGCAAGACCAGTTTATGCAAATCGGCTGCTGCAAAATTTTCTACCAGATGTTCAGTGGTTGCCTTCACACAATGGCTGCCAGCTTCACCAGTGATATACACACGATCGGCCTTGCTCAAGTCACGGATCAGTGTCTGGTTCAATTGCGTATCCGGATCACTGGCATCCGGTACTTCTGCCCTGACGGCTGAGTAATGCTCGGTCCATGGATTGGAGCCCTTGCTGATCTTGTTCACTACCGACAATGTTTTTTCTTCCCAGGCATTATAGGCCGCACGCACATCGGTATGTACGTTCTGCCCCCATGAGCCAATTTCACAGTGTACGGGCCAGATCATCAACTGATAGCGTCCTTCTGCTTCCAGTGCGTCCAGATAGGCAAGTGCGCGTGGCAATGCGGTGGGCTGACGTGGTTGAAATTCAGCAGCGCGTACCGCAGCCGCAGAGATGGAAGTAAATGGAGTCACATCCCCTCCCTGCGCTGTCCTCCAGAACGTAGGGTGTGCAATGTCATACCGATGATGCGCATCCATGGTAATGCTGATACCGGTCAGACCGGCAGCGCCTGCACGTATCAATTCCGCGACGCGCAACATGTCGGCATGGGCGCCAGGTACAGGCAAGGCAGGTACAAGCCTTGCACCGCTTTGTGCATCGGAAGGCAGATAGGCGGGTGGCAAATCACAGAAATCGTTTTGTGGATCAATGATCAAAAGTTGCAAATTGCGTTTCATGATAGATTCCTTTCTTCTGAAACTGAGTTCATTGTAGAACACTTATTTTCATTTTACAACTAAGTAAAATTACCATGGGAAACCCTTGCTGACGTGCATGATATGTCCGGCACAGGATGCCATTAAATACGTTTTTTTGTAAAAAGGAATTCAGCTGAATTCATGAGACTGTGCAGACGGGCGCGTTGTCAGTTCAAACTCTGCTCAAAGGATTAAAACTGGCAGATGCCAGCCCGGCACGTACGGCAAACAGTTGCGCAGGCCGGTTGCTGCCCAGCCTTTGCCGGCCACGCAATTCATCCAGGAAATCACCTTCCTTGATGCGTTTTCTGAAGGAACTTTTATCCAGCGGACGGCCAAGAATGATTTCGTATACTTGTTGCAATTCAGAAAGCGTAAATTCAGCTGGTAGCAGATAGGCTGGAAGGGAAGTATATTCGACCTTACTACGCAGGCGCTGCAAGGCGAGTTCCAGGATGGCCGAGTGATCAAACGCCAGTTTCACTGCAGGTTTCTTGTCGTCCAGCGGATACCAGACCGCCTCGTCCGCACCAGCACCATGACGCAACACGACGGTGTCAGACGAGATCAGGGCAAAATACACAAAGGTGCTGGACCAGCCGCGCGGATCACGGTCTTTGCTGCCAAATCCTTGCAACTGTTCCAGATAAGGTGCTTCTACGCCCGTCTTTTCCCGGAGTTTTCTTAAGGCAGTCGCATCCAGATTGGCATCACGCTGCACATCGATGAAACCACCTGGTAAGGCCCATTTGCCTTTATACGGATGATCACCACGCTTGACCAGCAGCACCTGCAATACATTATCCTTGATCGTAAAAATGACCAGATCCACACTCGTCAAGGGAATGTCGTAATCATGGATATTGTATTGACGAAGGAATTCCTGCTCTTCACTATCTTTTTTTGATGCGGCCATTTTTTTGCCTACTCTGGTGTTATAGGCTTTTATTATAGCTTGGAAAGATTCTTAGTGCATATTTACAACTTTCTTAGTTGCATAATACAACTAAGTGTTTTATAGTGACGGCTATTCAATGACAGTTGGATATACAAATCTAAAACAAGATAGACAATAAAAATGAAAACTACAAAAAAAGATATCAGTAAATTTCTCAGCTTCATTTTGCGCCATCAGCCTGAGACTATAGGTATAGAACTGGACGAACAGGGCTGGACAAGTATCAGCAAACTGATTGAGCAGGCTGGTCTGCATGGAAAGCCCATCAAGCTGGAAGATATACAGGAAGCCGTGAAAACATCGGACAAACAACGCTTTGCCATCAGCGCAGATGGGCTGAAGATTCGTGCAAATCAAGGGCATTCAGTCGAGGTTGATTTGGCCTTGCCTGAAGTGACACCGCCAGAGATTCTATTTCATGGCACCGCCAGTCGCTTTATAGCTTCCATCATGAAAGCTGGTCTGCGCCCGGGTTCAAGGCATCATGTGCATTTGTCGGCGAAGCAGGAAACGGCAAAGGCAGTAGGCGCACGCCATGGTGTGCCAGTCATACTTACAGTAAGAGCAAAAGACATGCATGATGCCGGGCATGCATTTTTCTTGTCAGCTAACGGTGTGTGGCTCTGCGATGCGGTACCGCCACAGTATCTGATCAGGGCCACAGAGCATGCATAATCGACCAAACGGGAATACTTACTGGGTACAAGCTGGACACTTGCTTGCAGGTGAATATCCGGGCGCTGCAGACTCCACGATAAGTGCATGCAAGCTGGAACGTTTCCTGGATTGTGGCATCAGGCACTTCATCGATCTGACAGAACCAGGGGAATTGAACCCTTATCTTGATCAACTGATGGCATTGGCAGATCTACGTGGTTTGGAAGTAACACATGAACGTTTTCCCATTCCAGACAAAAGCATCCCCTCATCACCACAACAGATGTTCACCATATTGCGCGGTCTGAACAAGGTACTGGAAAAACGGGGAGCAGTCTATGTCCATTGCTATGGTGGAATAGGTCGTACCGGCATGGTCATCGCCTGCTATCTTGCACAAGCAATGACAGACACCCGTGCCGCCCTGAAAGAACTGGATTTATTATGGCAACAGATGGAAAAGAAAGACCGCTGGCCAAGAACGCCAGAAACCTCAGAACAACTGGCCTGGGTAATGAACTGGAATACACATCAGGAATAAAAAATGAACATCAATAGCCTGGAAGAATTATTACTACAGCTGAAAGATGGTAAAAAATTTGATTACCTTTATTTTTGGGGGCACAGGAAAAAAGGTGCAAGGCCAGATAAATCCTGTTTTAGCCAATGGTTTCCGGCCAGTTTTCATATAGACGGCATTCAGTATGCGACAGCCGAGCATTACATGATGGCGAGTAAGGCGAGACTGTTCAATGACCACGCCATTCTGGAAAAAATACTGGCCGCAGATGAGCCGGATGTAGCTAAACATCTGGGCAGGAAAATTGCTGCGTATGACGAAGACATCTGGGTGCGACACCGCTTCCAGATTGTTGTGGAGGCAAATTATGCAAAGTTTTCTCAACATCCTGCCCTGGCAAAATTTCTGCTAGGTACTGGCAACAGTATTCTTGTGGAAGCCAGTCCGGTAGACAGTATTTGGGGAATTGGCCTGGCCTATGATCATGCCGACAGCAAAGACCCACACCTGTGGCAAGGACTTAATTTACTGGGCTTTGCTTTGATGGAAGCCAGGCAAAAGCTGCTCATCGAAAAACAAAAAAATATATCTCAATAATGAAATTAAAAAATTACCTTGAACAAATTTCCTCGTGGCCAAACGCAGGCAAACATGTGATGGCACAATTCGATGACGCATCCATCATTGTCTATCAGGCTTACTCGCATGAAATTGCAAACTTCGCAGTTCAACATCAGTACTTTGGCGGTGCATTCAGTTACAACCGTATGAGTTGGATCAAGCCGAATTTTTTATGGATGATGTTTCGTTCTGGCTGGGCACAGAAACCGGGGCAGGAACGCATACTGGCTTTGCGCATCAGACGTGCGTTTTTTGATGAGCTGCTGAAGAATGCGGTCAGTTCAAGCCATGACATGAACACTTACCCTACACAAGCAGCCTGGCAACAAGCCGTACAGGATTCGGACGTGCGCCTGCAGTGGGACCCTGATCATGACCCTGCCGGTTTGTGCGTAGAGCGTCGTGCTGTGCAACTCGGTTTACGGGGCAACGCCCTGCGCAGATATGGCAGCGAAGAAATGCTCGAAATTACAGATATCACTGCCTTTGTTGAACAACAACGGCCGCATGTGCAGCAGCTTGAAAGGCTCGTCATTCCCTATGAGGCGGTTTACACCTCAGTCTGATCACCAATTGTATTTCACATTCCTTGTCCGAATACGTGAGATGCAAAAATGTCGTTTGTGCACACCCCCGGCATGGGATTCAATAGTTACTGAAGAAGTACAACGCCACATCCGGCTTATGTATTTCATTCCTGATCTTACTATTGGAGCTTCCATGCCTATCCCGACAGAACAAGACTTATATCAGTTTCACGGTGAGCGATCATCAGATGATGGTCTGGTCGTCGCCAGCATGAGTTATGTCATGCCTTCTGTGACTCGCCCCTGTAGTTATACCTTCCAGCCACCACCAGGCATCCCGTGGGAAAGTGCTGACTACGATTTACGTCCCATCAGCATCCATGATGCCAGGCAGGCGGATAGCGCACCACAGCTGGAACGCGAAGGTTTTGAGTTATGGGATGCCGCCACTTCTGTGAAGGACTTCATGAATCTCGATGAAATCCGCTCTGTGTATTATCAGGAAGCGCGGGAACTGGCACTAGCGGCGACTGGAGCCAGGAAAGCGTATGTGTTCGACCACCTGCTCCGCAAGCGGGAGGCAACAAACACCCCTCTATCCTTTGGAAAAAGAGCAGCGAATGGCATGGCTGCCGCCAATGGCCGTATTCACAATGACTATACCGAAGCCTCTGGCAAGAAGCGCCTGGGTATGGTGATACAGGATAGGGAAGAGCTGGCGCAGGTGCGACGCTACAGTATCGTCAATATCTGGCGGCCCACGCGCAGCACAGTGCTGGATGCGCCGCTGGCGGTGTGTGATGCCCGGACAATAGAGCAAAAAGACCTGGTGTCCTGTGATGTCCGGTATCCCAACCGCACAGGGGAAATCTATCTGCTCAATTTCGCTGCCCGTCACCGCTGGTCTTATTTCTCGCGTATGGAGCCGCATGAGGCACTGGTCTTCAAACAATATGACTCGCAATTCAGCGGTTGTAGCCGCTTCACCCCGCATGCTGCATTTGACCATCCACATACTCCAACCCATGCCAGACCACGCGAAAGCATAGAGCTGCGCTGCCTGGTCACTTACTGAGAGGTGTGTCATGGATATAGCGATTACCCCTTTGCCTGTCATTGACTTCTGGTTTGAATTTGGTAGCAATTACAGTTACCTGAGCGTCATGCGGATAGAGCAGGAAGCAGCAAAAGCAGGTGTCAGAGTTCGCTGGCGACCCTTTCTGCTTGGCCCTGTATTTCAATCATTTGGCTGGATGACCTCGCCTTTCATATTGCAAAAAACCAAGGGTGAATATGTGTGGCGTGACATGGAAAGGTTATGCCTGAAATACGACTTGCCGTGGAAGAGGCCCGCTAACTTTCCACGTTCAGCTATATTACCTTTGCGTGTAGCTGTGCTGGGTGCAGAAGAACCATGGATAGCAGAGTACTGTCGGCGCATGATGCAAATGAATTTTGTCCGCGACCGTGATATCGATAATACAGAAATGGTGAAGGAGGTACTTGCCGCCATGAAGCTGCCAGCAGTTGATATTCTGAAGCAGGCAGTCTCGGACGAAAACAAACTGAAGTTACGCCGACAGACAGAAACTGCCATGACCAAAGGCATATTCGGTGCACCAACTTTCTTTGTTGGCGATGAGATGTTTTGGGGCAATGACAGGATGGATGACGCCCTGCTGTTCTGTAAGGCGCAACATGGCGAAATCAATTAATCGGCAGGCAATATCCACTCTCGGGTCTTGCTGGCCTCGGCCATTAACCAGTGCATGACCTGTTGGCATTCGTTCGTTGGTGTTTGCTGCGCTTGCAATAACCAATAAGCATGTCCGGCCTGTCCTTGCGTTCTGGCCGGCATCAACTGCACCAGTCTGCCATCATCCAGCAGATTTTGTATCAGTTCCAAGCGGCCCAGCGCAATGCCTTGCCCTGCCAACGCTGCCTGTATCACCTGATCGTATTGATTAAAACGCAGAATGCCATGAGTTTTGGCATTCTGCATCTCATCTCTGTCCAGCCAGTCATTCCAGGATAGCCAGGATTTCTGGCTTTCATCAAATTCCAGCAAAGGCCATTTGACGATCAGCTTACCGGATTTTTTGGGTTTGATTGACAAGGACGGGTGAGCAACCGGGGCAATGGATTCCTCAAACAGACGCACGGCATTGTCTGGCGCCAGTCTAGCATTGGTGTAGCGTATCGCCAGATCAATGCCGTCTTTATTCAGGTCACCTACCCTGTTGCTGGCACTGAGCCGTATATCTATTCCCTGATGCAGTTTTTGAAATGCATTTAACCGGGGTAACAACCACAGTCCGGTCACACCAATACTAGCGCTGATGGTCACGGCTCTGGATTGAGTGCCGTTGCTTATTTCACCCATGATGTCCTGCAACTGACGGATGGCGGCGTCGGCAGTATGGAACAGACGTTCGCCTTCGGCAGTGAAGGCGATGGAACGATGCCCTCGCGTCAACAGCTTCACGCCCAGATGCTGTTCCAGTGTCAATACCTGGCGACTAACCGCCGATTGTGTAAGACACAGGTCGCTTGCTGCATGCGTGATACTCATGCGTCTTCCCACTGCAACAAAGCCTTTTAACTGATCCAGAAAGGCCAGTTGAACCAGAGGTAGTGACATTCCCATCATGCATGCCTGTTTTGGAAGTTGAAACTCATCCAAGCATAGTCAGCCACCGCTGGCTATGCAAGCTATCTGCCAGAAAAATGCAATTACGCCCTGCCTGCACAGTGCCTCACAATGAAACTGCTGGCAGCATCCACAACGGTCTGTGAACGCAAGATGCGTCTGTGCCCAGTTCCCACCACTGGATGTAATTGTGCCTGAGGCCAGGCGGCGGCCAACGCCAGACTTTCTTCATAGGGCATTTCACGGTCTTCAGGGTCATGCAGAATCAACGCCGGGTGTTGAAAGCCAGATTGCAGACGTGACAGGTCCATACTGCTTAACGGTGCACCTATATGCATCGCCATTTGCTGTTCCAGTATCTGCGCCTCTTGCGCATCCAGACCTGCCATGCTGGCAGTACGTTGCACTACCCGGCTTAGCGAAGCCGGACCACATAATTGCACGCTGACGGCTACCTGCAAGCCATTGGCATAGGCGTACAGGCCAGCAGCTGAGCCGGCAGAATGGCCGATGACCGCCGCCAACGGTCCGACCTGAGCCGCCAGAGCCAATACAGCCTTGCCATAATCAACGACATGGGTGAGTTCTCCCTGCGACTCGCCATGTGCCGGAGCATCCAGTGCGATGACACCAAGGCCAGCCTGTAACAATGGGGCGACAAAGCTTGCCATATGACTGGCACGACTTTCCCAACCATGCAGCAACAATACGGCAGGGGCAGCCTCCTGTCCCCAACGCCAGGCCACCAGATCCTGCCCTGCATGGTCAACGTGGAAACGTCTGGCGGACGACAACGCCATTCTGTCATCATCACTGGTAAGCTGCCTGCGTGGCGTGACCAAGGCTTGTAACACTGTCGCCGCAGTCGGCCTGGAGGTGGGTGCTGATAACGGTGCAGACGCAGGCATTGCCAGTAAAACATTGTTTTGTTGCGTTTCCAGCTTATTCATACCGGCCCCCTCAAATTAGATGATAAACATAATCTCATAGATGCTGATTATCATCTAAAATAGAAAGATGTGTCAAATACAGCGAAAACATGCCTGGCCAGGTTTATTCCTGATTCATGGGCTGGATCGCTAAACCGGAATAAAGCCATGAGAACTTCACGTGAACAAGCTGCGCAAACCAGAGAGCGCATCGTCGAGACTGCTGCACGCCTGTATCGCGAACGCGGTATCAACGGCATCGGGGTGGCCGATCTGATGAATGAAGCAGGCCTGACCCACGGTGGCTTTTACAAACATTTTGAATCCAAGGAAGCACTGATCGCCGAAGCCTGCACAGCAGCGCTGGAAGTTACCAAGGCAGAACTGCAACGTAAAATTGCCGCCGCCCCCGACCATGAAGCATTGAGCACTCTGGTACACACCTATTTGAGCAAGGCACACAGCGATAACCCGGGAATGGGCTGTACCATCGCAGCGCTGGGTCCGGAGGCAATGCGTAACGATGGTATAGGTAAGGAAACCATACAGCAAGGCGTCAACAATCTGCTGTCTCTGATCAGTACTCAATTGCAGCGTGAAGGTGTGGATGATGTCGAAGCCAAAGCACATGCGGTGCTGGCATCAATGATAGGCGGCCTGCTATTGTCACGCATGATGGACAGCCCGGCAAAAACCAAAGCTGTATTGCGCGACACCAGCAATTTTATATTGAAAGCGGTGTAGGTCTGTAACTGACTTATTGTATAGCCATGCCTTGTTCCAGATTGGCACCGGAAGTTAAACAAAGAAACCTGCCTGATAAGTCACAAATTGACTTGTCATTTACCTGAAAAAATATCTACGTAGCAGGTTTCAATTGAAAAAACGCGTTACAAAAGTTTATCTCTTTATGGTGATCGCCTTACCTTCGTAGGCCACCATTTTATCAGCATTGTCGAGACTTTCTGAACTGGAGATTCCGGCTTTGATGAAATGTATCTTGAACTGCCGCTTGCTGATCATTCCCTTATATTGCCCGCTACGGTTGCCGATAGTGACTGTGCCACTCTTGTCATCATAACTAAAAGGGATACGACTGAACTCGCCACGTGTATAAGCCTTGGTGACACCGTCATCTTCATACAGGCTGAACTGACCGTTGGCACCCGTATAAATATTCAGTGTTATGGGCGCGTCCGGGTGTTCATCGACATACTGCGTAACCGGCCCCATAGGCAAGATGGCACCAGCCTTAACCAGCAAGGGGATGCGTGTGACAGGTGCCTTGACAGTAACACTGGTGCCGCCTTTATAAATATCACCGGTATAAAAGTCGTACCACGTGGCCCCTGCAGGCATATAGACCTTGCGTTCGCGTGCGCCATATGCATAGACAGGAGCAACCATCAGGTCATGACCAAAGAGGTATTGATCCTTGATGTCCTTGACGCGATCGTCCTTGGGGAAATCCATTACCAGCCCACGCATGACCGTACCAGAACTATAATAAATGTCTGAGGCTGCAGTATAAATATAGGGCATCAAACGATAGCGAAGCTTGTCGTACCAAACCATAGAGTCGCGCATGTCGGAACCTTCTGGCGAAATATTGTAGATTTCGCGCTTGACGACTTCGCCGTGCGAACGGAACAGCGGCGTAAAGGCTCCAAACTGGAACCATCGCAAGTTCAATTCCTGCCACTCTTTGACATCGTCAGCATTGATCTTATTGGTACCTGCGCTGCGATTTTCTTGCGCAGAACCTATATCACCTGCCTGGAAACGGTTTTCCTGTGCATACCCACCAATGTCGTGTGTCCAGTTGGGAATACCTGACATGGAAAAACTCACACCTGCTGAAATTTGATCATAAAGATTATTCCAGCGCGCCACTGTGTCACCACTCCAGACCGCAACAGCGTTGCGCTGGATGCCGGCAAAACCTGAGCGTGAAAGAATGAATTGCCGCGTATCTGGCTGATCACGGTTCAGACCATCAATCAGTGCCTTGGTATGCATCAGACTATAAGAATTAAAAGTGACTTCCCCTGCACCATAAACGGTCGGTCCTATCAATTTCTTAAAATCTTCCGGACGTGTATTGGACAGAACATCAGGTTCACTATTGTCCATCCACCATGCGTCGAACCCCAAATCGACCAGTTTGTTCTTTATCTGGCGATAATATATGTCACGAGCTTCCTTAGTATAAGGGTCATAGTGACTGTTCTTATAGCCTGGTCCAACCCAATCCAGATCACCATTTTCGACGTTCTTGGTCCACATGTATCCTTTGGATTCGAACTCTTTATAGTTATCGGTATTGGAATAAAATTTGCCCCAGATAGAAAGCATGACTCGTGCGTGGTTTTTGTGGATTTCATCAACCATGCCTTTAGGATCAGGGAAACGGGCCTTGTCGAAATCATGTGAGCCCCAGCCATTCTCTGGCCAATAAAACCAGTCTTGAACAATATTGTCCAGCGGCCAGCCGCGCTTGCGGTATTCATGAACCGTGTCTAATATCTGTGCTTGCGTTTCATAACGCTGACGTGATTGCCAGTAACCGTAAGCCCATTTCGGCATCATCGGTGCCTGTCCAGTCAAGTGACGATAACCAGCTATCACATTGTCTATCTTGTCGGCATTGATCACATAGTAGTTGATACTTTGGGCGATCTCGGACGAGAGGGTCAGGGAGTGGCGCTCGGCTTCAGGCAAGGGATCATTGTGTGTAATAGCAACCATGCCGCCAGAAGGTTTCCATTCCAGATGCAGTTTAACTGGCTTACCCTTGGTAAACTTAACTTCAAAATTATGGTACCAGGGATTCCATCCCTGCCGCCAGACATCCAGAACCTGCTTGCCATCGAGACTTAAAGTCGCGTAGTCGGACGCGTACAACTGCATCTTATGAACACCGGATTTTTCAGAAGTCAGACTGGCGTCCCAAACAACCTTGACATCTTTAAGGTCCTTCAGCGAGCCGGCTTCTTTCGGCCAGTTTTCGGCCACGTCTTTGAGGAACTTATAGGCAATGTCATCTTCATGACGGGTCAACACCAACTTGCCTTCGACGTAGTAACGTGCGGTCAGGCCACCGATTTTACCTTCATCGTCCTGCAGTTTCAGATCGCGTGCCATAGGACCGTAAGCCTTGGGATCACCAAAACGGGATATGGAATTATTGTCCCATAAGATGCCATAATTTTTGTCCGACACGACAAAAGGAACAGCCACATCCATATTGTGCTGCGCCAGAAGTACATCTTCACCATTCAGGTTCATCTGCCCGTTCTGGTGTTGCCCAAGGCCATAAAAAGCATCTTTGGTACCGGGATTGAACGCCTCTTTGATGGCCAGAAATGGCTGTCCGCCTACGTTAACAGGGACCAGGCTTTCGGATGACTGATTTAAGAAAATCTCACCTTTCGCATTGTAAAACTGCACCTGCCCTGTTTTGAGTGATACCTTAACCGATATCTTGCCAGCGTCCAATTTGACCGACGGTCCGTCGCTGCCCTGGTCTGATTTGGTAACGGTAAAATTGCAGGAACAAGGTGTAGCCACAGTCATCATTGAAGGCGTAAGTTGTTTACCTGACTGATCAAGCTTAATGACATGAATAATATTGTCGCGCATGACCTCCAGCCTGACTTCTTTCACTGCACCCGGATCCGGCTTTATCACGATGCCAGTGGCATTTCTTTCAAAGCTGCCAGCCATGGCATGACCTGATACTATCAGCGCCACACATGAGGCTAAGGTTGTCATAGGTATAGTTCGCATTGTGTTTTTCTCCTCTTTATTTCTTTTTAGGACTTACGCAAAACCGCCCCAGCTGCGTTGCAGCTCCTGGTCGTACTGTTCGTACTGTCTTCGTCGCTACGCCCTGCTGGAACAATTTTGCGTAAGTCCTACTTTTATGACAGCGCTGATATTCAGAGATGCATGTTATAGGTTTTCATAATGCGCTAATACCTGCCCATTTTGACTTTAAGAACCACTGGTGTGCCCGTCAGATTGAGCCCATAGTCTGTTTGATCACCGTTCCAATTGCGTTCCATGACCCATTTTCCTGATGCGTCATAGTGCCCTTCTTCCACGCGCCCCCACATGGCGCTCTTGCCGTCGCTAGCTCCTGCCCAGTCAATTTTCACCCGTGCATGCTGCCCGACGATGATAAATTCATTGTCACTGATTTGTGCAATTGAAACCCCACCATTGGGTATGTCCGTATTTTCTGGCAGATCCTTTATGCCGGCGAAATTTGCCTTGTCACCAAATTGCCATTCCCGAAAAGAGACCGTGGCTTTCCAATTTTTAAGTGTGATGGTTTGTTCCGTGCGGGCATCAGTTTCTGCAACACCATAGGTGCGCCCTTCAAAAGCCCATTGTGCCCACTGACGTTCCATGGGCCGGAAAGCTGCGTAAATTTTCCCAAACGGCTCGGCCATAGGTTTGCCAGTCATCTTGGAACCCAAAGGGAAGTTACTATAGTCAGTATAGTCGATGCCAAATGGAGAGAATCCCACAGAGCCCCGCCCCAGAACCAGATAGGCGTAACGAACATACTCAGCAGCATTGCCCATTTCCGGCAGCATCAGTGCATTGTCCTGACGCTGGAAGCCATCAAGGGTTGCCTTGAATTTATTTGAATCAGGGCTATAGATATCAGGTGCAGCGATATCAATATGCGGTGCAGCTGCTTTGTAGATGTCGATCACGTCATAGGTCGGGCCACCACTAGCGAAATTACTTTTCCACGGAGCCATGGGCTCCACAGGGTCACGCAAGGCATTGTTGACATACATGGGAAGGTCATACACTGCGCGTCCAGCCTTGGCGATTTCTTCAATATAGCTGGCTATCGCGTAGGTATGAAAATATTGATCGGCATAATCGCCATATACTTCTGACCATGTACCTTTTGCGGCTAACGCAACTGGGGATTTTTTATGATCCAATACCGACTGAGGCACATTTTGATTGAATTTGGCTTGTGCCTGAGGACTGAAATCACGTACCAGGCCATATGTTCCGACTTCATTTTCCACCTGCATCATGATGACCGTATGGTGTACCTGATCAACGGCTTTGATGTGATTCATCAGTGCAACAAAGGCTTTCTTGTCAGCCTTCAGTGTTTCGTCACCAAAAGGTGACAGGCAATAGCTTACTTTGCCATTCTTATCCACCATGCGCGGGAAACGCTGATTGTTAAACTTGACCCATTCAGGAGTATATTGTGGCCCTGTATTTTTCCAGGTTCCAAACCACAATAACACCAAGTGCACTTTGTTTTGACGTGCTTGTTCCAGTAGCGTATCTACATAGCTGAAGTCAAATTTACCTTCTACTGTTTCAATCTGCTCCCAAGCAACGGGAATTTCGACCGTATTTGCATGCATATCCTTAATAGCAGGCCAGACTTTCTTTAGCGCCTCTGGATAATTGCTCGAATTATGTACTTGTGCACCTAACATCACAAAAGGAGCGCCATCAACCATCATGGTGTAGCGTCCGTATTTTTGGATCAACTGAGGTTGAGTTGCAGCACGCACAGTTGGCTCAGCCGCCAGACTGGTGGCAGCCAAGGTCAACATACCAATGAAAGTCAGAAGACGACCCTTAGCCTTATACATGCGCATATCCATTTGTCTTTATAAATTTCGTGTGATATCAATTGACAATGCTTGCTAAAAATTGTGACCTATTTTTAGCAAGCTTGCATGGGAAGAAAAAACCGTACGCCATAGCAGATTTGCCGATCCCAAAAAAGACCGGCAAACCGCCAACCGCCACCTTTTTAGAAGGTGTAACGCATTTGTGCCGTATAGCGCGGACCTGATACGAACCAAGCCCTGCCCTTAGTACCAGAATGCTGATCCATCAACTGCTTGAACTGGGCATCGTTGATGTTCTGCGCTTCCAGCCCAAACGACCATTGCTCATTGATTTTGTAGAAGATGGACGCATCCAGTTGACCATAAGCGTCAGCCCAGGTCGGCAAACCCCAGGTTACGTTATGCTGACCGTAAGTCGGGCTAGCCGGATTGGTATCTGTACCGTCACTACCCTGTGTACCATTGACGTTAACCGCCTGCAGGCTCTTGGAACGCCAGTTGTAGGCCAGGCGAGCTGATATCGGCCCTTTGTCATACATGAGAGCGAGGTTGTAAGACTGACGCGACAAATTGATCAGCGGCAGATTGCCAAAAGTTTGCCCGTTTGTATCACAACCATTGAGATTGAGATTCAGGTTATCCGCTGTGTTACTTCCTGTGCAGTAAGCCTGGCTAACTGGTTTATACAAATCCTGATGGCTGTCTACGTAGGTGAAATTGGCTTGTATCCCGAACCCTGACATCCAGCCAGGCAGCTTATCAAAATACTGCTGATAAGCCACTTCAATACCGCGTGCCGTGCCCTTGGCAGCGTTAATCGGCCCGGTAACGGTAAAGTTCTGCATCGTCCCTGTCACGTCCGGTACCTGGTAGTTATAAAGACTATTGACGACAATGTCTTTAAGACTCTTGTTAAACAAGGCAACAGTCAATGAACCGGCCGGCGCAAAGTACCATTCGCCAGTGAGGTCAATCTGATTGGAAGTCGTAGGTTTCAAGTTAGGATTACCGGATGATGTACCGGTAAAACTAATCTTGTTGACTTTCACGGTGCTGGCGTTTCCTACAGTTGTAGTGGTTGTATCAACACTTTCCGAAAGCGCGGTGTACCCCTGCAATTGACTAAAGTCAGGACGCGACATGGCAGAAGCAGCCGCGAAACGGAACTGCAGCTTGTCGTTAACCTTCAACCGCAGGTTCAGGCTGGGAAGAACATTGCTGTACGAATTAGTGTAGTCTTGACTCTTAGCAAAAACGGGGATGTTTGGTATGGTACTACCTACTACATTGGCACCTGCAGGTATGGTCGGCAAAGTGGATGTAAAGACTGTGTAACCGTGGGCCGTCGCATCCGTACTTACATATCTCACACCAATATTGCCATCGATCGGGAACTTCAGGTCATCAAAGCCAAAGCGAAGCTGGCTGTAAAAAGCTTTAGTCCTTTCACCCTGACTGTTGGTGCCGGAGGGATCGGTGCCAAAGGTTGCTGGTGTCCATGGATCACAACTACCCCAACCCTGCGCCTTGACTTGCTCTGCACACAAAATGTCATGGTACTTGTGCAAGGCGGCATAACTATCCGGGTAGCCCGTAGCCAGTGCCACATTAGGGAAAATCAGTGACGGCACAGAGACATTGCCATTAAAGAAGTTGTCAAAGACATGAAGGTTGGTATTGCCACTGAAGCGCGGATCACCAAGTGAGGCAAGCTTGCTGATATTCCAGCCAAGTTGCCAAGGTTGCGAAATGGGAGACCAGTTAAAACTCGGATTGGAATTCTGCGTCAAAGAATCACGATCAGTGAGTCGGACGCCAAAGCGAAGGTCGCGCAATACCGGGTGATCAAATTCATATTTGGCATCGCCCTTCCATGCCTTCTCATGAGCGACGCTCTTGTCCTGATGCTCCATGGTAAACGCCCAGTAATAATTATTGGGATCCGCCATATAGGCTCTGTCCGCAGCGTCAAACATCAAGTTAGGAATATTGCCAGACAAATCCAGCTTTTCTTTCGGCAGCTGTATACCTGTGGCAACAGTGGAATCGAAACTCTGTGTGGTTGCGCGGATGACTTGGAAATCGGATGTCAATGTCCAGCTATTTGTTGGCCTCCAGCGCAGGTTCCAGGATACATCTTGTGTGTCAGATTGACGATTTGCAGACCTTGTATCGCCACCAAAATTGATACCACCATCTTTAGGATCAGTGATTGTACCGGTGAGCAAATTGCCGGCGGCATCATAGGTCGCATCTTTGCTGACGTTAATGTTATAAGGGCTGGACTGCGCAAAAATCGCATTCTCATTCCACTGCATCTTATAACGCGATTTGAAGAGCGTCAGCGAAGACTGGAGATCACCATTCTTCCATTGCAGCGCACCGTATGCCCCTTCACGTTTGCGATCAAAATCCAGCGTCCGCCACTGGGCTCCCTTTGGAACCCAGACGGTTTTTCCATCCACTACGTCCGTGCGTGGATAATACGGTTCAACTTGGAACGCGTCGGTGCGGGTTGCACTTTCTGAATACGCCAGATCAACCAAAACGCCGATTTGTCCGATGCCGGTATCCCAGCGGTTAGAGAACATGCCTGAAATAGAAGGCGAAGTCTTGCCACCTTTAAGTGTGGAGTAAGTTCCCTGTGTGGAAATTGCCGCCTTCATGCCTTTGTAATCGAACGGCAGTGCAGTACGCAGGTTAACTAAACCGCCGACCGCACCTTCAGTCTGTTCTGCGGAGGGATTTTTATAGATGTCAACACCGGCCATCAGCTCAGGTGGGACATCTTCAAAATTCAAAGAGCGACCACCATTCGCAGAAAATGAATCACGTCCATTCAACTCTGAACGTACGTAGCTCAAACCGCGAATGGAGACGCCAGAACCTTCAACCGAAAAATGCTCGGGGTCACCTTTGTTCATTGTCCGGTCTATCGTTACACCCACAACGCGCTGCAAGACTTCTGTCACTGAGCGGTCAGGCAGTTTGCCAATATCGTCAGCAACGATAGAGTCAACGATTTCGTCAGAATTCTGTTTGATTTTCTGGGCTGAATTCAACGCTGCGCGCTGCCCAGTGACAGTAACAACTGCGGGTTCACTAGTCGCAGGTCCTGTGCCCGCACCAGTTGCTGGTGGAACCGCTTGCGCCATTACTGCACTACTCGACATCAATGCTATCTGTGCCACTGCCAGCGCTATAGCGGTTTTGTTATATTGTTTCATCTTGTCTTCCCCCGTTCACTCGGTTTTCGATTTTTTTATCTATTAGATTTTGTACGCTCTTCACATGCCTCACTTATTACGGATTTAAAATTACCAAATCAATACCTCCCTAATTAGATCGTGCTGGTTGACAAGGTGAAACTGGATGATTCATCTACAAAAAAACTGACTGCATAAATTGGCAACGTTTCCATTTTTTGGCGAAAATTTCTGGATGCGTTATGCGTCCAAAATTTGTACCGCCGTCAGAATTCGCAGCTTTTATCGGCAGGACACACTACGCCGAACATTTTTCAGGCAATACAAGCATTCAATAACAAGGGACAAAAATCGCAGACCCATCCTGCTCAAATGCAGCGCATGGAACGACTGTAGTAGTGGAAAAGATGGCCCAATCGCCGATACCGACGACGGGGCCAAATAACGCGTGCTCTTAATCTTCATTGAATTGTCTCGTTAGTTTTATCGCGTTCCAGCTGATGCTGGCAGCATGGCAGACCACACTACGCATTTCGTTTGTCATAAATTACAAGCTAGGCTACAACGTAGCAATTGTGAAAACCACCAACTCAAGGAATGATATTCGGCAAGGAAAATGATTTGATAAGTAAAACCACGCCTAATTCTCGCAATGTCGCCTCCTCTTTCAGACTGAATTCATACGTGTATCGCAGCGATTTATATTATTCATCAATCGAACTGAATCTTGAACCAGTGAGGCTTTAAATACAGGCGCGAATGTTTAAAAACCACACTAATTTTGTCAAAACTGACATTCGCCTGAAATGGCAAGCATAAAGAATACAGCGCCACATACCATCAGCAATATCTTTGTGTCGTCAGGCGCTTGTCGCTCACACAACGTTTAAAATGCTCAAAGAACAGAAATGCGTCGAAAACAAAACCTGACCTCTGCATTAATCATGCCCTGAATATCATTCGCCCGATTGGTGGTTTTCACAATTGCAGTGAATTAAGGTCAATTTTAAAATTGATCCAAAGCGCTAATACAGCCTACGCGAACTGAAAGGCTGTATAGGTCCAACAATAAATACTGAGACAAAATCATTGAACGTCAAATGCATATACCAGTGTGTGGTGCAGAAATGACAAATTTCTTGGCATGATCAGGGCCAGTTAAACATCCAAAAAATTTCGTTGGCAAGTTGTCTCAAATTATCACACGTGAAAAAGTCATTTCATAAGAGATAAGTGTTGATTACGGACAGCAGCTTTGTACATATGGAAATGCACGTCTCTTGAACGTGAAAATCTATTTATATCTACGGAATTTTTTAAAAATACATCGCGCAATGTCCGATGTATTTTCCTTAAAAATGGCCAATATTTTTTGGCATATTCAGCGAATGAAAATATCAGCGGGTAAGCATGAAAACTGTCTTGGTTTATATCAATTGTTGTATAGGCTTATTGTTTTTTACAGCTACATTTAATCTCGCCTGCGCCGGAGTTTACGACTGGAACAATGTCGCCATTGGCGGCGGTGGATTTGTATCAGGAATTATTACCAGCAAAACTGAGCAGGGATTAATTTATGCACGCACTGACGTTGGAGGTGCTTATCGCTGGGACAAAGCGAGATCAAGCTGGATTCCATTAACCGACTGGGTCACTGACCATGAAACAGGTTTATTGGGTATAGAATCCATTGCGATTGATCCTGCTGCGACCAACAACGTGTACCTGTTGGCTGGCATCAGCTATCTTAACGACGGCAACACTGCCATTTTAAAATCCAGTGACTATGGCCGGACATTTAAAAAAATTAATGTAAGCACGCAGTTCAAGGCAGATGGCAATGGCATGGGACGCAACACCGGTGAAAAACTGCAAGTTGACCCTGCCAACGGCAATATCTTGTATGCCGGTACGCGTGGCAATGGATTGTTTAAAAGTGTCGATGCTGGCCTGTCCTGGGATCATCTCGACAATCTGGATGTAACTACGACATCAAACCGTAATGGCGTTAGTTTTGTCGTACTGGATCCGCATAGTATTTCGGACAAGGCAACGCAAAGGCTATTCCTGGGGGTATCCCGTTACGGCCCTGCCGGCGACAATCTGTACATGTCGGCAGATGCTGGGCACACATTTACTGCCATCACTGGCGGACCAACTACGTTAATGCCACACCGTGCAGTAATTGCTGGCGACGACCTCATCATTACCTATGCCAACGGTGCCGGTCCCTGGGGGAATAGTACCAGCGGCGAAGGCATGGATCAGGGCCAGGTCTGGAAATATAAAATATCTACCGGCAACTGGATCAATATCACACCCAAGCTAAATCGCGCTTATGCAGGCATTTCTGTTGATCCGAATAATAGTAGCCGCATTATTGTCTCCACCATTAATTACTTCCAATCCAGCGGCCACGGTGACAAGATTTTCTTGACGACTGATGGCGGCAAAACCTGGGTTGACATCTACGCCCGCGGATTTGCATTAAAAACCAATGGCATAGAGTGGATAAAAGCAAATTCTATCCATTGGGCTGGCAGCATCGAGTTCGATCCCTTTGACACCAAAACCGTGATGGTGGTCTCTGGCAATGGTGTTTTTAAAACATCAGATATCGACGCCACGCCAGCGATATGGAAATTTAATGTGGCCAACCTTGAAGAAACCGTGCCATTAAATTTGGTCAGTATTCCTGGCGGCCCGGTCATTTCTGCGATTGGGGACTATGACGGTTTCCGTCATAGCGATGTGGCACAGTACGCAACAATCAATTCACCTACAATGGGCACAACAACCGGTTTGGCCTTTGCAATGCAAGCCACAAATGTTATAGCCCGTGCAGGCAGCGCCATGTATATATCAAAGGATATGGGACTTAGCTGGACAAAAACCGCAAGCATGATTGGCAAGAATGGACAGGTCGCCATCAATGCAGATGGAAAAGTTATTTTGCACAGTCCTGAAGGATCAGTGACCAGTTATTACTCAACTGATTCAGGCGCAAGCTGGACAGCCATTGCAGGACTCGATGTCAGCAATGCGCGGCCAATTGCCGACGCCGTCAATGCCAATAAATTCTATGCGTTAAATGGCAACAGTCTTTTGGTCAGCACAAATGCGGGCATCAGTTTCGCTGAAGCGGGAAAATTTTCGTCGGGCAGAAGTTCAAAGTTAATGCGTGCTGCACCTGGGTATGAGGGTGATATATGGGTGCCTTTGTATGATGGTGGCCTGGCACGCTCTACTGATTCAGGAGCAACAATTTCCTACTTGAGCAACGTAAGTTACGCGGCAGCAGTCGGATTTGGCAAAGCTGCGGCGGGATCAAATTATCCAACAGTCTACTTATGGGGTACTGTTGCGGGTGTTCGCGGTTTATTCTGCTCGAAAGATACTGGAACAAACTGGGTACGCATTAACGACGACGCGCATCAATATGGTGGACCAGGAGATGGTCAATTTGTGGTGGGCGACATGAATACATTTGGCGTTGTTTACATGAGTACCGCAGGTCGCGGGATTGTGTATGGCAAACCAGCGAATGGACACGATGCTTGCTAAATTGTTCGAATCGCAGATTTGAGCATTCATTCTGGTCAATTGATTGATTTATCTGTAGGCCGATATTCCCCGAGTAGTCAATTTACTGAATAGAGTCGCAATACCTTGCTATAGTCGTGCCAGATGAGATCAAAAATGCAATGGTACGGTACCCTGATTGCGCATAGTGCGCAATGTCAGCAAACCTTGAGCAGTAACGAATCGGAAGTATTTTGCAATTTTTCGGAGCATTTACCACATATGAAAATCCTGTCGCGCTCTGCCTTGTTGCTCACACTTGTCCTTGTCACCATCATAGCAACGGCGCATGCTACAGCTGCCAACGATCTGACATTGCGCTACCTTGCACCAGCACCCGACACACCACAAGGATGGGAACGCGAGGCGCTTCCCATTGGTAACGGTCGGTTGGGTGCCATGATTTTCGGCCAACTCGCGCGTGAGCGTATTCAGTTCAATGACATTACGCTCTGGACCGGAGACAGTAAGCTCATGGGTGCCTATCAGGCATTTGGCGATGTGTACATTAATCTGCCGGATCATGACAAGGCAAGCAGTAACTATGTGCGTGAACTCAATCTCAAACAGGCGTTGCACAGCGTCACCTACACACACGACGGAGTCAGGTTTCACCGCGAAGCTTTTGCCAGTTATCCGGCACAGGTAATCGTCATGCGGCTCACTGCTGACAAGCCGGGTCAATACACGGGCTCAATAGGCGTCACGGACATGCATGGCGCGCATATTACTGCCTCGGGCAACCGCATCTATGCCACCGGATCGCTCGCTGGCTATGTGCTGCCTCAACGAAGCAACAACAAGCAATCGGCACCGCCACCGTCCAGCAACGTCATGGACTATGCAAGTCAGGTTCAGGTCGTGAATGAAGGTGGCACTATCACCATCAATGACAATCAAATCAACTTCACCAACTGCGATTCGCTCACCCTTATCCTTGGTGCTGGCACAAGTTACGTCATTGATCCGGCAAAGAATTTCCAAGGCGAGCATCCATTGCCGCGCGTGACAGCCCAGGTGAGTATGGCTGCAGCCCGTACGCTACCTGCACTCCGTACCGAGCACCAAAAAGATTTTCATGCGCTGTTTGATCGCGTCAGCATAAATTTTGGTGAAACATCACCATCGCGCCGCGCGCTGCCGACTGACAAACGCATCGAAGCATATACTGCCGAAGGCGCTGATCCCGGACTCGAAGCACAGTTTTTTCAATTTGGCCGCTACCTGCTCATCTCTAGCTCACGCGATTCTCTGCCCGCCAATCTCCAGGGGTTATGGAACAATAGTTTGACTCCGCCATGGAACTCGGATTACCACACCAATATAAATATTCAAATGAATTACTGGCCAGCGGAACCAGCCAACCTGCACGAACTGGCGCAGCCTTTCTTTTCTTTCGTCCAGGGAGTTACTCCCATTTACCGTCAACTTGTCTCAACGACCGCTGCGCAAGCTATTGCTCACCCTGCCGCATCGAAACAAGCTGAAGCCGGTGGAAAATCCCACCCTCCTGAAGAAACATTTCTTACCAAAGACAAAAAACCTGTGCGCGGCTGGGCCGTACGCACAGAGTCAAACCCGTTTGGTGCTACCGGCTACATCTGGAATAAAACTGGCAATGCCTGGTACGCCCAACATTTCTGGGAACACTATGCCTTCACGCAAGACTTAAATTTCCTGCGTACTGTCGCCTACCCCGTGATGAAAGAAGTTTGCACATTCTGGCAAGACCATTTGAAAACCTTGCCAGATGGACGTCTGGTCGCGCCGCTTGGCTGGTCACCAGAACACGGTCCCATCGAAGATGGTGTCACTTACGACCAGGAGATCATCTGGGATCTGTTCACCAACACCATCGAAGCAGCTGATGTACTAGGCGACGACCAGACGTTTCGTAATGAATTGGCAGCCATGCGCGACCGGCTCGCTACGCCACGCATTGGCAGCTGGGGGCAACTCCTGGAATGGTTAAATGAGAAAAAGGACCCGGTGCTCGATACGGCTGCTGATACCCACCGCCATGTTTCCCATTTGTTTGCCTTATTCCCGGGGCGTCAGATTTCTCCCACAAAAACGCCAGAACTTGCCAACGCAGCGCGCAAATCGCTTGAAGGCCGCGGTGATGCCGGCACAGGCTGGTCTATGGCGTGGAAAACTGCTTATTGGGCAAGACTGCTAGATGGTGACCATGCTTATAAGATGTTGCGCGGCCTGCTCGCCAAACCTGGTGCGCGGGCAGCCCAACAAGCAGGAATCGGTAGTGAGGGCAACAATGCAGGCGGTACCTACCCTAATATGTTTGACGCCCATCCCCCCTTTCAGATCGATGGTAATTTCGGTGCTACCGCAGCCATTTGTGAAATGCTGGTACAGTCGCAGACTGGCGAGATCCACCTGCTACCGGCATTGCCATCTTCATGGCCAACCGGTTCAGTCAAGGGCTTACGAGCACGCGGTGGTTTTGAAGTCGACGTTACCTGGGCAAACGGCAAACTCACTGCAGCAACGATACGCTCTGTCGCGGGGCCTGGCGGCGGAAAAATCCGCTATGCCGACAAAGTGATTGATCTGCACCTCAAACCCGGCGAAACGATCAATCTTGGAGGAAATCTTTGATACACACTTTAAAGCAAACTAATACCCTGCCTCCAATATCATTTTCTGGGTTGCTGGCTTTCTCATTTGCTATACCAGGGGCGGGTTGACAATTGATTTCACAAAAATGCACTGCATTATTGGAAAGCTTCCCATTTAAATAATTATTAATTTAGAATAGTTTTCGTTTTACTCGTTGTGTCAGGTACTGGCACGCTATAAACAACTATTTAACGACTATTTCCCAACTTAGGTAGAAACCATGTTTAAGCTGAAAATTTCAGTACTTGCCGTCATCGGTATCTTGTGCACTGCAACCGCATATGCAAATTCTGCAGAACAACACCCAACACCCCCGGTAGTGACATCCATGCCCTGGATGAATACCTCTCTCACTGCCGATCAGCGTGCGGATTTGGTATTGAAAGAAATGACGCAGGATGAAAAATTAAAGCTCGTATTCGGTCATTTCGGGTCAGAACTTGCCTGGAAAAACTTGAAGATGCATCCAGCCGCCATCCCACATTCGGCGGGTTATGTAGAAGGCGTGCCACGCCTGGGAATTCCCGCACAATATGAAACTGATGCCGGGGTCGGTGTGGCGACACAGGCAAGCGGGCCAACAGCACGCGAACGTACGTCATTGCCTTCGGGCATTTCGACTGCCGCAAGCTGGAACCAGAAACTTGCCTTTAAAAGCGGTGCCATGATAGGTGCGGAAGCACGCGCATCCGGTTTTAACGTCATGCTTGCAGGTGGCGTCAATCTGATGCGTGAACCACGCAATGGCCGCAATTTTGAATATGCGGGTGAAGATCCTTTACTTGCCGGAACAATTGTTGCAGCGCAAATCAATGGCATTCAATCCAATCATGTTATTTCCACTTTAAAGCACTATGCCGTCAATAGTCAGGAAACCGGGCGATTTACACTGAATGCAAAGATTGATGACACCAGCGCCCGCATGTCAGACTTATTGGCAATGCAAATCGCAATTGAAAAGTCTGATCCCGGCTCTGTCATGTGTTCCTATAATCGTTTGAACGGTGCTTACGCCTGCGAAAATGATTACTTGCTCAATCAGGTATTAAAAACTGATTGGGGATATCGTGGATATGTCATGTCCGACTGGGGTGCAACCCATAGCACAGTGGCAGCAGCCAACAATGGCCTGGATCAGGAATCAGGTTGGGAATTTGACGTAACCCCCTATTTTTCGGGTGCCTTGAAAGAGGCGGTAACAAGTGGCACGGTGCCACAGGCACGTCTCAACAATATGCTCAAACGCATCCTGCGTACCATGTTTGACAAAGGCTTGTTCGACTACCCGATTTCAAAAGACAACACAATTGATTATGCTGCACACGCATTGATCAGCCAAAACGGCGCAGAAGAAGGTATGGTCTTGTTAAAAAATGACCAGAATTTACTGCCCCTGAGTAAGGACCTGAAAAAGATCGCCATTATTGGCTCTCATGCAGATGTTGGTGTGCTTTCGGGCGGTGGTTCGTCACAGGTATATCCAATTGGCGGCAGCGCAGTGAAAGGCCTGGAGCCGGCTGCCTGGCCGGGACCAGTTGTTTATCACCCCTCGTCGCCATTAAAGGCAATACAGCGTTACATGCCGCATGCGCAAGTCACATATGATGCCGGCACAGACATCAAGGCAGCAACAGCCCTCGCCGCACAATCCGATATCGTTCTTGTCTTTGCGACGCAATGGATAGGTGAAGCCAATGATGCCGTCTCACTTTCACTTCCATCCAATCAAGATGCCTTGATTGCAGCACTTGCCGCTGCCAATAAAAAAACCGTGGTCGTACTGGAGACTGGTGGGCCTGTCACGATGCCATGGGTTAATCAGGTTGCTTCTGTGCTGGAAGCGTGGTATCCCGGAACCGGTGGTGGTGAAGCAATTGCACGCGTACTGGTAGGCGAAGTCAACCCGTCTGGACATCTGCCGGTAAGCTTCGCTGCGTCAGAAAGCCAATTACCCCGGCCAGTTTTAGATGGTGACCCAGCAATAAAAGACCAGCGTTTTGATGTCAACTATCATGAAGGTGCAACGATAGGCTATAAATGGTTTGATGCAAAAGGCCTGAAACCTCTATTCTCGTTTGGTCACGGTTTATCGTACACAAAGTTTGCTTATTCTGGCCTGAGCAGCAAGTACGTCAACAATACTATGCAAGTGAGTTTTACAGTTACCAATACTGGCAAAGTCACTGGCAAGAATGTACCGCAAGTATATGTCGCACCAACGTCCGGCAAGTGGGAGGCGCCAAAACGTCTGGTTGGATGGGATAAAGTTGAATTGCTTCCTGGTGAGAGCAAGTCAGTCAGTTTGACCGTTGATCCACGCTTGCTGGGAATGTACGACAGCAAGACGAAAACCTGGCGCGTCAACGCAGCAGCATATAAAGTGATACTCGCACGTAGCGCTGGTGACGCTGATGCTGTCAGTACGACGGTCAATTTACCTGCCGGTAGCTTAAACGTGTCGGGAAAAAAAATTAAATAACATTTAAACCAAAAAAACGCTGGCATGCCAAGGCTTGTAGACCCGGCATGACCAGCGTGTCAAATTGCCTTGCTTCAATTCCTTTTTTGATTTGCCAGACGGCGTACCACTGCAAGCAGGCGATCAATTTCTTCGCAAGTATTGTAGAACGCAAAAGAAGGCCGTACGGTAGCCTCGACACCAAACCGCCGCAAGATAGGTTGCGCACAGTGATGGCCAGAACGAACGGCAATGCCCTCGTCATTGAGTGCCTTGCCAACTTCCTCGGTCTGATACCCTTCCAGAACAAAGGATGCGACACTGGCCTTTTCATGGGCCGTGCCTATCAGGCGGACGCCGGATATGCTCTTCAGTCCATGTGTTGCATATTCCAGCAAGGCATGTTCATACAGAGCGATATTTTCCAGCCCCAGGCGTTCGACATAATCAATCGCCTCCCCCAACCCCACTGCGTCTGCAATATTGCCGGTACCTGCTTCAAAGCGTGCCGGTGCCGGTTGATATTGAGTACGCTCAAAAGTCACGTCAGCAATCATGTTGCCACCGCCCTGCCATGGCGGCAACTGATCCAGCAAGGCCTTCTTGCCATACACCACACCTATGCCGGTAGGGCCGAATACCTTGTGTCCTGAAAACACGTAAAAATCGGCATCCAGTGCCTGCACGTTCACACGCAGATGCGACACAGCCTGCGCGCCATCGATTAGCACCCGGGCACCAGCACTATGCGCCAGTGCAATAATTTCCTGCACCGGTGTAATCGTACCCAAGGCATTCGAGACCTGAGTCACTGCGACCAGTCGCGTTTTGCTATTGAGCAGCTTGCGATATTCATCCAGAATGATCTGCCCACTGTCATCTACGGGAATGACGCGAATGACTGCACCCTTTTCTGCGGCCAGTTGCTGCCAGGGCACAATATTGGCATGGTGTTCCAGCTGCGACACGATGATTTCATCACCGGCGCCGATAAACTTTTTGCCAAAGGTATTGGCAACCAGATTGATCGCTTCTGTTGCACCGCGCACGAAGATGATTTCATCTACCGATGCCGCTCCCAGAAACTTCGCAACCTTACTTCGTGCACCTTCATAGGCATCGGTAGCCCGTGCTGCCAGTTCATGCGCAGCGCGGTGAATGTTGGAATTTTCATGCGCATAAAAATAGCTGAGTCTGTCAATCACCGACTGCGGTTTCTGGGTTGTCGCTGCATTATCGAACCAGACCAGTTGCTTGCCATTCACCCGTTCCGCCAGGATAGGAAAGTCCCTGCGCACCGCATTGATATCGAACGGTGCTGCCAGTGCAGGGTTGGCCGCCCTCGGTGCTGTATCCCAATAATCCTGCTCGCCTTGCTGAAAATAGTACGCCGGGCGTGCATCTGTCCCTGTACCTGCGTGGGCTGGCTGGGTGTGGGCTGACTGGGTGTTGGCTGGATACAACTCCCCCAACAATCGCTGTAACTGATCTTGCCCCGGCAAACCAAAAGAACGCGCCAGTGTCTGATCCGCCTGCTGACCTGTGCCCTGTGCGGCAAGACTATCCAGACTACCATCGGCTACCGGATAGCCATTGTCTGCACCAATAAAATAATAGGGTGTAGCAAGGGATGCACCACCTGTCTGTGGACGTGACGGTGCAATACTGCTGCCACCATTCTGTGGCACGGCGCTGGCATAAACGGATGGTTGCGTGTGCGCCGTACCAGCATTACTACTGGATTCGCTGACAGAAGATACACGGCCAGGCGCAACGGATGCAGGTGCATTGCCCGTTTCTGAAAAACCCGGCAAGAACTGTGCCGCAGCTTGCGCCGCCCCCGGCACCAGTGCAAAAAACTCTGATGCCATGCGATTCAGCAGCGCTTCATCCGGCAAGCCCGCATTGGCCGCGCCAGTATTACTTGTAGGTGTCAGGATAGTCATGGTACTTACCGATCTCTACGTCATCCAGAACTGCAACCGCATCATCCGTCAATACCGCCAGCGAGCAGTACAGGGAAATCAGATACGACGCAATGGCATTGCGGTTGATACCCATGAAGCGCACTGACAGACCGGGGCTTTGTTCGCCAGCCAGGCCAGGCTGGAACAGGCCAACCACACCCTGACGCTTTTCACCGACGCGCAACAGGATGATCTTGGTCTTGCCATCTTCAATAGGCAATTTGTCGGAAGGCACCAGCGGTACGCCGCGCCAGGTCAGGAATTGGGAACCGAACAAGCTCACCGTTGGCGGTGGTACGCCACGGCGTGTGCATTCACGACCAAAGGCAGCAATCGCCAATGGATGGGCCAGGAAGAAGCCTGGTTCTTTCCAGACTTTGGTCAACAAATCATCCAGATCATCTGGGGTAGGTGCACCGGTCAGTGTGGAAATGCGCTGATCATCAAGTACATTCGCCAACAGGCCGTAATCAGGATTATTGATCAGTTCGCTTTCCTGACGTTCCTTGATGGTTTCCACCGTCAGGCGCAATTGTTCCTTGATCTGGTCATGCGGGCTGCTGTACAGATCAGAAATACGGGTATGTACGTCCAGCACGGTTGCTACCGCATTGAGGAAGTATTCACGCGGCTGTTCATCATAATCCACAAAGGTTTGTGGCAGCTCGGATTCATCACGCTGGGAACAGGCTACACGAACATCTTTAGGGTTTTTGACCTTGTTCAGGCGATAAATACCTGCCTCTACCGGCAGCCATTGCAGCAAATGCACCAGCCAGCGTGGTGAAATGGTGGATAACTGGGGAACGGTTTTTGTTGCATTCGCTAACTGCCTGGCGGCGTTATCACTGAGTGCGAAATTACTGGAAGACACATCGGTCATTGCTTACTCCATAAAAAATTGCGGTGAATCGAAACAAATGAAAATTTCAAGTACATAAAAAAACAGGCAACTGCCTGTAGTAAAAAAACTGTTCACACCTGCCTACAGCGCAGGAGAAGGAAGTACCCCGTGTTCATGGCGCAGATTTGCCTGGCTGACATGGGAACCGGCGGCCACATCATTCGTCACCCAGACATTGCCACCTATGATGGCGCCACGCCCCAGCGTCACCCGCCCCAGTACAGTGGCACCGGCATAAATGACCACGTCATCTTCCACTACCGGATGCCGTGGCAAGCCTTTTTGCAATTTGCCTTCATCATCGGTAGGAAAGCGTTTGGCACCCAGAGTCACGGCTTGATAAATACGTACCCGCTGGCCGATAATGGCGGTTTCACCTATCACCACACCGGTGCCATGGTCGATGAAAAACCCTGCCCCTATGCTGGCCCCCGGGTGAATGTCGATACCAGTTTGTGCATGCGCAATTTCTGCCACGATGCGTGCCAGCAAAGGTACGCCTGACTGGTATAACTGATGGGCGATGCGATGGTGGATCATGGCCAGAATGCCGGGATAGCAGAGCAGCACCTCATCCACGGTGCGTGCAGCCGGGTCGCCCTGGTAAGCCGAGATCACGTCACTATCCAGCAGCGAACGAATCCCGGGCAGTGCACGCGAAAATTCACGCACAATATGCAGGGCGCGGTCTTCGATATGTAAATCTTCCTGTTCGTAATAACGTGAGGTATAACTGAGTTCCAGCCTGACCTGACCCAACAACGAATGCAGCACCGTGTCAAGCGTGTGGCCGACATAAAAATCTTCACTTTCCTGACGCAACTCAGGTGGCCCCAAACGCATGGGGAACAGTGCGCCACGCAGATCTGAAATGATTCTTGCCAATGCATCACGAGATGGCAATTCACGCCCGCCCGGTTCGGATGAACGCTGTTGACGACGGCGCCACGCATGTCTGACGGCTGCCAGTTCACTGACAACCTGCTCTATGCCAAACAGTGACGCGCGCTGGTCTCTGACCGGAGTGACTGGCGATGCTAGTGTCTCTTCTGTAAAGCTGACCATCTGCCTTTACCTTTCTTTTCTTGTAACAACAAAGCGGATGACATCGCTTTAATCCTGTATCCACGGCAATTGGTGAAAGCGCCAGCCGCCAAGCTGGCCACGCTGCTGCGCTGGATTCAAGTCGCCTTCAAAGCCCTCTGCCACATTGAATATATTGCTGAAGCCTGCTTTGGCTGCGGCCTCGGCCGCTGCAGTCGAGCGTTTTCCGCTACGACACAGCAACAGGATGACTTTGGACTTGTCTTTGACTTTGGTTTCCAGTTCTTTGACGAATCTTGGATTACGGGTCAGTGCTGTCCCTGTGGCCCAGGGGACGTGAACGGCGTCGGCAACATAACCAACAAACTTGCGTTCTTCCGCCGTTCGTACATCGACCAGGACGGCCTGGGAATTCTGCACCAGACGCCAGGCATCGACCGGCGCAAGACTGCCAGAAAACACCAGGCCTTCTGCTTGGGCAAGTGATCTGGCATTTATCAGTGCCTGGTCTTCGTGAATCAATGGTTGTGCATCGTCTGACTGGATAGCGTTGAATGAGTCGGCAGATGAAAACGTAAAATCGGTCATGGGATGCTCTGGTTAATAACAAAAACAAATTTGCTTTGGAACAGAGTTTCAATGTACCGAATTTATCTAAGGCGCAAAACGAATAAAAATGTAGTTATTTATCTGAAAAACAGATATCAAATAGGACTTACGCAAAATTGTCCCAACAAGGCTATCGCTTTAGGAAACCGCCCTTGCAAGGGCGGTTCGTTACGTTGGCAGACAACATGTTGTCTGAAACCCCAACTACACCTATCGCTTCAGGAAACCTCCCTTGCAGGGGAGCAGACAACATGTTTGTCTAAAACCCCGACTACACCGTCAGCGACGAAGACAGTACTTTAGTACGCGGCTCCCAGGAGAGGAGCCGCAACGCTTTGGGGCGGTTTTGCGTAAAGTATTCGCGTTACTCAGGCAGCATGTAAAGCCTGCTCCAGATCAGCAATCAGGTCGTCCACATGTTCGATACCGATAGACAGACGAACGGTATCTTCGGTCACCCCTGCCCTGGCTAGTTCTTCTGGATTCAATTGTCTGTGCGTGGTACTGGCGGGATGGCAAGCCAGCGATTTGGCGTCACCAATATTGACCAGACGGGTAAACAATTTCAGCGCATCCTGGAAACGACCGCCAGCTTCACGTCCACCGTCAAGACCAAAGGTCAGGATGCCGGATGGCTTTCCGCCCAGATATTTTTGTGCAAGCGCATGATCCCGATGTTCGGGCAAACCTGCATAGTTGACCCATTTCACTTTGGCGTGCTTATCAAGATAGTGGGCAATCTTCAGCGCGTTGTCAGTGATCCTGTCCAGGCGCAGGGCAAGGGTTTCTATACCTTGCAAAATCAGGAAAGCGTTAAAAGGCGACAGCGCAGCGCCGGTATTGCGCAAGGGCACTACACGGGCACGTCCAATATAAGCTGCCGGACCTAGTGCTTCTGTGTAGACAACACCGTGGTAAGACACATCGGGTTCGTTCAAACGCTTGAAACGTTGCTTATGTTCAGCCCACGGAAACTTGCCAGAATCAACAATGATGCCGCCGAGGGAATTACCATGCCCGCCCAGATATTTGGTCAGGGAATGCACGACGATATCAGCGCCAAACTCGATAGGGCGCAATAGGTAAGGGGATGGAACCGTATTGTCTACGATCAAGGGAACACCATGACGGTGTGCCACCGCGGCGATAGCTTCAATGTCGGTGATATTACCCAGAGGGTTGCCGATGGATTCAACAAATACCGCCTTGGTTTTTTCATCAATCAGACTGGCAAATGATTCCGGATCACGGTAATCAGCAAAACGGGTTTCTATACCAAATTGCGGGAAAGTATGGGCAAACAGATTATAGGTACCGCCATACAGTGTGGAAGCAGAAACGATATTGTCACCCGCTTCGGCTATCGTCTGTATCGCATAAGTAATGGCCGCCTGACCTGATGCCAGCGCCAGACCGGCAATCCCGCCTTCCAGTTCAGCTACTCTCTTCTCCAGCACATCATTGGTGGGATTCATGATGCGCGAATAGATATTTCCCTGTACCTTCAAGTCAAACAAGTCTGCACCGTGCTGAGTGTTATCGAAAGCGTAGGCTACCGTCTGGTAGATGGGTACGGCGACGGCTCGTGTAGTCGGGTCAGGCGTGTAGCCGCCATGAACGGCTATGGTTTCCAGTCTCATCTATCTATCCTTGTTGTGATGGTTCGTGCACTGATCATAAAAACTGCACTGGCAAATCACAAGGAAGTTTTTCAGTTTTAGATAGTTGGAAAATGCGGTATTGCCCGACATCAATCCAGACACGGGCGACTGGAAGACATCCGTATCAATATCAATGAAATACATAAAAAAACGGCTTGTAAATAACAAGCCGTGGATACACGATAAAGAGGGAGGATATCTCCATACCGCATAAAAATCGAGATTCTTTCAAGCAAACAAATATCAGGGTTTCAGAATGCGCCGAGCTTGTGCTTTCTGTCCGTCTGACAAATGCGGCTCCAGCTTGTCAGCCGCTACTGCTGCCGGTGCGTGGCCAAGTTTCGCGGCCAGCTTCAACCAGACATAAGCTTTGACGGTGTCTTCGTCGCTGTTGCGGGCTTTATCCACCGCCGCGCCTTCACCTTTGAGTAACATCGCTGCCAGATTCACCATGGCATCCGGCTGGCTCTGCATGGCGGCACTTTGAAACAGTTTGCGCGCTATCTGCAAATCTTTGTTAACGATCTGGCCAGTATAAAAATAGGTTGCCAGGGAATTTTGTGCACCTGGATGTCCGGCGATGGCGGCTTCCTTGTAAAAGGCCAGAGCTTTAGCCGGATCAGCAGCAACGCCCTGCCCCTGGTCATATATGAGCGCCATTGCATACAGTGCTTGTGGATTCTTGTGTTTGGCGGCTTGCTGATACCAGGCAAATGCTCTCGGCAAATCCTGCTTTACTTCGTCACCATAGTAATAAAGATTGGCGAGGGATAATTGTGCCGGTACGTAGGCATATTCTGCCGCATTGGTGTAGAGCTTCACTGCTTCCTGTATATCTTTGCTGCCACCGTAACCGGTCTGATAAAAACGTGCCAGTACGTAACGGGCAGGGACAAAATTCAAATCAGCCGCAGCCTGATACCAATGTCTGGCCCTGGCTGGATCTTTAGGTACCTCATAAGCCGCCATGTAAATGCGAGCCAGCCGCAACTGGGCCTGTACGCGTAGCGATGCACGTTCCGGGTCTTTCGGATCGAACGGGCTATAGTGAAATGGATTCAGACGCGCATCGGCCAGTTTGTCGTACCAAGTGATGGCCTGTTGTGTATCACGCGGCACACCTTGTCCGTAGAAATACATATTCCCTAGCATCAGAGCTGCTTCGTCATAGCCGATCACAGAATACGAAGTTTTGAAAGCTTCCAGCGCCTTGGCGTAATCGCCAGCATCATATGCTGCAAATGCCTGGTCCAGGGTCTTGTCCTTACGGGCAATGTAATTACGACCGGCAGCAAAGTTTCTGTCCGCCTGGGAACAGCCAGCGCTGGTCTGCGAGCTGTCTTCTGCGGGAGTGATCAGCCGCTCACCACCTGCGGCAGTTCCATATGGGCTACTGTCAAGAAAACCCTCGGTACGGTCCCCCAGACCTGGTGGGGCATCCATCCCCATATTGGTATTGTCGGTGCTGCGGCCCCTGCCTTCAAAATGATCGAGATAATCATCAATGATCTGGTCTTGATAAGACGTAAAACTGAAAGCACAAGAGCCTGCCGAATTACGATCCAGACGCCGCACCGTGGTGCCAGGGCGCTTGGGCAGACTCCCAAATATGGTGACCGCAGTAATCGGGGTGTCTGGAACAAAAGTTGGTTCTGTTTGTTGCGCCTGAACCTGCAATGCAGGTAAACCCAGCAAGCCCAACAAACCAAGTATAGCCGCACTCAAGCACAAGTTGATCTTGATTTTCATATGATCCCGAATGTCCAATCTGACGATCGTGTTTTTTTACAAGTGTTTCAATGAAACTGTGACGTATCACAACTGACGAAATGTGCTACCTCCGTAATGGCTATTGCAAGCCGGCTGACATCTTGCAAAGTGCCAGCCGACCCAAGCATGATACGGAATTAATTTCTCATATTGAGACCCACCATGATTCTGCGCCCCGCATAGGCATAATCATTCAGATTAGGGATACCATTGGCAAATGAGGCATATTGCCCCTGGCTGCTGGTGGTGGTCGCCAGCCCCAGATTACGGGCTTCGGCAAACAATTCCAGGCCGTTCTTGAAACGATACGAGACTTTAGCGTCGATGAATGCGGTGGCATCCTTGAAGTTAGGTGCACCCGGATTATACGGTGTGCGATAAAAACCACCACCATCATTCGGATAAGTATAAGTCGACGCAATATTATTGCCACAGCCTGCGATACAGGTGAAGTAGCTGGCACGTGCCTGGTAGGCAATACGTGCGCTCAAGGCCCCATCGTCATACCAGAGAGACAGATTGGTGGTATAGCTTGATTCCAGCGTGGGCGGTAGTGAATCACCACTGATCAGGTCCCGTACAGTAATCGAATCAGAAGATTTCAGTTTGGAATAATTGAAATCGACACCGGTGTACTTGAAATACCATGGCAAGAAAGTAAAGGCCAGTTTGCCACCTATTTCTATCCCTTTGCGTGTCGTCGCCGGACCATTTTCCCAAGTGGAATAACCAAACTCATAATCAGACAATTTCTTGCCGGTGACAGGATCGACATCGTTGGTGCCGGAGAACAGAGCAACATTTGACTTGCCAACCGCAATCGCAGGACCGACCTTGCCAGTTTGCCTGAAGGTGGCAATACTCAGCATCGTATCCTTGTTGGGATACCATTCTGCACTCAGATTTTGATTGATATTCGATTGTGCCTTCAGATTGGGATTGCCTATAGTGCCGGTACAACCCATGTCTGCCCCCGTACCGTCAGGATCAACTGCGCCTACGCGACGTTCGTCATATGTACAGGTGCCGGATGGTAAAAGACGGGAGATAGGTGGCCGGGCAACTGTTTTTGCATGGTTGTAACGCACAACAAACTTGTTCGGGATAACCCACAGAGACAGGTTGGAAATCGGTAAGATATCCGTGGTGTTGCTATCAAGTGCCGTATTTTTCATCAGGGTACTGCTCTGTATACCCGTCGAAACATTCGGATTAGCGGGATCAAAAGAGGCTGTCTTGGTGATGGATGTAAAGAACATTTGTCCGGTTGCATGAATTTCAGTATTCACATAACGGACACCAAAATTGGCCGCGAATTCCATGCCAAAAGGCAGTTCATCCTTTTCAAAGTCGAGCATGAAGTAACCAGCCTTGGTTTTTTCGCTGTTTTGACTCACAGGCTGTGCATACACCTTGCCGTCGCTGCCCTTACAGGTCTTCATACAATCGAAGTTCAGGTTAGGCACACCAAGAAGGTTGAAAGCCTTGGCGACATCAATCTGGCTCCAGCCATTGATCAGATTAGCTGGCCGGTCTGGTAAGCCCGCCATAAATTGCGAAGACGCCGGCATCATGGACTGGGCAATCACATTCTGGAATTGTGCCTGGGTCAGTGTCGTAGTTCCATACAGAACATTCGACAAATTGGTATTGGGAACATAGCCATAATTACATGGCGCGCCACCTGCACCTAAAGATCCCGGTGTATTTTCACAACCAACAAAACTGCCACGCAGATTATTGGTTGGCAGTACGACAGGCGCCACGTAGCCAGCGGTGCCATAAGTGCCTATTGCAGACTGAATCGTCGCACCACCGCCGCCCCAACTGGAAGCACTGCTGTCACGTCCATTGAAACCTGTCTTGATCTGAGTAAGCCAGGGCAACCAGGAGAATTTGTCGGTCGTGTTATAGGTCAGATCCAGCTTCGCTGTTTTCTCGCCCGTTTCTATCAATTTTGGCGAATACGATATTTGCGGTGCCTGCGTCAGCAAAGGCTGTTGTGCTATTGTGTACGCGGGTATGGCCGGATTATTGATTGACGCTGCCACTGCTGCACGTGCTGAGGTAGCCGCGTTCAGATTGGAATATTGCGCCGGATTAGCCTGATCAAAAGTCGATGTCGCCGGAAAAGCATAAGTCCAAAGGCCGTTCGGAAGAACACTCAGTGTTGCCTCACCATATGGCGTGCTCCAACTGGTGCGCTTGTCTGCGCGGAAAAAATCTGATCTGGCATCCGCGATGAAAAATTCTGCTTTCAGCCGGTCTTTCTTGTAGAGGCCACCTGCCTGCAGGTAGGTAGACTTGGTTTCCATCGAGTTTTGTATCTGATCGGTACCCGCCGATCCATCCGTGATAGTGAATTTTGTCACATGATGATTGGCATCTACAACCACAGAACCAGGTATCACATTCGCCACAGCTCCAGTCGCCGGTGCAAGACCGGCGCGGCTACTGATATTGTCATACACATAGTAACCAGAGCCTGGTACAGCTGTACGAATGCCTGTAGCAGAATCAACAAAGCTGGTGCCTTGATAAGTCGGTGACAGCACACTGGCATTATTGATGTTCAGGCCACCCAAGCCATAAGTCAGAAAATTGTCTTCCACCTTGCGGCTATTACCACTGCCCTTGACATACACTGACAGGTTGTTATCGACCTTGAAATCGAAACGCAGGTCAAAAGATTTCCGTTCTTCTTTCTGACGTTTTTCTATGAAACGGACCAGTGAAGGCGTGTAATCATTCCACTGATTCAGACAGGTTTCCAGTTCGGAACTACGCTGTGAAATAGCGGCGTTTCTTGCCGTTGCACCGTTAACCGCAGCTGACTGTGCACTGGTCAGAGCAGGAAAAGCGGCATAACAATCCGCCTTGGTCTTGGCGGCAGCAGACTTGCTGACCAGACTCATCGGCGTTTCCGAATTGAAAATGCCTCCCCCTGTCAACGGTGACGATACGATGGGAGTGGTAGCCGCCAGATCAGTGGTCGATACCGTACTGGGGTTAAAAGAAAAAGTCTTATTGGGTGAGTTATCAAAATCCAGCGAACGCGCATACCCTGCGATACCCGTCGTAGATATCTGGGAAGAATGTCCATCATTGGTGATTCTTGATCCGGATACATTCAATAATACGCCCAGACGCCCATCCAGATATTTGTCCGCCAACACCAGATTCATATCTGGCGTCCATTCTTTGTTGATGGAACTTTGGGTGCCCGCCAAACGCAGGGAAATATAGGGTTTCTTGAAATCGAGGCCAGTGCGCGTGGTAATGATGATGCCACCACCCAAGGCACCTTCAGTCATGTCTGCGGTTGAACCTTTTACGACATCAACACTCTTGATCAAATCGGATGACAATTGACGAAACTCTACCGCACGGCCAAAGCCACCACCGTTCATGTCTGAACCACCGGCAGACTGTACAGCCTGTCCATCAATTTCCACCCGGGTCAGGTCAGGTCCATTGCCACGCACGGTAACGCTGACACCTTCACCAAAATCACCGCGATCGAGTGAGATGCCGGAGATGCGTGAAATGGCTTCGCCTATATTCCGGTCAGGAAAAGCACCAACATCTTCAGCAACAATGGAATCCTGTGCAGTGGTCGCATGCTTTTTTCTGTCGATGGCAGATTGTTGTGATGCCCGCGTACCCACCACCACGATGGTGGATACTTCATTTTCTGCAGATTTTTCAGCAGACTTGGCTGATGCACCAGGTTCTGCAGCTTTACTGTTCTGGGTTGTTGCAGGCCTGTTGTCCTGTGCTGTCGCAAGATCAGTCGCCATCATCGAAGTCAAAGCAAGCGCGATGGCATAACTCAGACGTTTCAATTTCAAACCTTCATTTGCTGCAGTTCCAATCGCGTCCGACTCACGCGACAAGTCTTGCCCTATACCCTTCTTGTATACGGTTTTCATGCTATCTCCTGGATTATTTTAAATATGCAGTTTGTTAATCGCTGCTTTTTTTGCGCCCGATATTGGGCGCTTGCGATGATGTTATTTGATTTGAAAATTTCACTTCTATAGATTTTCTCGTTTTACGTATGTTGTTTTCATATAGCTTGAATGAAGTCATTTTCATTCAAAAAATTAGATCATTTAAACGAGTAAAAGCAACTCCATTCCCGGCTATTTTCATAGAGGAATCCTGTGCATTTATAACTTGAAATTTTTGATTTTTCGTCTGCTAAGCAACTGTCATTCTATGCATTGTCGTTGCAAAGTCCGTCAGAAATTTTTAACTAAGGAAGATGTTTTATCACCCATGAAAAATTCATTTTGTCTCCTTCATTTTTTATAAAATCGCCGCAAAGTTTTGTTGTTTATTTGTGCGCCTATTTTTTCTTTGTTTTTTATTTCTACTGCATGACTTTATATGAACCGACTTCAACAAACGTGTGGAAGACTTGACAAGCTTCAATCAGCATTGATCGCGTCATATGAACCAATGGTGAACCACATAAAAAAGTCCGGTAAGCCTGCATTTGAAGCGCACGGTCACAGTATTTTCATGACTTCACCTTGTCGAAATATCGCGAATCGCTATAAGCTTTTCCCAGTCGATGAAGTGTGCAGACTCTTGAGCGCGGACCATATTGCTTATACATGCCATCGCCAGAGAACCAGAACTCATTCCATAAAAAGGGATGAGTTCCAATAAGATGCCTTACTATTACGTCAAAATGGTAGCGTCATCATTTAAAAGCGTCAATCTGGCTAAAAACCTCTGTATTTCATTGAATTCGTTTAGCTTCCACTATGAAATTCGCTTTTGTTCTATCGGAAAATATTCCATTTTTCAATCACGCAGAAAAATGATTATTTAGTCAGCATTGCACAAATGCCACGAATGAAAAAATAAATGATATATCTGATATCTGAGATATACACCTGACCTAAGCAGCAAACGATAATGATCATTAATTTGATTGTTTCTCCGCGCAAGTTCAGTTCCAGGTACACCAGCATAAAAGCGACTGTTATCGTTTCATTCCGTAAGAAAGAGCGTCAATCAAAGCACGGCTTCACGACATCACTTCCGTCCAAACCAATAAGCCTCAGAGCAGGAAATATGACATCAATCATCACATCATCCCAAGCAGGATGTAGGCTATTTGCCCTCAGTATCCTGGTCCTGTGTTCATCACTGTTTTCATCCCTTGCGCTTGCCGATTCAGGGCGTGAACGTCTGTCACTGGATAGAGGCTGGCTGTTTCATTTGGGTGATATCCCTGCTCCGGAAATCAAAGGCCATGGCGCAACCTATGGCAATGCCAAGGCAGGCAATGCGCCGGGTGCGGCGGGAACCAACTATAACGATAGTGACTGGCGTAAGTTGAACCTGCCACATGACTGGGCAGTTGAAGGACCATTCGATCCCAACGCCAATATCTCACAAGGTTACCGTCCGCGCGGCATATCGTGGTATCGCCGTTATCTGCGGGTGGATGAAAGTGAACGCGGTCGCTATTTTGAATTGCAGTTTGACGGCATTGCCACTCATGCCAGTATCTGGGTGAATGGCAACATCGTGCACCGCAACTGGTCTGGCTATAACGCCAGCTATATCGATATCACCCCTTATCTGCGGTATGGTGATGCCAGCAATACCATCGCCATTCGTGTCGATGCAGATCAGATGGAGGGCTGGTGGTATGAAGGTGCTGGCATTTACCGCCACGCATGGTTACTGAAATCTAATCCTGTGCATATCATTACCGACGGTGTGCACGCGACACCCAAACAGCTGAATGACAAGCAATGGCAGATCCCGATGGAAGTAACGCTGGATAACAGCGGCAAGCAGGCAGTTGATGCCAGAGTAGAAGTCACTGTCTTTAGTCCGGACAATAAAATCATCGCCAGCAAAACACACACCGTCAGAGTTCCCTTGCTGGGTCAAACTACTGCCAGCCTGCCACTAAGCATCAAACAGCCAGAACGCTGGACTCTGGACAAGCCTGTGTTGTATAGCGTGAAGACAGTTGTGACGCAAGATAACAAGGTGATTGACGAAGTCAATCTGAAGACTGGTTTTCGCAGTATACGCTTCGATGCGCAGCAAGGTTTTTTTCTCAACAACCAGCATGTCAAGTTACAGGGCGTATGCCTGCATCAGGACCATGCTGGCGTGGGGGTGGCTGTACCGGATTCCATCTGGGAATACCGTCTGCGCCGCCTGAAAGAACTGGGCGTCAATGCCATACGCTTTTCCCATAATGCACCAGCGCCTGAGGTTCTGGACATGGTAGATCGCATGGGCTTCCTGGTCATGGATGAAAACCGTAATTTCAATCCATCACCAGACTATATGAAGCAACTGGAATGGATGGTAAGGCGAGACCGTCATCACCCGGGTGTGATCCTATGGTCGGTATTTAATGAAGAACCTGTGCAAGGCACTGAGGTAGGTTATGAAATGGCACGTCGCATGACGGCTGCCGTCAAGTCCCTGGACGATACCCGCCCGGTAACAGCTGCAATGAATGGAGGCTTCTTTAGCCCACTGAATGTGTCACATGCTGTCGATGTACTGGGTGCAAATTACCAGGTGCCTGACTATGATCGCTATCACAAAGCCAATCCCAATAAACCCTTCACCAGTTCAGAAGATACTTCGGCCTTTATGACACGTGGTGAATTCACCACGGATAACAGCAAGAATCTCATCGCCAGTTATGACGATGACTTTGCAAAATGGGGGAACAGTCACCGTGATGCCTGGCAAGCCATAGACAGTCGCCCTTACGTCGCAGGTGGCTTTGTCTGGACCGGCTTTGATTACCGAGGCGAGCCAACACCGAATGAATGGCCATCCGTCAGTTCAGTATTTGGCATCATGGATTTGAACGGTTTTCCCAAGACAGCCTACTACATGCACCAGGTTCAGTGGATCAAAGATCGCCCCCTGATCCACATCGCCCCACACTGGAACTGGCAAGGACAGGAAGGTAAAGAAATCCGCGTCATGGTCATGGCGAATGTGGAACGCATCAAACTCTTGCTGAATGGCCACGAGCTGGGTGAGCAACAGGTTGCCCCTTACCGCATGAATACTTTTAAAGTCGCCTATGAGCCAGGCAAACTGGAAGCATTGGGCTACAGAGGCGACAAAGAAGTCGTACGCACCAGCGTCGAAACCACCGGCAAGGCCGTCGCGCTGGAGCTACTGTCAGACCGCACATCACTGGCAGGTGATGGCCGTGATGCCATGCCAATTACAGTGCGCGCTCTGGATGCACAAGGCCGTGCTGTACCAGTCGACAATAGTCAGGTCAGTTTTGAAGTATCCGGTGCCGGTCAATCCATAGGTCACGGTAACGGTGACCCCAATTCGCATGAAGATGAAAAAGGCAAGACACGCAAGTTGTTTAACGGCCTGGCGCAACTCATCGTGCAAAGTCATTTTGACAGTAGCGGAGAGTTGCTGGTCACAGCGACAGCGCCCGGCTTGCGAGCAGCAAGTGTGCATATTCCCGTACAAAAAACTGCGGGCGTACCATTTGTAGCCGTAAGTGATGCGCCCTTGCTGTATTTGCAAAGCTGGCGCATATCACCCCCCTATACAACAAAGCCTGACCCCAACCAGGCGCTGGCAGATAATGATATGAATACCTGGAACTGGGGTCAACCACCGATGCTGGAAGCAGCAGTCAAAGAAGACAATGGCAAGGGTGCTCACTTCCATCTGTTCCGCAGCAACTTCACCCTGGATAAGAAACTGGGTAGTGGCAAGGCGCGCCTGCTATTTTCACGTATCAGTGGCAAGGCAGAAATCTGGCTGAACGGTAAATTGCTGGGCACCAAAACCTCACTAACTACTGCGGATTTCAGCATTGACTTACCACTGGGTGAGGGTCCAGCTCAACTGACTGTTTTGTTGGAGGCAGAGCCAGGAAAAAAAGCTGGGCTGGAAGGAAATGTTGTAGCAGAGCTAAAAAAATAAGTTTTGCATAAATTTCACCTGAGGTGCCGGCTTCAAAAACAAGCCGGCTACCACATTTGCAAACAACAAAAAACTGTCCCATCAACATCTTGTCCTGTTTTTCTCAAGGTTTTTCGGGATTAAAAACAAATAGCTTCAGATCAGTGGCAGGTGCAATCTCTGCCAACGGCAAGTCACGGTGCGGTGCCTGCACTGTCCACGCCAGCCGGTATATCCAGCCCTTGCTGTCCGTCGTTTCAATCGCATTGACTTGCATGTCATGCGCTGGCTTTAAATACTTACCAAACATTTCGGTGACACCTGGGACAGAGGTTGCTCTTACCCGTTCCAACGTTTTGGAATCCAGAGTAAATTCCAGTCTTTGTCCAAGACGTATCACCGCAACCAGTAGTTGTCCTGATTTTCCAGGGCGAGCGCCTTCAACGAAGATTTCTGAATTCAGCGAACCATTCCCTTTAAAGTCCCAACGGTAATTGTTCCATGCGCTGATTTGCTTCAATTTCCAGCCAACAGCTTCACGACGCGCCAGCCAGATTTGCGTATTTCCGGCAGCATCATATTTATGGTAAGTGATAGTGACCCGTCCATCTTCATCAAAGCCAACTACCGTATTATTATTGATCATGCCACCGCTCACGGGTACTGGATCGACAATCTCTGCCTGACCTAAACGTATCGGTAATGTGAGGGCGCTGCCGTCAGCACGTTCCCAATGCACCAGGTCACGGCTTTTTGCGTAAGACAGGTCATGATTGGTTTCCGCCCTCGGTGATTCGCGCCATACCCAGGCGATATGGAAATAACCGTCGGGTCCCTTGGTCGGCCCCATGAAGTAAGCATTGCGCCGCCCTTCACCATCTGTCAGCGGGCTATCAGTCAAGGCTTTCCAGCTTTGTGATTTATCATCATAGATAGTGTAAATTTCATCGCCACGACCACTGCTGCCATCCCTGTACTTGAAAAGCAATTGTCCCTGGTGGTTTTTCAAGAACACCGGATAAGTCATGGTCTTTTCACGATTGACATCGACCATTTGTGCTACCCGTCGCAAGGTTCTGACATCACCTGTGGCGTCCGAACGAAACATGGTCAAAGGGTCCACATGCATATTGGCTGCGATGTGTACGGCACCAGAGGTATCCAATGCCATTGCGATTAAATTGTGGCTATCCCATCCCAGCCAGGTATCAAGCTTGTGATATACCCAGTGACTGGGTGCATCCAATGGCCGCTGCGCCACTGTCAATTGACGATTGGCATCATAGTAAGCCAGATACAGGTGATCTTTGCTGGTAGTCATGGCAAAGGGCACCGAATGCCCTGACCACACGTGGTCTATGGCTTCTATTGATACTGGGGCTGGCATCGACTCTGAAACTGATACCGGTGTAGACGTATCTGCGATTGCCAGACGACTGGATACCAGTGCCAGCATGAATACCAACGGACGACCGATCTTCAGCATAGGTAATCTCCTTGTTTTTATGAGACAGCAACACAATTTGTTGATCTGACTGTCATAACTCTACTAGGACTTACGCAAAACGGTCCCAGCAAGGCGTAGCGACGAAGACAGTACGAATAGTACGGCTAGGAGCTGCAACGCAGCTGGGGCAGTTTTGCGTAAGTCCTATCTACCAGTCAGATGACTCACGATTATAGGTTTAAGGATGAAGACCCTGGCCATGATCGCAGTATTCAGACGAATATGCGCAAAACTTTGATTGGAATGAAATATTAGATATGCAGGCAACTAGGGGTGGACATATAAGTAGCCAACTATATCGCCAGAAAACCCGCGCACGCAGAAAGTCAAAATAAGTTCTAATATGGCCTTGACTTAGAGCGCACTCTAACTTCTACACTTCCCGCCATGACAACTTCTCTGACCATACAGCAAGCTGCTGCAGCAACCGGCTTAACTGTTCACACTTTGCGTTATTACGAACGCATAGGCTTGCTGGACCCGGTGACGCGGCAGGACAACAAGCACAGACTATATCGCGAGGAAGATATCCTCTGGATACAGTTTTTGCTAAAGCTGCGCACGACCGGCCTGCCTATACGCGACATGTTGCGGTATGCCGAATTGCGCAGGTTGGGTAACACACCAGAAAGTCTGTCAGCACGGAAAGATTTGCTGCAACAGCATACCTGTACCGTGGAAAAGACGCTCGCTGAACTGCAAAGCAATCTGAAGGTCTTGCACCAGAAGCTCATCATGTATGATGCAATGGAAGCAGCCTTGCCAGCGAACGTCGTCACTCAACCATCGTTTTCCGAGGACGTTTCCAATGAGCACAACAAACAAAGTATCAGCCAATATTCCAGCCCAAATGCCAACGCGCCGATTGGGCGCTGACGGTCCGCTGGTTTCTGCCATCGGCCTGGGTTGCATGGGCATGAGCGAATTTTATGCCAATCGCGATGATGCCGAGTCGATAGCCACGATACACCACGCACTTGAACTGGGTATCAACTTCCTGGATACGGCAGACGTGTATGGCCCGTACACCAATGAAGAACTGGTCGGCAAGGCAATCAAGGGCAAACGTGAGCAATGTTTTATCGCCACCAAGTTCGGTATTGTACGCAACCCGGCCAATATCCATGAACGCGGCGTTAGTGGTCGCCCGGACTATATACGGACATGCGTAGAAGCCAGCCTGAAACGCCTGGGGATAGAAACCATAGACCTGTATTACCAGCATCGTATTGACCCGAATACGCCGATAGAAGAAACCGTTGGTGCACTGGCAGAACTGGTGAAGGCGGGCAAGATTCGTTACATAGGCTTGTCCGAGGCGTCACCTGAAACCCTTGAGCGCGCACATAAAGTACATGTAATCACCGCCCTGCAAAGTGAATATTCACTCTGGACCCGCGACCCGGAACAAGGTGTGCTGGCAATGTGCCGCAAGCTGGGCGTGGGTTTTGTGCCTTACAGCCCTTTGGGCCGCGGCTTTCTGACAGGTGCCATTACCCGGCCAGATCAATTTACTGAAGACGACTACCGCCGTCATAGCCCACGCTTCCAGGGAGACAATTTTTATAAAAATCTGCTGCTGGTAGACAAGGTAAAGCATCTCGCCACGCGTTATGCCTGCACACCATCGCAACTGGCCCTGGCGTGGGTGTTGGCGCAAGGGGATGACATTGTTCCTATCCCCGGCACCAAGCGCAGAAGCTACCTGGAGGAAAACAGCATGGCACTGTCGGTCAAGTTGAAGGCAGAAGACCTGAAAGAGCTCAATCTGCTATTTCCTATCGATGCCGCTGCTGGCGCACGCTATACGGAACAAGGGATGAAGACACTGAATGGCTAGGGTCTGACCTGAAAGCTATTCCCTGGTAGCTTTCTTGAGGTTATAACTACACCACCGGATCAGGTCAATACACTGGAATGCCACACATAAATTCCCGGTGTCGACCTGGTCATTTCCATCAAGAATTATGTAATAGACATTTATTTTCTTTATTGCAATATCACCGGCCCATACCAAACCCGGCTAAAAACGCCTGCTTTCATTTATACAATTTGTTAAATATTATCCCATCGTTGCACATAACTCAGGTGCAGCGCTGCTTGATCTTTCAATTTGGCAACTCGTGGAATACAATCCATGATGAAACAAGCGGTATAAAACAAATAGCGCAATGGGGGCAGTCATGCATGTAACGCAAAGCGTTTTCCATAATGGCCAGCTACCGCAATTCCCTCATTCTCCTCTACTGCAGACTAATCAGCTCATTCTACTTTTTGGCAGTACTGCTCTATTGTCTGACCCCGCTCGGTTTTTTGCGGTACGCACTGCATTTCCACAGGCGTTGATTGTCGGCTGTTCCACCGCTGGCGAAATTCATGGCACCAATGTCAGCGACGACACCATCGTTGTAACCGTCATCAATTTTGAACACACACATCTGCACTTATCCAAAGTGCCTGTCAACGACGCCTCACAAAGTTTTAGTGCTGGTCAGGCACTCATTGCGGCCTTGCCAAAAGAAGGTCTCGCACATGTATTGATTTTTTCAGATGGTTTGAAGGTTAACGGCACTGAATTGACACGTGGTTTAAAAGTCAGCCTGCCTTCACAGGTTGAGGTAACAGGCGGTCTGTCTGCAGATGGTGCCAATTTTCAGAAAACGCTGGTCTGTGCCAATGATGTTCCGGCTGACAGCCAAATCGTGGCCATCGGCTTATACGGGCAACGTATCAAGCTTAATTATGGGTCACTGGGCGGTTGGGATACTTTCGGGCCGGACCGGCAAATCACCCGCTCCAAAGGAAATGTCCTGTACGACCTGGACGGCAAACCAGCCCTTGAGCTATATAAAAATTATTTGGGTGAACATGCAGCTGGCTTGCCTGCTACCGCATTGCTGTTTCCCCTGTCGCTAAAAAATGCCTGGCAACATGATCATGAAAACTTCGGCAATAGTGGTGTAGTGCGCACCATACTTGGTGTCAACGAGGCAGATCAAAGCATGACCTTCGCCGGAGACATGCCAGAAGGTGCCTATGCACGCCTGATGAAGGCCAATTTCGAAAGACTGATTGATGGTGCCAGCGGTGCAGCAAAAATATGCATAGAACCTCTGCAAACGAATCCCGCAGAACTTGCTTTGCTGATCAGTTGTGTAGGGCGCAAGCTAGTGCTCAAACAAAGAATAGAAGAAGAGGTGGAAGCCGTACGCGAAGTACTGGGTGAAGAAACCATGTTGTCAGGCTTCTACTCTTACGGTGAAATTTCTCCGCATATGTCTGGTTGCCCCTGCGAATTGCACAACCAGACAATGACCATCACCACTTTCCGAGAGATCTGATCTATGCATAGCCTGCTTAGACGTCAGATAAAGCGTTTTTTGGGAGATGTTGAAGCACTTCCAAGTGAGTGTGTCAAATTGTTCGAGGCCATTGATGCCACCTACAAGCAGGCCGATATCGACAGGGCAATGACTGAACGTTCGCTGGATATCGCCTCGCAAGAAATGCTGATGCAAAATCACGCACTGGCAGAAGAATTAAAAGCCCGTAAAAGCACCGAATCGCAATTGGTGTACTTAACGAATTATGATGAATTGACTGGCCTGGTAAATCGTAACCTTTTGAGCGACCGCCTGAAACATGCACTGATCACAGCAGAAAGACATGCGCACAAAGTAGCCTTGCTCACACTGGGACTGGATCATTTTAAAGTCATTAACGACAGCCTGGGCCCTGCCGTTGGCAACGAATTACTGAAGATTATTGCCGAACGCCTGAATGTCTGTGTGCGCGGCAGCGATACAGTTGCGCGTTTGGGCGGCGACGAGTTTGCTTTGATCCTGACCGAACAAAGTGAAGATGGCACCTACACCGATGCCCAGCATCCCAAGGCTGACGCCGATTTATTCTATCCAAGCCTGACCGAGATATTACAAAGAATATTATTTGCTGTTTCAAGAACGGCAGTATTGGCTGGGCAGGAATTACAAGTCACTTGCAGCATAGGTGTCAGCCAGTATCCTAAGGACGGTGACAACGCCGACCTGCTGTTGATGAATGCCAATGCAGCCCTGAGCAGCGCCAAACAACTGGGTCGCAACAACTATCAATTTTACACATCTGACCTGGGTAGCAGGCTGAGCGAGAAACTGACCATGCAGGGCAAGTTGAGACTGGCACTGGAGCGGGAAGAATTTATTTTGCACTATCAACCGCAAGTCGATTTACGCACTGGCAAAGTAATCGGTATGGAAGCACTGGTGCGCTGGAACCAGCCGCAAACCGGTATGGTGCCACCTGGGAATTTTATCGGCCTGGCAGAAGAAACAGGTCTTATCATTCCTATCGGTGCCTGGGTTATACGTACTGCCTGTGCTCAGTGTAAAGCCTGGCAAAATGAGGGATACGGCACCTACCGCATCGCTGTCAATTTGTCAGTGCGCCAGTTTGCCCAACCCGACCTGCTGGACTTTATTGCTGAAGTATTGGCAGAAACCGGTCTGGCCCCCGAATGCCTGGAAATAGAGCTGACCGAAAGCCTGGTCATGACCGATGTTGAGCGTTCCATCGATATTTTACGTGGGCTGAAAGCATTGGGTGTACAACTGTCAATTGATGATTTTGGTACCGGTTATTCCAGCCTGTCTTATCTGAAGCGCTTCCCTATCGACGTGCTGAAGATAGACCAGTCCTTCGTGCGCGACATAGAAAAATCAGATGACGCAGCCATCGTCAAGGCGATCATTTCCATGGCCCATAGTCTGGGTATGCACGTAATTGCCGAAGGGGTGGAAACTGAAGCACAATGCGATTTTTTGCGCATCAATCTGTGTGACGAAATTCAGGGATTTTTGTTTTCCAAAGGGCTTCCAAAAATTGAAATAGAACTGCTGCTGCAAGAAAACCGGCGACTACCTGACAGGCTTCTGCATTTTTCCAAACATGTTCCTACCCTGCTGCTGGTCGATGACGACGTCAATATCCTGGCAGCACTCAAACGCGTATTGCGCAGTGAACAGTGCATCATCCTGACAGCCACCAGCGGGCCAGCCGGATTGGACATACTTGCCGGGAAAAAGATCGACGTCGTCATTTCTGATCAACGCATGCCTGGCATGACCGGGGTTGAGTTTTTGCATATCGTGAAAAAAAATACCCCGAAACAGTAAGGCTCATGCTGTCAGGCAACGCGGATTTACAGTCAGTGATGGATGCTATCAACGAAGGTGCCATTTACCGGTTCCTGACCAAGCCATGGGATGAACTGCAATTACGTGGACATATCAGCGAGGCTTTCAAACACAAGCAATTGGTAGATGAAAACAAACGGCTCAATCTGGAGATACAAGCCAGCAATCTGGCTATCGCAAAAGAAAAAAGAAAAATGATGGGGAAGCAGCCATAAGGCAATCGCCTGGATCAGCTTGCCTGTTTTATAAAATATACTTTTCGACCTGTATGCTTCGAGCAGGCGACACAGAGGAATAGATGCAAATACCCGCCAGACTAACTTGTTGCCTGCTTTTCGCATGGACAGGATTATGCAGTGCTGCAGACACAGCAAAACCTATGGTGATAGTCAACGAAGAGGATGTAAAACGTGATGAGCCCCCACCCCACGGTGCAATTGGCATGTCAACGGCTTACCGTATCAGTGACGCCGCACCCGCACCGCGCAGTATGGAATTCAGGAAGCGCATACTGCATCCCAGGGCAGAAATCGGCTTGCACCGCATAGACCATGACGAGGTTTATTATGTGCTCTCAGGTGAAGGCAGCGTCAGTTCTGACGGCATGGTCCAAGCACTGAAACCAGGAATGGCCGCTTATTTATACAAGGGTGCCACGGTAGGTATCAAACAAGTAGGTGAGAAGCCACTGAGCATCATCGTCAGTTATCCAAATGTAATCCGTCCTGCTTCCCCTTGAATTGCCTGAGTTTGATCAATCACCCAGATCAATCAAACCTGCCAGAGGCACGTCTTGAGGTACAAGATACATGGCAACGATCCAGGCCTGGCTTGTACGTTGCGCGAACTGATTGAGCATCTTGACTATAAATACAATCGATGCCTTGTCCAGCGCAGCAAAAGGATCATCAAGAAAATTGACAGTAGCCCCTGCAGCAAACGCCGCCGCCAGCCAGACTTTGCGCTTGCTACCCGTTGATAGCATGAATAGCTGTTTGTTGACGTGCGGCGTCAGTCCCAGTCCCTCGATGGCATTCTCTAACAGAGTTTCATCAAACAAAGGAAATTGATTGTGCAATGAAGAAAAATACTCAGGTACAGTCATTTGATCAAAAGCATCCGTATTCGGATCTACCCAAAACACCTGAAGACGATAAGCGTCTGGTTGTTCATGCTGGGAAATACCTTGTATCTGCAATTTCCCGGTCCGTGCAGGCAAGACGCCAGCCAGCAATTGCAGCAGACTGGTCTTGCCACGGCCATCGCCACCACGTATCAGTGTGATACCTGACGTTATTTCACCAGACCAGTTGCTAAACAATGCTTGCCCTGGGTAGGAAAAACTAATGTCTGTCGCTTGTAAAAGGATATTGTTTTTTTTCATCATCATATTATGACTCTTTCTTCATGGAGCCCGGCTTCCGATTTGATCAAATTTGGCTTCCTTGTATGCAAACGTATCAAGCATATTACACACAGCAACGAGAATATCGTGGCGCTCAAGAGCGTCAGGTGATAGTCATGGCCAGACAGGTCCAGCGCCGGGCCCTGGATAGAGCTGCAGAAAATAACAGCAAACGTCACCATAATGTCTTTGGTAGAGTTATACCGTACAAATTGTGACCTTGGGAACAGGGTCATCGGCAGCGACGCTGCTGCCGTGTAGTAAGCACCAGAGACAACAACGTGAGCGACATAAAAAATGTGGAAGCTCTGTTCGCTGTTCAACCACAGGTAACCTGTCGCTGCGACCAGAAAATACAGACTCATCATGATTGCCGAGATCAGGATGGCCCCGTGGCGATCAACCATCCATCCAATTCCAAACGCCAGGAAAATTGATACGCCATAAGAATAGGCTGTCAATGTACCCAGTGTGGCCTTGGAAACTCCCAGTGTACCTGCATAGAATTGACAGAAAGTATGGAAAGGACTAAAAGTAATACTGGCCAGCATAAAGGCAACCACAGCCCACAGATAAGCAGGATGGGAGAAGCATTCCAGGATATGCGCGCGGGGTACGGCAAATGACAGGCACTCGATATCCCTGCTGACGGCTTCTTTTGGATAAGTTCCCTCTTTGACCATCAAGCACATCAACAGGACTGAACCACCAAAGACCAGCCCGACGGTAATCAATATCTCTTGCAAATAACTCTCGGTCAATGCGAATACAAATGTATTGAATGCGATACCTATGCTTAGTCCAACGATACGGAAGCCTGCATAGAACCGGCCAAGAAAGTGGTGTGGCATAACGTCATTCACCAAACCGGTGAACAGAGCAAACGTAGTGATCGCTGCACATTCAAAGATAGTCCAGAATACACAAAAGTAGGCAAGGTTACAGATGCGAATACCAGGTGACATGGATGCGAGCTGCGCATGAGTCCACCTTCCGAGGTCGGATGAGAGTGCCAAACCAGTCACCGCAACAGTACCGATAGGCGCAATGACCATCAGGAACGGACGCCGCCTGCCCCAGCGCGTGCGAAGATGGTCAGAATGATAGCCAATCAGCGGTAACAGGAGCAGGCTCAACAAGGCAGGTATGGTTGATATCAACAGTGATGTTGTCGTGTCAGAGGCGGCATTCAGTCGCAAAAATTCCAGCCCGCTTGGCAGGGCTGAACGCTCGCGCATAGCAATGCCCAATTCACCCACCAGTAACCAAAAGACGACCGCAAACAAACCGATAGTCGTGTAGTGCAGGGTCCCGACGGCATAGCGCGGGACATCTTTAGATCCACGTACATTTGCCGCGGCAAGATTTGCACTTTCACGCATGGAGAGCCTTTGTCACTTATGCCAGGGATTGCACAATTTTTTTCTTTAGCGGCCCGGTTGAATTTCTGATGATGATTTCCATCGGAAATGCAATCTTCGTACCGGTGATTTCCCGCCCCTGGATAATTTCCACGACTTCGCTGACCGCACGATTCGCCATCTCAATGAAGGGTTGGCGCATCGTGGTCAGGGTTGGGAAAACATAGCTTGCGGTGGGAATATCGTCAAAGCCAATCACCGATACATCATCTGGAACCTTCAAACCTTTGCTGTTGATCGCGTCAATGGCACCAAATGCCATTTCATCATTTGCGCAAAATATGGCTGTTGGAGGGAGCGGGAGCGACAACAAAGTTTCAGTTGCAGAGTAGCCGCCTGACTGCATGAACTGACCTTGAACGATTAGTGCAGGATCGACAGCCAAGTTTGCTGCCAGCAAGGCATCGACATAACCTTTCTGCCGTTCTGCGCTTTGGCCAGTACCGGCTGTTCCGGCGACAAAACCTATGCGCCTGTGTCCCAGTGCCAGCAGATGCTCGACAGCCATGCGTGCACCATTGCGGTTCTCTGCCACGACGATGGGCATATTCATTTCTTTGGCATCAAAATTGACCAGCACACATGGGTAAGCTTGCCTGGCAATGACGTCCAGGTATCCATCACTGGCATTTGGCAGCAACAGCAAAAGGCCGTCACACAATTGGCTCAGCATATTGCTGGTTTCAATACGGCCAGGGCGATCAAATCTTTCCGCATTAAAAACAATCAGGTCGAAACCCATGCGGCGTGCTTCCTGGGTGATGGCCTTGATGATTTCATGCAGTACCAAAGAACCATAATTATTCACAAACACGCCGATCAGATTGCTTTTGTCTCCACGCATGCGACGAGCCAGCATGTCCGGCGTGTAATTAAGCTGGGCTGCGGCTTCCATGATGCGTGTGCGGGCATCTTCTGACACATAACCGACACCACGAATGGCACGCGAGGCTGTAATTGGCGAAACTCCGGCGATCTTGGCCACTTCACTTAACTTGCTTACTTTGCGCATTTATCTTCCAAAAATTGTAGAACTCAATATTCATGGTCCGGACATTGCTGATATCACATCTGCTTAAGTTGCAACTTGAGTGCAGACAAGAAGCAGATGAAAAGCCGACGAGAAGCAGAATTGTCCTGCAGGCGGCAAAACACGGCCAGTATTTTCGCGCACCACGCAACGGAAAAAGCTTGTCTTCAAGAAAAATAAACCACTGAATATAGTGCATGTCCGGCAATAATCAAATAATTGATTATTTCTGGTTTAATTTTCCGCATGTGGTAACGATACCACATCATTTCACCTTATTTTCAATATTTTTTCATGTTTAAAATCAATGACTTAACATGTTCCTTCATTCACCCATATAGCGGACTTTGTGCATTCCGATTTCATGTGGTAACGTAACCATGTCACTCAATCAGGATGAAATACCGCCCCCGTTGAAGTGATGAATAAGCGATTACTGAAACACATTACTGAAAACTTAAAGCAGTGCGGAATACAAGTCGCCAGATTGAGCGTCCCCGTACTGTATTTACATCATGCAGCCTTCAAGACTGTCTGTAATTCAACGGAGACCATAGTGAAAAAGAAAATTTTAGCCACCGTGCTGCCACTCGCCCTGGCGGCATTTTATGGAGCTGATACCATTGCGCAGGAAGCGCCCGCTGCCGACACCAAGGCAAATCAGGCCAAAACTGATGCGCCAACTCTGCCGGCGGAAGCTGAAACCGTAGTCGTCACCGGATTTCGCTCCAGTCTGCAAAAGGCACTCAGCCTGAAGGCGAAAGCAATAGGCACGCGTGACTCCATCGTGGCAGAAGACATTGGTAAGTTCCCGGAAGCGAACGTGGCTGAATCACTGCAACGTGTTCCCGGCGTTATCCTGAACCGCGACGAAAGTTCAGGCGAAGGTCAGCGTATCTCGATTCGCGGCTTGCCGACTGAATATTCAGTCACCACGCTCAATGGCGCACCTGTCAACACTACGTCGACCAGCACTATCGGCACAGCCGCGCGCGGTTTCAACTACGACGTGTTTGCGTCTGAACTGTTCGGACGTGTCGATTTCTACAAATCGCCGCTGGCAGAACTGACCGAAGGTGGTCTTGGTGGCGTGGTCGATTTGCAGACACCACGTCCATTTGATAGCCCGAAACAGACGATGCGTTACAGCGTGTCGGGCTCGTATAACACCATGTCCAAGCATATTGACCCGACTGGCTTTGGTCTGTATTCCAATACATGGGATAACTGGGGCTTCCTGATTGGCGGCTCACATTCGGGTGCAGTCAATAACCGTTCCGGCTTCGAAGCAACCGGCGGTTACAACAGCTCATTCTATGGTAGCCAATCACCAACCAAGGGCTTCTTCGCCATGGCGCTCGACTATGACGACCCTCGTGCCAATCTCAGCGGCTATTCACGTTCTGATGTCGACAATGCCTATCTGCCGCGTATCTATCGCTTCTATGGTTCCCGTAACGAGCGCTCACGCGACGGCCTGGTTTCCTCTCTACAATTCAAAAGTGGCGGCCTGAACCTGAGCCTGGATACCATGTATTCAAAGCTGAAAAACCAGCGCGATGAAATCACATTCGGCCTGCTGATACGCAACAGTCTTACCAATAACCGTGCAGCCGCCGCTGGCCAGACCGGCCACACTGGTCTGGTGCCGATGGACATCAGGATTGACCCTGCAACCAACCTGATGACAGGTACCTTTGGCAACACGGTACTCAGTAACGGCGTTACCTATAGCGATGATGAAACCAGCTTTGGCTATACCGCATTGAATGGTTCATGGGAAGCCAGCAAAGCCCTGGTGTTTAGCGGGCAGCTCAGTTTCAACGAAAGCAAGGCCCTTAGCTATCAGGATACCCTGAGCGGGAATATGTACGGTATCACCTCGACGATCGGTTATGGGTCTGACCATGTCTATCCATCAATGTCTTCAACCAGCAGTTATACCGATCCAAATAATTATTCCGGCTTTGGTATTGGTACCAGTCTGACCCGCGAGACCGACAAGGGCAGGCAGGCACGCGTCGCAGCGGATTGGGACTATGGTCTGCCTGCTGACTGGAAAGGCCATCTCAAGGCTGGCCTGACTTACGTTGAAACGACAAAAGGTGTCAACAAGCGCAATGGTACTGCAGCTGCCACCACCCAGTTGAACACGCTGGGTACAGCCGGTCTGCGCAGCGGCATGATCTCTAACCTGCCGGTAGACAATCTCGATATCGGTGCGGGTTGGCCACAAGCCTGGTCCAGCTTCACCCGTGCTTACACCTATGGGAACTTCAATCCGCTGACCTATAACTCGGAAGCCAGCTTCACCCCGGCACAAAGCTTCACGGCACAGGAAAAAGTGTCGACAGCCTATGTTCAATCAGACTTCAAGGGCCAGGTCATGGACCATGATCTGCGCATCAATGCGGGTGTACGTTATTCAACCACCGATACCAACATCGACAATTTCAAGAAGACCGGTGCCGGTGGTGCGTATCTGCCAAATACTGAAAACGGTTCCTACAGCAATGTCCTGCCAGCTGTCAGCGCTGCTTTGGATTTGACCGACAGTCTGATGTGGCGTGCGTCCTATGGCAAAACGATCAGCCGTGCATCGCTATCCATTATTGCCGCCCAGACTGTCATTCCAAACCCTTTTGACAATACGGCAACCGCTGGTAACCCCAACCTGCTGCCGCAAAAATCGAATAACCTCGACACCAGCCTGGAATGGTATTTCCGCCCGGGCAGCCTGTTGTCGCTGGCCCTGTTCAAAAAAGACTTGTCTGACGCAACCGTTGCCAGCACGACCAACACCACCTTTGGCGCGCTGGGTCTGCCTGACACTGCTCTTGGCGCGATTTTCCAGAACTCTCAAGGTAAAGTCGATCCCAACTTGCCAATGGTGTTGCGGAGCTATACCAACGCCGGCAAGCAGACACTCAAGGGCTTCGAAATTGCTTACCAGCAGGCATTCGACTTCCTGCCTGATCCCTACAAGGGCTTTGGTGCATTGGCCAGCTATACCCACATCAATCCGTTCAACAGCGCCAAGTGGATTACCAATGCCGGCAAGGAAATTGAGGTCAACTCCGTTCCCAAATATGCTTATAGCCTTACTGGTTATTACGAGAGAGGGCCACTGGCGTTGCGGCTGTCCTACAACTACAAAGACAAGTCGCTGCACAGTGACAATCCTACCAACACGGGCAATGACCTGATCCGCTGGCACGCCGCCCGTGGCTATATGGATGCCAACATCAGCTACAAACTGAGCGAATCGTTTGAGCTGCGAATAGATGCGCTCAATCTGTCCAACACGCTGGCTTATGATTACTTCGAAGACGCCACCGGTCGCTATGGTGATGGACAGAAAACGAGGATGGATTATGCCAAGTACGATGGCAGAACCATCAAGATAGGGATACGCGGAAAAATATAAACATCCTGGTTCCTGGCTGAATCCCTCACCTGCTTCAGCGAAATGTGGCACAAGGCGGACAGGCTTGATTCCTGTCCGCTGCCACTTGCCAGCTTCACCAAAGATCACGACGAAAGATCACCACCTATGACGAGACGTCAATATTTGCAGGCTGCCATAATAGCTCTGGCTGTTATGGCAGCCGGTTGCAGCATGCAGATAATCAGCCAGCCAGTCATGCCGCTTGACACCAGCAGGGCGGAGGTTTTGAATGCCCTTGATCGGGCCAACAACTACTGGCAACGTACTAATCTACCTGAGCAATCGGCCTTCTGGGATATAGCAACCTACCACACCGGCAACATGGAAGCCTATGCATTGACAGGCAACCCCGCTTACCGTGATTATTCAATCGCCTGGGCCGAGCATAACCACTGGCGTTCTGCCAATTCAGATGTCAAGGCCAGCTGGAAATACAGCTATGGCGAAACCGATGAACATGTGATGTTTGGCGACTGGCAAGTCAGTTACCAGACTTATATAGACCTTTACAATCTGGATGCCAACAAAGACCCGCGCAAGATAGCACGTGCGCGCGAAGTCATGGAATACCAGATGAGTACGCCAAACAATGATTACTGGTGGTGGGCCGACGGCCTGTACATGGTCATGCCGGTCATGACCAAGCTGTATAAGGTCACTGGCAACCAGCGTTACCTGGACAAGCTTCAGGAATATTTTCTATTTGCCGATCAATTGATGTTCGACAAGGAAAGCAATTTGTATTACCGAGATGCCAAATATCTCTATCCCAAACACAAGAGCACAAATGGCGGCAAGGATTTTTGGGCACGCGGCGACGGCTGGGTATTTGCCAGCCTGGCCAAAGTACTGGCCGACCTGCCTGCCAGCCATCCCAGCCATGCCTTGTTCGTGCAACGTTTCCAGGGCATGGCCAAAGCCCTGAAATCCGTGCAGCAGGAAGAAGGTTACTGGACCCGCAGCCTGCTGGACCCGGCACAGGCACCGGGCCGGGAAACCAGTGGCACTGCATTTTTTACGTACGGATACTTGTGGGGCATGAACCATGGTTATCTTGATAAAGCTGAATATACGCCAGTGGTCAGGAAAAGCTGGAATTACCTGAGTAAAATCGCTCTGCAACCGAGTGGCAAGATTGGTTACGTGCAGCCTATCGGCGAACGGGCCATACCGGGACAAACCATAGATCAGAATTCATCCACATCCTTCGGGGTTGGTGCCTTCTTGATGGCGGCTGCGGAAATGCTCAGGTTTATTGATCATTAGCGCTGGTGATTATCACTGCGGCCCCCATTGACATGCCGTAGTGGTATCGTTTATGTCGTCCAGGTTTGTATCTCCTGCCCTGGACGTTTCACCAAAGGTGCCGTGATGGCTGCCTTTGTTTTTATCCAGAGATGATTGCGTACCGATGCTCATCGTCTCAACGTAACTTTATTCACATCATGACCACACACCATCCGCGCAGACGTCTCATCCAGGGTGCAGCAGCAGCCGTTGGCAGTATGCTTTTTCCACTTGCAGGCAAGGTGCAGGCCGCAGAGTCACCGCGCTTCCAGATAGGCCAGACCGATTTTTTACTCGATGGCAAGCGCCTGCAAATCCGTTGCGGCGAACTGCATTTTGCGCGAGTTCCGCGTGAATACTGGCGACACCGCCTGCAGGCCATTAAGGCCATGGGTCTGAACACTGTGTGCGCCTACCTGTTCTGGAATTATCATGAATGGCGCGAAGGCCAATACGACTGGAGCGGCCAGCGCGACGCCGCCGAATTCTGTCGCATCGCCCAGCAGGAAGGTTTGTGGGTCATCCTGCGACCCGGCCCCTATGCCTGTGCCGAATGGGAAATGGGTGGCTTGCCGTGGTGGCTGCTGAAACATCCCAAAGACAATTTCCTGCGTACGCGTGACGATGCTTACGTACAACCGGCACGCCGCTGGATGCATGAGGTTGGGCGCATGCTGGCACCGATGCAGGTTACCCGGGGTGGCCCGATTTTGATGGTGCAGGTAGAAAACGAATATGGCTTCTTTGGCGAAGACCTGGAATACATGCGAGTAATGCGCCAGGCTTTGCTGGATGCCAAATTCGACGTGCCACTGTTTCAATGCAACCCGACCAATGCGGTCGTCAAGTCACATATCCCGGAACTGTTTTCCGTTGCCAACTTTGGCAGTGAACCGATGGCTGGCTTCAAGGCACTGGCATCCGTCCAGCAAGGTCCGCTGATGTGTGGGGAATTTTATTCCGGCTGGTTTGATACCTGGGGCTCGCCACACCGCCGTGGTGATGCCAGCAAGGCGGTTGCCGATATCCAGACCATGCTGAAAGCCAATGGTTCGTTCAGCCTGTATATGGCGCATGGCGGCACCACCTTTGGTTTATGGGGTGGTTGCGACCGCCCTTTCCGGCCTGATACCAGCAGCTATGACTACGATGCGCCTATTGGTGAAGCAGGATGGACAGGCGACAAATTCAAGGCTTATCGCGACGGCATCCAGCCCTTTCTGGCAGAAGGTGAAACCTTGCCACCAATACCGCCACGCATGCCGGTGATCGAGATCGCCTCCTTTGCGCTGAAAGAATCAGCAACCGTATTTGCCAACCTGCCCCCACGCGTCATCAAAACAGCGTCACCACAAGCTATAGAACACTATGACATCAGCCGTGGTCTGGTGGCCTACCGCGTGAAGCTACCCGCTGGCCCGGCAGGGATACTGGAAGCGGCCAAGGTGCGTGACCTGGCCTGGGTGTATGTGGATGGCAAGCAGGTCGGCACCTTGGATACCCGTCATAACCGTTTTCGGGTTGAACTGGCGGCGCGCAGCAAACCTGTTACGGTGGACATTCTGTTGTACACCATCGCCCGTGTGAATTTCGGAGTAGAAATCCACGACAGGAAAGGCTTGCATGGCCCGGTCGTTTTCAAACCCAAAATTGGCGCAGATGGCGCAACACAGACACTGGAAAACTGGGAAATCCGTGCTATCGATTTTGATGCCGACGGCAAGCTGCCGCCGCTGAAATGGAAGCCTGGGCATGCACAGGGGCCGGCATTCTGGCACGGTAGTTTTGATGTCAGTTCCAGTGGCGACACCTTCCTCGACATGTCGACCTGGGGTCAGGGCGTGGTGTGGATCAATGGCCGTTGCCTGGGCCGCTACTGGAGCATAGGCCCAACCCAGACCATGTACCTGCCCGGCCCCTGGATCAAACCTGGCCGCAACGACATCGTGGTGCTGGACCTGACTGGGCCACAAACTGCACGCATAGCAGGGCTCAGCACACCTATACTTGATCAATTGCATCCGGAACGCGATCTGCCACGTCCACCCAATACTGCAAAGCCCAAACTGGATGGCCTGACACCAGCACTTGAAGGACAATTCCAACCCGGCAGCGCTACGCAGGATGTGCGTTTCGACAAACCGGTACGCGGACGCCAGTTGTGTCTGGAATCACTGGATGCCTTCGATGGCAAGCAGTTTGCATCGGTGGCGGAACTGGCCTTGTTGGGTACAGATGGCAAAACACTCAATCAATCAGGCTGGACCATCGCCTATGTCAGCAGTGAAGAAGCAAACAAGGAAGACGGCTCGGCCTTGAATGCCATCAACGGACAGATCACCGATCACTGGCACACCGCCTACAGTGGCAAACCACCATTCGTCACTCACCCGCACAGGCTGATTCTGGACCTTGGTAAACAGGTTGAGGTGGCGGGAATACGCTATACGCCGCGCCAAGGCGCTAATAATGTCACTGGCCGCATCCGGCATTATCGTGTGTATGTCGCTGATACGCTGGTTGTTCAGGAATAAGTGGAACAATAAGTTAAAAAAATAAATACGCAAAACCTTAACAAGAGGAAGACATGGAACGACGACATTTTATGCGTGCAGTGGTAGCTGGCTCCGCCGTGAGCGGCTTGCTGGCCAGCAGCACGCAAGTTCAGGCAAGCCCTACCCCCTTAGCCGACAACGGAAACGACCGTGCCTACATGGTCGGCCTATTGCAGAAAATGGCCGAGCCGGTATTGTCGGCCATGGCAAAAGGCGAATTGCAAAAGAAGTTCCAGCTGGAGCTTAGTCCGACCTGGGATGGCCGCGACAAGCAGGTCGCTTATATGGAATGCTTTGGTCGCCTGATCGCAGGCGCGGCCCCGTGGCTGGCTCTGCCGGAAGACAATACGCCAGAAGGCCGCACACGCAAACGCCTGCAACAGATGGCCTTGCAAAGCTATACGCATTCGGTAGACCCAAAGAGCCCGGATTATCTGTTATGGAAAGGCCATGGCCAGGCACTGGTCGATTCAGCCTATTTTACCAACGCCCTGATGCGTGCACCCAAGGCATTGTGGGAACCGCTGGACAGCATCACCAAACAGCGCATCATCAGTGAGATCAAAGGCTTGCGCAGAATAGAGCCGCCTTATATCAACTGGATGCTGTTTGCCGCGATGAACGAAGCCTGGCTGATGTCGATAGGTGAAGAATACGACCCCATGCGCATGAACGTTGCTATCCGTAAAATCAATGAATGGTATATAGGCGATGGCTGGATCAAGGATGGCGAAGCCTTCCACTTTGATTATTACAATTCATTTGTAATGTACCCCATGCTGTACGAAGTGCTGGAAGTCTTGGTCAAGTTCAAAGGCCCGTTCTGGAACGCCAAACCAGCAGACTTGCAGGCACAAGCCCTGAAGCGCATGCAGCGCTATAGCGAACATCTGGAACGCTTCATCTCACCTGAAGGAAGTTACCCGCCCATTGGTCGCTCGCTGACCTACAGGACAGCCGCATTCCAGCCGTTGGGCTTATTAGCCTGGCGCAAGCAATTGCCGGCCAGCCTGCCAGAAGGTCAGGTGCGCGCTGCCATGCAGGCAGTCCACAAAGCGATCTGGACCGAACCTAGCAATTTCACCAGCGAGGGTTTTCTGACCATAGGCTTCGTCGGCCATCAGCCTGAACTGGGCGACTGGTATTCCAACAACGGCAGCATGTATCTGGCATCCGAAGGTTTTCTTGCTCTCGGCCTGCCAGAAACTGATACCTACTGGACCAGCCCGCCGCTGGACTGGACGCAAAAGAAAGCCTTTGGTGGACGCAAGTTTCCCAAGGATTATCCGGTGAATTATTAAAGCCAATCAACAGATAAAAAAGCAGCGCACTCATACATAAGTGCGCTGCAAAAACCAGAATACGTTCTGGCTGAAGGGAACTTTACTCAGCTTTCGCTATATGGGTTTTCGTGCCGGAATCACTGGCCGCCGTGTCTGAGGCATGACGACCGTCCCAGCCCCCGCCTATGGCACGTATCAAACTGACTGCAGATTTGGCACGTGCACCATCGAGTTGTGCAGCGATGCGCTGTTGCTGCAATACCGTACGGTCGGCATCAATGACGTTCAGATAGCTGACTGAACCTTCACGGTATTGCACATGCGATAGCTTGGCTGCGCGCTCTGCCGCCTGCACTGCATTGTCTTGCGCCTGGGTCTGGTCACGCAGGATGCGCAAGTCAGCCAGATTATCTTCCACCTCTTTGAAAGCAATCAGCACCGTCTGGCGATAGTTGGCGACATCTTCTTCATAGGCTGCCCCTGCCCTGTCCACATTTGCCTGACGGCGACCACCGTCAAACAAGGGCATGGACAACAAAGGACCAAGCAGGAAAGTGCGGCTGCTCCAGTTCAGCAAATCACCCAGGCTGGCAGATTCATAACCGGCTGATCCCGTGATATCCAGCCGAGGGAAGAAGGCAGAACGGGCTACACCTATCCTCGCATTTGACGCTGCCATACTGCGTTCGGCTGCAGCAATATCTGGCCTGCGTTCCAGCAAGGCAGATGGCAAACCTGCCGGGATGTTGACAGTAATACGCGACAAAGGGCGCGGCAGAAAATTGAATTCTGCCGGTGTCTTGCCCAGCAACACGGCCAGGGCATGCTCGGCCACGGCACGGCTGCGCGCCAGGCCCAGCGATTCAGACTGTGCCGACGCCAGCTCAGCTCTGGCGCGTGCCAGGTCCAGTTCACTGATATCGCCTTCATCAAAACGGGTTTGTACCAGCTTCAATGTTTTTGAGCGCAATTCCACGGTTGCGGCATACAGTGCCTGTTCAGCATCCAGTTCCCGCAGCAGGAAATAGGCTTGTGCCACATCGGCCTGCAAGGCCAGTTGCACAGACTGGAACAAGGCTTCATTCTTTTGCGTATCCGCCGTTGCGGCATCAACACTGGAAGCGACGCGACCAAACAAGTCCAGCTCATACGAAGCACCGAATTGTGCATTGTAGGTAGTGGCAGTCGGCATCCTGGTGTTATCTGGCAAACCCTGGGACGCCGGTGCAGCGCGCCCCCTGTTCGCGCCAAGGCCGGCATTCACTTGCGGGAACAGGCCAGCACGCGCATCCTGTCGCAAGGCGCGCGATTGTTTCAAACGCGCGGCAGCGGCTTTCAGGTTCTGATTGGCCGCCATGGCCTGGGTTTCCATTTCATTCAGGCTGTCGTCTGCAAAAATTTTCCACCATTCGCCACGTGCCACATCTTCGGAAGGTTGCGCTTCTTTCCAGTTACTATTGGTAGCTAATGCCTCCTTGTATGCAGTAGGTGTGGCGACTTCTGCCTTTTCATAAGTTGGTGCGACTGAACAGCCAGCCAGCACCAGTAACAACATCAGCAGAGACGAAGCCGACTTCAGGGGTTTGATTGTATTCATCATCATGCTCTCTCAAACTTTAACTATTGCCTGGTCATGACCATGGGCGACGGCTGGCGCTTCATGCACGACCGCCGAATGCAATTTGCGACCACCAGCGAAACTACGCAGCAATACATAAAACACCGGTGTCAGGAACAGGCCAAACAGGGTCACACCCAACATGCCAAAGAACACCGCTACACCCATGGCATGACGCATCTCGGAACCAGGGCCGCTGGAAATCACCAGTGGCACCACACCCATGATGAAGGCGATGGAGGTCATCAGAATAGGACGCAGACGCAAGCGGCTGGCATCTATCGCGGCCTGCAGTGGCGTGCTGCCCTGTAATTCCAACTCCCTTGCAAATTCCACGATCAGGATTGCATTCTTGGCCGATAGGCCCACCAGCACCATCAAACCTATCTGGGTGAAGATATTGTTATCGCCACCCGTCAACCAAACGCCCGTCAAGGCTGCCAGCAAACTCATGGGCACGATCATAATGACTGCCAATGGCAAGATCAGGCTTTCATACTGTGCCGCCAATACCAGAAACACCAACAAGACACTGATAGGGAATACCCAGACACCGGCATTGCCCGCCAAAATTTGCTGATAAGTCAGGTCAGTCCATTCAAACTTGATACCGGCAGGCAATGTCTTTGCAGCGATACGTTCTGCCGCAGCCTGCGCCTGGTTGGATGAATAACCGGGTGCCGGGCCACCATTGATATCGGCAGCGGTATAGCCGTTATAACGCACCACCATTTCAGGACCAAAGCTCGGTGTGACCTTGACCAGTGAAGACAATGGCACCATTTCACCAGCGAGATTGCGGGTTTTCAGTTGCAGAATATCTTCTGGCTTGGCGCGGTAAGGCGCGTCGGCCTGGGCACGCACCTGATACACGCGGCCAAAGCGGTTGAAGTCATTTACATACAAAGAACCAAGATAGATCTGCATGGTGTCAAACACATCGGTCACCGGCACGCCCAATTGCTTGGCCTTGACGCGGTCGAGGTTCACATCCAGTTGCGGCACATTGATCTGGTAGCTTGAAAACATTGGCCCCAGTTCTGGTGCTGTCCTGGCAGCAGCAATAAAGGCTTGCGCTGCCGCATCCAGTGCAGCATAACCCAATGCACCCTTGTCTTCGATCTGCATCTTGAAGCCGCCAACGGTGCCAAGGCCCATCACAGGTGGCGGTGGAAAGACAGCGATAAAAGCATCCTTGATGCCGAAATACTTTTGGTTCAGCTTGCCTGCAATCGCATTGGCAGAAAGCTCGCTGCCACGTCGTTCTTCAAACGGTTTCAAGGTGACGAAAACAATACCGGCGCTGGAACTATTGGTGAAACCATTGATGGACAGGCCGGGGAAGGCAACTGCGCTCTCCACTCCCGGTTCTTTCAGGGCGATGGCCGACATGTCACGGATGACTTTTTCAGTACGGTCCAGCGTTGCGCCATTTGGCAATTGCGTGAAGCTGATCAGGTATTGCTTGTCTTGTCCCGGTACAAAGCCACCTGGCACGACATACGAAACTCCCACGGCTGCCGCCAGCAATACCACATACACCACCATGCTGGATGCCTTCCGGGATATAACACCAGCCACACCTTTGGAATACTTTTCAGATCCGCGATTGAACATGCGGTTAAAGGCATTGAAGAAACGACCAAACAAGCGGTTCATTACTTTCGTCAGCCAATCCGGTTTTTCATCATGGCCTTTGAGTAGAATAGCGGCCAGTGCTGGCGATAGGGTCAATGAATTGAAAGCAGAAATCACAGTCGATATCGCAATCGTCATCGCAAACTGTTTGTAAAACTGTCCGGTCAGACCGGTCATGAAGGCCAGTGGTACAAATACGGCTACCAGTGTCAACGCAATCGCGATAATCGGCCCGCTAACTTCACGCATGGCGCGGTAGGTAGCTTCTTTCGGCGACAAACCAGCCGAGATATTTCTTTCCACGTTTTCCACAACTACAATCGCATCATCGACCACAATACCGATGGCCAACACCATGCCAAAGAGTGACAAGGCATTGATGGAATACCCAAAACCCAGCATCAGAGAGAAAGTACCAACGATGGAGACCGGTACCGCCAGCAGAGGGATCAGCGAAGCACGCCAGGTTTGCAGGAAGACGATCACCACCAGCACCACCAGTGCAATCGCTTCCAGCAAGGTTTCCACTACCGCATGGATACTGGACCGTACGAATTGCGTAGGGTCATACACGATCTTGTATTGCACCGAGCTGGGGAAGTCGGCAGACAATTCTTTCATTGCAGCACGCACCTGATCAGATACGTCCAGTGCATTTGCACCAGGTGCCTGGAAGATGGGTATCGCTACGGCCGGTTTATTGTCAAGCAAGGAACGCAAACCATATTCAGAGGCATCCAGTTCTATGCGTGCCACATCTGCCAGGCGGGTAACTGCACCGTCGGCAGAAGTCTTGAGTATGATCTCGGCGAATTCTGCTTCTGATTTTAAACGGCCTTGCGCATTCACATTGAATTGCAAAGGCGTGCCCGGTACATTAGGTGATGCGCCGATAACACCAGCCGCAACCTGCACGTTTTGTTCACGAATGGCATTCACCACATCAGATGCGGTCAGGCCACGCTGTGCCACTTTTTGTGGATCCAGCCAGACACGCATTGCATAATTGCCTGAGCCGAACAGACCCACCTCACCCACACCCTTGATACGCGCCAGACGGTCTTTCACATTCAGCACCGCATAGTTGCGCAGGTAAGTCATGTCATAGCGGTCATCTGGTGAAATCAGATGCACTACCATGGTCAGCGCAGGCGAGCTTTTGATGGTCGTCACACCCAGGCGTTGCACATCAGCAGGCAGACGTGGCAAGGCTTGCGAGACACGGTTTTGCACCAGTTGTTGCGCCTTGTCAGGATCAACACCCAGCTTGAAGTTGACAGTGACCGTCAAGTTGCCGTCACTATTCGCCTGTGACTGCATGTACAGCATGTTTTCCACACCGTTGATGGATTCTTCGAGTGGCGAAGCAACCGTCTCGGCAATCACCTTGGGATTGGCACCGGGATACTGCGCCCGCACCACGACAGAAGGCGGCACCACCTCGGGATATTCCGAGATAGGTAGCTGGAACATGGCCAGCGCACCGGCCAGCAGGATAATTACCGATAACACCCCGGCGAAGATGGGGCGATCGATAAAGAATTTTGAGATATTCATGATTTTTTCTATCTAAGTCCGTGACGATTAAGACTTGTTAGCGGTAGCAGCTTTGCCTGTTTCAGTGCCTGCAACGGGACTGGCAGATGCGGGAGCCTCTTTGCTCATAGCCACCATATTCGGCGTGATGGTGTCGCCGGGACGTGTGCGTTGCAGGCCGTTGACGACAATGCGTTCACCAGCTTTCAAACCGGATTCCACAATCAGCAAATCTTCCTGTCTGGTGCCCAGACGCACTTCGCGATAAGCTGTGTGATTGTCCTTGTCCACTGCCAGCACAAAGCGCTTGCTTTGATCCGTGCCTACGGCTTTTTCATCGATCATCAAAGCTGCGTGTGGTGCACCGCCCCCCAGGCGGATGCGGGCATACAGGCCAGGCAGGAGCAAGCCATCCTGGTTATCAAACACTGCGCGCACGCGTATGGTTCCGGAAGAAGTATCGACGCGGTTATCGATGGATGTCACCTTGCCCTGGCGGGAATAGCCTTCTTCATTGGCCAGGCCAAGGAAGACTGGCACCTGGGTATTTTTCGCTTGCGCAGGATTGACGTATTTCAGGAAACTTTGTTCATCCACATCAAAAGACGCATATACCTGTGACACAGAAACCAGCGTACTCAAAGGTGGTGAGCTGGCACCGACTGCGATGACATTGCCCACAGTGACTTCGGCACGCGAGATGCGGCCAGCGACTGGCGCAGTGATTTGCGTATATTCAAGATTCAGTTTTGCTGTCTTTAAGGCTGCCTGTGCTGCCAGTACATTGGCTGCCGCTTCGCGTGATGCATTTTGCTTTTCTTCAAAGTCACGGCGGGCGATGGCGTTTTCGCCCAGCAGTCTTTCGCCGCGGGCGACATCAGAAGCTGTATACGCTGCACGTGCCTCGGCGGCTGCCAGTTGTGCCTGGAACCTGGCGACTTCAGCAGCATACGGGCGTGGGTCTATGGTGAATAGCAAATCACCTTTCCTGACCAGGCTGCCATCCTTGAAATGTACTGCTGTCAGTGTGCCACCGACCAGCGGGCGTATCTCTACACGGTCTACCGCTTCCAGTTTGCCGGAATAGTTTTGCCAGTCAACGATATTGCGAGTGACAACTTCAGCGACATCGACGGTAGTTGCCGGTGGTGCGCCTTTCGCGTCGGTATTGCTGGCCTGAACCCGGATAGCGCCAACGGTGCCAGCCGCGGCGATCAGAAGAACAATGGCAGTGCTGATGGCGATGGACAGAGAGCTGCGTTTGGCAGATGAAGTGATTGTATTGGCTGGATTAGGCATGATATTCCTCGTGGATAGTAGGTAGTGGATGCGGATGGCTGTGTTCTATAAATTCTGCTGCGCTGTCAGGCATGGTCTTGCTCTTCTGTGGATTCAAAAACAGGTTGTTTCAATTCAGAGGGAGCCGCCAGGCGGCGGCGCAGAAATTCGGCCACTTCCACCAGCGCGGGCGCATGTTCACGCAGTGAGGCATGCTTGACGCCAGCAAAGCGCGCCACCTGGGTGGGCACGCCAACAGCGATCAGTGCGGTCGCATATTTTTCTGCTTCTACATGCAAGACATCATGTTCAGCCGTGGCGATGAAGGCTGGGGACAAACCGCCCAGGCGACGCGATTCCAGCGGTGCTGCATACGGATGCAGCCTTTGCAGGGATCTGGGCAGGTACTGGCGATAACAATTCTCACATTCCTGCGGCGTCATGTCGGATTCCAGTTGTTTTGCATCACCCAGGCGCGTCATGCTAGGGTCCAGCATGGGGCCGATCAGGGCTTGTGCCAGTATGGGCGGGGCATTGCGGTCACGGGCAATCAAGGTCAGGCAGGTAGCCAGGTTGCCACCGGCATCATCACCAGCCACGGCCAGGCGGCTGGCGTCGGCATGAATGCTGGCGGCATTCTTGCCTACCCAGACCATGGCCGCATAAGCGTCTTCTGGCGCAGCGGGAAAAGGTTTGGCCGGCGCCAAAGCATAATCAACCGACAAAACCAGGGCGTTGCTGTTTCTGGCAATAAAGCGTGCAGGTACATCTGCATCATGCAGCGACCCACTGATGAAGCCACCACCGTGGAAATACAGCACCACGGGCAAAATGGTATTCCCTTGCGGCCGGTACAGGCGCACGGGGATGGAACCCAGCGGACCAGGGATCAGAAAATTGCTGATATGCAAAGACGGTTCAGCCGTTCTGGTAATCTTGCTTCTTGTTTTTCGGGCAATGGTACTTGTTGCGTTCATCATGTCGTTGCGGATATCCGCTCCATGGATTGAGGATTGGAACGAATAGTAGGCGCTACACGTTTCGGGATAAACACCGATAATCCAACATCACTATTCCACCAGGTCGACTAATCAAACCCAAAAATGCATTTATACTGACTACACTTGAGAATCACTCAACACGCCAGCACTCGCTAACAAGTGTTAACCGATGTGTCATCTCAGGCGTCATGAAGGGAATCAATAATGGACCGCTTTCAAGCAATGCAGGTATTCACCCGTGTGGTGGATTCAAACAGCTTCACCAGGGCAGCCGACAGCCTGGGCTTGCCACGCACGACCGTGACTACGACCATCCAGAATCTGGAGAGTCTGTTGCAAGTGCGCCTGCTGAACCGGACCACCCGCCGCCTGAGCCTGACGCCCGATGGTGCCGCCTACTATGAGCGCTGCGTGCGTATCCTGGCCGATGTGGATGAGACCGAAGCATCGTTCCAGAATGTTGCCCGTGGCCCCAAGGGTCAGTTGCGCATTGATGTACCTACATCAATAGGCAAACTGATACTGCTGCCGCAAGTCTGCGAATTTTATTCACGTTACCCCGACATCAAACTGGTCATGGGTATGGGCGACCGTATGGTGGACATGGTGCAGGAAGCGGTTGACTGCGTGATAAGGGTAGGCGAGCTACAGGATTCCAGCATGATCGCCAGACGCATAGGCACCTTCCAGAGCATCACCTGCGCCGCACCAGATTATCTGGATACCCATGGCGAACCGCAGACCATAGAAGATTTACGGCACCATCAGGCTGTGCATTATTTTTCCAGCCGTACTGGCCGTAATCTTGATTGGGATTTCATCGTCGATGGCAAGACCATAGACGTTACCGTCAATGGCAAGATTTCTGTCAATGACTCGGAAGCCTATATCGATTGCGCCATCAAGGGCTTCGGGCTGATACAGGCACCACGCTTCATGTTGATGCCACATCTGCAATCCGGTGCGCTGCGTGAGGTATTGCCGCAATGGACGCCTGCGCCCATGCCTATCTCTGTCGTCTATCTGGCCAACCGGCATTTGTCACCCAAGGTGCGTGCCTTTGTTGACTGGGTGGCAGAACTGTTCCCACGTTGCCCGTTGTTCAGCGGGCGCGATGCAGAACTGCTGAACGGCCTGACTGAATGTGCCTTCGCCGGTAAACCAGATCAACGCCCTGCAGGTAATACCCTGCGCGCCGTGCTGGAGCAACAAAATATTGCTGAAACGGTGTTTTAAGCTGCGATCGCCGCTGATCATTTCATTGGCAAAAAATGGTGGGGAAAAATGGTGGATAGCTGTCTCGCTATTCACCATTTTTTTTGCTTGAATTATCAAAATTTTTTTCAACGCAGATTAGGCTTGAAACTGATTTACTCAACAGAAAAAAGACAAAGCCGAAATCTGGCTTTGTTTTTTTTGCTCCAAATAAATATTTTGGTTTAGCTGTTGCCCAGCGCTTTGCATCTCACCTTTGCATCTCATCTTCGTATCTCATCTTTGTATCTCACTTCCAACAGCAGCAACATTCTTCTCCTTGACAAAGGAAGCAGATATATCTATAACGTGATCTAGCATTGGTTGGACCAATTTAAATTTGGCCCAACCAATGTTAATGTTTTAAACATAAATTACATAATTACAATGCTTAAATAGGAGACTTTTATGACTGCAATTAATGCAATTCGCAAGCATGCTTTAATCACGACATTACTCGTATTGTCCGCATCTGCGGGCGCACAAACGCTGGCAACTGGGGACAGCCGCACAGTAACCGAGCCGACCTACCCTGGCGTTTGCAAAACACTTACCGCTACCTTTACCAGCTCGCAACGTGCCTCCCCACCGTCTACAGACGACACGAGTCGTTTGCAAGCTGCGTTAGACAGTTGCGCAGGAACAGGGAAAAGCGTTGTACTCGCTGCGTCAGGTTCCAATAATGCTTTCTATAGCAACAGCTTGAATGTTAACGGTGCAGCCCTGGTGATTAATTCCGGTGTAACCCTGTACGGGAATAATAGCTACGCAAGCAATGCGCAGTTCATCCTGTTCAATGGCACCAATGCTTCCTTGATGGGCCCGGGTGCCGTTGATGGTCGCGGTGATATTCTCAGCGGCAGTTCTCGCCTGGTACAAGCAAAAAACATCACCAATTTTACTGTCTACAACGTTACCATCAAGGAATCGGTTTTCCCGAATCTGTACGTCGAGGGGGGCAATGGCTTCACCGCGTGGAAGCTAATCATACGCACCCCATCTACCCGCAGCAATGCTGATGGTATTGACATTGACAGCCTCACCAACGCTACGGTAGCGAACTCTTCCATTGAAGCTGGTGACGACGGTATTGCTGTCAAAACCAATTCTGGAAATGCCTCAAACATCACGGTAAGAAATAGCCAGCTTTACGGCACGCATGGTCTTTCGATCGGTAGTATTTACAAAAATACCGTATCAAATATCCTGTTCAAAAATAACTATGTCTACGGCGCTGATCTTTCCGGAACCACATCTGCCAACGCCAATGCGATCAACATCAAAACTGGCCCTTGTGCCTTGACAGTCAGCAAGGTTAGCTACGTCAATACCTGTATTACTGGCGCAAAACATTTGATCGTCATGGACACCAATTATCACGCATGCCCTGTCTCTGGCGGCACACCGACGGTGTCAGACATTGTCGTCAACGGTGCCTATGCAACTTCGTCCGTATCAGGAGCCTATACCCGGATAGACGGTCGCAATGCCAGCTTTCCTGTCAATGCCTACCTGGCACACGTCAAACTGGACGCAACTGCACAAAGCGGCGACCAATATGCCAATGTCGGCCTCACTGACTCAAATGACGTTCCGTCCGGAACTGGCGTGACTACAAGCAGCTTTACTATGAGTGGCGCAGTCCCCACCTGCACATTCTGAGTTTTTACTCGTTTAACGCAACCATGCGGGTTAACAAAAAAGTAGCCCCATAAATAGTCAAATAATCAGACAAAGCAGTGACTTGAGATCACTGCAATAGCCGGGGCATGCTCACCGTGTCCCGGCATAAGGAGACAACATGAGAGAAAAGAATAGTGCATGGAAAATTGCACTTACCGTCGCTTTGTTTTTGAGCAGTGCGGCAAGCCATGCCATCACGAAAGTGACAGTTGGTGGTACGGGAACAGGCCATTACGCCACCATACAGGCCGCCGTCAACGCGTTGCCGTCAAATGGTGGTGAGATTGACGTCACGCCAGGCACCTACACTGAACAGGTGACCATCACCAAACCCAATGTTCGCTTGATAGGCCAGGGTGCACATGCCACCTCCACCGTCGTTACCCAAAGTTACTGGGCACAAAAATCCGACGGTAACGGCGGAACAGTCGGTGATAAAGGCTCATCAACTGTCATCGTCACAGGCGCAGGATTTTTTGCAAACAACATCACCATTCAAAATACTTATACCCAGGACGGGCACGCTGAAACACAGGCACTTGCACTGTTTCTTGCGTCTGACAAATCCGTACTTCGCAATGTACATCTGATTGGCCGACAAGATACCTTGTATGTCGGCAGCCTGGGTTGCTCTTCCACTACCTGTACTCCGGCCCGTTCCTACTTTTATGGTGTAACCATCGAAGGTAATGTCGATTTCATCTTTGGTGATGGAGCTGCTGTATTTGACAATTGCGTTATTGTTGCTGACCAGCATGGAAGCCTGAGCGGAGAAGTCACTATTACCGCGCAAAACAGGCGCTTCACGAACTATCTCAGTGGCTACGTTTTCTATAACAGCACAATTTCCAGCAATCCACAAACAGGTTTGACCGCCGCCTACCTGGGACGGCCATGGGGCGCATTAGCTGCCAATATATTCATCAACAGCAATATACAGGCACCAATTAACACAGCGGGCATGATTGAATTTACCCCGGGCACCACCAACAATTTGCCGACATCGTATTTTGCTGAATATGGTTCTTCCGGACCAGGTGCAGCAGGTTTCACAGCAAAAACCAGGGAAAAATACACTGTTTATCTGACGTCTTCGCAAACCACACAGTACCAGCCTAACAATTTCCTCGCTGGCTCTGATGGCTGGGTTCCAACGTCTGTCTTCTAAAGCAATGCCGCCTCTTTTTTTGCACAAGACTTTAGTATAAGACTTTTCCAAGGCATGAATAGGGTACCGGAGCCGGAATCCATTTCATGCCAAGGTTCATTGTGCAGGTGTTTATTTATTTTTATTTGTATGGCCTGATGCATACACGAAAACGCAATTAACGTAACTGACGATAGTTTGGCACGCCATTAAACCGGCAATTTATAAACAAATTCCCATGTCAATTTCACTCAAAGCCAATCCAAAGAAACACTATGGCCGACATGCCCCTGTCGCGATCATGCTGGTCATTGTCCTGTTATTGATACAATATTTTTGGCACCAGGAGCAGGAAGACCTTACGCCAATACGTGCCAAGGCAAACCTGTCGACCATGGTATTTGGCCCTGGTCAGATGACCCCAACAGCCAAGGTTGAAGAAGTATCATTTTCACCGATTGACAGCCGCTTGCTACCTACAGGGCTGGCAACTGAAAATCAGCAACTCGTCGTCAACAGCGCTTTGCTCGATGTCATTCATTTTTTCCTGCTGGAGCATGTTTCAGCTGACCGGGCAGGCGCATTGCGCAGTCACCTCAAAAGTACATTGTCACCACCCGCCTATGACGAAGCAATGCTCATTGTCGAACATTATCAGGCCTACATGAAAGCGCATGATGAGTTACTTGCAGCCCATCATTTTGGTGCAACCGGTAAGGACATAACACTACAAGATGTCCGGCGCATCAGCACCTGGCGTGACCAGCGCGACCGCACGCGACTCGGGTTCCTGGGTGAGACGGTCGTGCATGCGTGGTACCAAAATGACGACGCACAGTTAACCCAGATATTAGATGAGTTAACGCAACTGAAAGACAATACAATTCAAGATCAAAACACAAACACGCTCTCAAATGACGAGCAACCAGTCCCTCCCCGACCACCAACCTGGTCTAACAAAAGCGACGAATTGCGTCATGATCGTCACGTGCAGTGGGTGCTCAATAAGGCTATCCGTAGTTTTAGTAGCTGGGCTAATACGGGGCCGCAACTGGCAAGTCAGCTGACAGGCTATCTGAATACGGCTGAGCAGATCAATCAAAATCACCAACTCAATTTTTCTGAACGCACGATTCAAATTCAGGAACTTTTGATCAAATCTTTTCCTGTTGAAGCAGAACGGCAACGCGCACGAGAATTAATGTACGCATCGCATTGAAGATTTTTTGATGATCTCATATTGTTTCCATTCAAGAGAATGTTGCGAGCGTAAAGCGATCGCGCTGATGAACAATCAAACGAGCTGGAACTCATCTTATAAATAAAGTGAGGCGAGTTCCCGGGTCTCAATAAACATCTGCAGGACAAGAATAAAGCTTATTGCTCGCCACCTCCGGCAGCGTTCTGGCTGGATGCATTCATCAGGTTGGTACGCAAGTTGACAATAGCTTTTTGCAGCACCCGGAATTCCTCCGGCTCCAGGCCGGATGCCTTGGCCGTCACCGTGCGGAAGGCAAATGCCTTTTCCCTCAATTCCCGCCCTGTGTCAGTGAGCGACACGAGCACGCTACGCTCATCCTCGCTGTCGCGCTCGCGGCGTACATAGCCCATCGTTTCCAAACGTTTTAGCATGGGCGTCATCGTGCTCGGTTCCAGAAACAATTTCTCACTCAGCCCCTTGACAGTCTGCTTGTCCTTTTCCCATAGGCAAATGATGGTGACGTATTGCGTGTAAGTAAGTCCTAACTGCTCCAGCACTGGTTTATATACGCGCGAATAAGCGAGGTTGGTCGAGTAAACGGCAAAGCACATGAAGTCACCCAGCTTAGCCACGTCCTGGTTGGTGTTTAACATATTACTCATTTGACATCTCCGCAAAATTAATTATCGAAATAATGATTATCGTACTTGAAAAGTGTCAGGAATTTATATATATTTATCTTAATAATGATTATCGCGATAATTAAATTATCAAAAATAAACTGTCGGCCCCGATTGCAACTGAAATCTGAAAACCAAGCCACTATCACTGGAGAAAACAAATGCACCAATACATTAACAACGTCACCAACCGTCACCGCCTCGTCCTTACCGCTGCCGCACTCGCCCTTGCCGGCGCGCAATTCGCACTGTCGGAAACAGCCCAGGCACAATCGATAAACACTGTATCGGGCCAGACTGCAACAGCAAACCAGAGGGTGGCCAGTTTCACGTCCATCAAGCAGATTAACGCCGGTGACCTCAACGTCGGTTATGTTGAAGAAGGTCCGGCCGACGGCCCGGTAGTGATCCTGCTGCACGGCTGGCCGTATGACATCAACAGCTTCATCGACGTCGTGCCCATGCTGACAAAGAACGGCTATCGCGTGATCGTGCCACATCTGCGCGGCTACGGTACGACACGTTTCCTCGATGCGAATGCCGTGCGCAATGGCGAACCAGCTGCGCTTGCTTCAGATGTCGTGGCATTAATGGATGCGCTGAAGATAGACAAGGCCATTCTCGCCGGTTATGACTGGGGTGCCCGTACAGCTGGTATCGTTGCAGCACTGTGGCCACAGCGCGTCAAAGGTATGGTTTCTGTCAGCGGTTACCTGATCGGTAGCCAGGAGGCTGGCAAACAAGCCTTGCCACCCAAGGCTGAACTGCAATGGTGGTACCAGTTTTACTTCGCCACCGAGCGCGGTCGCGTTGGCTATGAAAAGAACCGGCACGATTTCGCAAAACTCATCTGGCAAACGGCATCACCCCAATGGCACTTTGACGACGCCACTTTCGACCGTAGCGCTGTGGCCCTTGAAAATCCTGACCATGTCGCCATCACCGTCCACAACTATCGCTGGCGGCTCGGCCTGGCAAATGGTGAAGCAAAATACTATGACCTGGAAACGCGGTTAGCGAACTTCCCATCTATTACGGTACCGACCATCACCATGGAAGGCGATGCCAACGGTGCGCCGCATCCCGATCCGGCTGCGTATGCCAAACGTTTCACCGGCAAGTACAAGCATGAATTGATCACTGGTGGTATCGGCCACAACTTACCACAGGAAGCACCACGCGCCTTTGCTGATGCAGTGATCGAAGTCGACCATTTTTGATGATGGCTAGCACCTGAATTTTCAGGCGAACGTGACCACTCATTGTCAATCATTCTTATGTCAGCAACGCCTTATTGCACTTTTATATTCTTCTAGCACCGATAAACTTAAAGGTAACATCATGAACAAGATCGAAACCGTTCTCTATACCGGTAAAACACACACCACCGGCGGCCGCGACGGTATTGCACAAAGCGACGATGGCCGTCTCGATATCAAATTGTCTCCTCCTGGTAGTCATGGCACGGGGACCAACCCGGAACAGCTGTTTGCTGCAGGTTGGTCGGCCTGTTTCATCGGTGCCATGGGGCGGGCTGCCAAGGAAAAGAATTTGTCTCTGCCAGTTGGCACCGCCGTCGATGCCGAAGTCGATCTCGGCACCGGAAGCAGCGGCTTCCTCTTACAGGCGCGCCTCAAGGTAAGTCTGCCAGGTCTGCCACACAATGTGGGGCAAGACCTGATAGCTGCTGCACATCAGATCTGCCCCTATTCGAAGATGAGTCGCGGCAACATAGAAGTAAGCGTCACCCTGGCCTGATTCAACGCAGAAAGAGTTCAGCATTACCCTGCTCCACCATTTCAACCTGATCCAATAAAGAGTCCGTCATGAATACGAAGAAACTACTGATCTCCATTGCCACTTCCGTAGCGTTTACTAGCATCGTGCCGCTGGCGCATGCCGAAGCGCCCATTCCCCTGATCCAGGGTACGATCTCCAAACCCACCGTCGTACTAATCCACGGAGCCTTCGCTGATTCCAGCAGTTGGGACGGCGTGGCAAAGAGGCTGACTACCAAAGGTTACCCTGTGCTTAGCGTCGCCAACCCATTGCGCGGCATCGCAAGTGACGCGCAATATGCCGCAAGCGTCGTCGCTGCCATCAAGGGCCCGCTGGTTCTGGTCGGTCACTCTTACGGCGGCATGGTCATTTCCAAAGCTGCCGAAGGTAACCCCGAAGTGAAGGCACTGGTCTATGTAGCCGCCTTTGCACCTGAACAGGGTGAAACCGTCGCCGGTCTGGCAGGTAAATTTCCCGGTGGAACGCTAGGCGATGCGCTTGCCGATCCTGTCACGTTAGCCGACGGTAACAAGGAGCTCTACATCCGCCAGGACAAGTTCGCCCAGCAATTTGCTGCCGATGTGCCACGACAACAAGCTGCACTGATGGCCGCTGGCCAGCGGCCGGTGACTGTCGCTGCCCTCAACGAAGCGTCAACTGGTACTAGTTGGAAACAGTTGCCCGCTTATTTCGTGTATGGCACTGCCGACAAAAACATTCCGGTCGAAGGTCTGCGCTTTATGGCCAAACGCGCGAATGCGAAGGATGTCATCGAAGTAAAAGGGGCCTCTCACGTAGTCATGGTTTCCCAGCCGGAAATAGTGGCGAAGGTGATTGAAAAAGCCGCAGATAATAGGTAGATCCATCACAATAATCCTGTTTTACCTGTGTCACCCGACTTTGTCTGGCAGTCAGACAAAGTCAGAGACGTCCAGTCTTGAGCTATCCCGGGAATCAGAAGCCATCGTTGTAACATGAATGAAAAAGGAATTCTCATGCTGCTTTTTTTTACCTCTCTATTTCGCAAACACTTACATCGCTGGTTCGCTAGCAGTACTCTCATCGCAGTTGGTCTCGGTGTTGCGATGCTCACCAACATGTCCGCGGCCGACGAGGCAAACAACAACGCGATGAAATCGCATGGTGCCATCCCCACCAATAATTTGCCGGTCCTTGGACAGCTCCCTTCTCTCGGCGGCGCATCGGCGTGGCTGAATTCGCCACCGCTCGATTCACCACAATTACGCGGCAAGGTCGTGTTGGTCGATTTCTGGACTTATTCCTGCATAAACTGCATCCGCACGCTGCCACACGTACGCGCCTGGGCAGAGAAATACCGTAATCAGGGTCTGGTCGTGATCGGCGTGCACACACCAGAATTTGACTTCGAAAAAGACACGGCAAATATCAGGAAAGCGATTACGCGCTTCAAGATCGATTACCCAATTGCTGTCGACAGCGAACATCACATCTGGAACGCTTTCCGTAACAACGCGTGGCCAGTCTTCTACTTCGTCGATGCGCAGGGTCGAATCAGGGCGCGTCTTGCTGGTGAAGGCAACTACGACAAGGCTGAAACCGTCATCCAGTCCTTATTGGCCGAAGCCGGCAGGTCCAATGCTGCGGTCGCACTGACAATACCGCAGGCCAGCGCCGAACAGGCGGTGCCGGATATCGCACATCTTCGTTCCGGCGAAACTTACGTCGGTTATGAGCAAGCATCGAATTTCACTTCAACCAGCGGCCTGAAAAAAGATGTCGCCTACGATTACGTGATGAATGTGCCACATTTGAATGAATGGAGCCTGGCGGGCAACTGGACTGTTGGTGCAGAACGTGCAAACCTTAACCGGGCGGATGGCAGTATTGTGTATCGCTTCAACGCGCGTGATTTGCATCTGGTTCTTGGGCCAGGTGCGGACGGCATGCCGGTACATTTTCAAGTCAGGATCGATGGTCATGCACCTGGCGCAGATCACGGTTCGGATACCGATGCAGAAGGCAACGGCATCGTTACCGAAGCGCGTCTTTATCAGCTCGTGCGCCAATCCGGCAAGGTCAAAGAGTGCACGTTCGAAATTCGTTTTCTTGGCGCAGGCGTCGGTGCATTTGCATTCACATTTGGCTGAACACGGGAATATTTTTATCTGGACAATAATTATTGTTTTCCTGTGCTTTCAATTACGTGAAATTTAAAAGCCTGAAAAGTCGATTTTTGACATGATTATGCTTCTGAGCGCAACAAGCTTACGCTTTCATTGACGCGTCACAACTACATCCTTCAAGATATTGTTGCTTTTTGTGGACCGAACAGTTTGTAGGCAATCGCGAAGTCGGGTATTGCGGAATTTTTTTAAAGCATTAAGCAACACGACCAACACTTTTCAGCAAGTTGGCGCATTGGTGATTTTTGATAATTCACTTGTGTATACTATCTTTTTTTGAATCCATAGCGCGTGCAGTCGGAAGTGCGCGAACAAAGGAATTCAGATTAATCAAAATAGCAACTGGATTCAGTCATTTTCACAATTTTTGTCTTCAGGTAAATGCGTGATTATTTGCGTGGGTAACATTTATTAATTTTTGTGAATAATTTTGTGAATATTTACTGGCGCATTCAAATCAGCAATATTTGGAGACAAACATGAAAAAAATCAGAAATAGGCAGCTCCCTGCTATCGGCATTATTTGCTCGGCATTGATGCATATTTTCCCAATGACCGCACAAGCATCTTCCGCCACTTCCGTGACGACGCAGTGGGGCACGGTATTTGAACCGGCGCTACCTGCAACAGTGTGTAAAACATTGACGGCGACCTTGACACCGGTAGCTGGTTCGTTGGATGCTGCTGACGCTAATCCTGCGAATTCCAAACCAGACGCCATTCGTATTCAGGCCGCTATCAACAGTTGTGCTGCGGGACAGGCCGTGAAGCTTACGAAAGGCTCTGCCGGACAATCGGCATTTTTGAGCGGTCCGTTGACGATAAAGTCGGGCGTGAGCTTATGGATCGATTCCGGCGTAACCTTGTTTGGCTCGCGTAACCCAGCCGATTATGACAATGGCATTGGCACATGCGGTACCGCAACAGTGGCCAATACAAAATCATGCAATCCATTGATTTCAGTCAGTGGCACCAGCAATAGCAGCATCGTGGGTGACGGTATTATCGACGGGCGCGGCGGTAGTCTGCTTACCAATGGTCCCAATGCCAAACAGCGCTCATGGTGGGATGTGGCTTACCAAAACAAGACAGCTGGTCTGTATCAGCAAAATCCTAAAATTTTGCAAGTGACCGGCGGCAGCAACTTCACGATGTACAACACCACTTTTCAAAATTCACCCAATTTTCACATCGTCACTTCCGGCGTGACTGGCGTCACTGCCTGGGGCATCAAGATATTATCCCCCAGCATCGTGTATTCCAAAGCCAATTATGCTTGTCCCACTGGCGCAACACCCGATGTATTGACGCCAGCAACCTGCTTTACACCAGGCACGGTAAAAAATACAGATGGCTTTGATCCTGGCCAGTCAAGCAATGTGTTATTGGCGTATTCGTATATCAGCACAGGTGATGACGACGTGGCGATCAAGGCGCATAACGGTGCACTGAGCCAGAATCACACCTATGCTCATAATCATTTCTACTACGGACACGGGATGTCGATGGGCAGTGAGACCGACTCAGGCATTAGTAATGTGGTCGTGAACTACCTGACAATAGACGGACAGAATGCATCCAATAGCTCGGGCCTGCACATCAAGTCATATGCTGGCGCAGGTGGCGTGGTAGATAACGTGACCTACAACCACGTGTGTATGCGCAATATGCAGACGCCGATTGTGTTTGACCCTTTTTATAAGACCTCAAACACCGGGCCATTTCCTAGTTTTACCAATATCAAACTCAAATCCGTCCATAGCTTGGGAAGTACGAAATACGCAGGCGGCACGGTGCTCTTTAATGGCTACGAGGTCAATGGGCAAAATAATCCATTGACAGTGAGCCTCGATAACGTCGTATTCGATGGTGCACAACCGACCGTAACAGCAGACTCGGCCCACTTCACTTTCGGCCCAGGAGCAGTAAGCTTCTCCAACAGTATCGTACCATCCACCACAAAAGATGTGACCGTATCCGGTGTACCTGGAACGAGCACGCCATTTGATTGCAGTACTGCTTTCGTCAAACTGAACACTGTGATGCCAACTTCGCCGTTTTGATTCTTGTAGGGCAGGTGAAATTCGCGCCGGACGGCCATTTACTTCATTGATCATGCATCGCCATGATAGTGATGATTAATGTGGTCGTACGGTACAGGTCTCACCCGCCCTGCTCCGGATATGTCATGAGCAAATGTAGACAATCATGTTGAGCATCTTAGCCAACAGAGACTATCTGCGCCGTACAACGTAGAACGCCAAGCCGCTGGAATGCAACAGCGTCAGATATCGTCAGATCAGTTAATTACTGGCATGCTGCGGCCAGGAATATACTAATTTTTTTAAACTGTTTTACTCAAACGCTTACCAACTGCTCTTTCAGGTAGGGCAAGATATTTCGCATCGCGCGCGACACGTAATCCTCTTTTTCACCTACTGGAGCGACATAATGCAGTGCACTTTCTGCTGCTTCGATACCTTCCATACGTGCAATAATCCAGGCGGCAAGATAAGGTGACGCCATGCATCCTCCAGCGGTAGCGACGTTGCCTCTGGCAAAAAAAGGTTGGTTCAGCACGTCAATGCCAGCTTCCTGGACCCACGGTTTGGTGGTCAGATCGGTACATGCTGGCACCCTGTCGAGCAGGCCGAGCTTGGCCAGGATGAGCGTGCCGGAACATTGTGCGGCCAGCAATTGTCTGGTCGGATCAAGCCGTAACTGCGCCATCAACGATGCGTTGGCGACGACTTCACGTGTTTGCATGCCGCTGCCCACAATAACTGCATCGGCAGCACTTGCCTCATCAAGAGAGACATGTGATTCGATGACGACACCATTCATCGACCTGACGCGTGCCGCAGGACTGGCAATCGACACGCGCCAGTCTGGCTTCTTGACACGATTGAGGACACCAAGGGCAATCAGGGAATCGAGTTCGTTGAAACCTTCAAAGGTGAGAATAGCGATATGCATGATTTCGTCTTTCTGTGTTCCTGTGTTCCTGTGTAACTAAGCTTGAGAAATCAGTACTGTTTGTAAGGGAGGAACTTGCCACTCATGACGATGCGTACACGGTCACCATTTGGGTCGTTTTCGCGCTGCAAATCCATCTTGAAGTCAATGGCGCTCATGATGCCGTCGCCAAACTCTTCGTGAATGAGGGCTTTGAACGTGGTTCCATAAACATTGACCATCTCGTAGAAGCGATAGATGAGCGGGTCAGTTGGGACCGTGGTGGGTAAAGAACCCTTGTACGGTGTAACGGTCAGCCACTTGGTTTCTTCCTCAGTCAGGCCGAATATGCTTGCGATAACGTCTGCTTGCTCCTTACTCAAGGTCATTTGCCCCAGACAGGCAGCAGTGACCCATTCCTTGCTAAGTCCGACTTTGGCAGCGACATCCGACCACTGAATACCAAGGGATACTTTAGCGGCGATAATTTTTTCTGTAACCATGAGTCTGTTCATCATAAATTCCTTTGAGAAATGTCAGGATGGAGATTAGTACTGGTCAAAACAATGCTGTCTGCCTGAATAAACCGGGTTGTGACGAGATATCATATGGCCTACTGTCAATACAATCAAATAATTGTATGGATACAGTCATCAACATTGGGCCAGCCTTGGCCACATAAATCAATGATAACCACTGCTGAGCAGACAAACTGCTCAGCAGTCAACATCATGAAAAACTACCCAATCAAAGCGACTTCAAGAAGGCCAGCAAGGCTTCCCTGTCTGTCGCGGACAAGCTCTGGAAACGTTGACGTGCACGATCTGCCTCACCACCATGCCACATTATCGCTTCAGTCAGGTTACGGGCACGACCATCATGCAGGTAACCAACTTTACTGCTGTTGCCCATGACTTTGTCGGTATAGCCTATTCCCCACAAGGGTGAAGTGCGCCACATATTGCCCAGTGCCTGGCCTTCGACCAGTTTGTCGGCCAGACCTGTGCCCATGTCATGCAGCAGCAAATCTGTGTAAGGCCGTATGGTCTGGTTGCGCAATTCTGCTAAAAGATGACCCGATCCTGTCTTCATCTCAACCGTATGGCAAGCCGCGCAACGCATACCCTGAAACAGCTTGGCACCGGCACTGACCTGTTGCGCATCAATGCGGTGTTCATCCAGCGGCGCTACACCTTTAGGGAAACCACTGGCAATACTGCGTTGTGCTGGTACAGCAATCAGCGCAAGATAACGCGAGATCGATTGCAGATCAGCTTCCGAGATACCTTGCTGAGGTGTTGCAGCAGCGCATCCGGCAGGATCAGTCGTACAGCTACGGTTAGGGTAAGGCGCGGAAGTCACACCCATGTCCGCCAACAGTGCAGCCGCCGCCTGGTGACGCAGGGTTGCCTTGGATGCCTTCCAGCCAAAACGACCCAGGCGAACAGCACCGGTTTCAGGTTCAAAGACAAAGTTGGCCACACCCAAGACACCATCTGCATCCGGCGCAGTACGGGCACGGGCCAGGATGTCGGCTTCTGGTATCGCTTCGAGCAAGCCCATGCCTATCATCGGTTGGGCAGCACGCAGCGAATAGACAGCCGGCACTGCACCTTCGAACGCCAGTGTTGGCTTGCGTAATTCAACCACAGTGCCATCTGCCAGCTTGCTTGTATTGGTTTCAAATCCGGCCACGTTAACATTGGTACCCCAATTTTGCGGCACGCCGGTCGTCGAAAAGGCGTTCATCTGAACCGCGCTGCCATACTGCGGGTGCGGCAACTGCTGCCCCGCTGCATTCACCGTCGCCACACGCACGGACATACTGTCCAGACGCTGGTTGACGGCCGTTGGTGCCACACTGCGGCCATTGTTCACATGGCAGGCTATACAGGCAGACTGGTTGAAACGTGGCCCCTGTAAGCCTACAGCCGCAAGATAGCGATCATTGCCTGGCTCATTATGCTCACCTGTGGTGAAGTTGGTGTGTACCAGGCGGCGGCCTTCAACAAAGCGCTGGATGTTTTGCATACCCGTATTGTTATGCGGTTGCTGGAACATGAACAGAGCATTGTCCGAATAATTGTAGGATACCGAACCCTGGCCACCCGACAAAGTCTCATCCGGCAGCGGTACTGAATTCAAACGTGGCTGCACACCATACCAGGGTTTCAGGCCCGTCCCTACCACATAAATCCACTCGGATGAGTAATAGCGCACACCACCACTATCACCTTTCGCAGCCATGCCATCCGGTGTCGAAAACATCGACGGTGATACTTCAATCACATCCCCCGCAACCAGCGGACGCGCCGGAATATTATTACCATTCGGGAAGCCATTTGCATCCAGATCACCATGCCCTGGATATTCCTTGACGCGCAAGGTACAGGCACCATTGACACCATCAACGCTCGCCAGTTTGCCATTGGCCGGGTAAGGAACCGGCTTGCAGATAGCGACACTGCGATCGACCAGTTCACCCGGGTTCATCCAGCCATAACCAGTCACACCGACGCGATCAAAACCGCGGAAGAAGGCAACACCACCGGGTAAAAAGTCTACGGTATTATATTGATTGACGGTGAGCGTCGGTTTGGTCACACCCGCCACGCGGCTATTGTCTAATATCTCAAAACCCCAGGTGCGATTTTTAAAATATTGAGGAACGAAAGTCAGATAATTACCGGGCCCTTTATCAACCGGCAAGCCCGTCACCGGATCGACAGTCTCATTCGGGCCATAACCAATTTCATTCCATTCTTCACCACGTTCGCGACCATGGCGGGCCAGACCGCGCGCACCAAAGCGCGTCACCAGCGTGCCATCGGGCAGGGTGAACTGCAGCGTTTCCAGCGGCTCGGCGGCAGCAGGCAATTGTGCCAGGCCACTGCCACTGGCCGGGAATTTCAGTGCCGATGTCGTAGCATTGGCTAGTGTGTTGTCGCTCCCCGGTGTCTTGAATTCCACTTCAAAAAGTGAGTACCCATATTGTGTAGCGCGTGCCACGCCTTGCAGACGGATGTAACGGGCATTGGCACCGAGATTAAAGAATTCTTCCGTGCCCCCTTTGCCGCCGCTGACATAGCGCAGTTGCGACCAGGTCTGACCATCATCCGACACACGCAACGCGTATTCTTTGCCGTAGGCGTTTTCCCAAACCAGCTTCATGTAGCCGACCGGCGTCTTGGCACCGAAGTCAAACTGTATCCAGGCCCCATCTTCAGATGTGCTGCTCCAGCGCGTATTCAGTTTGCCATCGATCGCCATTGCTGCCGACATGGCCTGGTTCTCCACTGCAGACGAGGTCGCCGCAATGGGTGTGACCGCAACGCCCGGTTTAGTCAGATCAACCTGTACCGGTTGCTGTGGATCTGTGCCCGGTTGCGACACAACTGGCGCACCCGAAAACGCCTGGATTTCGATAATGGAATAACCGTATTGCGTAGCACGCTTGATACCCTTCATGCGCAAATAACGCCCCTGCCCGCTGAGCCCGGTCAAGTCTTCTGTACCCCCCTGGCTATTGTCCACGGTCTTGATCGTGGTCCAATCCGCATTGTTGTCAGAGACTTGCAACAAATATTGTGTAGCGTGAGCGTTTTCCCATTCTATGTGCACGCGGTTGATGGTTACCGAGTTGCCGAAATCCAGTGTCAGGTACTGATCATCAGTAAATCCGCTACTCCAGCGCGTGGTTTCATTGTGATCAATCGCCGCAGCAGCAGACAGGTCACCACGCTCCATCGAACTGGCACTGGCGCTCACCGGCGTCAGCGCGGTTTCTGTCGCGGGTGCAGCTTGCGGTGGCGCTGCCGTGGGCGTATTGCTTGCGCCATTCTGGGTGGCAGAATTAGCGGTGCTGGAACCACCGCAGCCTGCCAGTTGTAAACAGAGTAGAGACGACGCCAGACAGATGGTCGTCATGCGTGCGGATATTATTTTCACGTAGAACTCCTGGTTGGTACCTTAATCAATCTTGATGGTGCATTTTTGTGCGACATCTTTAGAACTGACAAAAAACTGCTCCAGAGGCGTTGCAGCGACTAGCCGTACTAAAGTCGTTACTTTTTCCTGGACAATTTTTCGTAAGCCCTGCTTCTTGATCCTGTGACGCATGCTTGTGGATGCACACGAATACTGAGCCGCGTGTAATGCGACGAATTCAAAAAATTGAAGTAAGGTTAGGTATCTTTGTTTATCGAAGCGCCACAGTACCCAGTCGCCACACGGCTTGCAAGCCTGTAAAAGCAGACGTGCAACGTACCAGAAGTGAATTAAAGTCGCCCTGAAATGAGGCGTGGCTCATCTCAATTTTTGTCAATGAACTGACAGATTTGGTCAGTTCCAGCATCATTCAATGACGACGCCGAACGCAAAGTGATGACGTGAAATGGAATCTTTTCCATTTCTTAGACTTAATTTTTCAATGATGAATAGCCATTGAAGTACCAGGACGCAGGCTTCTTTTTCGTTCAATGCGACAACCGGGATGGGGACATATTTCTGACAGAAATTCATTTGCCATCATGGCAACCATGAAGGGGGTGAGCAGTGGGGATTGCCCGCAAATAAAATGGAGAAATAAAAGAGCTAATGTATTACAGGTGATACAAATACGACGTTAGTGATGATGCGCCATTGCCGCTAGCAATACCCATCATATCTGGTGACAAAAAATGGCCGCAAGATGTACACGTCGATCCTGGATCAGACAAAATTTTGCACAAAAAAGTAAGTGGTATTAGCGCTCCGGCTATTTATGACAAATCTGTCAGAAACAAATTGATTTTTTTGTTACACAAAACTTACAAATGATGACACTCACAAAGTAGCGCGAGGAAAAGCGTGTATTTTTCTTCGCCGATATAATTATCTTCACTTCGTTTCGTCGACAGACAACATGCTTTCTGAAACCCTGCCCCCCCGGCGCTAACATAACAACAAAAACGCTACGAATAGTACGACCAGGTGCTACAACACAGCCAGAGATTTTGCGCAAATCCTGTTCAATAACAATTGCAATCCAGTCATAACTCATCAGCTTTACTGAATCTGGTGAACGGTAACAGTTGAAAGCAGCGTACCTTTCTCATACGCGTCGACTACGGCTGCGTTGCAAATGCTTGCGATAGCCCCGCTATCGCAAGCATCAGCATTGACCTTGCCATATCTTGCCCTGGTTCACCGGCCAGATGCCCTACACTTCCGCAACAAAGTTACGGCCCACTTACTGCCACCTTCGACCGCGCCATATGCAATTTTTTGTAGCTGTCGATCAAGCGCTGGTGCCTGTCTAGCCCCTCCAGTTTCATGCTCGCTGGCGTCAGGCCATAGAAGCGCACGCTGCCATCCACTGATCCGATTACCGCATCCATGCGCGGGTTGCCAAACATGCGGCGGAAATTGACCACATAATCATCCAGTTCCAACTCGTCATCCAGTGTCACTTCCAGCACTACATTCAGTGCCTGATAAAACAAGCCGCGCTCAACCGTGTTGTCGTTGTATTGCAGGAAGGTTTCGACCAGCTCTTTCGCCTCTTCAAACTGCTGCAAGGCGAGATTGATCAGCAGCTTCAATTCCACGACGGTGAGCTGGCCCCAGACCGTGTTCTCGTCAAATTCTATGCCTATCAGAGTGGCGATGTCGCTGTACTCGTCGAGTTCATTATTCTCCAGTCTATCGAGCAGGTCTTCCAGTTGCCCATCATCCAGCGTATGCAAATTCAAGATATCAGTGCGGAACAACAAGGCCTTGTTGGTGTTATCCCAGATCAAATCTTCAACCGGATAAACTTCAGAATAACCCGGCACCAGAATACGGCAAGCCGTTGCACCTAACTGGTCATACACCGCTACGTAGACTTCGTTACCCATTTCCTTGAGTATGCCGAACAAAGTTGCGGCTTCATCCACATTGGAGTTTTCACCCTGGCCTGAGAAATCCCATTCAACAAAATCAAAATCTGATTTGGCACTGAAAAAGCGCCATGACACCACACCGCTGGAATCGATGAAATGTTCAACAAAGTTATTTGGCTCAGTCACCGCATTACTGACAAAGGTTGGCTGAGGCAAATCATTCAGTCCTTCAAAACTGCGGCCTTGCAGCAATTCCGTCAGGCTACGTTCCAGCGCCACCTCTAAACTGGGATGCGCGCCGAAAGAGGCAAACACACCGCCTGTGCGCGGGTTCATCAAGGTGACGCACATCACTGGGTAAACACCGCCCAGCGACGCATCTTTCACCAGCACCGGGAAGCCCTGCTCTTCCAGCACCTGTATGCCGGCCAGAATGCCAGGGTATTTCGCCAGCACTTCTTGCGGCACATCCGGCAAGGCCATTTCACCTTCCAGAATTTCGCGTTTGACGGCACGTTCAAAAATTTCGGACAGACATTGCACCTGCGCTTCGGCCAGTGTATTACCGGCACTCATGCCATTGCTGGCGAACAGGTTTTCGATCAGGTTGGATGGAAAATACACGACCTCGCCATCTGACTGCCGTACATAAGGCAGCGAACAAATGCCGCGCTCTGCATTGCCAGAATTGGTATCGACCAAGTGAGAGCCGCGCAGCTCGCCATCGGGGTCATAAATCTCCAGACAATACTCATCCAATATGCCCTTAGGCAGCGCATCTTTTTTGCCAGGCTTGAACCAGCGCTCTTCCGGGTAATGCACAAACGCCGCATTGGCAATATCTTCGCCCCAGAACGAACCCGCATAAAAATGGTTGCAACTCAGGCGCTCGATATACTCACCCAGGGCAGACGCCAACGCGCTTTCCTTGGTTGCGCCCTTGCCGTTGGTAAAACACATGGGCGAGTGCGCATCGCGGATATGCAGCGACCACACATTCGGAATCAGATTACGCCACGAAGCAATTTCAATCTTGATACCCAGACCCGCCAGCAAGCCGGACATATTGGCGATGGTTTGCTCCAAGGGCAAATCCTTGCCCAGGATGTAGGTAGATGTAGAGGTCGCCGCATCCGCGGTCGGGTTCAAGGTCAACAAGGCCTGCGCATCGGCATCCAGATTCTCGACCTCTTCAATCACAAATTCCGGCCCGGCCTGCACGACTTTTTTGACCGTGCAGCGGTCGATGGAACGCAAAATACCTTCGCGGTCTTTGGCAGAAATATCCGCAGGCAACTCGACCTGTATCTTGAAAATTTGCGCGTAACGGTTTTCCGGATCAACAATATTATTCTGCGACAGCCGGATATGCTCAGTAGGGATATTGCGGGTATTGCAATACAACTTCACAAAATAAGCCGCACACAAGGCCGACGAAGCCAAAAAGTAATCAAAAGGACCAGGTGCCGAACCATCCCCCTTATAACGGATAGGCTGGTCAGCCACCACCGTAAAATCATCGAACTTGGCTTCAAGACGAAGCTTATCGAGAAAGTTAACCTTAATTTCCATGGGGGGAGTTCCAAAATAGTGTTCAAAATCGCGTAGGCGGTATTATCCGTCTTTTCTGGCGTGGGCGGGCAGCAAAGCTTGTTGAGCGGCGCGTTCGTGGTGCAGTTGATATCACCCGCCCATTCGACCTCCTCTACCATGCAGTATTGACGCCGTCCTGCGAGCGATATTGCCTGAAATATTTTTCCAGGTGGCTCACAAATGCCAGCACCTTGGCAGAAAGGTTGTTCTTCATTGGATAAACAGCGTGAATGTCCGCATTGGGGAGTTTCCAGTCGCTTAACACTTCACGAAGCCGCCCAGATTGCAAATAGGGGGCAACATTCCAGTCTGAGCGCAGCAATATGCCCTGCCCCTGCAATGCCCAACTAACTGCTGATTCGCCGTCATTGGTCGACACCGTACCACGAACCTTTACCGTTGCCTGTGTACTCGCATTATGCAGATGCCAGGTGCCATAAGTCTCATCACTTTCCCGAATGATGATACAGCGGTGGCGTTGCAGATCAGTCGGCGTCAGCGGTATGCCGTGGCGTTCAAGATAGATGGGTGACGCACACAAGAGGCGTCGGTTACTGGCGATTTTTTTTGAGGTGATCCTGGCGTCAGGGACTTCACCAAATCGTATGCAGACATCAAAGCCATCATCGGACAGATTGACGGGTCTGTCTGTCAACTGCATTTGCACCTCAACATCCGGGTAGACTTCCACGAAACCTGCTATTGCGGGTGCAATGAATTGCCTGCCAAAACCAAAGCTGGCATTAACGCGCAGCAGCCCTTTAGGGACAGCCTTGCTGCTTGAAAGGCGTAGCTCCAGCTCTTCAAGTGCCGCCAGGATTTTTTGGCCCTCAGCCAGATATAACTCGCCCTCGGGCGTCACAACAGCCCGTCTGGTGGTCCGGTTCAGCAAGCGTATGCTGAGGCGCGCTTCCAGATTAGCCAGTCGCCTGCTCACGGCGGCAGTGGATACGCCAAGTTCCTGCGCGGCACCCGAGAGCGTCCCGGCTTTCACAATTTCCATGAAGAAAGCGACATCAGATACAGAGCTCATTTTTGCGTTTAAGTTAAAGACAGTTTAATTTTCAAGCCATTGTAAATCAATTCGCAATAAATTAACTTATCCCCCAGAAGAGTTACATCCGCATTCAACTTACTGGAGACTTGAATGACTGAATTGCCAACGACAGCAAAAACCCTATATCAAAAGCTGGCGGAAACCCATACGGTGGCCCGCCTTGACGAACAGAACGTGCTGCTCTATGCGGATCTGCACATTATGAATGAATACACCAGTCCCCAGGCATTTGCAGGGCTAGCCCATGCAGGCAGAAAAGCTGCCCAGCCTGGCCAAAATGTTGCTGTGGTCGATCACATTATTCCCACCCATCCGCTGGCAATTCGAACAATTAATGAGCCAAATTCTGCATTGCAGGCGTCAAACCTGAAGCGCAATTGCGATTTCCATGGCATCCCCTTGTTTGATACCAATGACCGCTTCCAGGGTATCGAGCATGTCATCACCCCCGAACTTGGTATGGTCAGACCCGGCATGGTGATACTTTGTGGCGATAGCCATACCACCACCTATGGTGCCTTTGGCGCTCTGGGCTTTGGGATTGGTACTTCTGAAGTAGAACATGTCCTGGCCACACAAACACTGGTCTATCGCCTTGCACAAGACATGCGCATACATGTCGCAGGCCGCTTGCCCGCAGGCACGACGGCGAAAGACCTGATCTTGCTGATCATTGGGCAAATTGGCGCGCAGGGCGCACGGGGTTATGTTGTTGAATTCTATGGAGAAGCGATAACGTCGCTGTCAATGGAAGCGCGCATGACCCTTTGCAATATGGCTGTCGAAGCTGGTGCCCGCGGCGCACTCATCGCACCTGATGCCACGACCATTGAGTATGTGAAGGCACATTGCCCTGACATGGTGGGCGATATGCTGGCCATGGCACAAGCGGACTGGGCCGATTTATATAGCGACGAGGATGCCTGCTTCGACCTTGAGCTGCATTTTGATGCGAACGAAGTAGAGCCCTATGTCACCTGGGGTACCAGCCCGGACCAGGCAATTCCAATCACAGCTCGCATCCCGGAAATGCCGACGGACACCAGCAACACCCTGCATCACAGCATGGAACGTGCGCTTCATTACACCGGTTTGCGTGCTGGCGAAAGCGTGGAAGGCTTGCCAGTGGACTTTGTCTTTATTGGATCTTGTACCAATGCGCGCATCGAAGACTTGCGTGCTGTCGCCGAGGTTATCAAAGGACGCTATGTTGCCCCTTCCGTTCGCGCCATGATCGTGCCAGGGTCTGGCGAAGTCCGCCGGCAGGCAGAAGCTGAAGGTCTTGCCAGGCTTTTCATTGATGCCGGGTTTGAATGGCGCCAGCCAGGTTGCTCCATGTGCCTGGCCATGAATGACGATGTATTGAGTCCGGGTCAACGCTGTGCGTCTACCACCAACCGTAATTTTGAAGGCCGCCAGGGTCGTGGTGCCATTACCCACCTCATGAGCCCGGCAATGGCCGCGGCGGCCGCTGTGACCGGCCACATTACTGATGTACGCAAATTAGGAGTTCAAGCATGATTGTTCAAACCCGAATCGAAGGTGTTGCCGCACCCTTGCCGGTCGCCAACCTGGACACTGATCAAATCATGCCCAAGCAATTCCTGCTGAGAATCGACAAGGCAGGTTTGGCCAAAGGGCTGCTCTACGATATGCGCTTTGACCTGAATGGAAATATTCGCCCTGAATGTGTACTTAACCGGGCTGAATACGCTGGCACAAGAATATTGGTAGGCGGCCCCAATTTCGGTTGTGGTTCCAGCCGCGAACATGCGGTCTGGGGCCTGCAACAGTATGGAATCGAAGCAGTCATTGCCCCCAGCTTTGGAGAAATATTCTATTCCAACGCGATGAACAACAAGCTCATGCTGGTGGCACTTGCACAGACTGATATTGACTTGCTTCTTACTGATGTCACCAGCCCTTCAGACAAGCATGTCCAGATCGATGTCGAGACCATGACGGTACACAGTAAAAGCCTGACAGCTTCATTCTCACTATCTGAGCGTCATCGTCGCATGTTCCTCGAAGGTCTGGATATGGTGGGCGCAACACTGACCATGCAAGAACAAATTCAGGACTTTGCAACCAGCCATTGGCAGCAACGCCCATGGCTAAAAAATCTGGCAAACAAGACCAGAAACAGCCTGACGTAAAAAACGTAAATAGCCCCAGGCAGACGACATGACCAGATAGTCATCCGGCGCGATATTAAAAATAATGGAGACAAAAATGCATATAGAAACAGCTTTTCCTGGTGAACCAGTGGTATCAGGCTTTTGGAACAAGTCGATGGCGATCCGTATCGGGCCACTACCGCTGCCGGTGTATATCGTATTGGCGGCAATCACTATCGCCGCCGCCATCAATCACCGTTTACCGAATGACTTGATAGGTGGTTTGGCAGTCATGATGTTATCGGGCTTCTTGCTCGGCGACCTGGGCAACAGAATTCCGGTAATTAAACACATAGGTGGATCAGCCATCCTCTGCCTGTTCGTGCCTTCAGCACTGCTTGGCTACAATCTGTTTGACCAGGATATGCACAAGGCGCTCGCGACAGCAATGAAGACAGCAAACCTTCAATATCTTTACATTGCCTGCCTGGTCGTCGGCAGCATACTTGGCATGAGCCACAAGGTACTGATTCAGGGTTTCATGCGCATGTTCATTCCGCTGCTGGTCGGTACCGTTGCCGCAGTCGGTGCAGGTTTGGTCGTCGGCATGTTGTTGGGTTATGAAATGAAACATGTCTTCTTCTACATCATCATTCCCATTCTTGGCGGCGGAATTGGTGAAGGCATTCTTCCCTTATCCATTGCTTATTCAGAAATCACGGTAACACCACAAGCACAAATTGTCGCCACCCTTATCCCAGCTGCGCTGATCGGCAACGTGGTGGCAATTTTATTGGCCGGTGCCCTGAGCTGGTTTGGCAAGAAGCGTCCGCAATTGAGCGGTAATGGCATCCTGGTACGGGGCGGCAATGACCAGGAATTACTCGCCAGACAGAACGAAGCGCCACTCAACATCAGCCTGATGGGGGCTGGCCTGTTGCTGACCTGCGCATTCTTTATTTTGGGTTCGTTACTGGCACCAGTGACCGGCATCCCTGGTCCTGTCCTGATGATCATCGCTGCTGCCCTGGTCAAGCTCAGCAAGATCATGCCAGCGAATATGGAACTTGGCGCTTACCAGATGTACCGGTTCATGACGAGCAATCTGACATTTGCGATATTGGTGGGGCTGGGGACATTATTTGTTCCGTGGAACCAGATGGTCAATGCCCTCAGCTTTTCATATTTCGTGGTCTGCGCTTCCATCGTTTTGGCGATGGTCGCAAGTGGGTTTGGCATTGGCTTTCTGATGAAAATGTATCCGGTTGAATCAGCAATCGTCACTGCATGCCATAGTGGGCTTGGCGGAACGGGTGACGTGGCTATCCTGTCTGCCTCCAATCGCATGGAGATGATGCCTTTTGCGCAAATTTCCACCCGCATCGGCGGTGCATCAATGATCGTCATGGCGACGATATTGATGAAAATTTTTAATTAAAGCAAATGAGAAAAATCCAGGAGACTGCCATGTCAGAACTTGAAAACACAATACAACCGACCGCCGTAAAAGCAAAGCCTGAAGCGAGTAAAATCGATAACCGCAGAAGAAGTCTGCTGGTCGGTGCAGTATCGGCAGCAACGCTTTCATTACCCAGTAAAGGATACCCGGTGGAAAAAACATCCAGCTTATACCCTGCGAATGCATCAGTATCTTCACAAGAATCAGCAACAGCCATGATGTTCCCTGGCTTCAAGAGCTGCACGCTTAAAACAAGCGGTACCACTATCCAAGCACTTGTGGGTGGCCAAGGCCCTGCACTTCTGCTGCTCCACGGTCATCCACAAACACTGGCCTGCTGGCACAAAATCGCGCCGGCATTGGCGCAGCATTTTACGGTGGTACTTACCGACCTGCGCGGATATGGTGATTCTGGCAAACCAGAAGGCGGTGAAAATCACATAGGGTATTCGAAGCGGCTCATGGCGCTTGACCAGGTTGAAGTCATGCAGCAGTTGGGTTTTTCAAGCTTCCAGGTAGCTGGTCACGACCGTGGCGGGCGTGTTGTCCACCGTATGTTGCTTGATCATCCAGACGTGATAGAACGCGCTGCCCTCCTGGATATCGCCCCTACTGCCACCATGTATGCATCCACCAACATGGCATTTGCAAGCCGTTACGTCTGGTGGTTCTTCCTGATTCAACCGGCACCCTTACCAGAAAAACTGATAGGCTCCAATCTGGAATTTTATCTGGAACACCACATAAGCAAGCAAAACAAGACGCCGGGCGCAATCACGCCCCAAGCCTATGCGGAATATCGTCGCTGCTACACTGTCGAAACCCTGCATGCAGTCTGCGAAGATTATCGGGCCGCAGCATCCATTGACCTGGAACATGATGCCGCCGATGCGGACAGGAAAATCCGGTCACCCTTGCTTGTCTTGTGGGGCAACAAGGGTGTCGTTGGCAACACCTATGATGTGCTGAAGACCTGGCGAGAAAAATCCGTCGATGGCGCAGTCAGCGGTGGTGCACTGCCATGTGGACACTATTTGCCAGAAGAAGCGCCTGAACAGACACTGAATGCGTTTATGCAATTCTTCCGTAAAAACTGAAGGAAAATTTTTGCGTCACTTTGATCACAGAGAAGAAAGTTGGTCGGGCCTACATCGCTAAATGCTTGATTTGAATGTACAGCAACACGCTTTCGCTATACGTGCGGCCCACTCGATGGCCTCCTTGCTGGTAGGAAGCTCTAGTACAGTGAATCCACCATTGAGTGGAGGTCCCCATGAGTAGCCTCCCTCAGCGACGGCACCATTGTGCCGACGCCAGAACGGGCGCTACAGTTTCATCAATACCGCCGGCGAAAATGTAGACGCCCGCTTCCTTCGCCTCGCGTATCACGTCATGGGCGCCTCGCCCCACTACCTCCGTCTCACTGTCGGGTAGTGCTTGGTAATGTTTCAGACACAACAATCAATCAAATCCGGTATGTGCGTCAAACAGCATCTCATGACTTTGTGTGGGATATTTTTTGATTAAGGACCTTGACGACGGTCGGTCACACGCTACAACGTCGCTTGACACCACATCCAACATATTGGAAAATACATCCAGTATGAAAGAAACCACATCTCCCCATCAGCAGTTAGACATTAACCAGCGCATCGCGGACCGGATTACATCCTTGCGCGCCGAACGCGGGCTGTCGCTGGACGCGCTGGCAAAAAAGAGTGATGTCAGCCGCTCCATGATTTCGCTGATAGAACGCTGCGAAACCAGTCCCACTGCCGTGGTACTAGACAAATTGGCATTTGGGCTGGGTGTCACGCTGGCGTCCTTGTTTGAAGCGCCGCAGCCAAACGCCAGCCCAGTAGTGCGGCAGGCCGAGCAGTTGCAGTGGACCGATCCGCAGTCCGGTTACACACGGCGCAATATTTCGCCGCCCCACTTCCGTTCGCCCCTGCAGATTGTCCAGATCGATTTTCCGGCTGGTGCCACAGTGGCCTATGAGGCGGGACTGCGCGAGGTCGGCATCCACCAGCAAGTATGGGTTCTGGAGGGCTGTATGGAATTCGTTGTTGATGGCAACCGCCATGTCTTGCAAGCGGGCGATTGTCTGGCAATGCAAGAGAATCAACGCATTGTTTTTCAGAACCCCAGCAAGCAGCCTGCGCGCTATGTCGTGGTTATCAATACCGGATTACTCACTTCCTGAAGGTGCACCATGCATATTTCTTTTGAATCACCCAACCAAGCCGATGCCATCGCTCTGATCACCGAGCTGGATGCCTACCAAAGCGCGCTCTATCCGCCCGAAAGCCACCATGCACTGGACCTGACATCGGTTGCAGAGCAGGGACTTTTGTTTGTGGTGGCACGGGACGAGGCGAAGCAGGCCGTCGGATGTGGTGCCGTGGTTTTGTCCGCAGAATACGGAGAACTCAAGCGCATGTATGTCCGCCCCCAGCAACGTGGATATGGACTGGCGAAAAAAATACTGCACACCTTGGAGGCAGCGGCTATTGCATCCGGTTGCAGCATGATGAAATTGGAAAGCGGACCATACCAGCTTGAAGCACTTGGCCTGTACGCGAACTGTGGCTATGAGCGTTGCAGCCGCTTTGGTGGATATGCCGATGATCCCCTCAGCGTATTCATGCAAAAGAAACTCGTGAAACCTCATGATTGAAACCTGGAAACTTGGCGTACTGCTTAGAAGATTGGCCAGCATGGTTGCAAACCGTACTGTGCCGATGACGCTGTTCAGACGCTCGCTCCAGCGATGCCACTATTTAAAGGTGGCAGCTAAGATTTCGACGACATTCACGTCACATCTCATTTAATTCGTCAACAAGGAGTCAGACCATGCAACATCTCCCCGAACTGATTGGCATAGCCACGACAATGACCATAGGTATCGTCAGTCCAGGGCCCAGCTTTGTCATGGTTGCCCGCACAGCAGCAAGCGTGGGGCGACTCAATGGCCTTTTGGCAGCACTTGGGATGGGTGTGGGAGGGATGGTTTTTTCGGTCGCATCTTTACTCGGGCTACATGGCGTCTTGCTTGCAGTACCGTCGTTGTACTTGCTGTTAAAAGTCGGAGGTGGTCTATATCTGATCTATCTTGGGATACGTATCTGGCTCGGTGCCCGCACTATACAGGTCGCTGAAATCCAGGCAAGTTCACTTGCCCCAGTATCATCTCGATTTCTGCTCTTGGGCCTTACCACGCAACTTAGTAATCCCAAAACAGCAATTGTTTCTGCCAGCGTATTTGCTGCTTTTTTGCCATCGGATGCTTCTTTCGTTTTTAAGATCATCATTGTGTCTCTGGTCTTTCTGATAGAGGCAGGTTGGTACACACTTGTAGCGCTGGTTTTGTCCTCGACCGGCCCCCGAAATGTGTATCTGTGCTGGAAGGCATGGATAGACCGGACTGCCGGTGGTGTCATGGCTGCCCTTGGTATCAAATTGGTGACTTCATACGAAAGCCTTTGAATCCCAAAACTGATTGACTCATGGCCGTAGCCACAGCTTGCGGAAATCCATCCAGCCGCTACCCAGTGCATTGTTGAATTTATAGGCTAGATCAGTTCAATACATGCAGGTGGCGGCTTTATATGAGAAACCGTGACTACTTTGAAATGAGAAAAAGCGGTTTTAGCCCACGGGTACTGACGGAGGATAATCATTGCAGCACTGGGGAATGAAATGAGATACTTTGCCATGATCTTTTTTCTTCAAGGATTTTGTGCTTAGCGATAAGGGCAATGTACCGTGACTGGACACAGTAAAGTTGGTCGGACTTGGCTTCACCATGCAAGCAGTTGAAAGCTCAAGAACAAAGTTGGTCGCGTAGCGCAGGACCGCAATCGACTCATTGCAGACGTTCGCTCCAATTAATACCTGCCGTTCAAGGTTTGACTTAAGCGGCCTGCCGAAGGCAGGTCCGCTTGAAGGAAGGGTTAGGCGTCGGGTTGCTGGCGCGCCGAGGTGCACGAAAGATTTTGCGTGACACTGCTACGTACCGGTGATATTTTCAGGGATGCGCTTCCCCATGCTGACACGCTTCTCGACCGTGTAGCCCAGTGACTCGTAGAACCCGCCCACACTCTCATTGTCGCTCATGATCTGAAGATTGATCTTCATGCAACCCCGCATGGTCAACGCCTGTTCTGCATGGCGGACCAGCGCTGAGCCGAGGCCTCTTTGTCGATGTGAAGGATGCACAGCCACCGAGTATAGCCAGCCGCGATGCCCGTCGTATCCGGCGAGGATGGTGCCGACGATCTCTCCTTCAAGAAGGGCGATGAAGAACAGATCGTCATTGGCTTCCAACTTCTTGTCGATAGCAAGGCTCGGCGTGTTGTGCGCCGTTTCGTAGCCGAAGACCGTTTCCCAGAGATCAACGACTTGGCGCCTGTGAACTTCGTTCGAGTATGAAGTGATTGAGTGCATAAAGATATGAGGAGAGAGACGCCTAAGGTAATGTAATCCGCAAGGATAAAACAGCGACTGCGGGATACATTTCTCATAAAAAATTCTCGGAAGCGGCTTGCCTGCTCGTTTTGCGGCGTACGTACTGAATATTTTTACAGATATAAAAAAATCGTGAAACACCGCAGAAGCTTTACAACTTATTCTAGGCTAATCGGTTAATGAATGACTGTCAATCAAGTTACATTTTCCGACAAGGTATCGATCAAAATGTGAATGTCTGCATTGGAGCACTGGGGAATGAAATGAGATAGTTTTCCATGATCTTTTTTCTCCAAGGATTTTGTGCTTAGTGATCAACTGTATGGTACTAAAATCGCCTCTACCTTGCCGACAGTCAAATCAATCAATTTGCTCTCACCGTTTTCAAATCGTATCCAGGCACATGAGATTTTTATTCCTTCATGATAGGCAAATATTTCACCAATGCCAAAACGCTCATGGCGCACTCGCTGACCGATATTAAAAGGCACCTGGCTATTGTCCCGATTCTGCTTCAGTAGCTGGGTTTGATAGTAATGCCAGATATTCTCTTCTGGCCCGTTCTTGATGCGCTTGTATGCTCGCATCCAGGGCCACAGGAAATTATTGCTGCCGTCGCATTGCAGGCCGGGCATATCTTCACCTTGCCAGCTAATCACACCCCAGGTCGCCCCATGATTGCGACGGTAGACTTCACCAACATAGCTGCCGAACATTCTTGCAAATGTCTGTACCTTGTCATCATCCGGCAACATATTCGGTAAAGCTGCGTGGTACTGCGCCAGCATGGTTTCAATATGGACGATACTGGCATCGGTCCAATCCAGTTCATGCTGATACATCTCCCTCGAAAAGCGCAAAGCTTCTTGCGCTTGAAGTTTTGCATTTTCTTGGACCTTGAGGTCAGCAGTAAATATCGGCGCAGCAGCCTGAGTAGCTGTCATTGTTGGTTGAACTACCTCCGCCTCTTTGCTGGAATCCTTGCCGCCTAAGAGTTTCTTTAGCCAGTTCATTTGGTTTCGTTCAGTTTGGACGAGTAGTGTTCTAAATAAGATTACTGGATGCGGTTTGACCAGGCATACAAATAAGTAGATATTTATTCTTGTTATATATTCCGCTGCGGTACTGTCTGCTGCAATGCTGGATTACTTTGGCGTAGTGGAATGGGAATTTTAGCAGACGACGACTTCCTTTTCTTTATCGGACAGGTAACTAAAGGATGAGCAGGCTTTGCGACACGGTCAGGTAGTAGCAGGCCTGAAATCGCATGAGGAGGTGCTGGCAGAGATGCGGGTAACTTTTATGCTGCCTTGGGGAGTCAGTACAGGAGGCTTAAACTTATCTTGCTGGTCGCTGTGCTTGGGGATATTTCAGACACAACAATCAAATCCAAAATGTCGTAATGATAGACCTGACCCCGGCTTTGTAGAGGTCGCCGCATCTGCAGTCGGGTTCAAGGTCAACAGAGTCTGTGCATCAGCATCCAGGTTCTCGACCTCTTCAATCACAAATTCCGGCCCGGCCTGCACGACTTTTTTGACCGTGCAGCGGTCGATGGAACGCAAAATACCTTCGCGGTCTTTGGCAGAAATATCCGCAGGCAATTCGACCTGTATCTTGAAAATCTGCTGGTAACGGTTTTCCGGATCAACAATATTATTCTGCGACAGCCGGATATGTTCAGTAGGGATATTGCGGGTATTGCAATATAACTTCACAAAATAAGCCGCACACAAGGCAGATGAAGCCAAAAAATAATCAAAAGGACCAAGCGCAGAACCATCCCCCTTATAACGGATAGGCTGATCAGCCACCACCGTAAAATCATCGAACTTGGCTTCAAGACGAAGCTTATCGAGAAAGTTAACCTTAATTTCCATGGGGGAGTTCAAAAATAGTGTTCAAAATCGTGTAGGCGGTATTATCCGTCTTTTCTTGGGCGGGCAGGAAGGCTTGTTGGGCAGCCTCTTGATTTGCCCTGGACTTTGATTCGCTTTACTGGATAAATTGCGTTGATTGCGACCCACGCTTGGCAAGCTATCTGTGATCTATGTGCTTTGCCCGGCTGGTAGTGATTAAAAATCAAGAAATAAGGTTGACGGCATGATGCCAAGAATAGATACTTTTGCAAAGTCAGTGTCAAATGGCAGAAGGATTTGTACCGACGATTTCAATTATCTGGAGGGGGAGAAAATGGGGGAACGCTCTGAAATCGTAAAGGAAGCCAGTGTTCCAATTCGGGCGCCTTGCTCGCACTCATCCCTATTGATGAAATAAGTTCTAGAAGTGTTATGAGCTATTTTTTACCCTTATTTCGACTCAACCCCATAAACACTTACTCTTAAAAAAGCATTACTTGTAGCAAAATTGAATTTTGTGGTTCGTACAAAAAAATATTCATTCTTGAAAAATCGACATGAAAATTAGACATTATGTATTTGCCGCGGGTTTGACACTGGCACTTTTTGCATGTGGTGGTAGACAGGACACAACATTAGCTCCAGTGCCAGTACAGATATCAGTACAACCACCCGCTATCGATCCGGTCACGCCGATATTGGCTGGTCCTCGTGCAAACTACACAATCACCCAGACATCAACGGGGTATACGGTCACAGATACGGCAGGGGCAACGGGGATACAGACATTCGGCAGCAATA
>NZ_JBXASD010000013.1:121984-196053 GCF_058808955.1 Undibacterium sp. GW821-FHT11B02 | reverse complement strand
GCATAGGTCGATGCGTATTCTGCTTGTACGGAGAAGCTTTGGGCGATGTCTTTGAGGGACAGGCTGGACGCTGTCCAGTACGCCAAACCCAGTGGGTCCGCTGGACGGTTGAAATAAGCGATGTAAAGCTTTTGGATGTCTGCAGCGGTATTGGCCATTGAATATCTCTGATGAATTAATTTAAAAATGCGGGATTGTATTAGGGCGTATTGACCTAGTTACACAATATTACAAATATTAGCGGCGCTAAGATTAACACGTCAATCTTGATTTACCTGTGACTAAAATCACAAATACTCATAGGGTTGATAAGCCTGACAAAAATTTACATTATTCCGGTGCTAGCCTCAAGGTATTCACATCAGCCTCAGCAAATTAAGTCCCTTGCGACCTCTCAGTGTTGTTTCGCTGGCCATTGGTGCAGCACAAGGAAAAACGTAAACGTGGATTGCTGTTTCGACTTATCACTCCCACTATTTCCACATAGAAACAATCACACTTACCTCGCAGCTATTACGAAACCCTGTCAATCATGTGCATCAGCAGGATTGACAAGAAAAATTCCCGGAGGGCAGATACAATACGAGCCTTCTACCAAAAACTGTATTCTGACTTTGTTTACCTTCCGTACCAGGCATTTCGCTGTCCCCTGTTTGCTGGTCCTGCTGATGCTGGGCTTGTGCAATGCATCGTCAGCCAGCGACGCCTGTGAGAGCAATCCTGCACCGATTCGCTATCTGCTGACTTTTGATGACGGCCCCAGCGCTGTGCAGCCAGACAATCCGACAGAAAAGGTATTACGGACTTTATCAAAAAATCCGTATCAGCCAGACATCAAGGCAGTATTCTTTACCCAGACGCGGGCAGTCAATGGTGGTGGAACCGAGTATGGCCGCAGCCTGTTGAAACGTGAAGTGGATGAAGGACATTTGTTGGCTTTTCATACTGCGACACCACGGCATTCCAATCATCGCTATCTGAAAGAAGATGCATTTGAAGCTTCATTAACATTGGGCATTGCTGATCTGACAGGCATTACGGGTGTAGCCCCCAAGCTGGTACGCCCACCCTTCTGGAATTATGATGCACGCACGCTGGAGACTTATCACAGCCACGGCTTGCAGATGTTGTTGACGGATTTAAGTGCCAATGATGGCATTATTTACGGCATCAATTTCAGCCTGACCAAGCACCGCAACATGCGCAAACTGTTATTGGCGGCACGCCCACACTGGTGCAATAACGAAATGCCTGCCGTGGATGGGGTAACACCTATCGTCGTGACCTTTCACGATATCAACCCCTACACGGCGAATCATCTGGAGGAGTATCTGGGCATTCTTTTGGATGTCGCCAAAGAGCTGGATATACCTACCAGCGAAAAACCATTTTACGATAACCGGGAAGAACTGGAACGCACTGCGCTGGCAAGGACGGTCACGGACGCCAACAATGCGCCAGAATTGCCGGGTATATGGAACTGGTTCTGGAGCTTATTCCGCTGATAGTTCACGGGTGTACAGAAGTTGTGGCGGAGAGGTGAATTCCACCGCACTGCATAAGGTGATGGACAATTCAGGATGCTTGAAGTGCAGGCATTCCACACTGGGTGCATTGAGTTTGATATGTGCTTCTTTGCTGGTCCATAGCTGATAAAAATCGCACATGCGATTGCCAGCTTCCTGTTGCTGCAACCATGCATTTTCGGCAGCATCAAAAGCATGCAATGCCAGTGCAGAAAAATCTCGATCGGGGTTAAGCAATTCAATATCCAGGCCCAGCCTGGTGCCAGTACTGACCGCACAGGCAACCCAGTTGCCACTATGCGAGAGGCTGAAGCCAAGATCCGGGCAAGCCGGAAAATCAAGATGTGGCGCATTGCCCGGACGTTCAGTCAGTTGCAAGGTGTTGACGGGTACGTCCAGCAATTGACTCAACGCCCGACGCAAGAGCACACGTCCAGCAAGAAACTGGCGCTGCCTTTCTTTTTTGATGAAGCGCTCATAACGCAGCACTTCGCTGGTGCTTAAACAAGTTAAATAGCCCGCCAGATCAATATCGCTGATATTAATCAGAAAGATGCAGGCTGTATGATCTGGCATTGCGTGTTTATTATCTGGTGAGTGCTTTTTCATCAGCGCCAGTTGGTCCACCTTTGGCACTATTGTAGTTATCCAGAATATAGCCGCTGGCGAGATTTGCAACCCGGGTCAACATCAAATTGTCATGCACACCGAATACAAAACCGGCAGCCATGGCATTGGCACGCTGGAAAAATTCTGGCAGCGCAACGACTTTACCATTACCATCAGTTATCTTCATGCGCATCAGCACACCTGAACTACCAGCCAAAGGCCCCAGCAATACGCGCTTGGCACCATGCTTGAATTCCATTTCTTCAATCACAGGTTCAATGATCAGCACACGGCCATTATCTGGACGCGTGTTCCAGTTTGCCAAAGAGCTCGCCAGATCTTCCTGAATATTTTGATTGATCTTGACCAAACCGGATTTATCACCTTCATAGCCTGGCCTGAACACTACTGGCTGAACCTGGATACGTCCAAAACCAGAAAAAGCTTCAGATGGAGGGGGATTCTGCATGGAAGTAGCTTTTACCGACGTGGCACAACCCTGCAACAGACTGAGAGCAAATACCATGGAAATTAAAAAGCCGCGCTGTAAAGCAAGCGTCATTATGAGTCCTTAAAAAGAAATGAGATGGTCCGTTGTAAAAAAATGCAAGCCAGATGCCGCATTGTCTCTATTTTTATTTATCCGCTATTGTCACAAAATCGGCCTTGAAGGCGACGCCAGCCATAATGGCACCCACATGACATTCAAATTCTGTTTCGCTCGAATATTCAATGTTGTCATAGTTACTGACGATGTTGATGACCGCATTGGCACCTAATTCTTCAGCACGTTTTTTCAACTGCAGCATGTCGGATAAAAATACCCAGTTGCAGGCTTTTTCATTGGACTTGCCAAAGGCATTGGTCCTCAGGCTGGTCTTGTCGCTGGATATCACTTTTAACACTGGTGGCGTGGGTTGTTTACCGAAATAAAATTTAATATTTTCACCCAGTCTGTATGGCGCATTATTGTCCGCCATCGCCGCAGCAATCGGCAGCATCACTTTGTTATCGGCAGCTGCAACTGGCAATGCAAATCCAGCCAGCATAGCCAGCGCAATTGCGGTAGAAATCAATTTTTTCATTTTTTATTTCCAGGTTAAAAACACGTCGTTAGTCAGCAAAACCATCATGTATATTTTTTAAAAATCAAAGAAGTATTGATGCCACCAAAAGCAAAGTTATTCGACATGACGTATTCGCAATCAATGGCCCTGCCCTCGTCCCTGATATAGTCCAGTTGCGCGCATTGGGGGTCAAGCTCTTGCAAATTGATGGTGGGCGCAAACCAGCCTTCACGCATCATTTCTATGCTGATCCAGGCTTCCAGTGCGCCGCATGCACCCAGGGTATGTCCCATATAGCTTTTCAGGGAACTGATGGGTATGGCATTGCCAAACACCTGTGCAGTAGCCTGGCTTTCGGCGATATCACCTTGTTGCGTGCCGGTACCATGGGCATTCACGTAGGCGATGTCGGATGGCTGCAGTTGTGCATCTTCCAGCGCCAGTTGCATGGCGACCTTCATGGTTTCTGCATTTGGTTGCGTCACATGGCAGCCATCACTATTGGTACCGAAACCGACCAGTTCTGCATAAATTCTTGCGCCGCGTGCCTGTGCATGTTCCAGTTCTTCCAGTATCAGGCTACCAGCACCTTCGCCTATCACCAGGCCATCACGACCGGCATCGAAAGGGCGTGGTGTATCTTGCGGATTGTCATTGCGCACGCTGGTGGCAAACAGGGTGTCAAACACAGCCGCTTCTGTGGCACATAATTCTTCGGCACCGCCGGCAATCATCGCGATTTGCTTGCCGCTGCGTATGGCTTCGTAGGCATAACCTATACCCTGGCTGCCAGAAGTGCATGCTGATGAAGTCGTGATGACGCGACCGGTCAAACCAAAAAATACGCCTATATTGACCGGTGCCGTATGCGACATCATTTTGATATAGGTCGTCGCATTGATGCCTTTCGTAGTGCGTTCTTCCATCATGCGGCCAAAATCACCGATGGCACTGGGCGTACCTGCCGATGAGCCGAAAGATATTCCCATCTTTCCGCTGGTCAGCAAGGGATCATCCAGCAAACCGGCGTCCGCCAGCGCCATTTCGCTGGCACGAGTCGCCATCAGGGCGACTCTACCCATGCTGCGTGTGGCTTTGCGGTGGTAGCGTTCATTCAGTTCAAATGGTGCAGCCGGTACACCCAGCTGTGTATTCAAGCCTTCATAGTCGCTCCATTCCTGCATGCGCACGACGGCATTGCGGAATTCACCCAATTGCTTGCGGATAGTCTGCCAGTCATTACCCAAAGGGCTGATACCGGCCATGCCGGTCACGACGACGCGGCGATTCTGTCGATTAATGCTCATACCCAAACTCATGCCATACCTCCATTAACCGATATAACCTGCCGTGTCACATAAGCGGCATCTTCATGCATGAGGAAACTGACGACAGCAGCCACTTCTTCCGGCTTGCCGACCCGACGTGCTGGTATCATTTTCAAGGCTTCTTCCAGCGGTACTTCACTAATCATGTCAGTCTCTATCAAGCCTGGTGCCACACAATTGACGGTGATGGCACGCTTGGCCAATTCTATTGCCAGTGCCTTGCTGGCACCGATGATACCCGCCTTGGCTGCACTGTAGTTGACCTGACCACGATTGCCGATCAGCCCAGACACCGAAGCCATGGTAATGATGCGACCCGGCTTACGGCGCTGTACCATGGGCATGACCAGGGGATTGAGTACATTATAGAAACCGTCCAGATTGGTATTGAGGACAATATCCCAGTCTTCGCCAGACATGGCCGGAAAAGCATTATCCCTGGCCACGCCTGCATTGCAGACAACGCCGTAATAGCAGCCATGTGCTTCCACATCTGCCAGCAGCAGCGCTGCGGCAGTACCCCGTTCGCTGATGTCAAACTGCAATACGCGGGCTGTACGGCCCATACTGGTAATTTCAGCTGCGACAAGTTCAGCCTCTTCACGCTGGCTGCGGCAATGCAATACGATATCGTAACCATCCCGTGCAAGACGCAAAGCGATGGCCTTGCCTATACCGCGTGAAGACCCGGTTACCAACACACTCTTACTCATCTCTAACTCCGTTGCAGAAATTCTTTGGCATCAGCCGGTTGAAATACCGTGATGGTGGCAACAGCCAGCGATGCGCCTGTTGCCTGATCACGGATACCACATTCAAATGCACCCAATCCATTTTCACCTTGTAAGACACGCTGTATCTGTACTTCCAGCACACTACCGAGGGCAAACACCGGCTGGCTGCAATCGTAACGCCGGGTTCCCAGCAAAAAGCCGACCTTCACCGGTTCGTCACGCAGGCTGGCAAGATAACCGGCGTGGGCTGCTATTGCCTGCGCCATGTATTCGATGCCCACCCAGGCATCCACACCTTGTGATTTGCAAAACAGGGTTTCTGGCCGGATAGCCACTTCAGCAGTCAGGGTTTCGGCATCGGCGGCCAACACCCTGTCCAGCAAGACCATTTCACCATCATGCGGGACCAATTTGTGTACTGGCGGAAATATAGTCGCAGTTGTTTGATTCATTCTGTCTTCCCCAGCACCAGGCATGCGTTCGAGCCACCAAACGCGAAAGAATTACTGACTATCCAGCGCAATGGTTTGCCTGTCTGTTGCCGTGGTGCCACGATATGCAAGGCAGGCAATTGCGGATCGGCAACGCCATCCCACAAATGTGGTGGCAATTGTCCTTGCGGATTGTCATCCTGCATCACCAGCCAGCATAGTGCAGCTTCAATCGCAGCGGCAGCACCCAGGGCATGTCCAGTAAATGGTTTGGTCGAACTGACAGCGACTTCGGGACCGAATATGTCTTGAATCACACGTGATTCCATCGCATCATTCTGTACCGTGGCGGTACCATGAAGGTTGATATAGTCAACCTCGGATGGAGTAATACCGGCACGTTGCAAAGCCTGGTTGATCGCCATACGTGCACCGCCACCTGCAGGATCAGGTGCGGACATATGGTGACCATCCGAAGATTCACCCCAGCCACACAGCGCCACTGCGCCAGATGCAGCTTCGGCAGTCATCAGGAAGAAAGCAGCACCTTCGCCAATATTGATACCTTTGCGATTGGCACTGAGCGGATTGCAGAATTCGGTACTAACTGATTCCAGCGCAGAAAAACCGGCCACGGTGAATTCGCACAGGGTATCCACACCACCAGTCACCACGGCGTCACACAAACCCATCTTGATCAGACGGGCAGCACTTGCCATCGCCTTGGCGCTGGAAGAACAGGCACTGGAATGGGTATAAGCTGGCCCACCGGTGCCCAGCTCGTGGGCTAGCATGGCCGCTGGCGATCCCATTTCCTGTACGGCGTACTGAAACGAAGCCGGCAGGCTGCCATGCTGGTGGTAAACCCGCAATGCATCCTCAGTGCCGGCAATGCCGGATGTACTGGTACCAATGACGATACCGATACGATCAGCACCAAAACGCTGTATTGCGGCATCGACCGATTGACGTATCTGTGCCAGCGCAGCCAGCGCCAGTTGATTATTACGGCTGCGCATGGTCGCCGGCAAATGGCTGACATCGGGCAAGATACCTCGCACCTGGCCAACCGGCAATACCCGTCCCGGTGACCAGGCATCAGTCATCTGCAGGCCGGTGGTGGCTTCGTCCAGCAGGCGACGCCTGATCTCCTGGTGATTGTCACCCAGGGCACAGATTACGCCACAGTGATGTAAATACAGCTTCATAAATAAAATAGCTTCAAGGTGCAGACTGTATGGTCAGGCGATAGTGATAACGCAGATTGTTCAATACAACTGTGCCGCTCCAGCGCGGCATGCGGCTGTAGTCTATACTGGTCACCAGTTCATTATCCAAATATAGTGCTCTGTGCAAACCCTGGTCTTCAATGCGCCAGCCAGTTGGTAGAGCGTGGGCAATCGCATGTACCGGCCACAAACTCAATTGCATGTCTTCCAGTACATCTTCGGCCTTGACCTGTGCCGGCAACATCATATGACGCCATGATTTGAGCTCATTGCCATCATAACTGAGGCTTAATACACGCTGACCAAAAGCCAGGCCTACCAGCTCCAGTTGCCCGCCATCCACTTCCAGTGCAGCATCCAGTTCATCGATGCGGCCATTGCGTTCCACCTTCAAATGTTGCTGCACGCTAAAGTTTTCACCCAGGCTGGCTGGCGGTAACTTCAGGCCCAGACGGGCTTGATTAGCAGCCGGCGGCGCACTGGCACAGCCAGACAGCAGGGTCAGTATCAACAGCACGGGAAGCACAATTACTTTATGACTGAACAGGTGGTACATGATGACTCTCGGAAGATGTAAAACACGGCACAATCAGCCAAACCAGGCTAGTGCCGATGAGCATGGTCAGTCCAAATGCTTGCAATGCCGGTGTGCGACTCAGGCCCAGCAAACCGAAGGACAAGATGGTATTTGCGGCTGACAGTCCAACCGCCAGCCAGGGCGTGGCATTGCGTCTGTCTGTATGTTCCTGCATGAAGATGCCGTAATCAACCCCTACCCCCAGCAACAGCATCAGCGCCAGTACATGGAATAATTGCAGGCTTTGCCCTGCCAGCCCCAGCAAGGTCAGTGCAGACAAGCTGGCAACCATGGTCGGTGCCAGCACACGCCAGGCATGACGGCGATAACGCGGCCACAACAACGCAAATACCAGCACATAGGCGGCACAGACTACCCAGCCCATATACGCACGATAGCGCCCCAATACCGACGAAATTTCACTGACCTTATCCACCCACTGCACCCCTTCCAGACCATCGGCAGTATGTTGCAGAGATGCCAGACCGTCATTGGCATAATTCAAACCACGCAAGGCAACGATGCTGGCATATTCATTGCTGATACGGCCTAGCCACAGGTGACGCCAGGGTTCACCTGCGGCTGTTTTCAGGAAACTGTCTACTGTCATGCCTTCAGAAGGTTGAAGTAAATGTGCACGGATACCAGCGGCCCAACTCGCGTCTTCATCCACCTTGGTAGCCAGTTGCGACAAAGGGCCGCCATCAACCAGCAGTTTTTCTTCTATCAACTGGCGTCGTGCAGCCTGTGTCTGCGCAGAAGGCACCCAGTTGGACAGCGCCTGATAGCCGGAGATGGTGTGCTTCTCTATCATCGTCTCCAGCTTGTGCTTCAGGATTTCTTCGCGCTGCAATACGATTTCTGCCGAAGCGCCACGCACAAGGAAATACTGCACAGGGGTCGGCGCATCCAGCAATTTACCAAGCTTGATCTGATCTGCCACCAACTGTTTTGGCGGTGTTTGCAATAGCCTGATATCGTCATTCGCACCCAGTCTGGAACAGACAAACAGTACCAGCATTGAAAACGCAACCAGTATGCCTATACCATAGCGATTCATTCTCAGGCGCGGCCAATGCCACAACGCGGCGCTGTACCAGGCCACCAGTTTCCCGCTTTTCAAACCACCGGCACGCACCAGATGTGGAAACCAGCAGACAACCGTCAGCCACGCGAATATCAGGCCCAAGGCAGAAAATGCCGCCATATGTCGCAAACCGGGGAATGGTGTCAGACCCAGGCCAAGATAACCGATCACAGCCGCCAGTAAAGTCAACCCCAGCCCAGGCAACAGACGCTTCAGCAATTGATGGGAATCGAGTTCTGCATCGGAATTCAGGCGGTTACATAAAAAATAAATGCCGTAATCCTGTGCCACACCAATCAGGCTGGCACCAAATACCAGTGTCAGCAAATGAATGCCGCCAAACAGCAGCCAGCTTACGGACATCGCACCCAGAAAACCTATGCCTATCGACATCAAAATCAGCAGAATAGGTTTCAGCGAACGGAAGCTGAACCACATCAGTAAAATGATGCCCACCAGCGAACCGACGCCGATGGTGGATACTTCTGAATTAGCTTGCTGTCCAGCGGCAGCGGCATGCAATACCACACCGGCGCTGATGATCTGTACACCCGGCGTTGCCTGCCTTGCGGCGTCGGTTGCCTTTGTCAGCAGCGGCAAAACCGCTTCCTGCGCTGTCAGTGAAAATGCAGATGGTTTCAGGCTCAAGGGCAGTAACACATACTGGTTTTCTGCATCGGCAACAAACAGCATGCCGTCACGCGGTCTTACCGGCGTTTCCTGCGCCCGCTCCTGTACCCAGCCACTGAAAAGGCCAAAGGGATCATCCTGGAAGGAACCCAGCTTGGGGCCGGAAAAGGCACCATACATTTTGACCAGCGCCGTCTCGGTCCAGAACTGCGCTGGCTGCGTACGCAATTGCTGTTCTTGCTCTGCGGTCAGCAAACCCAGGCTATTCTTTTGAAAAGCTGCCAGCCAGTCGCTTTGGGTCTGGTCGTTGATGGTGGTTGGTGTCAACAGATCGGTACGCGTGGCGATCACTGCGTTATACGCCTGCGCAGCACGTTTTGCCTGTTCCCAGTCCGGCGCACCGATCAATACCACAACCCTTTGCTGGGCAGTGTCGACCATATGTGCAAAGGATCGCTGCAATACCGGGTCGCGTTCCTGCACTGGCAATAAAGCCAGAATATCGGTGTCGGGCGTAATGCGTTTGCCCAGCCACAAATAGGTGTTATGTGCCAATAACAGGCACACCACCAGAGCCCAGACTATTGCCATGACTGTGGCCAGGTTACGCCGATTTTTCAAGACTTTATCCATTCCACCCCAGTTAGTTACCGTGTGCCAGCAAAAGCAGGTTCACATTGAATACCGGTCGTCAAAACATTGCCAGCTCTTCAGCAGTGATTGCCGTTTCGCCAGTCTTGATATCAGAAAAAATAATGGCAGTGCGGTCACCGCTGGCTTCATCGATATGTATGTTTTTTACGTAAGCTGCACCATCCAGACTGATCTGCCCTATGGCTTTAGCCAGTGCTGCCTCACGTGCCTTGAGACTGACTTTCCAGCTACCAGCTTCGGCAGTGCCATCCACTTCAAACAGCGATTCCAGCTTGCCCAGATCACCCGACAACAAGGAAAAAAGCACGCTATTGATCATGCGCACAGTCGGCTCTTTTTGCGCATCCAGCCGCATGGCAACGCGGTCGCCCTGCATCTGCACGATTTCATCGCGCGTCAGGCGCAAGGTATTCGGGAAAGGTTGCAGCGTGCGCCACAACACACCCTTGCCATTGATCACACAAAACCGGCCATTCGAAGCCAGCGGTTTTTTCATGCCCACCAGTTGCTTGGTCTGATCAAAACGACCGCACAGGACAGCTGGTTTGGCCAGGGTATTCTGAATTTTGGTAGTCAGTGCCGAGGTGGCACCGGCGTGCGCTGTCAACAATACTGCCATCAGCGCAAACAGGCTGGAAAGTATACGTTTCATACTGGGGTCACTCCCAATTTTTCAAATAACACTGGCGGCGAAACAAAACACATTTCGCCACTGCTGATTTCCACCGCGACTTGTGTAGTGCTGGCGCGGGTCAGGCGTTTCCCGCTGGCTGCATCGGTAATCAGGTAATCGATCTTCAAACGATTTTCCCATTCAACGATGTCAGCACGCAGCTTCAGTTTCTGTCCAAAGCTGGCCGGTGCCACATAGCGCAACTGCATGTCTATCACTGGCCATGCATAGCCAGATTTCTTCATCTGCACATAGTTATACTGAATACTGTCCAGCAGCGCGCAACGCGCGACTTCCAGGTATTTGACGTAGTTGCCGTGCCAGACTATTTCCATCGGGTCCAGGTCAAAGAACTGTACCTGCATCTCGATTTCGGCAGACCAGCGGCTGGGGGCAGCGTTCTTACGCATACAGACTCCATTCCTGTTGACGTAACCTTTCCAGCATCAGGCGCAAATCCGGTTCCAGACGCCGGTCTTCCTGTATCGGTGCGATATCTGTAGCAAGCGCGTCCATCATCCGTGCCAATGCTGGTGAAAGCGACAATTCCGGGTGTAGTTGCAAACGCAACCATACGCCCTGACGTACGGTAATCAGCAAGGCGGCAACCACTTGTTCTGTCAGTTCCAGCACGCGCAGGCAATCCCTGGCGGCTATCGTGCCCATGCTGACCTTGTCCTGGTTATGGCATTCGGTAGAGCGTGAAAACACCGAGGCTGGCATGGTCAGTTTCAAGGCTTCCGCCGTCCAGGCAGAGGCGCTGATCTGCAAAGCCTTGAGACCATGGTTGATGGCAGCACGCGGCCCTTGCACGCCAGACAGGTTGGCCGGCAAGCCATGGTTGTAACGGCTGTCCACCAGCAGGGCCATTTGTCTGTCGAGCAAATCAGCCAGATTGGCGACGGCATTCTTCATGCCGTCCATGGCAAATGCGATATGACCGCCATAAAAATGACCGCCATGCAGTACACGTTCATTGTCGGCATCAATGATGGGATTGTCATTGGCGCTGTTCAATTCGTTTTCTATCGATTGCCGGAAGAATGGCAAGGCATCGGCCAGCACACCGATGACATGAGGTGCACAGCGTATCGAATAGCGGTCTTGTAAACGCTTGCCGTTGCGTTCCACCTGCCCTGCGGGCAAATCATGACGCAGGCATGCTGCCACGCCCTGCATGCCTGCATGGGGCTTGACTGAAAACAGTACTTCATCAAAATGATGGGCATTACCATCCAGCGCAAAAGAAGCCAGCGCGGTAATACGTGTCGTCAATTGCGTCAGATAAGCGGCGCGATCATAGGCCAGACAGGCCAGTGCCGTCATCACAGCAGTACCATTCATGATGGCCAGGCCTTCTTTCGGGCGCAGGCGCAAAGGGGTGATGCCAGCGTCACTCAGGGCTTGGGCTGCCGCCACATGTTCACCCTTGCGCCAGACTTCGCGTTCGCCGCACAAGACTGCGGCCAGATAAGACAAAGGGGTCAAGTCGCCACTGGCACCCACCGAACCCTCGGATGGGATCAGGGGTAACAGGTCATGTTCGAGCAAGCTGGCGATCTGCACCAGCAATTCCACACTGACACCGGAGAAACCCTTCGATAGCGAAGCCAGGCGGGTCGCCATGACTGCGCGGGTCTGTGCCGGGTTCAGGTATTCACCCAATCCGCAACCATGATAGGTGTACAGATGATGCGGCAATTCCGCTACCAGATCTGCCGGGACAGTGACCGTGCAGGAATCGCCATAGCCGGTGGTTACGCCATAGATAGTGCCATCTTCACGCAACAGGCGATCCAGAAATTCGGCCCCGCGCGCAATTGCTGCCCGAAAAGCAGGATCAGCCGACAAGGCGGCCTGTGCTTTACTATGGGCAATATCTACAATATCTTCTATACGCAACCTGCTGCGGTCAAATACAACGACACGCGGCTGACTGTTGGAGATGGTTGAGATGGTTTGATCAGCGGGATGCATCTGTTTGTTCCAAATGAGGTATATGCCAAAAATCGTAAAAATTAAACCATTCCAAGGGTGCCTGCACACAATAGTATTCCAGTCGTGCGGCGTAGGCGGCAATCAGCTCCTGCAAGACCTTGTCACGTTCCTTGCGGGGCAGTCTGACTGATTCACGCAGCAGCTCAAACCTTACTTGCGGCACACCATCCATATACAGGGAAAACAATAAATAAACCGGGCATTGCAAGATACTGGCAAGCACATACGGCCCCACCGGGAAAGCGGCATCCTGACCAAGAAATTTTGCGCAAGCCACCCTGGGCTGCGGTGCCACTGGTATGCGGTCACCAGCGATGACGACAAAGCCACCCTCTGCAATTTTTTCTGCCAGCAACATGGCAGTAGCAGGCGTCATTTCAGTCACCTGCAACAAATCCATCTGGCTGTGAGGATCAAGCTGGCCCAGCATGCGATTGAATGCCTGTGCATGTTTAGTGTGAACGAGTATGGTCAATTTCACGTCAGGAAAATCGCGGGACAATACCCTGCACATTTCCAGATTGCCCTGATGCGAACAAACCAATACGGCACCACGTCGGGTAAGCATCTGCGCATGCATCTGTTCTTGCCCGTGATACTGCACCTGTTCAGTATTGAACAAGCCGCCCCAGAGCAACATCTTGTCCAGTATGCTTTCTGCAAATGCGCCAAAATGCCGGAATACCCCCAGCCAGCCTTGCCGTACCGCACGGTAAGCATTAATGCGTCGCAAATAATCCTTCGACGCACGACGTGGTACCGCCTGCAGAAACACATACCACAGCAATACCGGGTAAAGGACTATGCGAAATGGCCAGCGTCCAAAATAACGAAAAATCCAGAATAACAGACGCATGCCAGCCACAAAGCTGACTTCATTCATGCTGGCCCAATGCCTGCCGGTGGCAGCCTGTCTGGTCATGACCTGCCCCGCCAGTTACGCAACAGCAGACGGGGGAAACGCAACAGCATGCCAAAGAATAATTTGGTATGCATTTGGGTGATCAGCACATTGTCCATCCAGACGCGGAAGTGCGAAACGCCATCTGCTGGATACGCCACCCTGGTAGGCAGGTTGATGATGCCGGCACCGTCCCAATACAACCGGACCAGAATATCAGTATCAAAATTCATGCGCTTGCCGACCTTCTGCTTCGCCAGCAGCGCCAGCACAGGGGCTATCGGGTACACCCTGAAACCACACATGGAATCACGAATCGCAAATGACAGGGTATTGATCCATACCCAGACATGGGTCAGGTAACGGGCATAAAGGCGCACTGCCGGGACCGAATCGTCATACACAGGGTAACCGGCTACGATAGCTTGCGGGTGAGTCTGTGCCTGTTCCAAAAACCGTGGAATATCGGAGATACAATGCTGGCCATCGGCATCCACCTGCAATAAATGGGTGTAACCGATCTTTGCCGCATGTTCAAACCCTGTCATCACCGCCGCACCCTTGCCCTGATTGCTGGCATGGCGCAACAGACTGACCCGCGCTGGCATAGCCGCATGCAGTTCATTGAGCGCCGTGGCACACGCAGGTGAGCAACCATCATCAACCAATATGCAATCCACATCATGCGCCAGGACGGCATGTACCACCGCAGCAATGGCATGCTCATGGTTATAGACGGGGATCAATACGCAGGGCTTGAACACTTTACTGCCCTGCCCTCGTAAAACGCAGCAAGGAATGGCAATAACCAATATCGTCACGCGTGGTCAGCAATTGCAGGCCGGCGGCTTCTGCCAGACGTATATAGTCATTGCTTTCGTAAATCTTGCTGTTGCCGCTGGCCATGGATGTGAAATACGGCGAGGTATTAATCAGGCAAAAAGCGGCTATGTCATAACGCTGCCTGTCCCAGAACGTATCCATGATCAGCAATTGTCCCTGAGGACTGAGCGCCGCTGCTGCGCGCTGTAAAATACTGGCAATGGCCGGTTCAGAAAAACAGCTGAGAAACTGACTCATCCAGATCATATCCATATTCGCTGGCAATGCCAGTTCTGCATCCAGCAAATCTACCGGGTGAAAATGCGCACGCTCAGCCACACCAGCTTTGCGCAGTTTTTCTTCGGCAACCGTTAATTGTTTTGGCAGGTCAACCAGATGCATTTCCACAGATGGGTTGTAGGCCAGCGCCGCACAGCTGAACTTGCCAGTATTCGCGCCGATATCCATCAGGCGACGTGGTGCCGTGGCAAACACATCAGGCAAGATATCCGGGAACGAGGTGTCCGAATAATGATGATCAAACGCAAACCAGCTGGTTTTAGCAGGTTCTGGTAGCTGCGATAACCCCTGATACAAGGTAGGCCACTCACCCAGTGAGGTCAGGCCCAATGGCTTTTCCTGATCCAGGGATTCATCCAGCCGGAACAGGCCTTCGTAACAGACATCATGGTTGAAATCGAGATTGATCTGGGTAATCGAATCGGTTAATACACAATAACCGGTCTTATCGAGTACATAGCGCCCTGCACTCAGATACACTACCCCAGCCGAAAGACAGGTTTCCAGCACGACCTTCAGCACATATTCTGTCCAGCGACCCGTGGCGGCCAGTTCTGCAATCGTCAGGCCAGTGCCACCAGTGTCAGACAAGGCTTGCAGCATGCCGCGCTTCCAGGCATAGCGAACGCATTGGAAAACTACTGGTCCGAAGGCGATTTTCTGAGCTTCAAAACGGGCAGCAAAAGCACTCTGGCGTTCCGGGGAGAATTTTTTATCTAGCATGCTGGCTTTTCGTTGGTGAACAAGATGCGACCACTGGCGTGCTGCCCGGCGTCGGAGAAATAACGGAATTGCAAACTGCCCTTGTTAAGATCATGGATCATCTCCAGCATGACAGGTGTTTCAGCACGAATCACCTGCTGAAACTTGAGTGCGTGAATGGAGATAAAGATAGCTGGCAAATCAAAATACTGCCGCGCATACAAAATAGCCCAGTCAACCTGAACAACACCAGGTAATACAGGGGCTATTGAAAAATGTCCATCGAAATAGAATAGTGATGCCGGTACGGTCAATTCCAGTACTACCCGCGTAGCTTCCTGCTCCAGCATATGCACCACAGGCAGGCGTGGTCGCTGGTCCTGGCTTTCATTGATCAGGGCCAATAATTGCGCATGCGTGGTTTTGCCCTGTGCATTGACTGGCATCTGGTCCAGGTAACGCCAGCGGCGTGGCAGCGCAATGGCATCGACAATGCCAGATAACCGGGTACGCAAATGCTGATTGAGCGTATTTTTACATCCTGTCGCCAGCAAGTCATGTCCTTGTGCTGTAGGGACCACAAAGGCCGTTAATTTTTGACGCTGACCGGCAACTTCCTCATCGATCAGGATACGTACTTCACTGACCAGTTCAGAGTTCAGCAAAGCCTGCTCCATGGCGTCCAGTGAAATTCTTTTTTCTTCAATTTTGACAATGCGGTCACTGCGTCCCAGCAACAGCAGATGGCCGTCTTCTGTCATCTGCCCACGATCTGTCAAACGCAGCCAGGTATCCTGCAGCAGATGAGGTGAGCGCACTTCCAATAGTCCATCTTCCTGATGAATGCGCCATGCCACCCTGGGCAGAGCTTGCCAGGTATCGACATTGCCCGGCTTGCGCTGACGCCAGGCAATGCCGCCTGTTTCAGAACTGCCATACACTTCAAAAGGAACATGCCCTAATAATTTGCCGACTGAAAATGCGTCCGCTGCAGCCAATGGTCCACCGGATGAAAACACGGCACACAAATGCTGTCTGGCAGCTTGCCAATCCAGATGTTCGGGCAAACGTTTCAGGTGAGCCGGGCTGGCGATCAACACGCAATCAGCCTGTCCGGCCAATTGTGCCAATTGTTCAGGAAAACTCAGGCTTTCAGCATGGATGGCGCGCCCTGCCGCCAAAGGCCATAAAATCCGGAACAACAAACCATAAATATGCTGATGCGAGACCGTCGCCAGCACCACAGCATTTTCCAGGCGGGAACCAAAAACCTCTTCCAGATTGGACACTTCGCTGGTCAGTTGCGATATTTTTTTGGGTACTGCCTGCGCCTGCCCTGTACTACCGGAAGTATGTACCACCAAACCCTGAAATTCGGGGTCCAGGCTGGTCAACACCGGTATGCGAACAGATATGGCACTGGCTTGCACAGGCAGAAATTCAGCAGGAAAATCACCGGCAAACGCATCGACAGATTTCGCCATCGCTGCACAACTGCTATCCAGAGTATCGGCGTTCAACCAAACGGTTTTTCCGCACTGCCACGCTGCCAGCAAAGCGGCAGCAAATTCCAGGCTGTCATTCAGATACAGGGCCAGTTGCCTGCCGGGCAGATGCTGAAAAGCATGCGACCACGCACCTATGCGCTGCAGAAAATCAGCTTGAAATATAGTTTGAGGTGAGGCGTGAGATCCTGCAGCAGAACCAGTACGCAAACCGATGACGGTATGTGCCGGGCGGGATGCTACCGCCAGGCAAGGATCAGAAAAAAATTCAGACATGATGCAGCCGCTTAAATCGTAGACGTACCAGATATTCGAGGCCGAACAACAATCCCATGAGGATATAGGCGATAACGCCGGTATACAGTGACCACACCTTGGGCGATGCCCACAAGGCAGTCCCAAAAGCGACGGCCCCGTTGAATATGAAAAACACGCACCAGACCTGGGTCACACGCCTGGTGTAAGCCACTGCCGCAAGCGGTAAATCCGGTTCGCGCAAGCGGGCAAAGCGCTCCACCATGGAAGGTGGAACGGCCAGACTGAAACCAAACACCGCCAGCAATACGGCATTCACCAGAACCGGATACAATTTCAGCGGCAACAAGGCATTCGCCCAGACTGCACATGCCGCCAGCGCCAAGGCTGCCAGCATGGACCAGCGAGCGATACGACTGAGCTTGAAACTGGGGATTCTTGTAGCGGCAGCCAGCAACAGCAAGGCCGCCATCCAGCGCGGCTCGACCTGCCCCTGACCCAACCAGATCACCAGCGGATAAAGTACTGTGAGGACGACCGCCACAGCGGCCAGTATTCGGCGAAAGATACTGATTACTCCGCAGTGAGATGACCCAAAGCTTCCACTACATCCCCGATAGTGCGAATTTTCTTGAACACTTCGGGTTGCAAACGCAAGCCAGTCATTTGCTTCAACTTGACGGCCAGATCGACAGCATCAATGCTGTCAATATCCAGATCTGCGTATAGATTTGATTCCAGTGTCAATGAAGATTTGTCCAGCTCAAACATCTCAGCCAGTAGATCTACTACCCACACAAACAATTCATCTTTGCTCATTGCACTTACCACAACCATTGCCTGCCCCTTACTTCTTTCTATGTGTCTCAATCAATGCAGCAAGTGCACTGACTGACGCGAAATGGCGACGCGTGTCTTCTGAATCAGCAGACAGCGAAATGCCGTAGCGTTTTTGTAAAGCCACGCCTAACTCAAGTGCGTCAATGGAATCCAGCCCCAGGCCTTCTACAAACAAAGGCGCATTGCTATCTATGTCGGCTGCAGTGATGTCTTCCAGCTGCAACACTTCAATAATCAGTTCTTTTACTTCTTGTTCAAGCATGACGTCGGTTTTCCTCGGTAAAATAATGCTGCAGGTGATCCGTCAAATGACGAGCCGCCATGACGTCCGATTGACCGGCGTCGATAAAACCCTGTATCGGAATATCATCCCTTACTTCTATTCTGAACTGCGCCAGCTTACATGGTACCTGCCACCACTTTTCCCCTTTACCCAGAGTTGGTGGTTCACAACGTATCAATACCGGCGTGACTGCACACAGACCACGCACTGCGATATTGGCAGCACCGCGTTTCAAGCTGATAACACCATCCGCCGGAGTACGCGTACCCTCGGGAAAAATGATCAGGTTATTTCCCATCCTTAAGGAAGCGATACATGCTTCCAGTAAATCTTGCCCATGTTCATTACTGATGTACGCTGCCGCCCTCACTGGCCCACGGGTAAACACATTATTTCGCAAGCGTCCCTTCACTATGCAGTCAGCATGTTTTACAAATGCCATTAAAAACACTGTATCGATCAAGGTAGGATGGTTAGCCAGTATTAACAAGCCACTACGCTCAAGTTTCTCCAACCCTATCAATTCATAACGCAATACGCCCAGCAGGCGCATCAGGCCGACAAAACCGCGAAATGTCCAGCGTATGATATGGCGTGCCATGGTCCTGCGCCGGTCCTGTTGCCACACCAGAAGATGAAGCGCCGGAAATACCACAGCCCACAATAATACGCCGCCGATACCGAAGGTCATAAAACTGATACCCGTCGCAACGATGCGCCAGTAGCGATCCAGATAGTCAAACATCTCGCGACCAAATCCAGCGGCGATTTCCCGCCAGCCGGGTCAGTTCCGCCTGGCCGCCACATTCAAAACGCCATACCAGCAAACCGGATGACATTGCACCTGCGCCCACCACCGACTCAGTATATATATTGTCTTCCGGCTTTTCTGTAACGCTTTCACATCTCAACTGGATGACATCATCCTGCGCTGGCACCATCAACCATGCCCATGCATAAGGCTGTTCTTCCACATCCTGAAACTGTTTCATGAGTTCAGGCAAGGGTTGGTCATAGGCAACTAGCAAGACCATAGGCTCGCCATCCGCCAACAAGCCACAAGCTTCAATCACGGCATGCTCTATCGTACTATCACCAGCTGCCAGAGCAATATGATTCGCCTGGTCTTTGCGGGCAATCGAAAACAAACCGGCACTGGCATTGTGTACAGCCAGACCAAATCCAGTCGGTGATACAGATTGTTCTTGCACCAGTTCAGTCAGCAAATCAATGGCACGCGTCACTTCACCATGACGCGAGCAAAATACAGAAGGGATATTTTTACGTCCATCGAGGCATTGATAGGCCACTTCAAGCGCCATCTTCCCAAGAGAACCTGCACGGCGACGCAACATCGGCGGCATCGCTGCCACGGCTGGCTCAGCGCCCCCCACAAAAGGAAAAGGCGCTTTCGCCCATTCTTTCCAGGCAGCTATCGTCTCGACTCCCGGGGACCAGGCCGCATGACTGGCAATTGAAAAACGAACCCCATTTTCACGCATTATTTTTATTTTCCACTCAGGCACACCACACCGTTCGCTGATAGCGCAAAAAATCTGTTCTATACAATTTGTAACAAATTAGGCTCGCATTATAACAAAGCGCAATTAGAGCCCACAATCTGATGTGTCTAAATCGTCTTAATTTTTGCACTTCTTTTAACAATTTTGTCATTCAATGCAACATAAGCATTTCCAAAAGACAATTTTAGATAGTGATTGGCTTACATACTTTGAAATGCGAAAAGACCCGGGCGCATACAGATGCGCCCGGGTCTTTGTTTTTTTCCAGCAAGCAACCTGAATCAGAGCACAGCTTTCTGATCCAGGTTCAAGTCTTGTTACGATGTTGCTGCGACTGGTTTGCCTTTCAGCCAATGCCTGATTTTGCCCAGCAAATGTTCAAAATCATCAATATAGGTAAACACTGCTGGCACCACCAACAAACTCAACAGTGTTGAAGTTATCAGGCCACCGATTACCGCAATTGCCATTGGCGAACGGAAGCTGGGGTCAGCACCCCAGCCCAAAGCCAGCGGCATCATGCCCGCACCCATGGCAATAGTGGTCATGATGATGGGTCGGCTGCGTTTGTGGCAGGCATCCACCAGTGCATCAAACCGGCTCATGCCTGCTTCCCTTGCGATGACCGCATAATCCACCAGCAGGATAGAGTTCTTGGTGACAATACCCATGAGCATGATGAGACCTATCATGGATGGCATGGACAGCGCACGTCCGGTCACCAGCAAGGCTACGAAAGCCCCACCTATACTCAAAGGCAAAGCTGCCAGGATAGTCACCGGCTGCAAGAAATCCTTGAACAGCAAGACTAGTACGCCATAGATACACAGCACACCGATCAGCATGGCGATACCAAAACTGGCGAACAGGGCCTGCATCTCCTGTGCATCACCCAACTCGGCAATGCTGACCGAAGGCGGCAGGTTTTTCATGCTGGGCAAGGCACGTGCTTCTTCATTGACTTCACCGAGTTGACGGCTACCCAGCTCCACATCCAGCGTCACATTACGCTTGCGGTTCAACCTGTCTATCTGGGCCGGGCCGGATTCCATCGTCACGCTGGCCACGCTGCCGAGCATGACGGGGCCGTTTTTACCAGGCACAGTCAAACGTTCTATCTCTGCCAGATCTGCCCTGAAACTGTCTGGCAACTTCACACGGATTGGCACCTGACGTTGTGACAGGTTCAGCTTGGGCAGGGACTGGTCATAATCACCTGCCGTTGCCACACGCACTGTTTCACCTATGCTGGCAGCAGTGACGCCCAGATCGGCTGCGCGGGCCGAGTCGGGACGCACGATGATTTCAGGACGTACCAGCGAAGCACTGGAACTGACATTGCCTATGCCTTTGAGGGTACGCAGTTCCCTTTCGACTTTTTGGGCTGCTTCTATCAGGGCCAAAGGATCTTCACTCTGCAAGACCAGTTGCATCTTGACGCCGGTATCTGGCGGCCCTACGGTGAATTTCGCACCTGAAATATCTGCCACTTCCTTGCGGATCTTGGCATCGATATCGCCGATGGAATCCTTGCGTTTATTTCTGTGTACTGCTGTCACGGTCAGTACTGCACGCCTGGCTTCTGCCGCTGCACCGGGCGCAAAAGCATCGCCACTGGAACCACCACCGATGGAACTGAATACATTGATGATGTTTTTGTCGCGCATGATGGCGATCCTGGCCTGCTCTGCCGTCGCACGGGTTTCAGCCAGCGTACTGCCAGGTGGCAGTTCTATATTGATTTGGGTCTGTGCGCGATCTGCCGATGGCACGAAGCCGGTAGGCAACAAGCCGACCAATGCAATCGAGCATACAAAAAACACGGTGGCAGCGATCATGGTAACCAGACGATGACGCAAGCACCATTGCATGGTTTTCATATAACGCGTCATGAGCCAACCATCTTTTTGAACATGCGCGCCTTCTGGATTGACGCCAGCCTTACCCGGTTTCGGCGACTTCATGATGTAGGCAGCCATCATCGGTGTCAGCAAACGCGCCACCACCAATGAGGCAAGAATCGCAATCACCGCTGTCCAGCCAAACTGCTTGAAGAACAGGCCCGGTACGCCACCCATAAAGGCGGTCGGCAAAAATACAGCAACCAGCGCAAAGGTCGTGGCAATAACGGCCATACCGATTTCATCGGCTGCTTCCATCGCCGCCTGCATCGGTGTTTTACCCATGTGCAAATGGCGGGAGATGTTTTCAATTTCCACAATCGCATCATCGACCAGCACGCCCACCACCAGCGCCAATGACAGCAAGGTCACCGTGTTCAGGGTATAGCCAAAATACTTCAATCCAAGGAAAGTTGGTATCACCGACAAAGGCAGGGCCGCAGCCGCGACCAACGTGGCCCGCCAGTCGCGCAAGAACCAGAACACTACCAGAATAGCCAGCAAAGCCCCCTCATACAGCAAATCCATGGAGCCATCGAAATTTTCTTCCACCGGCTGAGCATTATCGATGGCCTGATGGAATTTCAACTCCGGATGCGCGGCCTGCAATTCTTCGACGGCAACACGCGAACCCCTGGCCACATCAACCTCACTCGCCCCCTTGGTACGAAAGACCTCAAAGCCAACTACAGGTTTGCCATCCAACGTTGCGGCGGAACGTGGTTCACTGACGGTATCCAGCACCGTAGCGACCTGGTCCAGGCGTATGTGACGGCCATCCGGCAAAGGAACGTCCAGCGTAGCCAGTTCGGCAGCAGTCTTGACGGTAGCAATGGTACGCACGGATTGCTCGGCACCACTGACATCACCACGACCACCCGGTGCTTCCTGTTGCACCAGTTTCAGGCGGCGTGAGACATCTACGGCAGCGACATTCAGTGCCGCCATTTTGGCAGTATCCAGTTCCACCCGCACTTCACGGGTCACGCCACCCATGCGTTTGACGGCACCAACACCCGGTACACTGCGCAGACGCTTTGAAACGGTATTATCAACGAACCAGCTCAGGTCCTGCGCATCCGGTTTACTGTTTTCGCCTGCAACAACATGACTGTTTTTGTCAGGCTCGGCTGCTTCAACGGTGTACGTCATGATGACACGGCCAGCTGTCGATGCCTTGGTCACAGTAGGATCACGCATTTCGCTAGGCAAGTCGGCACGCACGGTTGCGACGGCATCGCGTACTTCATTGACGGCATCAGAAATAACTTTTTCCAAAACAAATTCAACCGTCACTTCGACATCACCGTCCAGCACCTTGGTATAGACGTTTTTGACACCCTGCAAGGACGCCACCGCATCTTCTATCTTGCGGGCAACCTCGGTTTCCAATTGCGCCGGTGCGGCACCTGACAATGGTGCACTGACTGTCACGATGGGCAGTTCTATGTCTGGAAAATCTTGCACGATGGTCGTGCGGAACGACAATATCCCGGCCAGCGTCAGCAACACAAACAGCATGATGGCCGGAATGGGATTCTTGATTGAGAGGGCTGAGAAATTCACGTTTTCCCCTTAGTTTTTTGCAGTTGCTGGCCGCACGACCGCTGCCGCAGTACCAGCATTGGCGCCAGCAGTAGCCGCCACCACTTTCACCGCATCACCATCATTCAGAAAGCCGGCACCGCTCGACACAATAATGCTGTCGGCATTCAGACCCTGAGTCACTTCAACATGATCACCCTGCGGCAAGCTGACGCGACGGCCAGTCTGCAATTTGATCTGGGTCACGCGGCCATCGGGATTCAGACGGAAGGCATAACTGAAGCCGTCCCTCACTACAACGGCCTGCTGGGGAATCGTCAATGCCTGAGAACTACCCATGACAAATTCACCTTTGGCAAACATGCCGGGCTTAAATGCCTGTCCATTCGTCGGAACTGCCATTGACGACTTGCCTGATACAGCTGCGACCGTGGGCAACAAGTCCACATACACCAGACCCATCCGGGTCTGTGCATCGACAACAGGAGATACTACCCTGACCTTGCCCTTCCATTGCGTGCCGCCGGGGGCGGTGACGATGGCTTCAGTACCAGGTATCAACCTGGCCATTTCGCTGGCCGTGACTTCTGCCCGCCATTCCAGGCGCCCCTGACGTATCATGCGAAACAGCTCAGCCCCGTTAGCCACCACAGCGCCCAGTGTTGCAGAACGAGCAGTGATGATGCCGCTGTCTGGTGCCAGCACACGCGTATTTTTCATACGTAGTTGCTGCGCATCGACATTTGCTTTTGCGGCCTCTACCCGGGCTTTGGCAGTCTGCTCGGTAGTCAGGTATTGCCCGACCTGCTGTGCGCTCAGCACACCACTGCTTTGCAGGGAACGGGTGCGGTCAGCATTGGCAACCGCATCTGCCAGGTTTGCCTGCGCCTCGGACAGGCTGGCCTGGGCCTGGGCCAGATCGGCTTTCACGGTATCGCTGGAAAAACTCACCAGCAACTGGCCACGCTGCACATGGTCACCGATATTGGCATGCAGTTCCTGAATGCGCAGGCCGTTGGCTTCTGAACCTATCAGCGCTTCTTGCCAGGCGGCGACGCTGCCATTGGCAGCCAGCTTGATGACGAGGTTGCCAGCCACTGCCTTGGTGGTGGTTACTGTCAGTGCAGGCTTGGTGGGTCGGGCTGCACTTGCAGTGCTGTCTGCCTTTGCAGAAGCACTGGCAGTACCGGACATTGACGTGGCATCTGCTGCAATGGATGTGGAAGAAATCCACAAACCACCAACCGCGACGGCAACAACACCCGCCATACTCAAGCCCAGGGAAACCGGTTTGCGTGAAATGAATGGAATCATATGGATGAAGCTTTCTGTTATTCGTTAAATTCAGGAATTGGATTTGCTGGCGGCATCATTGACAGATGTGGCAGAAGGCATCAGCGGCGCAGCAGGCCTTGGGTTGTCCCCTGGTACGTTCATATTCCAGCCACCGCCCAATGCCTTGTACAAGGCGATCCAGGCATTATTTCTTTCAAGTTGCAGACTGATCAGCGATGATTGCGAAGCAAACGCGGTACGTCTCGCATCTTCCAGTTCCAACAGACTTGCCATGCCCTGGTTGTAGCGCACTGTGGTTGCCTGCAATGCCTGGGTATAACCGCGTGCTGCCAGTTCCGAATCCTGGCGGCGGGCATCAGTACTTTGCAAATTCACCAGCGCCTCTTCTACCTCACGCACAGCCTGCCTGACCTTGCTGGTGTAATTGCTGCTGGCGGCCAGATAGCGGGCCTTTGCCGCATCCACATTAGCGACAGCCTGGCCACCATCAAAGATGGGCAGTGTCAGCGCGAGCGGGCCGATGGACCAGGTGTCCATGTTGCTGTCAGTCCCCATGGTGCGGTACCGCATGCTGCCTATCGATCCACTCAGTGTCAGACGTGGATAACGACGTGCTTCTGCTGCACCAATCTGGGAACTGGCCATACTCACTTCTTTTTCTGCCGCGTAAACATCAGGACGCTGCTGCAAGACTTGCGCTGGCACCGTACTGATTCCCAGCGGCAGCAAATTCTTTGTCGCAGCATCACGGCTGACGATATCCAGCTTTTGCCGCAGCTCTGGCTCTGACCTTGCTGTCAAGGCAACCAGTGCCTTGATGTCACGGTCACACTGGGCCGCCTGCTGGATGGCGCGGCTGTTTCCTTCAGCAGCACTGGAACGTGTCAGGCTGGCAGTAGAATTTGATGTCATGCCAGCCTGTGCGCTGAGTTCTGTCAAACGTGCAGTTTCAGCTCTGGAATGGGCATCCTGCCAGGTAATATCCGCGACCTGACGGCAGCTAATTACAGAAAAATACAACTGAGCGACTTCAGCCGCTACCGATATACGTGCATCATGCCATTGCGCCCTGCTCCCTTCCAGGTCAGCCTCTGCCGCCTGATTGCTGGCGCGGTTGGCGCCGAACAGGTCCAGCTCCCACGAAGTCTGCAAACCCGCTTGTGCCGTGCTGGCGACCGGAACGCCGATCTGGTTTTTTGCCCGGCTGACATTCGCTACTGCATCCAGCGAAGGCAGCAAGGCTGCACCACTGGCAACCCTGGTGGCCCTGGCAGTTTCTATGCTCGACCAGGCTTGCGCAATAGATGGACTGACTGCTTGCGCCGCATCGATCAGTTCCACCAACGTCGCATCGCCCTGGGCTTGCCACCAGGACCGTAGTTCAGTATTTTTTTCTATTGATGGCAAAGCTGCCTGCCATTGCGTGGGTACGGTAACCATACCCGCCACACCCGTGTTGGTGGTGGCGCAGGCAGCAAGCAGGGAAACACTGCCAGCAGTAAGTATCAAACGTCGAATGATCATATCGCTGCTTATGAAGTTGGGTTATCGGAAATACGTAAAAGTCGGCGCTGTTTCTCGTCTTCACACATGGCCACGGCATAATCGACCAGGCGGGATGAAAATAAATCGATGGCCCTTGGTTTGGTGATCAATGTCGGGCGTATGACCTGCATCACGTCGCCACTCACCATCAGGGAAATCGCCAAGCCTGTGACGGAAAAAGCCAGTCTGTGCACATCATCGTCGGCACGCTGGATACCCAGATAGCGACACAACAGGCGAACCAGTCCCTGATGGGCTGGGCGTATCATGGTGTCGATTTCTTCCAGCCATAAACCAGTGGGTTCCAGCATTTCACGGAAATGCAATTTCATGCATTTCTCCACCATCTCTCCCTGTTTAAGAGAGTCGGTGAACGAACAAATCAGCTTAGACAAGATGTCACGCAATTGCGTTTCAGGTTGTTCAAAAATAGCTGGGTCCACATTGGGATTGCTGCGCGGGTCATTAAACACTGCATGGTACAAGCCCGCCTTATCACCAAAATAATAGCTGATAGCTGAAATATTCACGTCCGCAACCCTGGCGATTTCACGTGTAGATGTCTTCGCATATCCTCTTTCGGCAAATAATTGCAGGGCACTGTCAAGCAGGCGTGTACGTGCCTCTATACCGTCTACCCGTAAAGACTTGCCGCCATGGGTTGTGGACGACAAAGGTAGTTCTGGCAGGTTAGACCGACGAACGTTTTGGCTGGTGATGTTTTTGGGGCTGGTTTTTTTCATGAAATGCATCCTAACATAAATCAAACGTTTGATTTAACTATCTCATAAAAATTTCCCCTCACCTTTGTATCTGCGCATCGTCATATCAATAAAACACGTCGGTCACTGCCCTGATATGACATGTCATTACCTTTGTGCCGTGCTTGCATACGAAACCATAAGCTTTCCAGTATGCCGGTTTGAAACCAAGCAGAATATTTCCTGAAGACAAGCCAACTGTCACGGCATAGTCATATTGACGGATTAGGCTCTCAAAAATTGTATTTCCCTTGATTGGTGCCTAAAAGTGAACCTATTCAGCTCCCCCGCCATTCGTCTGATGCGCAGCGTCAAGATCGCCCAGAAATTCAGTTTTGTTGCTCTGGCATTTGGCATCCCCTTACTTGCCGTTCTCTTTCTGCTGTTTCAGGACATGAGAAACGACATCCTGCAAATCGAAGCCAAACAGACTGCGATCAAGACCATTGCCGAACGAGGCAAGCTGCGTCTGCTACTGCAAAAGCAACGCGCGCTACAACATATGCGTCTGCAGGGTAATAAGCAAACCGGCGCTGCGCTGGTTGAAACCCAGGGGAAAATCGATAAGTCGCTGGAACAGCTGGACAACAAGGAAGCCCTGAAAGCGCAATGGACGACCATGCTGGCCAAACAAAACAGTTTCAAGGCATCTGAGAGCTTTGCCGAATACAGCAAGCTGATACAGGCTGTTGATAATGAAGTTACAGCTATCGCCTATGCATCCAAACTGACGCTGGACGGTGATTTAAAAACACATCAACTGGCGAACGCCTATGTCAACACCCTGCCCCAGATTGAAGAAAAGCTGGCTGTCATTGCAGGACGCGGTGCCGCCTACATCGACAGTGGCTTGTTTGAGGCAGGTGAAGATGTCACGTTGAATTCCATGCATATGCTGGCACGACATGAATTGACCAGCCTTGCCCAATTCATGCAAGGAATCGGCCAGCAGGAACCACGATACGCAACGGTACAGACGACCATACAGCAGCAAATGGACGATGCAAAAACATTCCTTGCACGCTCACAAGATGAAGTCCTGGCTTCAGTCAATCAAAGTTCCGGTGATGCCTTTCTGCAAGCGGGCCTGGGAACAATAGAAAAACTGGCGCAATCAGAAACCATCATCGCCCAATTGATCAACCAGAATCTGAATGCCGATATTGAACGTGTGAACCAGCGTTCCTGGAAGATGTCAGCCAGTATCATTGCACTGCTTGTCATGGCCACCTATTTCCTGATCGCCATTTACCTGGCACTGACCAGTGACCTGAAACTACTGACCCAGGCCATCGCCGAAACCGCTGCCGGCAATCTGCAAAACCGCGTGCATAGTAAGGGAAAGGACGAACTGGCCCAGTTGATCAATGCAGTCGGCGCAATGAACAAAGACCTGTGTGACATGGTGACAAATATCCGTAATGGTGCCCTCACCGTGGATCTGATTGCCAGGGAAATCCATGATGAAAATACCGACCTTGCCAGCCGTACTGAAAGCCAGGCTGGAGCATTGCAACAAACTGCCAGTTCCATCGACGAACTGACTGCCACCATTACGGAAAATGCTGGTAACCTGGCGCAGGCGAACAGCCTGATTCATAGCTCGGCCGAACGAGTGCAGCAAGGCTTGCAAGTCATGAACAGCAGCATTGTGGCAATGCAAACAGTCAGCTCCAGCTCCAGGAAAATTACCGAAATTATCGGTGTCATGGATGGCATCGCCTTCCAGACCAATATCCTGGCATTGAACGCTGCAGTGGAAGCCGCCCGTGCGGGTCAGGAAGGACGTGGTTTTGCTGTCGTCGCTGCTGAAGTAAGGAATCTGGCGCAACGCAGCACCAGTGCAGCCAAAGAAATCAAGACCCTGATCGCCGCATCCGCTCAGGCGGTGGAGGCTGGTAGCAACATGATCAATACCGCAGGCAAGACCATGCAGGATATTGCTGAAAATGTGGATGTGGTGACAGAACTCATACGCCAGATCGCACAAGCCAGCCAGGATCAAAGCGTTGGCATTTCTCATGTCAACCAGGCCATAGCTGACATAGATCAGATCACTCAGGACAATACTTGCCTGGTAGAACAGGCCAGCGAATCGACCGCAAAACTAGAACAGCAAGCAGCCTTGCTGGGTGCAGCGGTCAGCGTTTTTAAAACCCAGGCATCAGCAACAGAAAACCAGCACCTGCATCTGGCCAGCAGCGCCAATGACTACCTGCCACCCAAACCAGCCACGCGAAAGCTGGCCGCATGAGTTATTGATCCAATAGCAGCAGGCAAGCACAACGCCCAAAATAAAACCACCTCACGGTGGTTTTATTTTTGATCTTTTGCAAAGTTGACCGGACAGCTTATTCTTACCAGCAGGTATCAGACTTTCAGCAAACTCAGAATCGATTTCAATTCATCCCTGATCTGATGCAGGTTGACCGGCTCGGCTTCATGCACTTCCGCCTCTGCCGGACCACCATTGACGTTCAACTTGTTTCTGGCGCCATTGATGGTAAAACCTTGCTCATATAATAATTCACGAATACGACGTATCAGCAACACTTCATGATGCTGATAATAACGACGGTTGCCGCGCCGCTTTACCGGTTTCAGTTGAGAAAACTCTTGTTCCCAATAACGCAGGACATGTGGCTTGACGCCACACAGTTCACCAACTTCGCCTATCGTAAAATACCGCTTTGCCGGAATAGGCGGCAGCACAAAAGACTCAATCTTGATTTCTGTCATGGAAAATATCAGGCAGCGTGGGCCAGAGGTTGACTGCCGACATCATCGACCATGCCTTTGAGCTTCTGACTGGCGTGGAAAGTAACGACACGACGAGCAGTAATAGGAATTTCTTCCCCGGTTTTGGGATTGCGACCAGGACGTTGCGGCTTGTCACGCAACTGGAAATTGCCAAAGCCGGACAACTTGACGGCCTCGCCCCTTTCCAGTGCATCACGGATTTCATCAAAAAAAGTTTCTACCATATCCTTGGCCTCACGCTTGTTCAAGCCTACATGCTCAAACAAAAGTTCGGCCAATTCTGCCTTGGTCAAGGTCGGCAACTCCTTTTCCGCTTGTGAGCGCGCCCTGGCTTCCAGCATCGCACGATTCAAATCAGCATCCAGCACCGACTGAAATTCAGCGGAAATAACGTCATTCATTTTGAAACTCTTCCCAAGTAAATCCAACAGGTTCAGACAAATTTAACGCAGACGGGCGGCAAATTGTTGACTAACAGCTGCCACCAATGCATTCATTGCAGCTTCCACTTTATCATCTTGCAGGGTACTTTGAGTATCTTGCAAGCTAAAGCGGAAAGCAAGACTTTTCTCATCAGTTTCCAGCCCCTTGCCGCGATATTCATCAAACAAAACAACGGCTTGCACTATTTTACATGCCTCATTCTGGCGAATTTCAGCCTGGAATACATCCAGCAAATTTTGCACTACTACTGTCTGTTTGACAACAAGTGCCAAGTCCCGCGTAACCGCCTGGAATTTGGAAATTTCCTGATACACAGGCACATCCACGTTTTGCAATGCAGCGACATCCACTTCAAACAATACGGGTGCCAAAGGTAGTTCATATTTCTGCTGCAGGCGCGGATGCAATTCACCAATCACACCAATGTGCTTGCCGTCACATTCTATGGCTGCACTGCGCCCAGGATGCAGGGCAACATGCTCGTGCTTGATAAAGCGCAATGTTTTTGGTGCAAATAATGCTTCCAGATCAGCCTTGACATCAAAGAAATCCACATTGCGGGTTTCCAGTCCCCACTGCTCTTCAGCAACCGGGCCATAAGCCAGCGCCGTCAGGCGTTTCGGCTGTTGATAGCCGGCGACTTCCAGCGGACCATCTTGCACATTAACATCCCGCAAATAGACTGCGCCGATTTCAAAAATGCGGACGCGATTCAGCTTGCGATTCAGATTATAACGAGTATTTGCCACCAGGCTGCCTATCATGCTGGTACGCATGACGCTCATCTGGCTGGCAATAGGATTCAGCAGGCGAACAGGTTGGGAATTGCCGGAAAAATCCTGTTCCCAGGTTTCTTCGACAAAGCTGTAATTGACGACTTCCTGATAATCCTGATCAGCGATCAGGCGGCGCACGGCAAACAGGGAACGCTGGTTTTCCGGCGCAATCAGCATCGCATTCGCGGCCACAGGCGGCAATGCAGGAATATTTTCAAAGCCATACACGCGCGCCACTTCTTCGATCAAATCTTCTTCGATTTCGATATCGAAACGATAGGACGGTGGCGTCACCATGAATTCACCTGGCACCTGAGTGAACTGCAAACCAAGGCGGGTGAAAATGTCGGCAATCTTTGTATCATCCAGTGCAACACCAATCACCTTGACGGCACGCGCCGTACGCAGCTTGACTGGTGGACGTTGCGGCAAATTGATAATCTGGTCATCCACTGGGCCCAGTTTGACCTGGCTGGTACCACCGCAGATTTCGACGATCAGGGCGCTGATGCGCTCTATGTGTTCGACAATGGAAGCAAAGTCGACACCACGTTCAAAACGATGGGCTGCATCAGTAGAAAAATTGAAGCGACGGGCACGGCCCTGTATCGCTTGTGGCCACCAGAATGCGGCTTCCAGATAAATATTTTGCGTGTCCAGGGTCACGGCAGTGGAGTCACCGCCCATGATACCGGCCAGGGATTCAATTTCTTTTTCATCAGAAATAACACCAACCCAGTCATCCACTTCTACCGTATTACCGTTCAGCAGTTTCAGCGATTCACCAGCCTTACCCCAGCGCACATCCAGGCTGCCATGGATCTTGTCCAGATCAAACACGTGGGAAGGACGACCGAGTTCCAGCATCACATAGTTGGAGATATCAACTAGCGCAGAAATCGGGCGCTGACCACTGCGTTCCAGCCTTTGCTTCATCCATTCAGGCGTCGCCGCACGCGCATTCACACCACGGATGACACGACCGGCAAAGCGGCCACACAGATCAGGTGCGCTGACTTTGACAGGCAAGGTCTCTTGCAAAGTCACTGGCAACACAACTGCTTCCGGCAATTGCATGGGTGTACCGGTCAACGCCGACACTTCACGTGCGACACCAAGTACCGACAGGCAATCAGCCTTGTTCGGTGTCAGCTTGATGGTGAATTTCAAGTCATTGAGTTGATAGTAATCACGGAAGTTCTGACCCACTGGGGCGTCCGATGGCAAGTCCATCAAACCGCCGTGGTCTTCCGACAATTTCAACTCGCGGGCGGAACACAGCATGCCATAGGATTCAACACCGCGCAGCTTGCCTATCTTGATTTCAAATGGTTTGCCGTCTGCACCAGGTGGCAAGATGGCGCCAACCATGGCGCACGGCACTTTCATGCCTACACGCACATTCGGCGCGCCGCAAACGATATTCAAGAGGCTGCCTGTGCCTACATCGACCTGACAGACATTGAGTTTGTCAGCATCAGGATGCTTGGCGATTTCGCGGATTTCAGCTACCACGACATTATTAAATGGCGGAGCAACCGGCTCCACCTCTTCGACTTCCAATCCCGACATGGTGAGCAGATGGGACAACTCATCCGAAGTCATCTTCGGATCAACCATGGTACGTAGCCAGTTTTCAGAAAATTGCATAATTCAGCCGTCTAATGTTGGATGCAGGGCGCGACGCGCCACTCAAAAATTCAGGAATGCGCTGTCATTCTTTTAGTTGAATTGCTTCAAAAAGCGCAAATCGCCTTCGTAGAACAAACGCAAATCGTTGACGCCATAACGCAGCATGGTCAGGCGCTCAAGACCGGAACCAAAGGCGAAGCCTATGTATTTTTCCGGGTCCAGGCCCATATTGCGCACTACGCTAGGGTGCACCTGGCCAGAACCAGACACTTCCAGCCAGCGCCCTTTCAATGGTCCGCTGCCAAAGGCGATATCGATCTCGGCAGAAGGTTCAGTGAACGGGAAATAAGAGGGGCGGAAACGCACCTGCAAATCATCGGTTTCAAAGAAGGCTTTGACAAAGTTCAGGTACACACCCTTGAGGTCAGCAAAGCTGATGTCTTCAGCAATCCACAAGCCTTCAACCTGATGGAACATCGGGGAGTGCGTGGCATCGCTGTCGACGCGATAGGTACGGCCCGGAGCAATAACCTTGATCGGCGGTTTGTGCATACGCGCATAACGAACCTGCATAGGACTGGTATGGGTACGCAATAATAATTGTTTGCCCTGGCTATCTTTGCCATCGACATAAAAGGTGTCCTGCATGGAACGTGCAGGATGATTTTCCGGACTGTTCAAGGCCGTAAAATTGGTCCAGTCCGTTTCGATTTCGGGGCCATCTGCCACGTCAAAACCGATGGAACGGAAGATTTCTTCGACACGCTGCCAGGTACGCATGACGGGATGGATGCCACCTACGCTGCGGCCACGACCAGGCAAGCTGACGTCGATTGCTTCTGCATTCAGACGTGTCTGCATTTGTGCATTGGCCAGCGCATCACGGCGCTCGGTCAAGGCAGTTTCAATCTGGACTTTGGCTGCATTGATGACTGCGCCCTGAACCTTTTTTTCCTCTGGTGGCAATTTGCCCAGACTTTTCATCTGTTCGGTAATCTGCCCACTCTTACCAAGGTAAAGCGCTTTTGCGTTCTCTAAAGCGGCAGCATCAATGGCTGCCAGAAAATCAGCACGTGCCTGGCTGACGATTTGATCTAAAGGGTTCATGCCTTGTTCCCGCTTACCACGAAGCTGAAATAATGATCTGAAAACAAAACGGGGCATAGGATTCAACCTCTGCCCCGCTTGATATTTGCAACTGAGCAAGCTCAGCCGCTGCGACTACCGTCTGCTATTAAGCAGCCAGGTTAACTTTGACTTGATTAACAATCGCAGCGAATGCTGGTTTGTCAGTCACAGCCATGTCAGCCAGTACTTTACGGTCGAGTTCAATTGCGGCTTTTTTCAGGCCGTTCATAAACACGCTGTAAGTCAGGCCATGCTGGCGAGCCGCTGCATTGATACGTGTGATCCACAAAGCGCGGAATACACGTTTCTTGTTGCGGCGATCGCGGTATGCATATTGACCAGCGCGCATAACTGCTTGCTTGGCAATACGGAATACCTTACTGCGACGACCACGGTAACCTTTAGCAAGGTTGAGAACTTTCTTATGACGGGCACGAGCTGTAACCCCACGTTTTACTCTAGGCATAATAACTCCTTAAATAATGAGTATGAGGTTAAGCTGTTGGCATCATGCGCATTACAGATACCATGTTGGTGTCATGAACACCTACAGCACCGCGCAATTGACGTTTGTTTTTGGTAGTTTTCTTGGTCAGAATGTGACGTTTGAAAGCTTGACCGCGTTTAACGGTACCACCTGGACGGACGCGAAAGCGCTTCTTGGCGCTGCTTTTCGTCTTCATTTTTGGCATAGTACTATCTGTCTGTTAAGACAGCTCCACTTTTATATGATGGTAGGTGGCAGCAACGATCGCTACTCTTGGATGCCTACTTCTCACTTATTGTGACCCAGCTTTTGGCTGGGTCCATCGTAATGCCCGCTAATGCGTGCCTCACAAAACCTGCTTTTGCTTTTTCGTTTCAAATAAGCTGAAACTTATTTTTTCTTCTTCGGTGCCAGAATCATGATCATCTGACGACCTTCCATCTTCGGAAACTGTTCAACCTGGCCATACTGGTCCAGATCAAGCTTCAAACGCTCCAGCATACGCATACCGATTTCCTGATGCGCCATCTCACGACCACGGAAACGCAGGGTAATTTTGGTCTTGTCGCCATCATCCAGGAACTTGATCAGATTACGCAATTTGATATTGTAATCACCATCATCTGTACCCGGACGGAACTTGACTTCCTTGACCAGTATCACTTTTTGCTTGAGCTTGGCTTCGTGAGCTTTTTTCTGCTCCTGGTATTTGAATTTGCCGTAATCCATCAGACGGCAAACCGGTGGTTGCGCCGTCGGCGCTATTTCCACCAAATCCACATTGGCTTCTTCAGCCAAACGGAAGGCTTCACTCAGTTTCACGATGCCCAGAGGCTCATTCTCAACGCCGGATAAGCGCACTTCAGGCGCAGTTATTTCACCGTTGATGCGATGTGACTTGTCAGTAGCTATTGCAGTTTCCTTCAAAAATAATAATAAAAGCTATGCAACCCTGTTAAAACAGGGTCGCTGCTAATCTGTTAAACCTTGGTTTCAACTTCGTTTTTCAAACGAGTTATAAAGGCGTCCAGAGGCATTACCCCCAGATCCAGATTGCCACGCGTACGCACAGCCACTGTGTTGGCATCCCTCTCTTTATCGCCTATCACGAGGATATATGGCAGTTTTTGAATGGAATGCTCGCGTATTTTAAAGGTAATCTTCTCATTACGCAAATCAGTTTTCACTCTAAACCCTTGTTTCTTCAGGATTTCGGCAACAGATTGTGAATATTCAGCCTGCGATTCCGAGATATTCAAGACGGAAACTTGCACCGGTGCCAGCCACAGCGGCAAGGCAGCAGCATGATTTTCTATCAAGATACCAATGAAACGCTCCATCGAACCCACAATCGCACGATGCAACATGATAGGCACTTTACGACTGTTGTCATCTGCGACATATTCCGCACCCAGGCGACCCGGCATGAAGAAATCGACCTGCATGGTACCAACCTGCCATGGGCGACCAAGGCTATCTTTCAGATGATATTCAATTTTAGGGCCGTAGAAAGCACCCTCGCCTGGCAATTCTTCCCACTCAACACCACAGGAACGCAAAGCAGTACGCAAAGTATCTTCCGCCTTATCCCAGATTTCATCGCTACCGATGCGGTTATCAGGACGCAAAGCCAGCTTGATGAAAATCTTATCAAAACCAAAATCTTCATACACTTTCATTGCCTGCGGGTGAAAGGCCATGACTTCAGCCTGAATCTGATCTTCAGTACAGAAAATATGACCATCATCCTGTGTAAAGCCACGCACGCGCATGATACCGTGCAGCGCACCAGACGGTTCATTACGATGGCACTGACCAAATTCACCAAAGCGCAAAGGCAGGTCACGATAACTCTTCATGCCGGAATTAAAAATCTGCACATGGCCAGGGCAATTCATCGGCTTCAAGGCATAGACGCGGTTTTCCGACTCGGTGACAAACATATTGTCTTTGTAGTTATCCCAGTGGCCAGTCTTGCCCCACAGGCTACTGTCAAGAATTTGTGGGCCCTTCACTTCCTGATAGCCGCAGTCCTGATACACCTTGCGCATGTATTGCTCTACCTGCTGCCAGATAGTCCAGCCCTTGGCATGCCAGAACACCAGGCCAGGCGCTTCATCCTGAAAGTGGAACAGGTCCAGCGCCTTGCCCAACTTGCGGTGATCACGCTTTTCAGCCTCTTCCAGCATATGCAGATAGGCTTCCTGATCTTCCTTCTTGGCAAAAGCAGTGCCGTAGACGCGTTGCAACATCTCGTTTTTAGAGTCCCCACGCCAGTAGGCACCAGCCAGCTTCATCAGCTTGAATACTTTCAGCTTGCCGGTGGATGGCACGTGCGGACCACGGCACAAGTCAGTGAAATTGCCTTCTGTGTACAAAGACACATCCTGGTCTGCAGGAATGGATTCAATGATCTCGGCCTTATAGGCTTCACCTATGGATTTGAAATAGGCAACAGCTTCATCACGTGGCAAGACCTTGCGAGTGACTGGCTCGTCTTTTTTCGCCAGCTCAGCCATTTTCTTTTCTATCGCCACCAGATCATCTGGTGTGAACGGGCGTTTGTAAGAAAAGTCATAGTAAAAACCATTCTCAATAACTGGGCCGATAGTGACCTGCGCATCCGGATACAATTCCTTGACGGCATACGCCAGCAAGTGAGCTGTAGAGTGACGTATCACTTCCAGGCCATCAGCATCTTTGTCCGTAACGATGGCCAGATCCGCATCCGCATCGATCAGATGCGAGGTGTCGACCAATTTTCCATTTACACGTCCAGCCAGAGCAGCCTTTGCCAGGCCAGCACCGATGCTGGCAGCAACTTGCGCTACCGTTACCGGTGCATCGAATTGTCGTTGCGAACCATCAGGAAGTTTTACTGAAACCATGTCACTCTCCAAAGCGGAAAAAATACTAAAGAATTGAGATAAAAAATGAGTCTAAAAAACGCAGACGAAAAAAAAGCACGGCTAGCCGTGCTTTTTCAGTTTGTTTCAAACGAAAAGTATCCTCGACTAGAGTCGCTCCCAAACCAGTTTCGTGGTAGTTCGCGGTGTCATAACCAGGGATGCCTTTCTCGCTCTTAACTATAATATTTTAATAATTTTAAAATCTTTGGTAGGCACGATTGGACTCGAACCAACGACCCCTACCATGTCAAGGTAGTGCTCTAACCAGCTGAGCTACGCGCCTAAAGAAACGAGATTATAGCAGAGACTTTCGAGAAATTGCTAGCCCCTTGCCTTAAAAAAATTTATCCGCAATAAACCTGACTGGAATTACGGTTACCGGAACTCATTTGCCGTGCGACCGAATACCCGCATTCGGCTACACTATGGCATATCCCGGATTCAATACTCGATTCAACTCTCAATAAGCAAGCCATTATCGATATGCCACATCACGTCCACAGTAAAAGCGACCATTTGCACGACCACCGCCGCGGTGACGCCGAACACCGGCATTATTTTGAAAGCCGCAGCCAAAAGATACTGGCCTGGGCGCTGGGCCTGACCCTGAGCTTTGCGGGCGTGGAAGTAGTGTTCGGTTTTATATCCAACTCACTGGCCCTGATATCCGATGCCGGGCACATGGTGACCGATGCTGCAGCGCTGGGTCTGGCACTACTGGCGCAGATCATTGCGAAACGACCTCCAACAGCAAAGAATTCATTTGGTTTTGGTCGCGCCGAAGCACTGGCTGCCTTTGTCAACGGCCTGATCATGCTGGGTGTCATAGCCTGGATCATCAAAGAAGCCCTACAGCGATTTTCCACACCAGAAACAGTGCAAGGCGGTACTGTCATGCTGGTGGCGAGCATAGGTCTGGCTATCAACATTGTCGTTGCCTGGGTATTGTCACACGACAAAGAAAGCGTCAACACCAAAGCTGCTCTGGTCCACGTCATGGGTGATTTGTTGGGATCAGTGGCAGCAATCGTATCCGGTGCCGTGATCTATCTGACTGGCTGGATGCAAATCGACCCGCTGCTGTCGATTTTTGTTTCCCTGCTGATCCTCAAATCCACGCTAGCAGTATTGAGCGAGTCCTACCATTTCCTGATGGAAGGCGTGCCTCATCATATTGACTATGTGCAAATTGGCGCAGACCTGGAAGAGGTCAATGGCGTGTTGTCAGTACATGACCTGCATGTATGGGAAATGTCACCCGGCTTCCCTGCACTGATAGGTCATCTGGAAATTGAAGACCTTAGCGCCTGGCCCCGCATACTGGAAAGCGTCAAGACCATGCTGCTGAGCAAACATAAAATTGACCACATTACGCTGCAGGCGGAAGTGGCCGAACTGGAAGAGTTTCAGGATTAAGAGCTACCATGCTGGATACGTCAGCAACCGAGGTATCCAGCATGCACTTTAATTACGCCGCACTTCCAGCACACCACTGACTTCATGCAACACCGTCAGCGCTTTTTGCAATTGCGTGGTACCGCCGATTTCAACGGTGAATGACATCCTGGCCTGTGACTTGGCGCTTTGGGTATTGACACCTATCACATTGATTTTTTCGCGAGAAAATACTTCGGAAATATCACGCAGCAGCCCCTGGCGATCTTGTGCCAGCACGAAGATATCGACGGGGTATACCGTGTCCTTGCCATGCTCGCCCCAGGTGGTCTGGATCACGCGCTCGGGCGCCTTGTTACGCATTTCTGCAAAATTCTTGCAACTCAGGCGGTGTATGGATATACCTTTGCCACGCGTAACAAAGCCGACGATATCATCCGGCGGTGCAGGTTTGCAGCAACGTGCCAGTTGTGTCATCAAACCTTCGGTTCCAACCACCAGCACGCCGGATTTGGCACCCTGCGTCACGCTGGATGCGCGACTCTTGTTGGTGAAACTGGCTTCGTCTGGCTCAGCCTCGACGACATTTTCACGCAACACGGTCTCGATCTGGCGCAGGCTGAATTCATCCTTGCCTACCGATAAAAACAAGTCATTGACTTCAGCAAAGCCCAGCTTGCGCGCCAGCTCTTCCAAATTGACAGCCGTCTTGCCTTCGCGCTGCAGGGTTTTTTCAACCAAGGCGCGGCCCGATGACAGGGTTTCTTCCTGATCGATGGTATTGAACCAGGCGCGGATTTTGGTACGGGTACGCGTGCTGGCAGAATATTCGGGCGTCAGCCAGTCACGCGAAGGGCCAGCCTGTGGCGAACCAACTTTGAGAGTAATAATTTCTACCGTCTGGCCGTTTTTCAAAGGTGTATTCAGCGGTACCATGACATTGTCGACACGCGCACCACGACAACGATGCCCTACATCTGTATGCAGGTGATAGGCAAAATCCACCGGGGTTGAATTGCAAGGTAACTCGATGACCCTGGCTTGTGGCGTCAAGACATAGATCCTGTCATCCAGGCTGGCAGCCTTGAGTTTTTCCACCCATTCGCGCTGCAATTCTTCGTGTTCAACAACAACATCAGCAACGTCGGTTTTCCAGGCCAGCAATTGCCTGAGCCAGGCAATTTTTTCATCGTATTCCTGCGCTGAAAAATTCGAGCCCCCCGATTCCTTGTAACGCCAGTGAGCAGCCACACCGTATTCAGCAAACTGGTGCATTTCACGCGTGCGTATCTGCACTTCCAATGGCCTGCCATCTTCCACCACCACGACGGTATGCAGAGACTTGTAGCCATTCGGCTTGGGGCGCGAAATATAATCGTCAAACTCTTTGGGTATCGGTGTCCAGGCATTGTGAACGATACCCAGGACCGTATAGCAATCCTTGATATCATCGACAATCACGCGGAAAGCACGGACATCATACAGCTCGTCAAAATCGACGGACTTGCCCTTCATCTTTTTCCAGATGCTGTATATGTGCTTGGGGCGCCCGGTGACTTCGGCCTTGACACCCGCCGCCAGCAATTCTTTGTTCAACCTGGCAATGGCATTGACGACAAAGCTTTCACGCTCCAGCCGCTTTTCTTCCAGCATCTTGGCAATGCGCTTGTATTGCTGAGGCTCCAGGAAACGGAAAGACAGGTCTTCCAGCTCCCATTTCAATTGCCACACACCAAGGCGATTCGCCAGTGGCGCATATAAATCCATGGTCTCGCTGGCATATTGCTGGGCTGCGCCATCTTCGCGTTTGCATTCGGCAAAATAACGCAGTGTGGTCACGCGCGAAGCCAGCCGCACCAGGACGACACGCATGTCGGTGGCCATGGCCAACACCATCTTGCGCAGGGTTTCCATCTGGGTGGCGGCTTTTTCTGCCGCGTCCTTGCCACGTCCGACATCATGCTGGGTCAGTGCAGCTTCACGCAACTTCATAAGACGGCGTATCCCAGTCACCAGGTCAGCAATTTCTTTGCCGAAGCGAATTTCTATCTGCTCTGCCGCGATCGGGTTCAGTTCTGGTAACTCAAACAGAATGGCGGCAATGCGGGTATCAACATCGGTACGCAGCATCGCCAGCGTGGCCACCACGCCACTGACGAATTGCAAGGCATTCTGCTCTGTCACTACACATTTATTTGCATACAGGGGTGTGACATATTCCAGCGCAGCGACAACCCGCTCTGCGTCTGTATCTGACAAGCCTTCAAGCAGCGCTGCTTCGGAGGCTGTGGTCGAAATTGATACCATATCAATTATTTCTGCGCTGCTGTAATGACGATCTCAATCAACCATTCGGGCTTTGCCAGTTTGGCTTCCACTGTCGCACGTGGCGGTGAATTGCCTTCGGCTACCCAGCTATCCCACACCTGGTTCATGGCGGTAATCAGTGTAATGTCAGACAAAAAAATCTGGCAGCTCAAAATCCGTGTCTTGTCGCTGCCAGCTTCGGCCAGCAAACGGTCAACGTGGGCCAGTACTTGTTCAGTCTGCCCTTCTATGCCCTGCGTGGCTTCATCCGGTACCTGGCCGGCAAGGTAAACCACCCGATTGAAAATGGCGGTTTCCGACAAACGTGGGCCTACATGAAATCTCTGGATACTCATTTTTATACTCAAACCTGATTCAACAAAAAATCAACTGCAACGGCAATCTGATCCGGTTGCACAAATGTCGGCGCATGCCCTATTCCTGCAAATTCCACCAGCTTTGCCCGTGGACCACGCTGCGTCATTGCCGCAGCCGACTCGGCCGTCAGCAAATCCGATTCACTACCACGCACCAGCAAGGTCGGGCATTTTATTGCATCATACGCCGCCCACAACATGTTCTGGGCAAGCGCAGCCATTTCCGGTGTGCTGGCCTTGATCGGTTCAGCCAGCCCAAGGTCATAGTGTCGCACCCATTGCCCTTGTTCATTTTGACGCAAAACATCCCGGGCCAGTTTTTCCCACTGCTCTGGTGTATGGGGGCCAAAAGAAATGGAAATCGCCTTGATATAAGCTTGCGCCTCTTCAAACGTTGCAAAACGTACATCCTGCCCTATGTAATCACCGATTCTGGCCAAAGCCTCAGGATTCAGCACTGGCCCCACGTCATTCAAGACCAGTTTTTGAATCGGATTATCAGGCAAACTTGCCAGGCTCATGCCTATCAAACCGCCCATGGATGTGCCAAACCAGTGCACAGTCCCGGCATCAAGGCGCGCCAGCAGGCTCACCATGTCACTCACATATTGCGGTATCTGGTAATGCATGGGGTTGCGCAAGCGGCCAGAATAACCACGCCCGACAACGTCAGGACACACGACACGATAGTGCTGGCATAGTGCCGCAGCCAAAGAATCAAAATCATCAGCCACCCGTGTCACACCGTGAACACAGATCAAGACCCTGGGATTGAGAGGGTCACCCCACTCTTTGTAAGACATGGTATGCAAGCCGGTAGGCGAGATACATTGCACTGATTTGCGTCTGGCCTGCATGGATTATCCTTATAAACAGTATTTTTACTAGCGCATGTGACCTACATTTTACCGTTCGTTGCGCTTAAAATCATTGTTAACTGTTTGAATGCATGTTTTTTTAGCAAATCAGGACTTGCCCCGGCTTGCATTAACACAACATATGACAGGGAATTTTTTTACGTCCCTTGCACTAAACCACACTTCAGGAGTCAGCATGTCAGCATCTTCGCTTAAAGGTAAAACCGCACTGGTTACAGGTTCCACATCCGGCATAGGACTCGGCATAGCCCGTTCGCTGGCTGCTGAAGGCGCAAATATCGTCTTTAATGGCTTTGGTGACAGACAAGAGATACAAAACCTGCAGAATGCCGTCGAAACCGAGTTTGATGTCCAGACAGCCTACCACAATGCAGATATGAGCAAAGCTGGTGAAATTGAAGCCATGATGCAGTTTGCCAATAGCAAGTTCGGTGGTGTTGACATCCTTGTCAACAACGCTGGCATACAACATGTCGCCAATATTGAAGACTTCCCGGTAGAAAAATGGGATGCCGTCATCGCCATCAATCTGACATCCAGTTTCCACACCACGCGTCTGGTGCTGCCTTACATGAAGCAAAAAAACTGGGGTCGCATCATTAATCTGGCTTCAGTTCATGGCCTGGTTGCATCTGCCCAAAAATCAGCTTATGTGGCGGCAAAACATGGTCTGATCGGCTTTACCAAAACGACTGCATTGGAAACCGCAGAAACCGGCATTACCTGCAATGCCATCTGCCCAGGCTGGGTATTGACACCACTGGTACAAAAACAGGTGGATGACCGGGCAGCAAAAGAAGGTGTTGACAATGACACTGCAAAAAAACGCCTGCTGGCAGAAAAACAGCCATCCGGCGAATTCGTCACGCCAGCACAACTGGGGGCGCTTGCCGTGTTCTTTTGCAGCGAGGCAGGCAATCAGATTCGCGGTGTCGCCTGGAATATGGATGGTGGCTGGGTCGCACAATAAATGTCAGACCAGCCCAAAAACTACTCTGCTGCGCCAGTGAGCAAAGAAGTGACAGCTTTTACTTTTTGCTTTCGTCACACTTTTTTCAGATGTATAGTGCGATAACACTTTCAAAACAGGAGCCCCTCATGCAAGTTCTTGTACGTCTAGCTGGCATTTCTGCCATCGCCCTCACCGCCAGCACCTGTCTTGCCGCAGATAAAATGAAACCCGGCCTATGGGAAATGACCATGAAGTCGGATTCCATGAAGAGCATGCCCAAAATCCCGCCTGAACAGTTGGAAAAAATGAAGCAGATGGGTATCAAAATGCCTGTCATGCAAGATGGGGCCATGATACATAAAGTCTGCTTCACCAAAGAAATGGTAGATCAGGACAAACCGCCCGCCAGTGGTCGTGATCAATATTGCCAGAACAAGAATTTTTCGCGCTCAGGCAATAGCTATTCGGCAGAGATCGTCTGTGATATGCCGGAAATGAAAGGCACAGGTAATGTCAAAGGCAGCTTTACCTCTGACAGTATGACTTCTGTTTATGATTTTAAGGGTGTTTCTCACGGCAAGCCGGTTTCTCAGCATATGGAAACCACGGGTAAGTGGATGGGCAGTGATTGTGGAGATGTCAAACCACCTGTCATGCCACAGAAAAAATAATTCACGCAGGACTTACGCAAAACCGCTCCTGCTGCGTTGCAGCGACTGGCTGTAGTACTGTCTTCGTCGCTGCAACCTTGCTGGAATAATTTTGCATCAGTCTTATCACGCATGTACTGCTACGAACGAACAAAAAGCCGATGTCATACACATCGGCTTTTTGTTTTAGAAAACTTAACTCAATCCATACACTCAGGCCACTGCACTGACATCGATCACAGCTTCGGTTTTGGCAATAATTTCTTCCTTGCTGACCCCAGTCGCCAGCTCGACCAGTTTCAAACCCGTTGGCGTGACGTCAATCACACCCAAATCAGTGATAATGCGGTTCACCACAGCGACGCCAGTCAAAGGCAGATTGCAGGCTTTCAAAATCTTGTGCACATCGCCCTTGGCTACATGCTCCATCAACACCACGACGCGACCCACACCAGCCACCAGGTCCATGGCTCCACCCATACCCTTGACCATCTTGCCAGGGATCATCCAGTTGGCCAGATCGCCGTGTTCGCTGACTTGCATTGCCCCCAGAATAGCCAGGTTGATCTTGCCACCACGTATCATGGCGAATGAATCAGCCGAACTGAATATCGACGAACCCGGCAAAGTTGTTACTGTTTGCTTGCCTGCATTGATCATGTCGGGATCCACTTCCTCCTCAGTCGGGAAAGGGCCTATGCCCAGCAAACCATTTTCGGATTGCAACCAGACTTCCATGCCTTCTGGCACATGGTTGGCGACCATAGTCGGCAAGCCTATGCCCAGATTGACGTAAAAACCGTCTTGCAATTCCTGTGCTGCACGCGCAGCCATCTCATCACGATTCCATGCCATGTCTCTTGTCTCCTGCTGTGTTTATTTCGAAGGGCGTACGGTACGCTGTTCTATACGTTTTTCCGGATTGGCATTGACGACTATGCGCTGCACGAAAATACCCGGCGTGTGAACCTCATCCGGATCCAGTTCCCCGGTTTCGACCAGCACTTCGACTTCCGCCACGGTAAACTTGCCAGCCATCGCGACATTCGGATTGAAATTGCGCGCTGTCTTGCGGTAGACGAGATTACCTGCCTTGTCGCCCTTCCAAGCTTTGACCAGGGACACGTCGGATACCAGAGAGCGTTCCATCACGTATTTTTGGCCATCAAACTCACGGATTTCCTTGCCGTCAGCCACAATGGTACCAACGCCCGTCTTGGTGAAGAAGGCTGGGATACCGGCACCACCGGCACGCAGCTTCTCTGCCAGCGTGCCTTGGGGAGTGAATTCCAGTTCCAGCTCACCAGCCAGGTATTGACGTTCAAATTCCTTGTTTTCACCCACATAGGATGAAATCATTTTCTTGATCTGACGGGTGGTCAACAATTGCCCCAGACCAAAACCGTCAACACCCGCATTATTCGAAATGGCGGTCAGTTCTTTGACACCAGAATCACGCAAGGCAGCGATCAGTGCTTCAGGTATGCCGCACAGGCCAAAACCACCTACAGCAATGGTCTGACCATCTTTGATAATACCAGCCAGTGCGCTGGCAGCGTCAGGATAAACTTTGTCCATAATGTCCCCTCTCCAGGTTTTAAATCGATATTTCTTTTGTCAATTGGCCGCTGCAAATGCAGCAAAGCGCCATGCAAATCATTAGCCTTACAGGATATGATGCTGCGTTATACTGCGCAATACCGTAAAAATACGCCTTTATTAAAACTCACTTCATAAACTGGACTGAGTTGTGTTCTATAACCCTGTCAGTGGATCATGGAAATGAATGTCGTACAGCCCATAGATTTTGAATCCATATTTCAACATGCGCCTGTCGGTATGTGTGTGTCGCAAAATCGCATCATTCACGCCTGTAATGATGACCTGGCAAAAATGTTTGGCTATCAAAAAGATGAATTACTGGGCCAGTCTTTCCTGGTACTTTACCCCAGTCCTGACGAATTTGAGCGTACCGGTGCACGAATTACCCCCATCATGAATGCCAAAGGCTATTACTCTGATGAACGCATCATGAAACGTGCTAATCAGGAACTGTTCTGGTGTCACGTATCAGGACGGGGACTGAGCAAGGACAATCCGCACGCCGCCGGCATCTGGACTTTCGAAGACCTGAGCGCCAAACGCCCGGTGACTGCCGAACTGACGCCACGCGAACGCGAAATTGCCGCACTGTTGGTGGAAGGCAAAACCAGCAAGCTAATTGCACGCCAAATCGACCTCAGTCCAAGAACAGTGGAAATGCACAGGGCAAAACTGATGCGCAAGTTTAATTCATCGACTTCAAGTGAACTTGTGCATAAACTGCTGGGTATCATTCGCTGAACCAAGGTGTATGAGACAGCGCAAGCAGCGCCGTCAGCACCTCACTTTTTGCGTTTTGCCACCTTGATCTCACTTAATTTCTGCTTGATCGACTCCGGCAAACCAGTGGACTTGCCAGTATCGGCCGCCACCCAGACCACCTTCGCACCGCCTTCTGCATACAGGGCATAGCCGTCACCAACCGAGCGCATTTCCTGTATGGTTTCAAAGCTGCTACGCCCTGCTGCCCCGATGTAGGTACAGACCTCAACCTGGTCAGGATATTTCAGCGGTTTCTTGAAGGTGCAATAGGCATTCACGATAACGGGGCCGTTGCCCTCTTCATCCGGCTGGCAACCCATCATGCTCAGCCACTCTATACGTGCCTGCTCCATATAACGAAAATATACGGTATTGTTGACGTGGCCCATGGCATCCATATCTCCCCATCGTATGGGTATGGTGACGGTGTAGACCAGCTTCTTTTCCGTTACCTTATTCTCTATCATTGCACACTCATACCATCATCGGCGGTGACGATAGCACCATTCAGGAAGCGTGATTCTTCGGCGGCCAGCAAAAGCAGCAGGCCATCCAGATCTTCCGGCGTGCCTACACGTTTTCTTGGCAGCATCTCGACCAGTTTTTGACCTGCTTCAGTCGCAAAATAGTCTGAATTGATCTCAGTAGAAATATAGCCGGGACAAATCGCATTTACATTGATACCGTACTTACCCCACTCCACTGCCATCGCTTTGGTCATGTGCACCACCGCCGCCTTGCTCATGCAGTAGATGCCTATCTGTGGCAGCACACGCAGACCGGCTACAGAGGCAATATTGATGATGCGATGCTGCTTTTTAGGATCGCCCTTATGGCGGGCGATCATACGCTTGGCGGCTTCCTGCGCCACAAAGAAGGCACCGCGTTGATTGGTATCCATGACATAGGCATAGTCATCCGGCGTCACATCGACCAGGCGTTGCGTAGTCGACACACCGGAATTATTGATCAGGATATCTATCGGGCCCGCCTCGGTCTCGGCGTGGGCAATCGCTGACTTGATGCTGCCATAGTCCGTCACATCCAGGGCCACCACATGCGCGGCACCACCTTCGGATTCGATTTCGGCACGCAATTCTTTCAGTCTGTCTATACGACGCGATGCCAGCACGACCTGTGCGCCAGCCTGTGCCAGAATTTTGGCAAACCGTGCACCAAGACCACTGGAAGCGCCTGTAATCAGCGCAATTTTGCCTTCGAAATTGACTTCTATGCCCATCTGATTCTCCGCAATATTTGGAATAAGTTCACTAAACTATAAGACTCTATGATGACATAGAGATTATGCTTGTGTTGTACGGATTTGAATTAGTTGAAGATTTTTACAGAAAATTTCCTGCAAATTCACATGATCTTGATGCATCCCAAAGTTGGCTCTGCGATAATCCGGTGTAACTTGTGCACCAATGGAACCTGTTTACGATCTGTAGCGAGCGAGCGTCAGCGGGGTAAGGGTAACTAAGCGCAGCGCAAAAAGCGGAATGTACTCTAGTACACGAGCATTTTGAGCAACACATGAGCCCCGATCACACACGCGCAGTAAGATCGTAAACAGGTTCTAAGAAAAATTTTTGGAGTGCACCCTCGCTTGCGAAATATACCTACAGCAGATAACATGCTGAAAACAAATAAGCACGATCGTTCGAAAATCTTCATAAAGTGAAAATAGCCATGACTCAAAGCATACTTGAACAGTACGGTCCTCGCGACGCAATGGAATATGATGTCGTCGTCGTCGGCGGTGGTCCGGCGGGTTTGTCGGCAGCCATCAAGCTGAAACAGCTGGCTGCAGAAAAAGGTACGGAAGTCTCAGTCTGCGTGCTGGAAAAAGGCGGAGAGCCAGGCGCGCACATTCTTTCTGGTGCCGTCATGGACCCCAAAGCCCTGACAGAACTCTTTCCCAACTGGAAGGAAATGGGTGCGCCTTTGAATACCGAAGTCACAGAAGACCGGGTATTGGTATTGACTGAGAAAAAAGCCTATCGCACCCCCAACTGGGCACTGCCTGCCTGTTTTGAAAATCACGGCAATTACATCGTCTCGCTAGCCAATGTGACGCGCTGGCTGGGCCAGCAGGCCGAGGCTTTGGGTGTGGAAGTATTCCCTGGTTTTGCGGCGGCAGAAGTTCTGTACAACGAAGATGGATCAGTAAAAGGTGTTGCCACTGGCAATATGGGGGTAGACCGTCACGGTCAACCAACTTCCGCCTTCCAGCTAGGTATGGAATTACACGCGAAATACACCCTGTTTGCAGAAGGCGCACGTGGTCATCTGGGCAAACAAGTGATCGCCAAATATGATTTGAACAAGGGTAAAGACCCACAATCTTACGGCATAGGCATCAAGGAACTGTGGGAAATAGATCCCAAGCAACATAAACCTGGCCTGGTCGTGCACACAACTGGCTGGCCTTTGATGGATCAGTACAGCGGTTCTTTCCTTTACCATCTGGAAGACAATCTGGTTGCAGTAGGTTATGTCGTGGGTCTTGCATATGAAAACCCTTACCTGTCACCATACGAAGAATTCCAGCGCTTCAAAACTCATCCAGCGATTCGCACTTTCTTTGAAGGTGGCAAACGCGTGTCTTATGGTGCAAGGGCAATTACTGCCGGTGGCTTGCAATCCCTGCCTAAACTGGTGTTCCCAGGTGGCGCCTTGATAGGTTGTGATGCAGGCTTCCTGAATATGAGTCGTATCAAGGGTAGTCATGCCGCGATCAAGACGGGCATGCTGGCCGCTACAGCCGCCTTTGAAGCGGTGTCTGCCAACCGTCAGCATGATGAACTGAGCAGCTATTCGACGGCATTTGAACAATCCTGGCTGCATGAAGAGTTGTACACTGCACGCAATGTCAAACCATTGCTGAAGCGCGGCACCTATGGCTCGCCGCTGGTGTGGCTGGATCAGGTGGTATTGCGCGGCAAAGCACCGTGGACACTGCATCACAACAAGGCTGATCATGAATGCCTGCGCCCTGCTTCTGAATTCACGCCTATCGTCTATCCCAAGCCGGATGGCAAGCTGACCTTTGACCGTTTGTCTTCAGTCTTCATTTCCAATACCAATCACGCTGAAGACCAGCCCATCCATCTGACATTGAAAAATGCCGATGTGCCAGTATCTATCAACCTGGCGAAATTCGCTGGACCAGAGGCGCGCTATTGCCCGGCTGGTGTGTATGAATTCGTGAAAACCGAAGCTGGTGCTGACCGTCTGCAAATCAATGCGCAAAACTGCGTGCATTGCAAAACCTGTGACATCAAGGACCCAACGCAGAACATCGTCTGGGTGACGCCTGAAGGTGGGGGTGGACCCAATTATCCAAACATGTAGTCGAAGTTCTGATTAAGCTACTGCGCAGTGCGATTTTGAGCCTGCCTTTTTGCAAATTCGTCGTCGTACGTATGTACGACTGCGCTTCTTAACTCAAACTAGCCCTGCTCGCTACGCTTACTCAGAACTTCTTGACATATTAATTTTGGAAATGAATTTCTAATGCAAAAAGCCGCTAATTAGCGGCTTTTTCGTTTTCGGAGCTTTTTAAGACTTCAACCTGCAATCACCACTTGCCGGCCAGGATTTTTTCCAGCCAGAATGTGCCTATGACGGTTTTTACGTCGGTGATATGGCCGGATTTTATCCAGTCCAGCATCTCTGGCAGCGTGGCGGTGAAAACCTCCAGGAATTCTTCTTCATCCAGTGCTGCCTTCCCTGCCGTCAAGCCTTTGGCAAGGTAGATGTCCAGATGCTCGTCGGAATAAGCGATGGCATTGTGTATGGTGCAGACGAAAGACCAGTCCGTGGCGGTATAGCCGGTTTCTTCACGCAACTCGCGCTGGGCACAGACCAGCGGATCTTCACCCGGATCAATTTTACCAGCGGGAAATTCTATGAAAATGCGGTCAAGGGGATAGCGGAACTGTTTCTCCAGCAAGATCCTGCCGTCATCAAACAAAGGAATAATGACAACCGCACCAGGATGCCGAATGTATTCTCTGGTAGCAGTCTGACCGTCTGGCAGAGACACTACATCTTTGTCGACCTTGAGAAAACTGCCTGCATACACCTGCTCACTGCTAAGCCTGGTTTCTTGCAGATCCAGCTTGCTGGTGACTTTTTCAGCCATGTTTGCGCTTCAGGTAACGATAAACAAAACCGGGGAAAGCCAGCACCAGAAACAGGCAGCCATTGATGGCATAGAACTCCCAGCCCTGAGGAAACGGATTGCCAGCGGCTGACTCAAGAGCAAAGGCGACTCCACCAACAACAAAATATAGAACGACAAGTTCAATAAGGCGCAGCCATAGCGGTTTAACTATCGGCATAACAATTTCATTTTGTGATTCTGAAATTGCCGCGTTTGAATTTTCAACTACCTGATCCGCAAGATTGGTAGTAACCCTATTGACGTCTTCGTCGTCAAACAAGTCTGTATCTGTCGAATCGAACTTCGCCGGGCGCGATGCCCAAAAGAAAATTGGTTTCAGAAACATAAAACGCTGCAGCGGTATTACTGCGAAACAGCGCTCATTCACAAATGGCGTATTGGCGGCCAAAACCGCCAATACGATCACCAGCCAGACTGATGCAGAATTACCCACTGACGATCAATACTTAAGAGTATTTGAAATGGCGTTTGCACAGGCCATCATCAAAGAACCTGGCATCAAACCCATGACCAATACGGCCAAGCCGTTGATACTCAATATGACGCGCATATCAGTGCTGACAACGATAGGACTATGATCCAGAGGCTCGTCAAAATACATGAGTTTGACGACACGCAGATAATAGAAAGTACCTATCAGCGAGAACAGCACGGCAACAATTGCCAGCCACAACTGACCTGTAGACAATACTGCCTGCAATACGGACAATTTGGCGTAGAAGCCCATCATAGGTGGGATACCTGCCAGCGAGAACATCAGCAACAGCATGACAAATGCAAACCATGGGTTGCGCTTGTTCAGACCTTTCAGGTCTTCCAGATTTTCTGCTTCAAACCCGCTACGGGCCAGCAACATGATGACGCCAAATGTACCCAATGTCGTCAGCACATAAGTAATGCTGTAGAACATGGAAGCGCTGTAGGCATCCACTGCCAGATCAGCATTACCATGGGCGACGCCAGACAACATGCCCAGCAACATAAAGCCCATTTGTGAAATGGTGGAGTACGCCAGCATGCGCTTCAGATTGGTCTGCGCGATAGCGGTCAGGTTACCGACGGCCATCGACAATACTGCCAGGACCATTAGCATTTGCTGCCAGTCCACAGCCAGCGGGAACAAGCCTTCTACCAGCAAACGGAAAGTGATCGCAAATGCCGCCAGTTTAGGTGCACCACCCAGCAACAAAGTAACGGCTGTCGGCGCGCCCTGGTACACATCAGGTACCCACATGTGGAAAGGAACCACACCCAGTTTGAACGCCAAACCAGCCACCAGGAACACGATACCAAATACCAGGATAGTTTTGTTGGCAGTTGCCGTCGCAGCCACTTTAACCACTTCGCTCAATTGCAGGGAACCAGTAGCACCGTACAACATGGAAATACCGTACAGCATGAAACCAGATGCCAGCGCGCCCAGGATGAAATACTTCATCGCCGCTTCGGTCGATACTGTGTGTTCACGACGCAGGGCCACCAATGCATACAGCGACAGGGACATCAATTCCAGGCCCAGGTAAATGACAAGGAAGTTATTACCGGAAATCATCACCATCTGACCCAGCAGGGCAAACAGCGCCAATACATAGTACTCGCCACCCAGATGATTGTTGGTCATGCCACGATCGCTCACGTACTGACGTGAATAAATCAGGGTAACGCCCACTGCCAGATAAGAGAACAGCTTCAGCATATTGGACATGGGGTCAGACACAAACATGTTGTTGCTGACGTAGATCGACATCACCGTATCAGAATTGGCTGCAGTCAAGGCTCCACACACGGCCAGGCTCAACAGGCTCAGCACGTAAGTGACATTGCGCTTGCTGTCAGCCAGAAACATATCTATCAGCAATATGACGCAAATCGCCAGTAGCAAAAAGATTTCAGGATAAAGTGGTATCAGGTTCATATTATTCATTTTTACAAGCATTGATCTGCCGCCACGTGAGATCTGCTCTCAGTTCGTGGCTCGCGCATCCATATCCTCTATCAAGGCATCACTTTTGACACTGCCACATGTTTCAACAGATCGGTAACCGAGACCTGCATTGCATCTGTAAATGGCGCTGGGTACAGCCCCATCACCAATACCGCAATTGCCAGCACGCCCAGCATGAAAAATTCACGCTTGTTGATATCTGTCAGGTGCGCCACATGTTCATTCGTGATATTGCCGAAAACCACACGTTTTACCATCCACAATGAATAGGCGGCACCAAAAATCAATGCCGTTGCCGCCAGCATACCTATCCAGAAGTTGAACTGAACTGCCCCCAGAATCACCATGAATTCACCGACGAAACCGGAAGTCGCTGGCAAGCCGCAGTTGGCCATGGAGAACAAGACGAACAAGGCAGCAAATTTAGGCATCGTGTTCACCACGCCACCGTAGTCAGCGATTTCGCGGGAATGTACACGGTCATACAATACGCCGATACACAGGAACATCGCGCCAGAGATAAAGCCGTGGGAAATCATTTGTACAATCGCACCCTGCACCGACATATCATTGAACATGAAGAAGCCAAGAGTCACAAAACCCATATGCGCAATCGAAGAATATGCCACCAGCTTTTTCATATCCTTTTGTACCAGTGCCACCAGACCGATATAAATAACGGCGATCAGTGACAGGGTAATAATGAAACCAGCCATGTAATGACTTGCATCCGGCGCAATAGGCAAAGAGAAACGCAGGAAACCATAAGCACCCAGCTTCAGCATGATTGCAGCCAGTACCACGGAACCGCCAGTAGGTGCTTCCACGTGGGCGTCTGGCAACCATGTATGTACTGGCCACATTGGCACCTTGACAGCAAATGCCATCAGGAAGGCACAGAAAATCATGATCTGCGTTGTCAGTGGCAACGGCAGTTTATGCCATACCAGGATGTCGAAAGAATGACCGGCTTTCAGGTACAGGTAAATGATGGCAACCAGTGTCAGCAAGGAACCCAGCAAGGTGTACAGGAAAAACTTGAAGGCTGCATACACGCGATTCGGACCACCCCAGACACCGACGATGATGTACATAGGGATCAGTGTCGCTTCGAAGAACACATAGAACAGCATGCCATCAGTTGCGCAGAACACACCTATCATCAAACCGGACAGTATCAGGAAAGCGCCCATGTACTGAGCAACCTGCTTTTCAACCACTTCCCACGCAGCAATCACTACGATGACGGTGATAAATGCCGTCAGCGGTATCAACCACAACGAAATACCATCGATGCCCAGTGAGTAAAAAATGTTGAAGCGTTCTATCCATGAAAATTTTTCGACAAACTGCATGCCGTGCGCAGCATTGTCAAAATTTTTGATCAACGGAATCGTGACCAAAAAGCTGGCCAGGGAACCGATCAGCGAAACACCACGCACCAGGCCTGGATTGTTGTCGCGACCAAAAGCGAGGACGAAAATACCAAACGCAATAGGACACCAGATTGCGAGGCTAAGTAGAGTAGAAGTTGACTGCATCATGATTATATTTTTATAGCCGTGGTCACTTATTTAGCGAAGGGAAACAGCACTGTGTAAGCCAGGAATGCCATTACGCCGAGTATCATTACAAACGCGTAGTGATAAATATAGCCACTTTGCAACTGGCGTATCACTTTGGAGAACCAGCCAACCAGTTTTGCGCTGCCGTTCACCACCAGACCATCAATCAGGCCCTTGTCACCAATATTCCACAAACCACCACCGAGCATGCGAGCGCCGCCAGCAAACACGATCTCGTTGAAACGATCCATATAGTATTTATTGTCCAGCAGCGTATAAATCGCGCTGGCTTTTTCTTTGATCATAGCGGGAATCGCAGGCTTGACCATATAGAACACATAAGAGGTCACGACACCAGCCAATGCCAGCCAGAACGGTGGCGTCATCAGGGCATGCAGGGCCATCGCAAATGGAGAATGGAATTCGTGCTTGAGTTCTTCCATTGCATGGTGGGCTTCATTGACGAAAATAACATTGTCAAAGAATTTGCCAAACAGCATAGGCTCAATAGTAAAGAAGCCAATAACAACGGAAGGAATCGCCAACAAGACCAACGGCAACCACACTACCATTGGAGATTCATGTGGCTTTTGTCCTGGTGCCAGGCCATGATGATGCGCATCATGGTCGTCATGAGCATCATCTGCATGCGCATCGTGAGCATCTTTGGCATGGCGATCATCATGATGATCATGCGCGTGGCCAAAGTTTTCCTTGCCATGGAAGACCAGGAAATACATACGGAAAGAATAGAAGGCAGTCACAAACACACCTGCCAGCACGGCAAACTGGGCAAACCCCGCGCCTGGCAAATGACTTGCCTGAACAGCTTCAATAATGCTGTCCTTGGAATAAAAACCGGAAAAGAACGGCGTACCAATCAAAGCAAGGGAACCCAGCAGTGATGTGATCCAGGTGATTGGCATGTATTTGCGCAGACCACCCATATTGCGGATGTCCTGATCATGGTGCATGCCGATAATCACGGAACCAGCAGCAAGGAACAGTAAGGCTTTAAAGAACGCATGTGTCATCAAGTGGAAAACTGCAACTGAGTAAGCAGATGCACCCAGGGCCACGGTCATGTAACCAAGTTGTGACAAGGTCGAATACGCGACCACACGCTTGATGTCGTTCTGGATAATCCCCAGGAAACCCATGAACAAAGCGGTAATCGAACCAATCACCAACACGAAGGACAAGGCTGTATCAGACAGTTCAAACAGTGGCGACATACGCGACACCATGAAGATACCGGCTGTCACCATGGTCGCCGCGTGGATCAGTGCGGAAATCGGTGTAGGACCTTCCATCGAATCCGGCAACCAGACATGCAACGGGAATTGCGCAGATTTACCCATGGCACCGATAAACAGGCAGATACAGGCAACTGTAATCAGCATCCAGTCTGTATGTGGCAACAGCATGGCTGCCAATTCCTGTTTTTTAGCGAATACTTCGAGATAGTTCATGGAGCCAGCATTCGCCACCAACAAACCTATACCGAGAATGAAACCAAAGTCACCGACACGGTTAACCAGGAAGGCTTTCATGTTGGCATAGATTGCGGTCGGTTTGGTGTACCAGAAACCGATCAGCAGATAAGACACCAGACCTACAGCTTCCCAACCAAAGAACAGTTGCAGGAAGTTGTTGCTCATGACCAGCATCAACATCGAAAAGGTGAACAACGAGATATACGAGAAAAAACGGTTGTAACCTTCGTCTTCAGCCATATAGCCAATGGTATAGATATGCACCATCAGCGACACGAAGGTCACAACGCACATCATCATGGCGGTCAGGCCATCGATCATAAAGCCGACTTCCAGCTTCAGGCCGCCAACATTCATCCATTGATACAAGGTGGCGTTATAGGTAGCGCCATCGATCACGGCAGACAAAGTCATGCAAGAAATGACGAAGGCAATCAGCACGCCCAGTATGGTCGCTGTATGCGACACTTTTCGTCCTACCACATTGCCAAAAAACTTCGTTCCTAGCAAACCTGCGATAGCAGACCCTGCCAGAGGCGCCAGAGGTACTGCCAATAATAATTGTGGGTTAAGTTGCCCCGCCATGATGACCCTTTGTTAGCTTATTACTTTTCTTAAATCGCCAGCGTATGCCGGACTGTCGCAATGCGTCAGCCCGCAGCATTATCCTTGTTAACCTTTTAATGCATCCAGATCTTCGACATTGATCGTGTCCAGATTACGGAACAACACAACCAGTATTGCCAGACCAATCGCAGATTCAGCGGCAGCCACGGTCAATATAAAGAAGACGAATACCTGACCAGCGGCATCACCCAAATAATGAGAAAAAGCGATGAAATTAATATTCACTGCCAACAACATCAACTCGATCGCCATCAACAATACGATGATGTTTTTACGATTGAGGAAAATACCGACGATGGAAATCGCAAACAGAATTGCGCCCAATATCAGGTAATGCGTCAAACTCAAAGTCAAAGCCATTTAAGCCTCCTGCTTTACTGTTGCTGCCGCAGCGGCTGCGTTGTTGTCTGCACGATCAGACTCGGCCTTCATGCTGACGATGCGGATACGGTCCTTGCTCTTCACTTTGACAGCAGCAGCCGGATCAAAGTATTTGCTGTCTTTACGGCGACGCAAAGTCAGGGCAACGGCTGCCACTATGGCTACAAACAAAATAGCTGCCGCAACTTCAAAGGCAAACTGGTAATGCGTGAAAATCTCTATACCCAGTGCCTTGGTATTACCTATCTTGTCGGCCGCTGCCGGAACATGATTGTCCGGGCGTAAAAAGCCGCGCAACAATACTGCCGACATTTCCAGCACGATGATGACACCGACTGCAGCCGCCAAAGGAAAGTGACTCCAGAAACCTTCCCTGAGTTTATCGAGATTAATATCCAGCATCATCACGACAAACAGGAACAGTACCATGACCGCGCCGACATAGACCAGCACCAGTACAATCGCCAGGAACTCGGCCTTCAACAGCATCCAGATACCTGCTGCATTGAAGAAGGTCAATACCAGAAACAAGGCAGCATGCACAGGATTACGTGCAGAAACGACCTGTATCGCAGCGACTATCATGATCGCTGAGAAAACGTAAAATAAAACGGTAGTAAATTCCATATCGAACCAGGTCCAGTTAGCGGTATGCGGCATCAGCGCTACGCGCCGCTGCAATTTGTGTCTCGTAACGATCACCGACGGCCAGCAGCATTTCTTTGGTGAAATACAGATCGCCACGTTTTTCACCGTGGTATTCCAGTACATGGGTTTCCACGATGGAATCGACGGGGCAGGATTCTTCACAGAAACCACAGAAGATACACTTGGTCAGGTCAATGTCATAACGGGTAGTACGGCGGGAACCATCAGCACGCTGTTCAGACTCGATCGTGATTGCCATGGCCGGACACACTGCTTCACACAATTTACAGGCGATGCAGCGCTCTTCCCCATTCGGGTAACGACGCAAGGCATGCAGGCCACGGAAACGTGGAGACTGTGGCGTCTTTTCTTCCGGGAATTGCACCGTGATCTTGCGGGCAAACATATAGCGCCCTGTCAGGGCCAGGCCCTTGATCAGTTCGCGCAGCATCAGGCTGCCAAAAAAATCCTTGATTGCTTCCATTTTTTTAGCCTCTTACTTCCAAATATTCCATGGAGTTTGCATCCATGCTGCGACGATCACCAGATACACCAGGGTCAGCGGGATAAATACTTTCCAGCCCAGACGCATGATCTGGTCATAGCGATAGCGTGGGAAAGATGCGCGTGCCCAGATGAACATGGAAACCACAACAAAAGTCTTGATACCGAGCCAGATCCAGCCGGGAATGAAATCCAGGAAACGGAACGGTGCAGACCAGCCGCCGAGGAACATCAGTGATGCCATGGCAGAGATCAAAATCATGTTGGCGTATTCAGCCAGGAAGAACATGGCGAAAGACATACCGGAATATTCAACCATGTGACCGGCAACGATCTCAGACTCACCTTCCACCACGTCAAACGGATGACGGTTGGTTTCAGCGATACCAGAAATCACATACACCACGAACATAGGCAACAGCGGCAACCAGTTCCATGAGAACAGGTTGAAACCGTGCTCAGCTGCAAAGCCTGTAGTTTGAGCTTTGACGATATCTGTCATGTTCAGACTGCCGGATACCATCAATACGATAACCAGTACAAAGCCCATGGCGATTTCATACGATACCATCTGCGCAGACGCGCGCATGGCACCCAGGAAAGCATACTTGGAGTTGGATGCCCAACCGGCGATGATGATGCCGTAGACTTCCATCGAAGTGATTGCCATGATCAGCAGCAAACCAGCATTGACATTTGCCAACACAGTTTCAGGGCCAAACGGAATCACCGACCAGGCCGCCAGCGCTGGCATGATGGTCATGATAGGTGCCAGTACGAACAAGATTTTATTCGCCTTGGCCGGGATAATGATTTCTTTCAACAGCAGTTTCAATGCATCAGCGATAGGCTGCAGCAAACCTGCGGGGCCTACGCGATTCGGGCCAAGACGGATATGCATCCAGCCTATCATCTTGCGTTCCCACAAGGTCAGGTAGGCGACACAGCCCATCACAGGCAGAGTGATACAAACAATCTTGATCAGCGTCCACAAGGGCATCCACAATGCACCAAGGTAATGCTGACCAAATTCATGGATAGAGAGCAGCAAATTCATTATGCACGCTCCAGTTTGATGGCACCAAACATGCCGTCCAGATTGGCTGTCAGGGTATGACCAGCAGCAATCCTGACCACATTGTCAGGCAGGGATTTGTCAATTCCAACAGGGATCAGCGTGGAACCTGTTTTGCTCAGTCGTACCATGTCGCCTTCAGCTATCCCCAACTTGCCAGCTTCAGCCTGACTGATCCAGGCTTGTGGCGCACGTGCATCAGTTGTCAGTTGCAGGGATTCTGCACGGCGAACGATCGCATCTGTGCTGTAAATACCGACATCAGCTATACGTTCCAGACCAGCGTTCGCATTCGCGGAAACCGCAGGAACAATTTTGGCCAGGTTATTCAATTGTGCCGTCAGGTCAGCTTGTGTCAGCACGGTATCGCGCACAGCTTCTGCTGTTTCAAAATCAAAGTTTTCCAGACCCAGCAAATTGCCCAGTACGCGCAAGACTTTCCATGCCGGACGGGTATCGCCCAAAGGTTTGACAACACCGTGGAAGCTTTGTGCACGACCTTCACAACTGACGAAAGTACCGGCAGTTTCAGTGAATGGAGAAACCGGCAGCAAGACATCTGCATATTCGGCACCATGCTTGAATGACGACATGACGACAACCATATCAGCCTGATCCAATGCTGCTTTAGCCTGCACCGGATAAGCGCTATCAAGCAAAGGTTCGGCATGCAGCACGATGTAGGCTTTTTTAACCTCAGTAAATACTGGCTTGGCATTGTTGGCCGGAATCGCATTTGCCAGGTAACCACCAACGGTGTTAGCGGCTTCTGTCAGATAACCAAATTCGCTACCGGCATTTTCTGCAATCCATTGTGCCAATGCATGCAATTTTGATGCTTCTGGATGGTAAGACGCTGTGTTACCAAGGAATACACCGGCATTGCCCGCCGCCAGACTTGCTGCGATTGCTTCAGCAGTTGCAGACGCCTGCACTGCTTCCAGACCGGCTGGTTTGGCGATTTCTTTTTTTGCTGCCACAGCTACCGCAACTTCTGCCAGGAAAGACGTCCACAGCGAGGGTGCAATCACTGCCTTGTTTGCCAGCTTGATGAGCAAGTCATCATCAGTTGCATTCAAAATGCTAAGCTTGGCACCCATTTTTACTGATTGACGCAGACGCGCAGTCAGCAAAGGATGGTCTTTACGCAAGAAAGAGCCAATCACGAATACATTTTTCAACTGTGCAAATTTGACGATACTGGTTCCCAGCCAAGGCTTGACAGCAGAATTCAAAGCAAAGTCAGACTGACGCAGACGGAAATCAACATTGTCTGAGCCCAAACCGCGTACTACACGCTGTAACAGCGTCAGTTCTTCCAGCGTGGCACTTGGTGCTGCAACGGCTGCGATGGACTCAGCACCATGTTCATGCTTGACGTTACGCAAACCGTGCGCGACATATTCAAGTGCAGTCTGCCAGTCAGTTTCCTGCCATTCACCGCCCTGCTTGATCATAGGCTTGGTCAGGCGTTCTGTGCTGTTCAGTGCTTCGTAAGAGAAACGGTCTTTATCGGAAATCCAGCATTCATTGATTTCTTCGTTTTCCAGTGGTACCACGCGCATGACCTTGTTGTTCTTGACTTGAACAATCAGGTTGGAACCCAGGCCATCATGGGCACTCACCGATTTACGGCGGGATAATTCCCAGGTACGGGCAGAGTAACGGAAAGGCTTGGATGTCAGTGCCCCTACCGGGCACAGATCAATCATGTTGCCTGACAATTCGGAATCAACCGTTTTGCCGACGAAGGAAGTAATTTCAGAATGTTCGCCACGGTTAAGCATGCCCAGTTCCATGACGCCAGCGATTTCCTGGCCGAAACGTACGCAACGTGTGCAGTGTATGCAACGGCTCATTTCTTCCATGGATACCAGCGGGCCGACATCTTTATGGAATACAACGCGCTTCTCTTCTTCGTAGCGGGAAGCCGTGCCACCGTAACCAACAGCCAGATCCTGCAACTGACATTCACCGCCCTGATCGCAGATAGGGCAATCCAGCGGGTGATTGATGAGCAAGAATTCCATCACCGCTTTTTGTGCTTTTACTGCCTTGTCGCTTGATGAACGCACGATCATGCCAGGTGTGACAGGAGTCGCACAGGCAGGCAAAGGCTTCGGTGCTTTTTCAACCTCGACCAGACACATGCGGCAGTTAGCCGCAATAGATAATTTTTTGTGATAGCAAAAGTGCGGGATGTAGGTGCCAAGCTTATTGGCAGCGTCCATCACCATACTGCCCTCTTGGACTTCGACTTTTTTGCCGTCTATTTCGATTTCAACCATGGTCTACTCTAAGTGTGCTAACCGAAGCTGGCTTACATGTAAGTGGGCACCAAGCAATGCTTATGCTCGATGTGATATTCAAATTCTTCGCGGAAATTCTTGATGAAAGCGCGTACTGGCATCGCCGCTGCATCACCGAGGGCACAAATTGTCTTGCCCTGTATGTTGTCAGCGATGGAGTTCAGCATATCCAGATCATCTGCACGACCCTGGCCATGCTCTATCCTGTGCACCATGCGATACAACCAGCCCGTACCTTCACGGCATGGTGTGCACTGACCGCAGGATTCTTCAAAATAGAAGTAGGACAGACGCAGCAATGATTTCACCATACAGCGCGTTTCATCCATGACGATGACCGCACCAGAACCCAGCATGGAACCAGCCTTGGCGATAGAATCGTAATCCATATCCGTAGCCATCATCACATCACCCGTCAACACAGGCATGGAAGAACCACCGGGGATAACTGCCTTGATCTTTTTGCCGTCGCGCATGCCACCAGCCAGTTCCAGCAAGGTCGCAAATGGTGTACCCAACGGCACTTCATAGTTACCTGGTTTGGCTACGTCACCAGACATGGAGAAAATCTTGGTGCCGCCATTATTAGGCTTACCTAGCGCAGCGTATTTTTCACCGCCCATGGCAAACACAAATGGCACGGCTGCAAAAGTTTCTGTGTTGTTGATCGTGGTTGGTTTGCCATACAAACCAAAGCTGGCAGGGAAAGGCGGCTTGAAGCGCGGCTGCCCTTTTTTGCCTTCCAGCGATTCCAGCAAGGCTGTTTCTTCGCCGCAGATATAGGCACCGTAGCCGTGGAAAGCATGCAACTGGAAATTAAATTCAGAACCAGCAATCTTGTCGCCCAGCATATTGGCTGCACGTGCCTCTTCCAGCGCTTCTTCAAAGCGGTCGTAATCAGCAAAAATCTCGCCGTGAATATAGTTGTAACCCACAGTGATGCCCATGGCGTAAGCGCCTATGGCCATGCCTTCGATCAGGGCATGCGGGTTATAACGGATGATGTCACGATCCTTGAATGTACCAGGTTCGCCTTCGTCGGTATTACAGACCAGGTATTTTTGCCCTGGGAACTGACGCGGCATGAAACTCCATTTCAAGCCGGTAGGAAAACCCGCACCACCGCGACCGCGCAAAGAAGACGCCTTCAATTCGGCAATCACTTGCTCAGGCGGGATTTTTTCATTCAGGATACGTTTCAGGGATTCATAGCCACCACGTGCTACGTAATCTTGCAGATGCCAGTTCTTGCCATCCAGACCTGCCAGTATCAAAGGTTTAATATGGCGATTGTGCAGACTCGTCATTATTTACCCGCCTCTTTCAGTTCATTGACCAGGCCATCGATTTTTTCATTCGACATGAAACTGCACATACGTTTGTTATTGACGATCATCACAGGCGCGTCACCACAGGCACCCATGCATTCACCTTCAACCAGGGTGAATTGGCCATCTGCCGTAGTTTCCTTGTAATCGATACCGAGCTTTTGCTTCAGATGATGTGCTGCACGCTCGCCACCAGACAAGGCGCAAGGCAAGTTAGTACAGACCGAAATCTTGAACTTGCCCACTGGCTTGGTGTTGTACATATTGTAGAAAGTCGCGACTTCCTGCACTGCTACAGCGGGCATGCCGATGTAATCAGCCAGGGTCTGCATAACTTCGGGAGAAACCCAGCCAGTTTCATCCTGGGCGATAGCCAATGCGGCCATCACAGCGGACTGGCGCTGGTCAGCCGGGAACTTTGCCAGTTCACGATCAATTTTTTTAAATGCCTGCTCTGATAACACCATAGCTAATGCCTCGATTCGACGCCCTCAGGGCGCCGCTTTATCTGTCAATCTCACCAAACACAATATCCTGAGTACCGATGATCGTTACCGCATCAGCAATCATGTGACCTTTTGCCATTTCATCCAAACCCTGCAAGTGCGCGAAACCTGGCGCACGGATTTTCAGACGATAAGGCTTGTTAGCACCATCGGACATCAAGTAAATACCAAACTCGCCTTTAGGATGTTCAACCGCGGCATAGGCTTCGCCAGCAGGAACATGGAAACCCTCGGTGAACAGTTTGAAGTGATGGATGAGTTCTTCCATATTCGACTTCATGTTCACGCGATGCGGTGGCGCAACCTTGTGGTTATCGGTAATCACCGGGCCCTGGTTATTTCTTAGCCATTCCACGCATTGTTTGATAATGCGGTTGGACTGGCGCATTTCTTCCACGCGCACCAGATAACGGTCGTAGCTGTCGCCATTCACGCCAACCGGGATATCAAAATCCAGCAAGTCATAGACTTCATACGGCTGCTTCTTGCGCAAATCCCATTCGATGCCGGAACCACGCAACATAGGACCAGTAAAGCCCATAGCTTTGGCACGTTCAGGCGAGACCACACCAATACCAACCAGACGCTGTTTCCAGATACGATTGTCGGTCAACAGTGTTTCGTATTCGTCGACGTATTTAGGAAAGCGGTTGGTGAAGTCTTCAATGAAATCCAGCAGAGAACCCTGACGACTTTCATTCAACAGACGCATCGCTTTTTCATTTTTCAAAGCCGATGTCGTGAATTGCGGCATTTGATCCGGCAAATCACGATATACACCACCAGGGCGATAGTAAGCTGCATGCAAACGTGCACCCGAGACCGCTTCATAGCAATCCATCAGGTCTTCACGTTCACGGAAAGCGTACAGGAACACCGCCATCGCGCCCACGTCCAGCGCATGCGCGCCTATCCACAGCAAGTGGTTCAGCAAGCGCGTAATTTCATCAAACATGACGCGGATATACTGCGCACGCAAAGGCACTTCCAGACCCAGCATCTTTTCAATCGCCATGACATAGGCATGTTCATTGGCCATCATGGATACGTAGTCCAGGCGATCCATGTAAGGCACGGATTGCAGGAAGGTTTTTTGCTCTGCCAGTTTTTCCGTAGCACGATGCAACAGACCAATGTGCGGATCAGCACGTTGTATGACTTCGCCATCGAGCTCAAGCACCAGGCGCAACACACCATGCGCAGCAGGATGCTGTGGACCAAAGTTCAATGTGTAATTCTTAATCTCAGCCATTATTTCATCCCGTAATGTTCTTCACGAATGATACGCGGCACATTTTCGCGTGGTTCTATCGTGACAGGCTGGTAAACGACGCGCTTTTGATCTGCGTCATAACGCATTTCAACATAGCCGGAAACTGGAAAGTCTTTACGGAAAGGATGTCCGATAAAACCATAATCGGTCAGAATGCGACGCAAGTCATTGTGACCATCAAACAAGATACCAAACAAGTCGAACGCTTCACGCTCATACCAGTTGGCTGCATTCCAGACATCGATCAAAGAAGGCACGACCGGCATTTCATCATCCGGTGCGAAGACACGCACGCGCAAACGCCAGTTATTTTTAATGGACAGCAAATGCGAAACGGCGGCATAACGCGCGCCTTCCCAAATGCCATCACCATAAGTGGAATAATCAACACCACACAGGTCGATCAATTCTTCAAAACAGGTATCCGGATGATCGCGCAAGGCAAGCATCACATCAAGATAAGCTGCAGCAGAAACCACGATAGTGATTTCACCCAGCGCATTTTTCAATTCCAGAATGCGTTCACCCAAGACCGTTTTTACTGCCGTCTCAAGGTTTTCCAGTTTGGTAGTCATAATTTAATGTTGCCCCGGCGACGACGCAATTAACGCGCAATGGTGTTGGTACGCTTGATCTTGTTTTGCAACTGTATGATGCCGTACATCAGGGCCTCTGCCGTTGGCGGGCAACCTGGCACATACACATCCACAGGAACAATACGATCACAACCACGCACCACGGAATATGAATAGTGATAATAACCACCACCGTTAGCACACGAGCCCATGGAAATAACCCAGCGCGGCTCTGCCATCTGGTCATACACCTTGCGCAACGCAGGTGCCATCTTGTTACACAGCGTACCAGCAACAATCATCACGTCAGACTGACGTGGCGACGGACGAAACACTACGCCAAAACGATCCAGATCGTAACGTGACGCACCAGCATGCATCATTTCAACGGCACAACAGGCCAGACCAAAGGTCATAGGCCACATGGAACCGGTACGCGTCCAGTTGATCAGCTTGTCTGCCGTAGTGGTGACAAAGCCTTCACTCAATACACCTTCAATTGCCATAATTCATCACTCCCAATCCAGAGCGCCTTTTTTCCAGATGTACCAAAAACCCACACCAAATTCCAGCACGAAGCCAAGCATGATCAAAAAGCCATTCCAGCCAAGATCACGCATCGCCACACCCCAAGGGAAGAAGAATGCCGTTTCCAGATCAAACAAAATGAACAAAATTGCCACCAGGTAGTAGCGCACGTCAAACTTCATGCGCGCATCTTCAAATGCTTCAAAACCGCATTCGTAAGCAGAATTTTTTTGAGAGTCCGGTTTATACGGAGCGAGAATACGCCCCAACACTTGCGGCACCACACCTACAGCGATACCAACCAGAATAAAGAGAAGAACTGGGAAATAATTTTCGAGGTTCACGTTAGGCTACCTGTAGTTGAACGCCAGATTGAAGCAAGTCACTTATTGATACTAACAAACAATAAACAACTGCTTCCTCGACCAAGCCAGCAAAGAAAACTGACTCTATTTTTTTGGTGCCGACGACGAGACTCGAACTCGTACAGCTTTCGCCACTACCCCCTCAAGATAGCGTGTCTACCAATTTCACCACGTCGGCCTAAGCCCAGCATTCTACTATGTATAGCCTCATTGTTCAACGCACAATTGCGGCAATTCAATGTTTTTTGCTGAGCAAAATCAATTATTTTGGAATCTGGTTTGCCTGACCAGCTGAAGCAGAGGAAGCAGGCACAGGGGTAACAACCGGAGCGGAAGCCGTACCCGCAGAAGCTGCAGGCGCTACTGGCTTAACTGCTGCCACACCCTCCATGACACCTATGGCAGGCTTACGATTGCCACTGGAAACTGCCAGCCCCAAAGTCGCAGCAAAAAAGATCGCCGCAGCAACGCCTGTTGCCTTCGACAGGAAGTTGGACGAGCCAGTTGCACCAAACAGGCTGCCAGATGCGCCAGAACCAAAAGAGGCTCCCATATCAGCACCTTTGCCGTGCTGCAACAAAACCAGGCCAATAATTGCCAAAGCTGACAACACCTGAACAACCACAACCAACGTAAATAAAGTTTGCATTCAAGACATCCAAAAAAAATTAAGCATTCAACAAATTAATTCAAATAACTCAGAACCTGTTTGCGATCTTACTGCGCGTGCGTGATCAGGGCTCAAAATGCTCATGTACCAAAGTACATTCCGCTTTTTATGCTGCGCTTTACCCTGACCCCGCTGACGCACGCTCGCTACAGGTTCTCAGGCCGCTGCAATAATCGACAGGAAGTCCTGCGATTTCAATGCTGCGCCACCTATCAGCCCACCATCTATATCAGGCATCGCCAGTAATTCTGCGGCATTTTCCGGCTTCATGCTGCCACCGTACAAGATTTGCACTTTGCCAGCCGCATCAGCATTTCTGACCGCCATCTGTTGACGCAGGAATTGATGCACGTCCTGCGCCATTTGCGGCGTTGCTGTCTTGCCAGTACCTATTGCCCATACCGGCTCGTAGGCAACGACCATCGCTGTCATATCGCCCAACACATCCAGAACTGCATTCAACTGAGCAGCCACCACTTTATTGGTTTGACCGCTTTCGCGTTGTTCCAGCGTTTCACCAACACAAACGATAGGCAACAGACCCGACGTCTGCAAGCGCAACGCCTTCTGCGCCACCAGCTCATCGCTTTCAGCGTGATAAGCACGGCGTTCGGAATGCCCGACTATCACATACTTGCTGCCGCAATCCGCCAGCATGGCTGCCGATATCTCGCCGGTATAAGCACCCTGCGCATGCACTGAAACATCTTGTGCGCCCCACATGACAGCACTACTCGCCAATAATTCAGCGCATTGTGCCAGATAAGGTGCTGGTGGGCACACCAGAACATCACAGTTCAACGATGCAGGCAAACCTGCCTTTATTTCAGACAACAATGAACGATTAGCAGAAAAACCACCATTCATCTTCCAGTTACCGGCTATTAAGGTGCGTCGCATAGTAAGCCAAAATATAAATAACCGTCTATTGTAGCCCTCAGCGCTATCAGGGTCAAACCAGCACACTCAGGTTTATGACTTTATGACTACAAAAGCTGCCTCATACGGCCTGTCAAAGAGCGATTTTAGTGCACGCAAGCCATCTTTTTGATCATGCCGACAATACTATAGCGCCTTAGCCCACATCCATGGACAGCATGATTTTTCCTATATGCGCCCCCTCCTCCATCATGGTATGCGCCTGCGCTGCCTGGGCGAGAGGGAAGACGTGATGTATCACAGGCACGATCGCCCTGGAACTCAGTAGCGGCCAGACATGCTCTTGCAACTCAGTCGCAATTATTTTTTTGAACGCCACTGAGCGTGGACGCAGAGTAGAACCAGTGACCGTCAGGCGGCGGCGCAATACTTGACTCAGGTCCAGTTCGGCACTAGATCCACCCAGCAAGGCAATAATAGCAAGGCGACCATCATCAGCGAGGCAATTGATCTCTTGCGGCACATAACTGCCAGCCACCATATCAAGAATGACATCAACACCTTTACCTGCTGTCAACTCCTTGACGACATCGGTAAATTGTTCAGTCTTGTAGTTAATGCCACGTTCTGCACCCAGTTTTTCTGTCGCCCGACATTTTTCATCCGAACCAGCAGTAGCAAAGACACGATGTCCCAAAGCCTTGGCAATTTGAATTGCGGCAACACCAATACCCGATGTACCGCCCTGCACCAGAAAACTTTCGCCCGGTGATAAATGGGCGCGCTGAAATACGTTGCTCCAGACCGTAAAATAAGTTTCCGGCAAAGATGCCGCCTCCAGTAAAGACAGGCCCTGCGGCACCTTCAGGCACTGCCCAGCCGGTGCCACGCAATATTCAGCATAGCCACCGCCTTGTACTAAAGCACAAACCTGGTCACCAACCTGAAACCCACTCCCATCCAGGTCGCCAGCAACTACCTCCCCCGCCACTTCCAGGCCAGGCAAATCTGAAGCACCAGCAGGTACCGGGTAAAAACCAAGACGCTGCAACACATCAGGTCTGTTCACACCGGCAGCACTGACCCGTATCAATAATTCCCCTTTACCTGGCACTGGCACAGGTCGCGTAGCAATCTGCAACACTTCTGGCTTGCCGTACTGGGTGATTTCTATGGCACGCATTTCAGTTTTCATGTGGACTCATCCATAAAGTGAACTCTTGGGCTTGAATTGTAAGCGAATAAAAAAACGCCCGTGCAAAGCATGGGCGTTTCTTCATTTTTCAGTCTGACGGCACAAAGCAGATGACTGCCTTATTACCCGCCACTATTACTGTTGCTGCTGTTGTTGCTGTGGCTGACCTTGTGCTTCAGACTCAGCCAAAGCCGCCTTCATGGACAACTTGAAGCGACCGCGGTCATCTGTTTCCAGCACTTTGACACGCACTTGCTGACCTTCTTTGAGGTAATCAGCAACGGCATTCACACGCTCATTGGCGATTTGGCTGATGTGCAGCAAACCGTCTTTACCAGGCATGATTTGCACAATCGCACCGAAGTCCAGCAATTTCAATACTGTACCTTCGTAAACTTTGCCGACTTCAACTTCTGCAGTCAATTCTTCGATGCGACGTTTGGCTTCCTGACCTGCTGCTGCATCAACAGAAGCAATAGTGACCACACCTTCATCGCTGATATCGATTTGCGTGCCGGTTTCTTCTGTCAATGCACGAATCACTGCACCACCTTTACCGATAACATCACGGATTTTTTCCGGGTTGATCTTGATCGTGATCAGACGTGGAGCAAAGTCAGACAATTCAGATTTGCCGACAGGTACGGCTTCCTGCATTTTGCCCAGAATATGCACACGACCTTCTTTGGCCTGCGCCAGAGCGACTTGCATGATTTCTTTGGTGATGCCCTGGATTTTGATATCCATTTGCAGGGCAGTAATACCCTCTGCTGTACCGGCCACTTTAAAGTCCATGTCGCCGAGGTGATCTTCATCACCCAGGATGTCTGTCAGAACGGCAAACTTGTTGCCATCTTTGATCAGGCCCATGGCGATACCGGCAACGTGTGCTTTCATCGGCACGCCAGCGTCCATCAACGCCAGGCAGCCGCCGCAGACGGAAGCCATGGAAGAAGAACCATTGGATTCAGTAATTTCAGAAACCAGACGCACAGAGTAGCTGAAATCTTCCGGATCAGGCAAGGCAGCCTGCAATGCACGCTTAGCCAAACGGCCATGGCCGATTTCACGACGCTTAGGTGTACCAACGCGACCTGTTTCGCCAGTGGCAAACGGAGGCATATTGTAGTGCAGCATGAAGCGGTCAGAATACTCACCCATCAGCGCATCAATTTTTTGCTCGTCACGGGCAGTACCCAGCGTTGCAATCACCAAAGCCTGAGTTTCACCACGTGTGAACAGGGCTGTACCATGCGTACGTGGCAGAACGCCGGTACGGATACTGATAGGACGCACTGTGCGTGTATCACGACCATCGATACGTGGTTCACCTTCAAGGATTTGGGAGCGAACGATTTTCGCCTCCAGATCGAACAGGATATTGCCGACTTCCGATGAATCAGGAGCAGCTTCGCCTTTGGCAGCAGCTTGTTCAGCCAGCGCCACAGCGACAGTAGACGTTGCCGCCTTCAGTTGCTCAGTACGAGCCTGTTTTTCTTTGGTTTGGTAAGCAGCGCGCAACAAAGGCTCTGCTACTGCAGTTACCGCAGCAATCAGTGGCTCATTTTTTGCAGCAGGCGCCCATTGCACTTCAGGTTTGCCACCGTCACGTACCAGTTCATGGATCGCATCGATAACAGCCTTCATTTGTTCGTGACCGAAAACAACCGCACCCAGCATGACTTCTTCAGACAATTGCTGCGCTTCGGATTCGACCATCAATACGGCTTGCTCAGTACCGGCAACAACCAGATCCAGCTTGGATTGCTTCAGTTGCGTCGCAGTCGGGTTCAATACATATTGACCATCGATATAGCCAACACGTGCTGCACCAACCGGACCACTGAATGGGATACCAGCAACGGAAATCGCAGCAGAAGCACCGATCATCGCAGCGATATCAGGATCGATTTCAGGATTGACGGACAAGACATGCACGATGACCTGAACTTCGTTCAGGTAGCCTTCTGGGAACAGAGGGCGGATAGGCCTGTCGATCAAACGGGAAGTCAGTGTTTCTTTTTCCGATGGACGACCTTCGCGCTTGAAGAAACCGCCAGGGATGCGGCCGGCAGCATAAGTTTTTTCCATGTAATCCACGGTCAGAGGAAAGAAATCCTGACCTGGCTTGGCATCCTTCTTTGCAACCACGGTTGCCAGTACAACGGTATCTTCTATGGATACCATGACCGCGCCAGAAGCCTGGCGGGCGATTTCACCGGTTTCCAGTGTGACCTGGTGCTGACCGTATTGGAAGGTTTTGGTAATTTTATTAAACACAATGTGTCCTTTCTATTTTGCCGACAGATTTTCAGGCGCTGTCGTTCACCTCACCGCGAGCAACCCGCCTGGATTGCTTTTTGCCTGTTTTCAACATTTTCGTCAAAAACCTGGCTAAAACTGGGAGAAACTAAAACTCTACATAGACAAAAAGCCTGCGACAGAAAACTGACGCAGGCTTTTTACTACCAATGATTTGCTAAGCTCAGCAAGAATTACTTACGCAAGCCGAGTTTTTCGATCAGTGAGCGATAGCGATTCAGGTCTTTACCTTTCAGGTAAGACAGCAGACTCTTACGACGGTTAACCATCATGATCAAACCACGACGGGAGTGGTGATCTTTAGAGTGAGCCTTGAAGTGACCATTCAGGTCATTGATACGTGCAGTCAACAGAGCAACTTGCACTTCAGGAGAGCCTGTGTCATTTTGACCACGGGCATTGTCCGCTACGATAGCGGCTTTTGCATTTTTTTCGATAGACATAATTTCCCTTAACATGCGATAACAAGAGTCGTCGTATTTATAAAAACATCAACAAAACCATCGTTATCGTGAAATAGCAATCCCGCCGGAATGACGGGACCCATGACTATACCACCGTTTTAAGCTGGAATCAAATCTTGCTTTAAATCTGGGGATTCAATTTCTCGATCTTTGACTGCAATTTATTCAATGCTGACAAATAAGCTTTCGCTGAGGCAACAACAATATCAGGATCTGCACCAACACCATTGACTATACGACCCGCTTTAGACAGACGCATAGTGACTTCGCCCTGGGACTGGGTACCTGTGGTAATAGCATTCACAGAAAACAACAACAACTCTGCTCCGCTCTGCACTTTGGAATCAATCGCATTGACGATGGCATCAACCGGACCATTACCATTACCTTCACAGGTAACTTCCTTACCATCCGAAGTAAATACAACTTTAGCAAATGGCAACTCACCAGTTTCAGAGCGTTGTGAAAGAGAAACATAATGGAAGGCATCATTGTTTTGTGCATGCTCTTCATCAGACACCAGGGCAAGAATATCTTCGTCGAATATTTCAGACTTACGGTCGGCCAGTTCCTTGAAGCGGGCAAAGGCAGCATTGACATCAGCTTCGGATTCCAATGTTATACCCAATTCTTCCAGACGTTGCTTGAAGGCGTTACGGCCAGACAATTTACCCAGGACCAGTTTGTTGGCACTCCAGCCCACATCTTCCGCACGCATGATTTCATAGGTGTCACGCGCTTTCAAGATGCCATCCTGATGAATGCCGGATGCGTGGGCAAACGCATTCGCACCCACCACTGCCTTATTTGGCTGCACGGCAAAACCGGTGATTTGTGACACCAGCTTGGATGCCGGCACGATCTGACTAATATCAATACCCAGTTGCAGATCAAAATAATCTTTGCGGGTACGCACTGCCATAACGATTTCTTCAAGGGCGGTGTTACCTGCACGCTCACCCAGGCCATTGATCGTACATTCGATCTGGCGTGCGCCACCTATCATGACACCGGCCAGGGAATTCGCCACGGCCATACCCAGATCGTTGTGACAGTGCACCGACCAGATAGCCTTGTCAGAATTAGGGATACGTTCACGCAGGGATTTCAACATATTACCGTACAGTTCAGGCACAGCATAACCAACGGTGTCAGCAAAATTGATGGTGGTTGCGCCTTCCTTGATGACCGCTTCCAGCACGCGGCACAAGAAGTCCATATCCGAACGGCTGCCATCTTCCGGACTGAATTCCACGTCATCTGTAAAGTTACGGGCATAGCGCACGGCCTGTATTGCCTGCTCCAGTACCTGATCTGGTGTCATGCGCAATTTCTTTTCCATATGCAAAGGAGAAGTTGCAATGAATGTATGGATACGCTTGCGCTGTGCGGCTTGCAAGGCTTCGGCGGCGCGGGCGATATCACGGTCATTGGCTCGCGACAGGGAGCAAATCGTGGAATCCTTGATGATGGAAGCGATCGCCTTGATGGATTCAAAATCACCTGGCGACGCTGCAGCAAAACCAGCCTCGATCACGTCGACCTTCATTCTTTCCAGTTGCTTGGCAATGCGGATTTTTTCATCCTTGGTCATGGATGCACCAGGTGATTGTTCGCCATCGCGCAAGGTTGTGTCAAATATGATGAGTTTGTCGGCCATGATTTTGCTCCTGAGATAAATTTACAAAATTGATATGAGATAAAACTGCAAATTGTGAATATTCTTCAGCCTACCCTTGCAAGACGCACATGGGTGATGAGACTACTCGAATTGTGGGTGTGGGGGATTTAGCGCGTAACCGCTAGTAGAGATACCAGCAATAGCGATAGCAGACCAGACAGGCCTGCCGTAGTATTTTTTGCTATTGATGTGGATGCGAAGTTCATGCCAAAGACTATAAGCGCGATTACAAAAAAGTGCAAGAATTTATAGCAGTAAAATCCTATTTTTCTCAGGCGAAAAAGCAAAAAAGCCGCAATACATTTTCTGCATTGCGGCTTTTCTTTTAAAACACCAAATTTTATCTGGCCGACATTGCTTCAGGCACGCTTATTTTTCTTCATGATGCTCAACACTGGTCTGCACAATACTGACAGGCCTGCCTTTGCGCCAGCGCCACAACAACACGACATAGCCAGACAAGCCATACAACACGAACAAGCCAAACAAGACCTTGGGTGGATCACTGACCACTGCAACATAGGCCAATACAATCAAAAATGGGGCGATAAACGGCACAGACCGACGCAGATTGACATCCTTGAAGCTATAGAAAGGTACATTGGTTACCATGGTCAAACCTGCAAACAAGGTAATGCTCCAGGTGCTCCAGCTTAGTTCACGCCCGGGGAAGTGCAAGTCTTCCATCAGCAACACAAAGCCAGCCACCAAGGCTGCAGCAGCCGGGCTAGGCAAACCCTGGAAGTAGCGCTTATCGACGATCCCTATATTTGTATTAAAACGAGCCAGGCGTAAAGCAGCACCGGCACAATACACAAAGGCCGCCAGCCAGCCCAGCTTGCCCATGCCTTTTAACGACCATTCATAGGCAACCAATGCTGGCGCTGCGCCAAAAGAAATCATGTCAGACAAGCTATCGTACTGGGCACCAAATTCACTTTGGGTATTGGTCATACGGGCCACGCGACCATCCAGACTATCCAGCACCATGGCTACAAAAATCGCCAGTGCAGACTGGTCAAAACGTTGATTCATCGCCATCACAATGGCATAGAAACCGCAAAACAGGGCTGCTGTCGTAAAAGCATTCGGCAACAGGTAAATACCACGCCTGGGTTTGGCTGGGACACGTACCTCTTCCCCCTCATGCGCGCCCGCAGCCGCATTCTTGCGCATGCCCTTGGGGAATAACTTGAAACTGCCTTTGGGCTTTCGTTTTAGTATAGGTGCCATTCTTGCTATCGTAATCTGTGGAATATGTCACTTGCCTGGGCAAGGGATGCAAAAGTGTGCGAAGTATAACCCCGATTATTGCCGATGAAAACAAACTCAGGGACATGCACCCTTCACGCTCAGGCTTCCAATATACATCTTCATTCATATAGACGTAAAAAAATCGCCCCGGAGGGCGATTTTAGTCTTCGAGCAGCGTGCGCCGACAAGCGCACGCTATTGATGCCCGGCGATGTCAGCAATTAGTTCTTGCTTTGATCAACCAGTTTGTTTTTAGCAATCCATGTGCACTTGAAGGCGTAAAAAAGTCGTCCAAGTGGACGACTTTTAGCCTTCGAGCTGCGTGCGCCTGCAAGCGCACGCTGGATGATGCCCGGCGATGTCAGCAATTAGTTCTTGCTTTGATCAACCAGTTTGTTTTTTAGCAATCCATGTGCACTTGAAGGCGTAAAAAAAGTCGTCCAAGTGGACGACTTTTAGCCTTCGAGCTGCGTGCGCCTGCAAGCGCACGCTGGATGATGCCCGGC